>NZ_JAUEDK010000032.1 GCF_030385785.1 Crenobacter oryzisoli
CCGAGCGCGCGCAACAGCCCGCGCACCTTGTGGCGGGTCTCCTGCAGTTCCCGTTCCGGATCGGAGTCGGCGACGATGCCGCCGCCGGTGCGGAAGCGCAGCCGGCTGCCCTCCTGCATGAAGGTGCGGATCAGGATATTGCTGTCCATTGTGCCGTCACGGTTGAGGTAGCCAAGCGTGCCGGTGTAGGCGCGCCGCGCGCTGTTCTCCAGCTCGCGGATGATCTGCATGGTGCGCACCTTCGGGCAGCCGGTGATGGTGCCGCCGGGGAACAGCGCGCGGAACACCTGGACGGTGTCGACGTCGTCTCGCAGGCGCCCTCGCACATTCGACTCGATGTGGTGCACGTAGGCATAGCTCGCCACTGCCATCAGCTCGTTCACCTCCACCGTGCCCGGCTGCGAGATGCGGCCCAGGTCGTTGCGCTCCAGGTCGATCAGCATCACGTGCTCGGCACGCTCCTTGATGCTGCTGATCAGCCGCTGTTTCAGCGCGGCGTCCTCGTCCGGATCGGTCGAGCGCGGATGGGTGCCGGCGATCGGCCGGGTATCGGCCCAGCCGTCGCGCACTCGCACCAGTCGCTCCGGCGAGGAGCTGACGATCTGCGCGTCGCCCAGGTCTGCCAAGGCCGAGAACGGTGCCGGGTTGGCGCGGCGCAGCGCGGCGAACAGGTCCGGCGCGGCGATGCCGTCGGCCAAGGTCGCACGCCAGCCGCGCGATATATTCACCTGGAACACATCGCCCTCGTAGATGTAGCGCTTGAGCCGCACCACCGCGTCGGTGTACCACTCCGGCGGATCCTCCTCGAGCGCGGCCAGTGCCACCGGCTGCGGCTGGAACGGCGGGACATGCTCGACGCTGCGCGCCAGTTCGACCCGTTCCGCCTCGCTCTCGGCCATCAGCCAGGCCTGCTGCTTCTCGCGGTCGACCAGCACGGCGGCCGGCACCCTGGAGAGGGCGGCGATCGGGAAGCTGTCCGGCAGCGCCGCCGGCACGGTTGGCTCGAAGGCCGACAGCAGGTCGTAGCCGAGGTAGACGAACCAGCCGCCGGTGAACGGCAAACCGTGCGGATTGGCGACGTCCTCGCGCGGCAGCGCGGCCAGATCGGCGAGAAACGCCGCTTCGTCACCGGCCTGGTAGACGCGGCGCTCGCGCGGCAGGGCCAGCAGCAGGTCCCAGCCGGTATCGCCGGACGACTGCAGCAGGTAGGGGAAACGGACGCGGTCGGCGGCATGGAGCGCCAACAGGTCGGGAATCGAGGCGAGAGGCTGACAGTGCATGATGGAATTGAGCGGAAAATTATTCGGCTAAAAGATATAAATCGCGGCGCAGAAATTTTATTTGGATCCGGTGTCGGAGAAAGCCGGTCATGCGATAAGCCATCTTATCCGGAATAAACGACTTTAGGTCTAATTCTGATAAGAACCGCAATACAGGAAATTGCCAGATTCCCGGTGGTAAGTCGTGCAAAACGGCATTGCCGGCTTCCAATGTCGGCACTCTGTATGTCGGTCTAACAACGACGTCGTTGCATGTGGTCGCGCTGCCTTACTGTCGAACAATAACGGCAGTGAAATTGATGCTACTTATGATGACTTACGGTACCGATCATGTCGCAAGACCAACCGTCTCGACAGCGGTCGGCCCGATCCCAGTTTGCCGCCCCCCACTGGAAGCAGTTCAGCCTGTTGATTTAATTGATATTTACGGTTTTCCATTCGTGTCGTCGACCTGCTCTGTTCCCGGAAGTCCTGACCGACGCGTGGCCGGACGGACCATCTCGACCGCTGGGATGCCGGGCATCGGGACGCATCACGTCATCAGATCTGCCCCATTGGCATGGTGCAGCGCAATAAATGTACGCTGTTCGACAATGTCGGATTTGGAAAGTGGTTTGTCGAATTAAGAAATTTCGTAATTTCCAGTCCACCTAGTATTTACCTCACCAGCCGCGACAACGGCATTACAAAGGAGAGCGTAAATGGCACTGGAAAGTCTGATTCGCATCGAAAACGGCGAGAAGGTAAAACACACCTTTTCGGATGCCGAATATGAGAACCGTCAGCGCAAGCTGCGTGAATTGATGGCCAGTCAGAATATCGACGCCGTGTTATTCACCTCTTATCACAACATCAATTACTACTCCGATTTCCTTTACTGCTCATTCGGCCGCAAGTATGGCCTCGTCGTTACGCCGCAGAAAGTGGTATCGATCTCGGCCAACATCGATGGTGGTCAGCCGTGGCGCCGTACCGTCGGCGACTACAACGTGGTCTACACCGACTGGCAGCGCGACAACTTCTTCCGCGCCGTGCAGCAGGAAATCGAGAACAAGGGCCGCATCGGCATCGAATACGACCACGTGCCGGTCGAGGTACTGAACAAGCTGCGCGCGGCGCTGCCGTCGGTTGACTTCGTCGACATCGGCGCAGCGACGATGCGGATGCGCATGATCAAGTCGGATGAGGAGATCGCGCTGATCAAGCATGGCGCACAGGTGTGTGACGTGGGCGGCGCGGCGCTGGCCGCGGCGGTGCACGAGGGCGTGCCGGAGCACGAAGTGGCGCTGGCGTCGACGCAGGCGATGATCCGCGAGATCGCCAAGCGCTTCCCGGATTCCGAACTGATGGACACCTGGACCTGGTTCCAGTCCGGCATCAACACCGACGGCGCGCACAACCCGGTCACCACCCGCAAGGTGCAGAAGGGCGACATCCTCAGCCTGAACTGCTTCTCGATGATCTCGGGCTACTACACCGCGCTCGAACGCACCATGTTCTTCGACCACTGCTCGCCCGAGCATCTGCGCCTGTGGCAGGTCAACGTCGAGGTGCACGAGGCCGGCCTCGAGCTGATCAAGCCGGGCGCGGTCTGCGGCGACATCGCGAAGGAGCTGAACAAGATCTACGAGAAGTACGACCTGCTCAAGTACCGCACCTTCGGCTACGGCCACTCGTTCGGCGTGCTGTCGCACTACTACGGTCGTGAGGCGGGCCTGGAACTGCGCGAAGACATCGATACCGTGCTCGAGCCGAACATGGTGGTGTCGATGGAGCCGATGATCATGCTGCCGGAAGGTCTGCCGGGCGCCGGCGGCTACCGCGAGCACGACATCCTCGTCGTGCACGAGAACGGTGCCGAGAACATCACCGGCTTCAAGTACGGCCCTGAGCACAACATCATCCGCGCCTGATCGCCGTCAGCGTGATGACGCCCGGCGGCGCGAGCCGCCGGGCCCGATAACCCGAATCCAAGGAGACAGCATCATGTTCACGGCAGACCAGACGATCGCCTCGTTCGATCCCGAGCTGTGGGGGGCGATGGGCGACGAGCGCCAGCGGCAGGAAGACCATATCGAGCTGATCGCCTCGGAGAACTACACGAGCCCGCGCGTACTTGAGGCGCAGGGCAGCGTTCTGACCAACAAGTACGCCGAGGGCTACCCCGGCAAGCGCTACTACGGCGGCTGTGAGCATGTCGATGTGGTCGAGCAGCTGGCGATCGACCGCGCCAAGGCGCTGTTCGGCGCCGACTACGCGAACGTACAGCCGCACTCGGGCTCGCAGGCCAACGCGGCGGTCTACATGGCGCTCTTGCAGCCGGGCGACACGGTGCTTGGCATGAGTCTTGCGCACGGCGGTCACCTCACGCACGGTGCCAAGGTGTCGTTCTCGGGCAAGCTCTACAACGCGGTCCAGTACGGCCTGAACGATGAGGGCCTGATCGACTACGACGAGGTCGCCCGCCTCGCGTTCGAACACAAGCCAAAGATGATCATCGCCGGCTTCTCTGCCTACTCGCGCCAACTCGACTTCGCGCGTTTCCGCGCGATCGCCGACGCGGTCGGGGCTTATCTCTTCGTCGACATGGCGCACGTGGCGGGCCTTGTGGCCGCCGACCTGTACCCGAACCCGGTGCCGTTCGCCGATGTGGTGACGACAACGACGCACAAGACGCTGCGCGGTCCGCGCGGCGGCCTGATCCTCGCGAAGGCCAACCCGGACATCGAGAAGAAGCTCAACGCGATGGTGTTCCCGGGCAGCCAGGGCGGACCGCTGATGCATGTGATCGCGGCGAAGGCGGTCGCATTCAAGGAGGCGCTGCAGCCTAGCTTCAAGGCGTATCAGCAGCAGGTGATCGACAATGCGCGCGCGATGGTCGCGGTATTCCTCGAGCGCGGCTACGACATCGTTTCGGGTGGCACCGATGACCACCTGTTCCTCGTCAGCCTGATCAAGAAGGGCATCACCGGCAAGGACGCCGATGCGGCACTGGGCCGGGCGCACATCACCGTCAACAAGAACGCGGTGCCGAACGATCCGCAGTCGCCATTCGTGACCAGCGGCATCCGCATCGGCTCGCCGGCGATCACCAGCCGCGGCTTTACCGAGCGCGAAGCGGCGCTGACTGCGACGCTGATCTGCGACGTGCTCGACGACCTCGGCAACGAGACGACGATCGTCGCGGTGCGCGACAAGGTCGCCGCGCTGTGTCGCGATTTCCCGGTCTACCAGGGACTATGATGCCATGAACGTCAGCACTTTCGACCTCTTCAAGATCGGTATCGGGCCGTCGAGTTCGCACACGGTCGGCCCGATGATCGCCGCGCAGCGCTTCGCCCGGCACCTGGCCGACACGGGGCGGCTCGCTCAGGTCCAGTTGGTGCAGGTGCGCCTCTACGGCTCGCTCGCCGCGACCGGCCGCGGCCACGGCACCGACAAGGCGGTGCTGCTCGGCCTCGAGGACCATCTGCCCGATGTCATCGACCCGGATTATGCCGAGACGCGGCTGGCCGAGATCCGCGCGTCGCGCACGCTCATGCTGCTCGGCGAACGTCCCCTCCCCTTCGTCGAGAAACAGCACCTGCAGTTCGCCGCGCGCGAAACGCTGCCTCGCCACACCAACGGCATGCGTTTCGTCGCCAGCGACGAGACCGGGCAGGCGGTGCTCGACGAGACCTACTACTCGGTCGGCGGCGGCTTCGTCGTCGACGCCGACGGTGCACGCATCAACGGCCTGCTGCCGGCGCGCGATGTACCGCATCCGTTCAAGTCTGGGCTCGATCTGCTGCGCTTCGCCGGCGAGAGCGGTCTGTCGATCGCAGAACTGATGTTCGAGAACGAGCAGGCGTGGCGCACGCCGGATGAGATCCGCAGTCAGCTGTTGGCGATCGCCAACGTGATGGCCGCCGCGGTGAAGCACGGCTGCCAGGCCGAAGGCCTGCTGCCGGGGCCGTTGAAGGTGAAGCGTCGCGCGCCGGAGCTCTACCAGACACTCAAGTCGCAGTCGGAGGCCGCCTTGCGCGACCCCTTGTCGATGATCGACTGGGTCAACCTGTACGCGATGGCGGTGAACGAGGAGAACGCCGCCGGCGGACGCATCGTCACCGCGCCGACCAATGGCGCGGCCGGCATCATCCCCGCGGTGCTGCACTACTACACCAAGTTCGTGCCCGGCGCGAACGAGCAGGGAGTGATCGACTTTCTGCTGACCGCGGCGGCGATCGGGGTGCTCTACAAGGAGAACGCGTCGATCTCCGGCGCCGAGGTTGGCTGCCAGGGTGAGGTCGGCGTCGCGTGCTCGATGGCCGCCGGCGCGCTCGCCGCAGTGCTCGGCGGCAGTCCCGAGCAGGTGGAGAACGCCGCCGAGATCGGCATGGAACACAACCTCGGCATGACCTGCGACCCGGTCGGTGGCCAAGTGCAGATCCCGTGCATCGAGCGCAATGCGATGGGCGCGATCAAGGCGGTCAACGCGGCGCGGATGGCGCTCAAGGGCAACGGCAAGCACTACGTGTCGCTCGACAAGGTGATCAAGACGATGCGCGAAACTGGGGCCGACATGAAGGCCAAGTACAAGGAAACCTCCCGCGGGGGGTTGGCCGTCAACGTCATCGAATGTTGAGGTGGAATCATGAAACGCTATTCGATTTTTAGCTTGGTGCGTAACGGGCTCTCCTATCACGAGAACTGGCAGCAGGCCTGGCGCAGCCCTGAACCGAAGCGCGAGTACGACGTGGTGATCGTCGGCGGCGGCGGCCACGGTCTTGCGACCGCGTACTACCTCGCGAAGGAGCACGGCATTACCAACGTCGCGGTGCTCGAGAAGGGCTATCTGGGCGGCGGCAACACCGCGCGCAATACCACCATCGTGCGCTCGAACTATCTGTGGGACGAGGCGGCCCAGCTGTACGAGCATGCGCTGAAGCTGTGGGAGGGCCTGTCGCAGGACCTCAACTACAACGTGATGTTCAGCCAGCGCGGCGTGATGAACCTCGGCCACACGCTGCAGGACATGCGCGACATCGAGCGCCGCGTCGGCGCCAACCGCCTGAACGGTGTCGACGCCGAGGTGCTGACGCCAGCACAGATCAAGGAGATCGTGCCGTGCATCAACCTCAACAGCCGCTACCCGGTGCTTGGCGCGTCGTTCCAGCGCCGCGCCGGCGTGGCGCGCCACGACGCGGTCGCCTGGGGCTTCGCCCGCGGCGCCGACAGCCGCGGCGTGGACATCATCCAGAACTGTGAGGTAACCGCGATTCGCCGCGACAACGGCGCGGTGACCGGGGTCGAGACCACGCGCGGCTTCATCAAGGCGAAGAAGGTGGCGGTGGTTGCCGCCGGCAATTCGAGCGTGCTGGCCGAGATGGCCGGCATCCGCCTGCCGCTGGAGAGTCACCCACTGCAGGCCCTGGTGTCCGAGCCGATCAAGCCCATCATCAACACGGTCATCATGTCGAACGCGGTGCACGCATACATCAGCCAGTCCGACAAGGGCGACCTGGTGATCGGCGCCGGCATCGACCAGTACACCGGTTATGGCCAGCGCGGCAGCTTCCACACCATTGAGGGCACGCTGCAGGCCATCGTCGAGATGTTCCCGGTGTTCAGCCGCGTGCGGATGAACCGCCAGTGGGGCGGCATCGTCGACGTGTCGCCGGACGCCTGCCCGATCATCAGCAAGACGCCGGTGAAGGGCCTCTATTTCAACTGCGGCTGGGGCACCGGCGGCTTCAAGGCCACGCCGGGCTCGGGCCACGTGTTTGCCCACACCATCGCCCACGACAACCCGCATCCGCTGAACGCGGCGTTCGCGCTCGACCGCTTCTACTCCGGTCATCTGATTGACGAGCACGGCGCCGCCGCGGTCGCCCACTAGGAGAACGAGATGCTACAGATCACTTGTCCGTGGTGCGGCCTACGCGCCGAGAGCGAGTTCAGCTACGGCGGCGAGGCCGACATTGCCCGCCCGTCGGACAGCGAGGCGCTGTCCGACGAGGCGTGGGGCGACTACCTGTTCATGCGCAAGAACACCAAAGGCGTGCACAAGGAACAGTGGTTGCACGCGTCCGGCTGCCGCCGCTGGTTCAACGCCGAGCGCGACACCGTCACCTACCAATTCATCCGTACCTACCCTGTCGGGGCCAGCGGCTCGGGAGACACTCATGGCGCAGACTAACCGCATTGCCAAGGGCGGCCGCATCAACCGTGGTGCACCGCTGACCTTCCAGTTCAACGGCAAGAACTACCAGGGCTACGAAGGTGACACGCTCGCGTCGGCCTTGCTGGCGAACGACGTTCATTTCGTCGCGCGCAGCTGGAAGTACCACCGCCCGCGCGGCATCATCACCGCCGGCGTCGAGGAACCGAACGCGTTGGTGCAGCTCGAATCCGGCGAATACGAGGTGCCTAACGCGCGCTCGACCGAGATCGAACTCTATGCCGGGCTCAAGGCGAAGAGCGTCAACGCGGAGCCGAGCATCGAGAACGACCGCCTGGCGGTCAACCAGAAGATCTCCCGCTTCATCCCGGCCGGCTTCTACTACAAGACCTTCATGTGGCCGCAGAAGATGTGGCCGAAGTACGAGGAGTTCATCCGCGACGCCGCCGGCCTCGGCGTGGCGCCGACCGAGCTCGACGCCGATCGCTACGACAAGGCCTTCGCACACTGCGACGTGCTCGTCGTCGGCGGCGGCCCGGCCGGCCTCGCCGCGGCATGGGTCGCCGGCCGCGCCGGCGCCCGCGTCATCCTCGCCGACAACCAGCCGGAGCTCGGTGGCAGCCTGCTGACGTCCACCGAGGCCATCGATAGCAAGCCGGCGCTCGAGTGGGTCGCGAAGCTGGAGGCGGAGCTCGCCACGATGCCCGAGGTGCGCATCCTGCGCCGCAGCACCGTGTTCGGCTACCAGGACCACAACCTGTTGACGATCTGCGAGCGTAAGACCGACCACCTGCCGCCGCGGCAGCGTTCCGGCATCCGCGAGCGTGTCTGGAAGGTGCGTGCCCGCAAGGTGATCCTCGCCACCGGGGCGCACGAGCGGCCGCTCGTGTTTGCCAACAACGACTTGCCGGGCGTGATGACCGCATCGGCGGTGACGACCTATGTGCGCCGCTATGGCGTGCGGCCGGGCAAGAAGGTGGTGCTGTTCACCAATAACGACGCCGCCTACCAGACCGCGGTCGACCTCTCCGAGGCCGGTGCCAGGGTCGTCGTGGTCGACCCGCGTCCATCCGGCCGCGGCACCTTGCCCGAGCTGGCGCGCCGGCTCGGCATCGAGGTGCGCAACCAGACCGTCGTCGTGCGCTGCGGCGGCAAGCTGCGGGTCGACAAGGTCGAACTCGCGCGCTATCAGAACGGTAAGCTGGCCGGCTCGGCGGGTACGCTCGACTGCGACCTCGTGGCGATGTCCGGCGGCTACAACCCGGTGGTGCACCTGTTCGCGCAGTCCGGCGGCAAGGCGCGCTGGGACGACGAGAAGGTCTGCTTCGTGCCCGGCAAGTCGGTGCAGGCCGAGGCCAGTGTCGGCGCCTGCAACGGCACCTTCGCGCTCGACGCGACGCTGGCTGAGGCGGTCGGGGTAGCGAACGCGACGCTGGAGCAACTGGGCTTCACCCGAGGCGCCGCGCCGGTATGGAAGACCGCCCACGTCGACGAGAGCGCGATCCTGCCGTTGTGGCTGGTCGGCGAGCGCGACCAGGTCGGCCGCGGTGACAAGCAGTTCGTCGACTTCCAGAACGACGTGTCGGCCGCCGACATTTATCTTGCGGCGCGTGAGGGTTACCACTCGGTCGAGCATGTGAAGCGCTACACCGCAATGGGCTTCGGCACCGACCAGGGCAAGCTCGGCAACATCAACGGCATGGGGATTCTCGCCGAGGCGCTGAATCAGAGCATCCCGAAGACCGGTACCACCACGTTCCGGCCGAACTTCACGCCGGTCACCTTCGGCGCCATCGCCGGGCGCGAATTGGGCGACTTTCTCGACCCGATCCGCAAGACCTGCATCCACGAATGGCACCGCGAACAGGGTGCACTGTTCGAGGACGTCGGCCAGTGGAAGCGGCCGTGGTACTACCCGAAGCCCGGCGAGTATCTGCATGCGGCGGTGGCGCGCGAGTGCCTCGCGGTGCGCAACAGCGTCGGCATGCTCGACGCGTCGACGCTCGGCAAGATCGACATCCAGGGACCGGACGCCGCCATCCTGCTCAACTGGCTGTACACCAACCCGTGGAGCAAGCTCGAGGTCGGCAAGTGCCGCTACGGCCTGATGCTCGACGAGAACGGCATGGTGTTCGACGACGGCGTGACCACCCGGTTGGCCGACCAGCACTACCTGATGACGACCACGTCGGGCGGCGCCGCGCGCGTCATGAACTGGATGGAGCGCTGGCTGCAGACTGAGTGGCCGCACCTGAAGGTGCATCTGACCTCGGTCACCGACCACTGGGCGACCTTTGCCGTCGCCGGCCCGAACAGCCGCCGCGTGCTGCAGAAGGTCTGCGCCGATATCGACTTCGCTGCGGAAGCGTTCCCGTTCATGACCTTCCGCGCGGGCACCGTCGCCGGCGTCGCCGCCCGCGTGATGCGCATCAGCTTCTCGGGCGAGCTCGCCTACGAGGTGAACGTGCCGGCCAACTTCGGCCGCAAGGTGTGGGAAGCGCTGATGGCTGCCGGCGCCGAGTTCGACATCACCCCGTACGGCACCGAGACCATGCACGTGCTGCGTGCCGAGAAGGGCTACATCATCGTCGGCCAGGACACCGACGGCTCGGTCAGCCCGATCGACCTGGGCATGGAGGGCATGGTGTCCAAGACCAAGGACTTCCTCGGCAAGCGCTCGCTGTTCCGCTCCGACACGCGGCGCAACGACCGCAAGCAGCTGGTCGGTCTCAAGCCGGTCGACCCGACGGTCGTGCTGCCCGAGGGCGGCCAGATCGTCGCCGCGCCAACCAGTGGCGGTATCACGCCAATGCTCGGCCACGTCACGTCGAGCTATTACAGCCCGATCCTGGCGCGCTCGATCGCGATGGCGGTGATGAAGGGAGGGCAGTCGCGCCTCGGTGAGCGCGCCTATGTCGCGCTGCGCGACGGGCAGTGCGTGCCAGTCGAGGTCTGCAGCCCGGTGTTCTACGACGTGGAAGGGAAACGCCAGCATGTCTAATCAACTGATCCAGGAAGCCCCATTGGTGGGGATCGAGTCGAAATTGGCGCGGGTTTTTGTCAAGGCGCCGACCAGCTTCGGCCTCGTCGAGCGTTCCTTCATGACGCACGTGACGCTGCGCGGTGACCCGCGTTCGAAGACTTTCGTCGACGTGGTCGAGCGCACCTTGCAGTTGACACTGCCGGCTGGCCAGGCGATGACGCATTCGCCCCACGGCTGCAGCGCGGTGTGGATGGGGCCGGACGAGTGGCTGATCGAGTCGACTGAGGAGACCGGCCCGGAGCTCGAGACGGCGCTTCGCAACGCGCTCGCCGGCGAGCACCACGCGGTAGTCGACGTCAGTAGCGGCTTCACCGTGTTCGAGCTGACCGGCCCCAAGGTGCGTGACGTGCTCGCCAAGGGCTGCCCGCTCGACCTGCACCCGCGGGTGTTTCCGGTCGGACACAGCGTGCAGAGCCACTACTTCAAGGCGGGCATCACGCTGTTGCGCATCGACGAGGAGTGTTACCGGCTGGTGGTTCGGCGCAGTTTCGCCGAGTACTGCTGCCTGATGTTGCTCGACGCCGCCGACGAATTCCTCCGCTAACGACGACGGTGGGGTTCGGTCAACGTTGGCCGAATCCCTGCTCGCAGTCCAGAACCGAGAATGCTGCCATGACGACTGTTCACCATGCCGATGCGACTCGCTGGGAGATCGTGATCGACCAACTTGCCTGTCGCACCGCACTCGGCATCTATCCGCACGAACGCGAGCCGCAGCCGGTATTGATCGATGCTGTGCTGCACTACCGCCAGGGCGGTCTGCTTGACGGCGACACACCGTACCTCGACTACGACCGTTATTGCGCGACGTTGTGCGACTACCTCAAGCAGCAACCGCATACCGACCTAATCGAAGAGCTGTTGATCGATCTCTTGGCACTGTCGTTCCGGCTCTTCCCGCAGCTGGATAGCGCCGAGCTGACGCTGTTCAAGCCCGAGGCGGTTAAGGCCGCGCGTAAGGTTGGTGTACGGGTGCGCTGGCTGCGCGCCGATTTCGAGCACTGGTACGCCAGCCAGGCGCGGCGCACCGTCACATCGCCGGTCACCGAGCGGCTTGTCACCACCGCAGCCTAGGAGACAGAGATGACCCTGCCAAACCACTCTTCCACCGGCAAGTTCAGTATGACGTTCGACTGCCCGAGCGAAGCCGGCGAGGTCGCCGCGATGGTCGAGTTCCTCGACGCGCTCGGCTGCTACATCGATGAGCTCGCGGTGTTCGACGACGAAGCGAGCCGGCGCTTCTTCGTGCGTTGCATCTTCCACCACCGTGCTGGCCTGTCGCTGTCACTCGACACACTGCGCGCCGACTTCGCGCCGATTGCCGAGCGCTTCGCGATGCACTGGGCGATCCACGACCAGTCGGTGCGCCCCAAGGTGCTGATCATGGTCTCCCACTTCGACCACTGCCTCGCCGACCTCTTGTTCCGCTGGCGCATGGACGAACTGAAGATGGACATCGTCGCGATCGTCTCGAATCACCCGACGCTCGAGCCCCTGGCGCTCGCCGATGGTATCGCCTACCACCACCTGCCGGTCACGCCGGACACCAAGGAACAGCAGGAGGCGCAGCTGCGCGAGCTCGTCGAGGCGACCGGCGCCGAGCTGATCGTGCTGGCGCGCTATATGCAGGTGCTGTCACCCGGCTTCAGCGCCGACTTCGCCGGCCGGGTAATCAACATCCACCACTCCTTCTTGCCGGGCTTCAAGGGCGCCAAGCCGTACCACCAGGCGCACGCGCGCGGCGTGAAGCTGATCGGCGCCACCGCCCACTTCGTCACCGACGACCTGGATGAAGGGCCGATTATCGAACAAGTGGTCGAAAGAGTGGACCACAGTTATGATCCTGAGCGACTGCGTGTCACCGGCCGCGACGTCGAGTGCCTGGCGCTCGCTCGCGCGGTGAAGGCGTTCGTTGAGCGACGTGTGTTCATCAACGGCAACCGGACAGTCTTGTTGTAACCGGACTGCTCGGTGCGCGCCCCGCCCGGCCGAACCGACATCATGCAAAAGGAGAAACGAACACCGAACTGGCAAGAGATGGCGTAGCACCTCGTTCCCGTGTCGATGCGCCGCCGCCCACTCAATGGGCAGGATGCGTCGGATGCGTTCCCGCCTTTGGGAGAAGGGCGGGACCGTGTCCGGTGGCGGCGCAGGACAGGGGAATTCCGTCGAGAAGTAAGTAGTGATGCGGGCCGCAGAGCCCGTACAGAGTCATGAACAAACATGCCGTACTACGACTTAAGAGGAGAAACCCAATGCGTGACAAGAACATGAACGCCAGGCAGTCGGCGATGCCGAACCGTGCCTATGGCGCCGTTGCGAGTGCCGGCGACTACAGCGCCGGCGCCGACAACGCTCCGGCTCTGAGGCGGGCCGCCGCCGCCAGCTTTATCGGCAATTTCGTCGAATGGTTCGACTACGCCGCCTATGGCTACCTCGCCACCATCATCGCCGTTGTCTTTTTTCCGCAGAGCAATCCCGCTAGCGGCCTGATGGCCGCCTACGCCGTCTTCGCCATCTCATTCATCATCCGCCCGATCGGTGGCATCGTCTGGGGCCACTTCGGCGACAAGATAGGTCGGCGCAGTGCGCTGTCGCTGTCGATTCTGATCATGTCGGCGTCGACGTTCGTGATCGCGCTCTTGCCGACCTACCAGCAGGTGGGGTTGTGGGCGCCGGCGCTGCTGTTGGTGATCCGCATGGTGCAGGGCTTCTCGGCGGCCGGCGAATACGCCGGCGCGTCGGCCTTCCTCGCCGAGTACGCGCCAGAGGGCAAGCGCGGCTTCTACACCAGTATCGTGCCGGCCAGTACCGCGGCGGGGCTCTTGTTCGGCTCGCTGTTCGTCGCCGGCCTGCACGCCCTCTTGTCGGCCGACGATCTACACAGCTGGGGCTGGCGCCTGCCGTTCCTGCTCGCTGCGCCATTCGGCCTGATCGGTCGCTACATCCGCGTTCGCCTCGAGGACACGCCGAAGTTCAAGGAGCTCGAAGGCAAGCATCACGTCGCCAAGACGCCGGTCGGCGAACTGCTCGGGGTGCACCGTGGCAAGCTGGTGATCGCGTTCGCAGTGACCTGCCTGAACGCAGTCGCGTTCTACCTGGTACTCAGCTATATGCCGACCTACCTGTCGACCGAGATGGGCATGGGTGAGACCGAGTCGTTCATCGCCGCGTCGATCTCACTGGCAGCATACATCGGCCTGATTTTCCTGATGGGCTCGCTGTCCGACCGCTTCGGTCGCAAGACCATGCTGATCCTCGCGTCACTGCTGTTCGTGGTGCTGACGCTGCCGCTGTTCACGCAGCTCTCGACGCTCGGTTTCGTCGGCATCGTGCTGGTCCAGGTCGCGTTCGGCGCGATGCTGACGATGAACGACGGCACGCTGCCATGCTTCCTGTCGGAGATCTTCCCGACCAAGGTGCGCTACAGCGGCTTCGCATTCAGCTTCAACACCGCCAATGCGCTGTTCGGTGGCACCGCGCCGCTGGTTGCGACCTGGCTGATCCAGCAAAGCGGCAACAAGCTGGCACCAGCCTGGTACCTGATTGGTGCGGCCGTCGTGGCGCTCGTCGCCATTCTTGCCAGTCGCGAGACCTCGCGCCAACCGCTGGCGGACGAGTGAGCCGTGGCGAGGGAGGCGGAACGTTTCCCCTGCGGGTTTTTAGAAAGGAGAGTCCAGCCATTTCATCATGTCCCGGCCTGCATCGGGGGTCGGTCAGTCGTCGAGTTGCTCCGTAGTCAATAAGAAAAAGACGTTTACCCAAGTAGAAAGACGTTATCCATACAAAGGACGAGCAAAGGAGATCGCCATGAGTCATGGCAAACAGAATCACGATGCGGTGGTCGCTGATAAGGCGTGGAGCATCGAGCAGCACGGTCTAGACCCGATACCGCTGAAGGACCGGCATGGGACGCCCAAGGATCTTTTCAAGATGTGGATGGGGGCGAACATCAACTATGTCGTGGTGGTCACCGGCGCGATGGCGTACGCGCAGGGGCTGTCGTTCTGGCAGGCCATCGCCGCGATCCTCGCCGGCAACCTGCTCGGCTGCTTGGTGGTGGGATTCTCGACGATCATGGGGCCGAAAACCGGCTCGGCCGGGATCGTGGTGTCCCGAAGTTCTTTTGGGCAGCTGGGATCGTTTCTGCCTAAGGCGGTGAGCCTGCTTTCCGCGCTGAGCTGGTTTTCGATTAACTCGGTGGTGGCGACCGAGGCATTGGAAGCCATTATAAAAATGACCGGCGCTGATAGTCCTCTTGTTGTTTGGCTATCATTAGCCATCATTCTGGCCGCCGAAATCGGTCTGGCCATTTTTGGTCATGCCACGATTATCGCGGCCGAAAAGTGGATTGCGGTGATTTTGGCGACGTTGTTTGCGGGGCTGGTCTATTTTGTTTATCCGCATGCCCATCTCGGTCAGGCGTTGCTGAACGAAACCCACCACGCCACCATCGGGACTTGGCTGGTGGCGATGGGGGTTGTTTGCTCCTTTCCCATCGGTTGGGCCAATTTTGCCTCGGACTATAGTCGGTATTTCCCGGTTGAAACCAGCTGGAAGAAAATTGCCTTATTTGCCGGTGGCGGGCAGTTTGTTGCCTTGACTGTGTGTGAAATTATCGGGGTCGTCTTTGCCATGGCGGTCGGTGGTAATCTTGGCTATGACCCGGTCAGCCAGCTGGCAAAATTTTTGCCGATCTGGTTTATGGTGCCGTTGCTGTTGGCCATTATCGTCGGCGGGATTGCTGCAAACGTCCCCAATGGCTATACGGCCGGCTTGGGTCTGCTGGCGTTGCGAGTCCCCATCAGCCGCGTGGCTTCCCTCGGGATCATCGCACTGTTCACGCTGGGCTTCCGTATCATAACGGTGTATTACGGTTCGTTTTATAGCGTGTATGAAACCTTCCTGGGCTATATGGTGTACTGGACCGCGCCGTGGGCTGCCATTATTGCGGTGGACTACTTTATGCGTAAGGGGAACTACAACCCTGCGGATCTGATGAAGTGGGGCAGTGGTGATTATTGGTACAGCAAAGGGGTTTTCTGGCCTGGCGTGGTGGCCTGGCTGGTGGGGATTGTTGTCTCGATCGCCTTCTCTAATTCCCCCGTTTATGCAAGCCCTTTGATGACCCACTATCTTGGCTGGGGGGATGTGGGTTTTGAACTTGGTTTGTTGGTTCCGGGGCTGCTGTACTATGTCTTGGCCAAAAAACATCTGGCATTTGTCGGTGGCGCTAAGATGGCTGCTGCGGGTAGATCAATCTAATTAACAACGTACTCAGGGAATCGTGGTGCCTTCCGGACCATCCATTTTTGGTGGTCCGGAAGGACGCTACGTCTCATTTCAGGCTTGTTGCTGTCTTTAAATTTGGAGTCATACCATGAGCAGCCCGCATATTTCTGAGCTTACTTGGCCGGTTTACGATGCCAAGGTCAAGGATGGCAAGACCATCGTCATGATCCCGGTTGGGGCGCTCGAGCAGCATGGACACCATATGTCGCTGAATACCGACGTGCTGCTGCCGACGGCGATCGCCGAGCGGGTCGCCAAACGCATCGACGCGCTCGTCGCACCGCCGATCGCCTACGGCTACAAATCGCAGCAGAAGTGCGGAGGCGGCAACCACATGCCCGGGACGACCAGCCTGGATGGCCACACGCTCACTTGTACGATCCGCGACATCCTGAAGGAGCTGGCACGCCACGGCGTTCGCCGCACGGTCCTGGTCAATGGGCATTACGAAAACTCGATGTTCATCGTCGAGGGCGTGGACCTCGCGCAGCGTGAGCTGCGCTGGGAAGGCATCCATGACTTTGCCACGGTGGTGCTGTCGTACTGGGACTTCGTCACCCCAGAGGCGATCGAGAAGATCTATCAGGACGAATTCCCGGGCTGGGCGGTAGAGCACGGCGGCGTGCTCGAAACGTCGCTGATGCTCCACCTCCACCCGAATCTGGTGGACATCGACCAGGTGGTCGACCATCCGCCGGCCACCTTCCCTCCTTACGATTTTTTCCCGGTTAAGCCGGAATGGACCCCCGCCTCCGGTTGTCTTTCCTCGGCGAAGAAGGCCAGCGCGGCACACGGCGAATTGCTGCTCAAGGTGTGTGTCGACGGGATCAGCGACGCGCTGGCAAAAGCCTTTGAGAGCTGACTCGAGTCTGTTGTCCACTTGGCGCAGCCCCCACCCGCAGGGTGGGGCATGCCAAACTGGCTGTTTAAGCCACCATGGACTTTAGGGAAGGAGCGGCCTTGGCGCAGCAGCGAGCTGGTCGAGGTCGCTGATGGGTTCGGTCAACATTTGGCCGTTTCACAATGCTAAGGAGAAGGGGACGGGAAGAATATCAGCCTGTCAGAGGGCGGTGCTGTGCAGTAACATGGCCGTCAGCCGCGCAAGCTTGGTCGGGCTAGCGGTATGGAGAAGGCGGCTGGGAGTGTTCCCAGCCATTAAACTGGGGATTTCAGTGAGGGAGGCCATGAGTACCACGGCAGTCAAGCGCATTCCCGCAGGGATGCACGACCTTCGCATCACGACCTTCGGTTTCTTGCTTGTTAAGGACTTTTCGCTGATCGCGCTGAGCGCAGCGGTCGACCCTCTGCGCATCGCCAACATGGTCGTCGGGCGCAAGGTCTACGAGTTCAAATTGCTGTCGGTCGACGGAGAGTGTGTCGCGTCTAGTGACGGCATCCGCGTGTATACCGATGCGTCGATTGCGGATAAGGAAGTATTTGATATTGCGTTCATCGTCGGCCCCAACCCGGTGCCGAAAGCGGGCAACGGAACGATCACCGACTGGCTACGCTTTCAGGAGCGCAAGGGAGCGGCACTCGGCGGTATCGACACTGGCAGCTACTATCTGGCGCGCGCTGGCCTGCTCAACGGCTATCGCTGCACCATTCACTGGGAAGACCAGGACATACTGCTCGAACGCTTTTCCAAACCCATCGTCTCGAACCGCCTTTATGAAATTGATCGCAACCGCTACACCTCAAGTGGTGGGATTGCACCTCTCGACTTGATGGTGCACCTGATCAGTCAGGCACCGGGTAGCCGTAGCTTAGGCGGACGTGTGCTCGAATTGCTGCTCGCCGAGCGACGCGGCCATGAGCATCGCCAGCGCGCGTCGCTGAGGCAATATCAGGGTGCCGATCATGCCAAGCTTGAGGAGGCACTGCAGATCATGGAGAGTAACGTCGAGGAGACGCTGTCGATCGCTGAGATCGCGTCCTACCTCGGCGTGTCGTCACGCCAGCTCGAACGCTGGTTTCAGGACCGGCTGCACAAGACGCCTGCGCAGGCTTACCTCGAAATCCGGCTGCTCCGTGCACGTCAGTTGTTGTACCGCACATCAAAGCCGCTCGAAGAAGTGTGTGCCAGCACCGGCTTTGTCTCGACCACCCACTTCGCTACCAAGTACAAGGCGCAGTTCCGCCTCTCCCCGATGACTGACCGCAAACGCTACCAGGACGCGATCTAATATAGATATGTGTTCCGACTGCTGTCTGCTGGAATCAGGCTAGCCCAAGTCAGGGCAGCCTGTCGCCGACTGACGGTGCTGAAGCAGGCACCGACCAATCCAGCCCCAACAGCTTCACCAAGCTACTGACCAAGCCACGTGCTTGCCGTAGCGCCAGCTTGAACAAGACTTTCATTATCAGGACCGCCTGGATGGCCGCATCGGTGTAGACCTGCGGGCGACCATTGGCACCAATATGACCATTGCCCAACCAAGGGATGTCTGGCGACATCCACACCGTCAGACTCGCTCGGTTCTGCAGGCTGCAGTTGTATTCAGGCCAGTTGGTGGTGCGGTAATGGGGCTTGTACGGGTTCCTGCGGCGAGTCTACCTATGCACCTCCTGCGTTGGCTTGGCAGAACTTATGCAACAGCTCCCTTCTCGTAGGCCGAATATGCTATGTTCAATTTTTTCATTTCTGTTACAAAATGAATCATTTCACGCGTTATGAGTAAGACATGGAGATGCGCTTGTTTTGCGATGTTGCCGCTCGATAGCTTACTCCTGGTCGAACCGTTGGGGTTCCGGGGCAATGAGAAGTATGGATGGGAAGTTGGCGCCCGGTACGAGCAAGGCACGATAACTTCTATTTATTCAGCGTATTAAGAAATGACTGCCGGCGAACGGGCAAAAAAAATGCGCAGAACCAAGAGGTCTGCGCCAGTCTACAAAGGAGAAATAGAGGAGAAGCGATCAAGGGGCAATTGCTGCATCTCCACAAGAACGGATTATCCACGCCGGCCTTTCCTTTGTCAACAAAGAATGTTCGAAAATTGTGAAAATGCACATCGATACCGCACATCACCGTTTTATGATGTTTTGAAGCGAACACCGAGTCGATCGACAGTCCGGCTTGGGTCGAAGGCCCTCGACCAGCTTAAACTGGCAGACTCACATCCAGGTATCGATCATGCTCAGCGGCTCACGCGCTAGGGTGAGCGCCGAGGCCGGATGCCTGCATACCCCGTTTAGCTTCGTGAATCAGTTGCCCGAGTCCGGCCGCAGAGTTCCCATTAGGGTGGCTCTGGGGGATGGAATACTGCAGTTCTTACAATTTAACAAAAATGGAACCGGCGGCACTGGCGCGCGGGCCTCGGTTCTCTAAACGTTAGGCATGCACTGGAGGCCAGAGGAGTCGGGATGAATAGGATGGAAACACGCTTTTTGGCGCTGTGATCACGCTGCGGCGGCGTCCAGGGCGAAGCGGTCTACGCCGAGCTGGTGCGATATTACGCCGAGCCAACGCGTCGCTATCACAACCTGGACCACATCCACCGCTGCATGCACGATCTGGATATCGCGCGTGCGGTGATCCACGATCCTGATGCAGTGGAACTTGCATTGTGGTGTCATGATGTGATCTACATTCCCGGCGCGCAAGACAATGAACGGCGCAGTTGCGCGCATCGCTGGAATGATCTTGGCGACGACACATGACGTTGTACCGGTCGATGTCGACGGCCGCTTTACCGTCGACATTGATCTGGCGAGTCGATGCGCCGGGCGATACCCAGTCCGAACGTTATTGACCAGCGCCGTATCGTCTCGTCGCTCAGATCGATGGAGCGTGCAGTCATCCCCTCCTCGACCATGCGCAGGCTCAACGGAAAACGGTAGTACCGCTACACCGCCTAGCTGATCACCGCCAGCGGGAATCGGTAACCGGCATACGAGAAGGCGTTGGTGGCGGATGCGTTGTGAGGCAACGTGGCTCGTTTCATGCCCGAGAAGGTCCCCTTGTTTCCGACAACCGGCCAACAACGTGACAGTACCGGCATCATCACTTGGCGGACTACCGGTCTATTGGGATAGGTTCTAAGTCACAACCGGTAATGATGAAGGGCCTCCATCTGCTGGCGTGCCAGCCCGTCCAGCAGCTTGGCATGGCTGGCGGTATGCTCCGCTGCTTGGCTGGCCTCTTCAGCCATCTGGGCAATCCGCTCGACCTGTCCCGCAATATGCTGGCTGGCACTGCCTTGTTCGGCGATTGAACCGGACATCTCACGCACCATCGTCGCCGTGTCGTTGGCTGAGGTCCCGATCTGGCGAATCGCCTGACCCGCATCGTCAGCCTGCTGTTCGCCGTTGGCAACCAGCCGTTCGGCGGTTTGCATCGCCATGGTGGCTTGGGAGGCCTCCTGGTGCATGGTCGCAATGGTGGCGGCGATTTCCTGCGTGGAGACGCTGGTGCGTTCTGCCAGTTTGCGCACTTCGTCGGCCACGACGGCGAAGCCCCGGCCTTGCTCACCGGCCCGCGCCGCCTCGATGGAGGCATTCAACGCTAGCAGGTTGGTCTGCTCGGCCACCTCCTCGATCACCTGTACCACGTTACCGACCCGGGTGCTCTGCTGCTCCAGCAGGCGGATACGCTCGGCGGCGGCGCGCACCGCACCGGCAATCTCGTGCATCGCTTCGATGGTCTGAACAATCGTGGTGGACCCCGACAAGGCAAGCCGCCCGGACTCATTGGCCAAGACATAGGCCTGCCCGCTCTGTTCGGCCACCTGGCCGACTCCGACTGTCATCTGTTCAATGGTGGCCGCCACGGTGGCCGAAGCCTGACTCTGCGTGGCCGCCGCAGTCGAGACATGGCGAGCCGTTTGCGTCATCTGCTCCGCCGCCCCTGCGACTTTCTGCGCACTGTGTGTCAACGCCTGAAGGTTACCCTGCAGGTGAGCAAGCAGGCCGTTGAAGGCGATCGCCATATGGCCGATCTCGTCCATCCGGCGTACCGGCGCACGGAGGGTGAAGTCCAGTGATTGTTCTACGTGATGCAGCGTCCCACGTATCCCCGTGAGGCCATGGACGATCGCCCGGTACAAGTTCACCGCTAGCACGAGGCAGACGAGGACGGTCACCGCGGTGATCGCCACGAAGATCAAAATGGCCTGCTGGTGGGCCGCTTTATTGTTCCGACTGAACGCCTCGGCCAGCCGGTAGTTGTAGCTCAAATGGCTCTCAAGCGTGGTGAACAACTGGTTTGCCTTGCTTACCCCAATGGGAACCAAGGCGCGCACGCCGTCGCTGTCGTTGGCACGCGATCGATCCAGCAGCCGAGTTCGGGCTTCTTGATAGTCGGCAACGGCGGCTTTGTCCGCTTCAAGCATGACCCGATCTGTCGCATTGATGGCGAACGCCTGCCGGTATTGATCGAGTGTGTTTCGTAGCTCGGCATCTTCGCTGGCGATCACGCGTTCGATCTCGGCTTTCTTAGCCGGATCTGCCGCCAGCATGTGCTGATAGACCGAGGTTCTCATGAGCCAGAACAACTGCTTGGCCTGGTTCAGGCTCCGAATACTGGGCAGGATGTTGGTCTCCACTTGGTCAAAGCGTGTCTGAGACTGCGCCAGATACTGCAAGCCAACGGAACTGATCATGACCATCGCCAGCAGTGCTATCGCCAGCGTAAGAAGGAGGCGCTTGGTGATATTCATCGTCTTGGTAGGAATTCCCGAATACGGTTCTGGAGGGGGCGAAGGAAGGATGACGGCGAGTGGTGGGGCCAGCCGGCCAGCATACTGGCCAGCTTGTCCTGCCGATCAGAGCGTGTGGCGCAACCCGAGGGCGATGCCGCGCGGCTTGGCACCATCGGCTACCCCGCCAATGCTGCCGATCCCGAAGTCATAGTTCGCCGAGGCGCCATTGCGCACCTCGACATAGATGGCCTTCAGAATGGTACGTTTGGACAAGGAATACTCGTAGCCGAGTTCGTAATACTGGGCATTGCCATGGCCAGCGGTCGCGGGCGATCCACCGGTGAGTTCGCCAGCGTGGGCATACTGGGCAATCAGCTTGCCGTTGGTGGTGATGCCGAGCGAACCGTTGGCCATCCACACATTCTGGCGAAGCGTCGAGCCGCCGAGGCTTGCCGCACCGGCCGTGGTCAATTGGCCCTCCATACGATCAAACAGCAAGCCCACCCGCGTCTGGGGCGTAAAGCGATAAAACGCCGCCGCCCGCGCGGTGCTCAACGAACGAAACGCGCTCTGGCTCAACGCCGCATTGTCATCCACCCCGGTGTCCAACCGACCATAGGCGGCTGAAGCATAGGTCGCACCATCATCGTATTTGATGCTGGCCTCGGCCTTGTACGCATGCGAGCTGGTACTCGTTTCCCCTGGGGCATACAACGCCGAAGCCGACGTGGAGTGCCAGGTCGGCGAGGTATACATCACCGCGTTGCGGGTACGGGTCTCAAACGGACCCAGCTGCATCTGGGTATTACCCGTCCCATTGGCGGGCGCAAAGGTCGATTGGGCTCTGAGAGCTGG
This sequence comes from Crenobacter oryzisoli, assembly GCF_030385785.1. Lineage (GTDB taxonomy): Bacteria > Pseudomonadota > Gammaproteobacteria > Burkholderiales > Chromobacteriaceae > Crenobacter_A > Crenobacter_A oryzisoli. Next base: position 22,273 of record NZ_JAUEDK010000032.1, read on the forward strand.
ATCGACAAATACCAGGTTGCCCAGCTTGCCCGCGATGGCGCCCCCCATGCCGATCCCGGTGGTGCCCTGATTGAGATCCCAGAGAGCCGGAATCATCCGGGCAGGCCCCGTCAGCAGCCCCATCTGCACGGTGCCGGCCGTCGCACTGGAGAGGCCAACGAACGTATCCCGTGTGGCGAAGTAACCTCCCCCCGTATCCATTGCGATGCCGCTTTCGACTTGCCAGATCGTCTTCAATCCGTCGCCAAGATCCTCGTATCCCTTGAAGCCGATCAGCGAACTGTTGGAGTTCACCCGGCTCGTGCTGGCCACGTTTTTGCCGGGCGAAGTGGCGCCCTTGGCGCTGACGCTCTCCATGGTGGTGTCAAATACCCCGTAGATGGTCACGTCGGCGTGCGCCATCACCGACATGAGCGCAAGCGAAGGGGCCAGCATTATCGTTTTTTTCATGATATTTCTCCTCTAAATGGCTGTAGACGTGCCTGATGAAGCTATTTTTAGTTTTAAAAATTAAGTTGGTTTAATGGCTAACTTGGCCAAGCATTCATTTTTTCTCGCAAAAACTCCCTGGGTATGGCTGCAACAGCCATACCCGTCTTTAAAACCACTAACAACGATTGAACTTAACTTGGCGAGGTAAGGGAGCGTGACTTGATCGGCAGAGAGTTCAAGATAACCACACCGACCAATAGAACAATGGCGGCAAATAACAACCCGGCCGAGAAGCTATGGGTCAAGTCTTTCAAAACGCCGACCACCAGGGAATTGACCGCCGCACCAAAATTGCCGAACGCATTGATCGCGGCAAGGCCGACAGCCTTGGCTTTATTGCTTAATACGCTATCGGGAGTGGTCCAGAAGATACTGGTTGCGGCAAAGGAACCGGTCGATGCCATGGCCAAGCCTAGCAGCCGAATCATGGAATCGCCCGCATACGCCGCGATGAGCCAGCCCGCAGCGGAAAACAGCATAGGCAGTATCATGTGCCACTTGCGTTCCTGCTTGCGATCGGAGCGGCGCCCCAACCAAATCATGCCGAGCACGGTGCACACCTGCGGAAACGCCGCCATCAGGCCGATGGCTACATTACTGCTGTCAGCATTGAAGCTCTTGACGACTTGTGGCACCCAAATGCCAACCATCACGTCCGCATTGACCAGGCAAAAGTAGCCTAGGGCGAACTTGATCACCGTCGGGCTAAAGATTTCATGCACAGTGCTGCGTTGCTGCTTTGGCGCCGCTTGCGGCTTGTGGAGCTCCGCCTCCAGCATTTCCTGCAGACAGGATTTTTCTTCCGCACTCAGCCACTTGGCCTTGGCCGGACCATCGTCCAGGTAAAACCACACCACAATACCGAGTAAGACGGCAGGCAGCCCCTCAAGGCAGAACAGCCATTGCCAGCCAGCGAGACCGAGCTTGCCGTCCATGCCTAACAGGTAGCCTGACACCACGGAGCCGAGGGCAGTGGTCACCGGCATAGCGATCATGAATAGCGCATTGGCACGGGCCCGGTACACACTAGGAAACCAATAGGTCAGATACAACAGCATGCCTGGCAAAAAACCGGCTTCGGTAATGCCAACAAGCGCGCGCAGGATATACAGGGTAGTTGCGTCGCGAGCGAACATCGTGCAGGTGGAGGCGATGCCCCAGGCGACCATGATGGTGGCCATCCAGCGCCGGGCTCCGATGCGGCTGAAGATCAAGTTGCTTGGCACGCCGAAGATTACGTAGACCACGTAGAAAATCGTAGTGGCGAGCCCGAACATGGTGGCAGTCAACCCCAGGCTCTTGGACATGGTCAGTCCGGCAAAGCCGATGTTGATGCGGTCGAGAAAGGAAAATACAAATAAGACGAACAAGAACCAGATCAACCGTCTGGCAATTTTTGAGATGACCTGCTGTTCGAACTGATTTGGTACAGCCGTACGAATATAAATCGACGAAGCGTCACTTGCGGACACCACTACCGAGTCACTTTTCTCAATGCTCATTATTTCTCCTCTATGCAGAACGGCCTTCCCTTGTGGGATTATTTATTCTGTTCTTTATATGACGCGCTTGGACTGGTCTATTTTTAGTGCAGCTTGTATTTATGTGGCGGCGGCAGCAATCCTTTCTTTGAAAACCATTCAAAATTTCAGACTTTTATTAAGAGCCAGCATTGTGCATTTACCTGAGTCGATAGAATTATCCAATGGCAGATAGGCAATCAAAATTTTTTGGGATATGTGCACTTGGTGCACAAGAGGAATACTTCATACAGATAGCGCGCAAGCCGGCTCTGTTGAATGGCGCTGTCGAAGGGCTTCAATGAGGGACGACCTCCCCTCTTTCCTCAGAAGGATGTAGAGCCGCTAACAAAACCCAGCGAAGCTGGCCTTGGCTAGATATGCGGCCGCAGACAATACAAGTGGCCTGGGAAGGCCGCATAACAACGCCAAGGGGGTTTTATTAGCGGCTCTTATTCAGGCCGCAAGCCTACTGGACTTCAACATCCAGCGACTGAGGGCGAAGTCCTCAACAACGCCCTCATAAGCGGCCAAAATTTTAAGAACCCGAGGTTCAATCAGTGGGTCAGGAAATCCAGCACCATCCGGTTGAACTTGTCGGCGTGCTCCCACTGCGCCCAGTGACCACAACGGTTGAACACATGCAGCTCGGCGTTGGGCAGACCGGCCAGCAGGCGCAGGCCGGTGTCCATCGGTACGAAACGGTCGTTGCTGCCCCAGATGATCAGGGTCTGTGCGGTAATCTCGCTCAGGCGCGGACTGAAATCGGGGAACTGCTTCGGATTGGCGGCCAAGCTCTTGACGAAGTTCTCCAGGTGGTCGCGCCGTGCCAACATGTTGTCGAGACGGGCCTGGAACAGCTCTTCGGTCAGGTCCTTGGTGTCATAGACGAAGACGTTCATCATCTTCTTCAGATTTTCAATGGTCGGCTCGCGGTACAGTCCCTGAAGCAGCTTGATGCCTTCGGTCGGCATCGGCGCGAATGGGCTGGCACCGCCGGTGCCGCCTCCCATCAATAACAGCTTGCCGACACGCGCCGGGTTGGTCAGGGCGAAGGCAACGGCGCTATGGCCACCCATCGAGTTGCCGATGAGGTGCGCGCGATCAATGCCGATAGCGTCGAGCAGGCCCTTAAGCGCACGGGCGTTCAGGTCGGAGCGCGAGCCGGTGCAGACGATCGGGTCGCTTTTGCTCCAGCCCGGGCAGTCCATCAGGATCACGCGAAAACCGGCCGCCACCAACGGCTCGACGTTGCGGTTGAAGTTGGCCCAGCCACTGGCGCCGGGGCCGGAGCCATGCAGCATCACCACGGTTTCGGGGCCAGTACCGGCGTCGTTGTAATGCAATTGCAGGTCAAGGTCACCTTCCTGGATGCGCACGAAGCGGCTGGTGGCCTGTTCAGTCAAAAGCGAGGTGCTGGCTGTCATATTCGTATTCCTTATAGTGGACACGGGTGGCACGACAAGCCACCCGCGTCGGTTTACTGGGGAAGGCGGCGGAAGGCGCCGTTGAGATAGATGAGCGCCTCGCCGTCCTGGCGTTCGCGGGTGGCCAGCACCTCGCACAGGAAGGCGTGGTGGGTGCTTTCGTCGAAGACCTTAATTACGCGGCAGTCGAAGTTGGCCAGCGCGCCGGACAGAGTCGGGGCCCCCGTCAACAGTTCGCTCCATGCGCCGTGTCCGAAACGTGCCTCGCCGTGCACACCCTCGATCATGCCGGCGAAGGCCTTGGCGACGTCCTCCTGCTCGCCCTCGAGCACGTTGACGCAGATCGCGCCACTGTTGCGGATGATCTCGCTGGCGACCACGTTCTTATTGACGAACACCACCAGCCGCGGCGGGTCGGCAGTGACCGAACAGACGGCGGTGGCGGTCAGCCCGGCACGGGCCTCACCGTCGCGCGCAGTGATGATCGACACACCGATGGCGAAGTGGCGCATGCCGTAGCGGTGGGCGTCGGCGCTCACCGTCGGCAATTCGGCGAGGCGGGCGTTGGGCGTCCAGTCGAGCAACTGGTTAATTTGCTGGGTCATGACGATCGCTCCTTACACTTTGACGCCGAACGGGTTGCCCTTGGGCAATGGGTTGCCCAGCAGCTGGCCGCCCAACAGGTCGCCGATATTGTCCTGGTTCTGCGTGATGTGGTTGGAGGCCACCAGGATGTCGCGCAGTTGACGCTGCATCGGGTTGTTCAGCCACACCCCGCGGGTCGAGGTCTTTTTGAAAATCATGTGAGCCGCGTCGAAGCACTCGCCGCCGGTGAACTGGTTGGTAGCAAAGTGACGCACGCGGACATCCAGAGGAACCAGCTCGCCGCGCGAGACGTAGCTCCAAGCCTCGTCGGTGTTGTGCAGCACGCGTGCGGCAGCACCCAGGATCTTGGCAGTCGCTTCGCCGAGGCGGCCCTTGATGAACGGGTCATTGACGGCAGCACCGACCGCCTGGTTGAGGTTCTGGCGCGGCACCATGTGTTCGATGTACAGGTCGGCCATGCCGCGTGCCATGCCGATGATCACCGACGACACGGCAGCGTAGAACACATAGAAGAACGGCATCTTGTACAGGTTCTCGACGTGACTGTGCGACTCCTCACCGTAGGCGGCGATCACATGACTGCGGTAAGCCGGGACGAACACGTCCTTGACCATCAAGCTCTTGCTACCGGTGCCTGCGAGGCCCACCACGTACCAGTCGTCGACGATCTCCACGTCGCTGCGCTGTACCCAGAACGAGCGGAACACCATCTCGCCGTTTTCCTCGACGCGACCACCGAGGAAGGTACCGCCCTCGGCATGGTCGCAACCGCTCGAAGTTTTCCACTCGCCGTTGAGCACGTAGCCACCCTCGACGGCCTTAACAGTGCCGAACGGAGCATAGGAAGAGGACACTAGACGGGTATTGTCCTCGTTCCACAGCTCGTCTCCACAGCGCGAATCAAGCAGACCGACCTCGAACGGGTGTACACCCAGTACCATCACGTTCCAGGCGCTGGATGGACAGCCGCGTGCCAGCTCCATCAGGACCTTGTTCAGCACGTTGGGGTTCATTTCATAGCCGCCCCAGCATTTCGGTTGCAGGATCTTGAAGAAGCCAGCGTCCTTGAAAGCTTGAATGGTGTCGTTCGGCACCGTGCGCGCCTTCTCCACCGCATCAGCTTTTTCCCGCAGCCACGGAATCATGGCTTGGGCGCGAGCGATCAGTTCGGACTCGGTCGGAATCTGCATATCGTTCGGTTTCATCCTGGTGTTCTCCTTGCGTATGTTGTGGTTATGTGTGTTACGGAAGCATCGGCTTAGCGCGGTTCAGCGCTCAGCACCCCGTAGCCGGCAATCCATTGGTTGATCGGGCGGTAGTAGTCCTTGCGTGCCTGGTAGGTGCCGCAGGCTGCCGCCAGCGCAGAGAAGGCGGCCACCCAAGTGCGGATTTCATGGGTCGAACGTCCTGCGGCCTTGGAAATGGCATCGACCTTGAAGTCGTCAATCTCGTCGAAGCGGCCGTGCACCAGGGTCTCGATGAAGGCCTGGTCCCACTCGGCGTTGAGGGGGGTCAGCGAGCAGTCAGTGGTGCCAAAGACCTTGCCGGCGGCGACGGTGCGCGCCTGGCGCGCGGCGCGCGCCTCCGTCGTCGGGTTTCGGCCGGCAATCAGGAAATTGGCGATCTCCTGCGGAGCGTCCGCGAGGACCGGCACCGGCGGCTCGTGCGAGAGACCACCCGAACCGAGGATCAGCACGCGCTTGCCGAGACCGGCGATGAAGCGGCCAACCGCGTCGCCAAGCTGGCGGATACGACGGTAGGAGCAGAACGGCGGCGCAACCGAGTTGATGATCACCGGAATAACCGGATAGCGGGTCAGGCTGCCGGTCATTTCTTCCAGCACCTGGGTGCAGCCGTGATCGACCTGCAGACGGTGCGAGATCGCAACGTCGAGATCGTTATCGAGCAGGAAGCGCACCAGGTCGTTGGCTAGTTGCGACGGGATGGACAGCGGTCCGGACAGGGTCTGGTAGTCGGCGACCGATTCGGCGGCAGTCGCAACCACGAACTGCGGCATCAGGTCGTAGAACAGCCCATTGTAGTGGTCAGGCGCGAAGACCACGATCAGTTCCGGGTCGAAGGCCTCCACCTCGGCACGTGAACGAGCGATCACCGCATCGACTTCCGCGACGATGTCGGCACCCGGGTCGTTAAGACCGCGCAACGGGGTGTGCGACAGGCATTTGAGTTTGATGTCCATGAAAACTCCTCGTTGTTGACCGATGCTGAGACAAGCGGTCTCAACAGGGCCATGCATGCGTTGGAACGGCAGGGGTGCCCCCTCGCCTATTGGTTTTGTCAGGGTCATTCTAGGGAGGCTCAACCGGCGGCAAAAATTTATTTCCCCGATGTGCACAATGTGCACTTCATTGTTTTTAAAAGAATTTATTTACTTTCGGCGCAGGCATGCGCAGCAACCGGATGAAGGCGAACCCATTGCAAGCCAAGCCATGCGCCGACACAGCACAACGCCACCACCAAGCACATGGCTCGCGGTGTACCGTCCTGCAACATGGCTACCAGCGAGCTGGCCAGCATGCCCAACCCAAACTGGGCGGAGATGGCCAGCGCCATGGCGGCACCGGCCTGCTCGGCATGCCGCTGCAACAGACGAGCCATGGCGTTGGGGCCAATCGAGCCGGTCAGGCCAATCGGTATCAACAAGGGAAGAAATACGGAAAGCAGATGGCGCGCCCCCAGCAGCCATAGTGCACTGCCGGCCATGGCCACCAGGGCTGTTTGCCCCTGCAGCAGCTGGTCCGGCGCCACTCGCCGGCTCAAGCGCTTGTTCAGCAAGGTCAATGCGATGATGCCGGCCGTATTCAACGCGAACAGGTAGCCATAGCGTTGCGGCGACAGGCCGAAATACTGGATGTAGACGAAGGGCGAACCGGTGATATAGGCAAACATCGCACCAAACGTCAGGCCGTTGGCCAACAAATAACCGATGCTTGGCGGATCGGCGAACAGCCGCCCGTAGGCACGGAAGGCGGCCATAAGGGTCAGATCACCACGGCGATCGGCCGGGTGCGACTCCGGCAAAAACAGCGCCACCACCAGCAGGCAGGCGGCGCCAAACAGCGCCAGCACCAGAAACAAGGCTCGCCATCCGGCATAAAGCAGTAGCCAGCTGCCCAGGATCGGCGCCAGCAACGGAGCGATCATAGTGACCAGGTGCAGCAGCGACAGCGTCTGGGCTGCCTCGTCGAGGGCGAAGACGTCGCGCACCACCGTGCGGCCCATCACCGATCCGGCTCCGCCGCCGATGGCCTGCAGCACCCTGAGCGCGATTAGCTGCTCCGCGTTGTGAGCCAAGGCGCAGGCCAGACTGGCGACCAGATATAACGCGATGCCCGACAGCAGCACCGGACGCCGGCCATAGCGATCCGACAAGGGGCCATACACCAACATGCCGAGGCATAGCCCCGCCAGAAACCCACCCACCGTGAGCTGGATCTGGCTGATCGGCGCGTTCAGCCCCTGCGCGATGGCAGGCAGGCCCGGCAGGTACATATCGATGGACAACGGCCCGAACGCGACCAACGCGCCGAGCAACACGATCAGGTAAGCGTGGGGAGGACAGGAGCGAGGGGAGCACATGACAAAGTTCCGGTCGGTTAAGAAGAAGAGCCCTGCGCATGGCGGGCATGGGCAGGGCTCGGCAAAGAAACGGGAAATACGCCCCCTCAGCTGATGGGGGGCGGCACAGTGCAGATGACGCTTAGGCAGCCTGCTGCTTGAGCATGTCGAGCGCGACGTCGACGATCATGTCTTCCTGACCGCCAACCATGCGGCGGCGGCCCAGTTCGACCAGAATGTCGAAGGCAGACAGGCCGTACTTGGCGGCGGCGGTTTCGGCATGCCGCAGGAAGCTTGAGTAGACGCCAGCGTAGCCGAGCGCCAGCGTTTCACGATCGACGCGCACCGGGCGCTCTTGCAGCGGGCGCACCAGATTCTCGGCAGCGTCGATCAGCTTCTTGACGTCACAGCCGTGGTTGAGCCCCATGCGGTCGACGGCGGCGATGAACACCTCGAGCGGCGCATTGCCGGCACCGGCGCCCATACCGGTCAGGCTGGCGTCGACGCGGTCGCAGCCGTGCTCGAGCGCGACGATGCTGTTGGCCACGCCCAGACTCAGGTTATGGTGGGCGTGCATGCCGGTCTGGGTGGCCGGATCGAGCACGTCCTTGACAGCCTTGAAGCGTTCGGCGATGTCGTACATGTTCAGCGCGCCACCCGAATCGACCACGTAGATGCACTGTGCGCCATAGCTCTCCATCTTCTTCGCCTGCTCGGCCAACCCCGTCGGGGTGGTCATGTGGCTCATCATCAGGAAGCCGACGGTATCCATACCCAGTTCGCGGGCGTATTCGATGTGCTGCCTGGAGATGTCCGCCTCGGTGCAGTGGGTGGCAACACGCACCACGCGCGCGCCGGCATCGTAGGCCGCCTTGAGATCGTGAATGGTACCGATTCCGGGCAGCAGCAGCGTGGCCACCTTGGCGTGAGTGACCACCTCGGCAACCGCTGCGATCCACTCGAGATCGGTATGGGCGCCGAAGCCGTAGTTGAAGCTCGACCCCTGCAGGCCATCGCCATGCGCCACTTCGATGCTATCCACGCGAGCCTCGTCGAGGGAGCGAGCGATAGCCACTGCCTGTTCGAGCGAATACTGGTGGCGCACTGCATGCATGCCATCGCGCAGGGTGACGTCGGAGACGTAGATTTTCTTGCTGGTATCAAACATTGTGAGGTTCCCCGGTCAGATCGTGGCAGCGTGGGCCAGTTTCAGGCTGGCGAAGCGGTCGGCGGCGGCTAGCGCGGCGCTGGTCATGATGTCGAGGTTGCCGGCGTAGGACGGCAGGTAGTGCGCCGCGCCTTCCACCTCGAGGAAAATCGACACCTTCAGGCCCGGCAGGCGGCCGACACCCGGTACGTTGAGCGGCTTGTCGGCCGGGAAGCGGTCGAACTGCACCTCCTGCTTGAGGCGGTAGCCCGGCACGTAGGCAGCAACGGCCTCTGCCATCTCCTTGACCGAGGCGCGAATAGCGTCCTCGTCCGCATTCAGATCGGCCAGGCAGTAAACGGTGTCACGCATCATCAGCGGCGGCTCGGCCGGATTGAGGATGATGATGGCCTTGCCCTTCTTGGCGCCACCGACTTCCTGAATCGCACGCGAGGTGGTTTCGGTGAATTCGTCGATGTTGGCGCGGGTACCTGGGCCAGCGGACTTGCTAGCAATCGAGGCGATGATCTCGGCGTAATGCACGGTTGCCACGCGCGATACGGCCTTCACCATCGGGATGGTGGCCTGGCCACCGCAGGTGACCATATTGATGTTCGGCGAATCGAGATGGCCGTCGAGGTTAACCACCGGCACCACGTACGGGCCGATGGCAGCCGGGGTCAGGTCGATCACCTGGATGCCGTGCTGCTGCAAAACGGCGTTGTGGCGGGCATGGGCGCCGGCCGACGTAGCGTCGAAGGCAATGCGGATGTCCTTGAAGTTGGGCAGGCGGGTGAGGCCATCGACACCTTCGGCGGTCACCGGCACGTCAAGGCGGGCTGCACGCGCCAGACCGTCCGAATTTGGGTCGATGCCGACCATGGCACCCATACAGAGGTGCTTGGACTTGCGCATTACCTTGATCATCAGGTCGGTGCCGATGTTGCCGGAGCCGATGATGGCCACCGGGATTTTCTGTTCACTCATGGATTTGCTCCTCCTTACTCTTTGGCGAAGGCGGCACGCACTGCGCCCAGCCCTTCTATTTCGGCGACAAAGGCATCGCCCGTTTGTACGGCCACCATCGGGCCGAGTGCGCCAGTCATCAGTACGTCGCCGGCCTTCAGCGGAGCCCCGACCTTCACCATCATGTCGGCGAGCCACACCGCCGCATTGAGCGGGTTGCCCAGACACGCAGCACCGTTACCCTGCGACACGATGTCGCCCTGGTTCTGCATACGCATGGCACAACCAGCCAGATCGAGCTGGCTCAACTTGACCGGGCGCGAGCCCAGCACGAAGAGACCGCTGGAGGCGTTGTCGGCAACGGTGTCGATAAGGCGGATGTCCCAGTTGGCAATGCGGCTGCCCACTACCTCGATCGCCGGCAGAGCGTAGGCGGTAGCGCTGATCAGGTCGGCGAAGGTGTGGCGCTCCTGTACTAGGTCGCGCTCCAGTACCAGGGCGATTTCCGCTTCGACCTTGGGCTGCAGCACACGTGACAGCGCGATTTCCTCTCCATCGCCCACAGCCATGGAGGCGAACAGCATGCCGAAATCGGGCTGGTCCACGCCGAGTTGACGCTGTACCACCTTCGAGGTCAGACCGATCTTGCGGCCGACCAGGCGCTCTCCCCGGCCAAGGCGGCGTTCGGTATTCTGCTGCTGGACCGCGTAGGCGGCGGCGATGGAGTCGCCCCCCTGAGCGGCAGCCAAAATATCGTCGCGCAGAGGTAGGCAAGGCGTCCCGCTGTGCTCAGCCTCGGCCAACCTTCGGGCGATCTCGATGATCTGTTCGTGGTTCATGCTCGGTCTCTCTTCTGTGTCGGCACCGGGTTGGCGCTCGATACGTGTCGCGATTCGAAGAAAACGCGCCAATGGCGTGAAATTTCGGTCAATTTTCAGTAAATGAGCAGCAAATTACGGGTTTTTGCAGAGATTTGTACTGAACCCGCTTGACTGCTCCCTGCCGTTTTCGCCCAGTTTATGAAGCACCACTAGCAAGCGGCAAAAATAAAACCCAACTGTGCACTTAGTGCAAAATGCTGAAAATAAAGGGAGTTTCAGATTTTCGTATGGACATGAAACAGTGTGAGGCCTAGTGCATGCAGCCCGCATTTTTTGCAGGCACTCAACGCCAACGAGGACTTCATGCGGCGCAGTGAATCGGAGGGACGTACCGCCTGACTTACTAACCTTTCAGCTTGTAGCGTCATTTTGACCAGCTTTACAACGTGTACAAAATCAGCATGTTACAAAACACTAGAAGTGACATTACTAGTGAAAACCTTAGTAAGATGCGCTCACTCAGCGAGGGCTTTACTGGCGACGAATGGGCGGCGACCGCCGCCGCACCAGCGATGGGCGAACTGTTGTAGAAGGAGGTCTAGCCATAAAAAGCGCCCTCCAGGTAACGGAGGGCAAAAGGAGGAGAACTCACTTGGATAATTGAGAGGGCGTGCGGGTCAGCACACCAGTCTGCGTAGATCCTTTGTGCTGTCTAACAAGAGCGCTCGGTCAGGCGAGGCCTGACTGGCTATCAAGGTCTTGACGCTACGCATGTCCCGCCCATTGTTGACAGTGACGGCGCCCACCACCCGGCCATCGGTCATGCCAATCAATGTAAAGCGCGAGTCGCTGAGTTGGCCGCGCACCAGCCACTCCTGGGCGACACTGGATCCGGCCAACTGGATGTTCATCCCGCACTGATCGCTCCAGAACCAGGGCACCTCGAAACTGCGCGCCACACCGGAGACCATGGACTGAGCAGCTGCGATGGCCTGGTTCTTGGCGTTTTCCCAGGTTTCCAGCCTGACATACTGTTCAAGCGCTGGATTCCACTGGCTCGCCACGTCACCCGCGGCATAGATGGAAGGGTGGGAAGTTCGGCAGTGCTCGTTAATCAGAACGCCCTTATCCACCGCGAGCCCGGCCGCACTAGCCAATTCGGTATTCAACTCGACCCCAATGCCGTAGATCACTGCGTCGCCGCTCAGGCACATACCGTTATCCAGCGTCAGCACGATCTCACCGTCGCCGCGCTCGGCAGAGATCAGCCCCGCACCAAGATGAAAGTGCACGCCGCGTTGCCGATGAGACTCCTGCAGATAATCGGCAACCACCAGCGGCGCGCCTCGCCCCATCAGGCGTGGCGCCTGTTCGATCACTTGCACCTGGGCGCCAAGATCAACGGCACTGGAGGCAAGCTCTAATCCAATCACACCGCCGCCAACGATCAGGATGCGTTTGCCTGGCTGCAACACCGGTTTCAGTGCTTCGGCATCATCAAGCGTGCGCAGGGTGTAAACATCCCGCTCCAGCCGGTCCAGCAACGGATAACGACGCACACGCGAACCGGTAGCTAACAGTAGTTTGTCGAAGGGAGTAACTTCACCGTTGGCCAGCACCACTTGCCGCAGCGTCAGATTCAGGTCGGTGACGCGATGCCCCAGACGTAACTCAATCGCGTTGTCGCTATAAAAGGTATCTGGATAAATCTGGCAACGTGTGTTTGCAGGCTGCAGCAAGACGTCCTTGGAGAGTGGCGGACGCTCGTACGGCAGGTGCGGCTCCTCGCCAATGAGAATGATGCGGCCGCTGAAACCCTGTTGACGCATCTCGGCGGCGGCAGTGGCGCCGGTTTGACCGGCACCGATAATCACAAAAACTTCGGACGCATCTGCGCTGTACGGACGAGTCATAATGGGTGCTCCTTACTACGCCAGCAAAGGCTGGTGCCCCACCCCCTGCTCAGGGAAGGCAGGGCGGTACGCTTACAAAGACATTCCACCGGCCGCGTGACGAATGCCACGGATGCCCAGGCCGGCGTCAGCATTAATCATCACGCCGCTCAATGTGCGGTTGTTGGCGCGCGAGGCGAGCAGCACAAAGGGACCGGTGAAGTCGGCGGGCGATGGGAAGAACTGCAGCGGCAGGATGCTCGCAATCGCCTCTGGTGTGCGCGAATCCATGATGCGCAGATCCTGCTGCCCCAGAGAGGCTGGCCCGCGCAAGTCGCTCGCCATACCGCAGGGGCCGACACCGTTGACACGCACCTTGGGCGCCAGCTCGTATGCCAGCTCGCGGATCAGCCCAACTGCCGCATGCTTGCTGGCGGTGTAGAGCGGCCCTCCGCCCCCCGGGTACCAGGACGCATTCGACAGGCTGAAGATCATGCTGCCTTGCGTGGCGATCAGCTCCTTGGCTGCGGCCTTAGCGCCAAGCAGATAGCCTTTTACGTTAATGGCAAACAGCTCGTCGAAGCCCTGCTCGAGCTGCTCCCCGCTCAGGTCCATCAAGCTGGCAGCGTGGTCCCACACCGCAGCATTGCCGATGAAGCAATCGAGCTTGCCGAAGCGGGCGACAGTTTCTTCCACTGCACACTGGTTGTCTTCGTAGTTCGAGACATCGCCCTGTACCACGACAATGTCCTTGCCAAAGCGGGCGCGCAGCATGTCCACCTTGGCCGGCGAGCGCTGTAGTACGCCAACGTGGGCGCCTTCTTCCAGAAAGCGCTCGACCAGTGCCAGACCCAGGCCCGAACCGCCACCAGTAATTAGGGCCACTTCACCTTGTAACCAACTCATGCTGCTACCTCTTCGGAAATTTCGACATACAGTTCATCGCCGGCCACGGCGACCGGGAAAGTGCGCAGTGGCTCGGTGGCCGGCAGGCACTGGGCGGCGCCGGTCTTGAGGCAGAAGCGCGCAGCGTGAAGTGGGCACTCCACCGTGGCGTCATCCTCGACATAGCCTTCCGACATCGAGGCGTTGCCATGCGAGCAACGGTCAGCCACGGCGTAGAAGACACCGTCGACGTTGAACACGGCCACCGCTGGGTTAACCTCGACCTTGCGCGCCTCGCCGGAGGCCAATTCGCCGGTCTTGCAGACAAAAATGCGTTTCATATCCCACTCCACGACTTCAGAAGAACACGCTCAAGTTGTGCGAGTTGACCACCACCTGGTCGAGTGTGGTCTCGCGGCGGCACAGCACCCAGCCGAGCGGGCTGTCGGCCTTGCGTACACGGTCGAGGCGCATGCCGGCGTAGAACGTTTCGTCGCGCTCCTTCTGTGCGCGGTACAGCAGGTAGTTGAGGCGCACTTCGTATTCGCCTTCGGTGTCGGTCGGGCGTACGCGCAGGTTGGTGATCAGGTGACGGGTGCGCGACGGCGGCTCCTCGGCCCAGGCCATGCCGGTCTCCAGGCGGGCGACGCGGCGTTCGAGGTGGAACTTGCCATCGTTGAAGATCCAGGTAGTTGGCGGCGCCACGCTCTTGCGGCGGTCACGCGTCTGTGCGTTGGTGGTGGTGCGCATCAGGTATTCGACGTCATCGCTCAGTAGGCCGAGCCAGTCACGGAATTTCCAGTCGTCCAGCAGTTCGGCTTCGATGAGCAGGAAGTGTTCGATCTCATCGCGCAACTCGCGCGCTACCATCTGGGTGTGCCGGGTGCTCGTCGGTGCATTCATTTCAAGATCTCCTGTTGATAGGCTTGGGTCCGTTCATCGACTTCCTGCCATGTCTCAGAGATCAGGAGGTCGGCCCAGCGCCGGTACAAGCCGCGTGCCGCGGTTTCGGAGAAGATGTAGTTGGTAATGCCCGGGATGCCGTCTTCACGGATTTCTTCGTTGCCTAGACCCATTTCCATACACAACGGGTTGGCGCGTGCCTTGCTGCCGCGCAGGATCTTCTGGATCTCTACCCAGTTTTCCGAATCGTCCTGTTCGAGGAAACCGGCCAGACCGAAAGCGCGACTGGCGCTACGCTCGAACGCATCCTTCACTTCCTGCGGAGCGTCCTTGTCACAGATGCAGAAGGCCCATACCTCGACCTGATCCGGGCCACGCGGGTGCCACACACGCAATGTGGCGGTGCCGTTGAGCCAGGACAGTGTCGGGAAAATGGTGTTATGGCCGGCCAGGCGCAGGGCACGAACCTCCCCCAGGCGTTCCAGCGCTTCCGGATAGGTGTCGCGGAAATACTTGGCAACCACGCCGTCGACCCATACGTTGACGTCCGGTTTCTCAGTGAAGAAGAAGCCGCTGCCGTGGCCGTTCTGACCGAACTGAATCGCGCCCTTGGCAGTTTCCCACACCGGCTTGGCGGTCTGGTCGGCGCCCAGTGGCTTGTCGCCGGCGGATTGCTGGTTAGCCTGAAGCACTTGTACGGCGGAGGCATGCGAGAACAGCGCGTGGTACTGGTCGCTGGCGAATTGCTCGGCCGGGAACTTCCAGTTGCAGTTGATCACCCACTTTTGTACGCCGCCGACCAACTCGGTGCCGGCTTCGCGGCGGTCGAGTACACCGTCCAGATACCAGGCGATGTCGCCCAGGTACTCCTCGAGCGAGGGGGCGCTTTCATCCCAGTTGCCGAAGATCAGGCCCTTGTAGTGGGCGACGCGAGTGACCTCGGTGAGCCCCCATTTCGATTTGCACAGACCTTGCGGATAAGCCTTTTCTTCCAGCGGCACCTCGATCAGCTCGCCTGCGGTGTTGTACGACCAGCCGTGATAAGGACAGGTGAAGGCACGGGTGTTGCCGGAATCGGCATGGCAGACCTTCATGCCGCGGTGACGACACTGATTGAGAAAGGCCTTGACCGAGCCGTCTTTCTGACGGACCACCACGACCGGGTCTTCGCCCATATAGGTATTGAAGAAATCGCCGGCCTTGGGAATCTGGCTCTCATGCGCGAGAAACAACCAGCAGCGGCCGAAGATACGCTCTAGTTCGAGCTGGTAGATCTCCGGGTCGGAATAGATCTCGGGGGTGACCCGCCCGTTACGGGCATCGATCAGCGCGTCTATCTCAATCTTGCCATTCATCGGGTTTCTCCTCATAAGTGGTGCATCTTCCATGCACACTTGGAATGAACAGGATGCTTTCTTGGCATGTATGATCGATGTGCTTGAAACTGTTGTGAAATAGTTTGTTCGTTGCTATTAATACATTTTTTCTATTACTTGGCCGATCATGGAGCTGAGACATCTGCGCTATTTCGTCATGGTGGCGGAAGAACTGAACTTCACGAGAGCAGCGGAAAGGTTGCATACAGCCCAGCCGTCCCTGAGTCAGCAAATACGTGACCTGGAGAGCTACATCGGCACGCCTTTGTTAGAAAGGACCAAGCGCAAGGTAGAGTTGACGGCGGCAGGTAAGGTGTTTCTGACAGAGGCCCGACTGACCCTGGCACAGGCTGAACGGGCCGTTGCTCAGGCCCGCCGAGTAGCGCAGCAACGGCGCGATACGATAACGATTGGCTTCATACCCGCCGCCGAAGTGAAAATCTTTCCGGCCATCCTGCCATCGCTGCGCCTACGTTTTCCCAACCTGACCGTCAACCTCAAGAGCCTGCCGACACTTCAGCAGCAGGAAGCCCTGCTCGAAGGGGAGATAGACCTGGCCTTCATGCGTCCGCCACTGGAACATCCAGGTCTGGCGTCTCAGGTAGTGATGACCGAACCGATCGTCGTCGTGTTGCCCGCCTCCCACCCTCTGGCAGCCAAGACTCGCATTACGATCGAAGAACTGGTACACGAACCCTATATCCGCACCGACCCGCGTTTTGCCGGTAGTGCGTTCGACGTGGTTGACCGCTACTGCCACGATCATGGCGTGTCGCTGCATCCCGTCCAGGATGCCAGCAACGTATTACTGAACCTGAACCTGGTCAGCGGTGGTTTGGGCTTTGGCTTGCTTCCGGCCTATGTGCAGCAGTTGATGAACCGTTCGGTATGTAGCCGTCCTCTTGCCGATGGCGGCCCGACACTCGATTTGCTGATGGCGTGGCGTAAAGGCGAACAGTCAGAGGCAGTTGACGTTTTCATAAGCCTATTGAAAGAGGCACTGCCAGAAAAAGTGACTGACTAATAGAAATTTACGATAAATAAATCTTCGCCTTACCAAGACTCTAGGCCAGTCCAATCGAGTCTATGAGCCAACTTTATGGACGCCCTACCTAATAGAGCCACAAAAATAAAAACCAACATCTCGCCATGTGCAATTGGTTGGTAAATACAGTTTATGGAGATTGAAATGGAGCAGGAACGGGGAGCGGAGTACAAAACGGTCCGAGGATTGGTGCGCGGGCTTCATCTGCTACAGGCCCTGAATGCAAGCGAGAGCGGCCGAGCCAGCGACCTGGCATTAAGCCGCAGTACCGGGCTGCACCGTACCACGGTGCGCCGCTTAATGGAGACACTGATCGATGAGGGTTTTGTTCGCCGCAGTGAATCCGACGGCAGCTATCGGCTCACACTGCAAGTACGCTCGCTGAGCGAAGGATTCACCGATGACGAGTGGGTAGCCACTGCCGCCGCACCGGCGATGGGTGAACTGCTGCAAAAAGTGGTGTGGCCATCCGACCTCACCATGCCGGATGGTGATGCGATGATCATCCGAGAGACCACACACCGTTTCAGCCCATTGTCCTTTCACCGTTCCATGGTCGGCCGTCGCTTGCCGATCCTGCTAACAGCCGCCGGGCGGGCGTATTTTGCCTACTGCGGTGAAGAGGAGCGTGAAGACATCTTAAGCTTGCTTCGCTCCCAAGATGATGCCCAATCCCTCCTAGCTAAGGACGAAGGCTTCATCAGGAACCTGATCGAACAGGTCCGCAGCACTGGTTACAGCACTAACCAAGGCGACTGGCAAGAACAGAAGAAAATCGGTGCGGTGGCAGTGCCGGTGCTACACGGCGGCAAAGTGCTGGGTAGCCTCAACGTCATCTATTTGAACCGAGCGGTTAGCCAGAGCGACGCCATCCAGCGCTATGTGCCGGCGCTACAGCAAGCCGTCGCCCGGATCTCGGCCGCCCTGGACAACCCCGAATCGGATAACAAGGATTAACAGGGCGTTGAAATAGTCACGGTACTGTCACGTTGTTGGCCGGTTGCCGGAAACACGGGGACAATCTCGGGCATGAAGCGAGCCGCCCTCCTTCACAACGCACCTGCCACCGATGCCTTCCCGTATGCCGGTTACCGAGTCCCGCCGGAGGTGATCAGCTAGGCGGTGTGACGGTGCTACCGTTTTCCCTTTTCTCAGGGGATCACCAGCATGAACGCACCGACCTCTCTTCCGCCGTTTGCCGGCAAGACGTTCGAAGTCAGCTACGACGGCCTCACCGCGATCAACGCCTATGCCGACGACGGCCTTCACATACGCTACGAGACCACCGAAGGGGCGTTCGCCGGCGCGACGGGCGAAGTCGCCTACACGTGCCAGCACGTTGCCGGCGAGATCTACGCGATTTCGTGGCAGGAGGCTGACCGTGCGACGGTGGTGCATATCGACGACTTCGCGACTGGCACTTCGCGTTCGTTCTTCACCGCGCCGTCGCACGACTTCTATCGACTCGAAGGCAGCCTGCGCGCGCTCTGAATTGGATCGGTCCGACCAAGTTCACGTTCAACGACGAACTGGTCAACGCATGGACCGGCATCGACACGCAGCTTAATAGCATCGGCCACATCGGCATCGACAACGTCTACTACAACGGGAACAAGGCTGCCGATTTCATCACCGTCGACGGCGTGAAAAAGCTCGGCGTCCAGAAGGTGCCGCTGATCGGCAAGGGCAACAAGCAGTTCCTGGGAGTGGAGTTCGGCATTGGGATGGAAGCCGCGAAGTGGCTGGCCGACCAGGGCATCGTTGCGTTCGGCAGCTCCACGCAGGTCAACATCAACCCCGTCGCCATCCACTGATGGTCCCTACGCCGCGAAGGGATGGGCGTTTTGCGTCTAACTGCGACAAGGAGATATTGTAATGCCTCACCCCGCTCTGTTTGAGCCCATCCGTATCGGAAATCTCAATCTGGTCAATCGCATCGTGATTGCACCGATGTGCCAGTATTCTGCCGAAGACGGCTGCATGAATGACTGGCATCTGATCCATCTCGGCCAACTTGCGCTATCCGGCGCCGCTTTGTTGACCATCGAAGCGACTGCGGTGCTTCCGGAAGGCCGCATCAGTTATGCCGATGTCGGGTTGTGGAGTGACCAGACCGAGGCTGCGATGGGCTTGACGTTGGAGCGCATTCGGCGCTGGTCGGATATGCCGATCGCCGTTCAGCTCAGCCACGCTGGCCGGAAGGCTTCGGTGGAGGTGCCATGGAAGGGCGGCGCGCAGCTCCCTCCAGAGGACGCGCTGGGCTGGCAGACGGTCGCGCCATCGGCGATTCCGTTTCGCGAGGGACAGGTTGCTCCCCATGCCCTGGATCGTCAGGACCTGAAGCGCATCAGGGATGCCTTCGCGGCGTCCGCAGTGCGCGCTGCCAGTGTTGGCATCGACGCGATCCAGATTCATGCAGCCCATGGATACCTGCTGCACCAATTCCTGTCTCCTCTCTCCAATAGACGCAGCGATGAGTATGGCGGTTCGTTGGAGAACCGTATGCGCTTTCCGTTGGAGGTGTTCGACGCCGTTCGGGACGCTTTTCCTGAAAATCGGCCGGTATCCGTCCGGGTATCGGGCACCGATTGGGTTGCCGGTGGTTGGGACGAGGAGCAGACCTTGGCCTTCGCCCAAGCCCTGGAAGTCCGAGGGTGCGATGTCATTCACGTTTCCAGTGGCGGGCTGCACCCTGACCAAGCGATCCCTGTCGGGCCGAGCTATCAGGTACCGCTGGCACGCGCAGTGAAGAATGCAGTGGGAGTGCCTGTCGTCGCAGTGGGATTGATCACGGGATACGAACAAGCCGAGGCGATTGTCGCGACCGGCGACGCCGATATGGTCGCCCTGGCGCGCACGATGCTCTACGACCCTCGCTGGCCTTGGCACGCTGCGGCCGAGCTGGGAGGCCAGGTCCGTGCACCTAGCCAGTATCTGCGTTCCCAACCCTGGCAGTACAAGGATTTGTTCGAAAGTGAATAGACCGCGGGCTGTTGGGGCGGCGAATGGCAAGGACTGATTCTGTCGCAACTGCGATCGGACTAATCATGCACTTGCCCGATGTCGCTTAGGCGTTGGCGGGGTATTCTCAAATCAAGGATGAGAGGCCGAACAAAAATGCGGCGCTTGAGGAAAGCAGGCTCATGTGGCGAGGCGTCCCAGCATCGGGGCGCCACTTACCCTTTCCCAAGCCTCGAAGGCTCGGGGGCACCCCTCGCGCTGGGGCTGCGCATTCATGTTATAGCGTAGCGGCCATGCATGAACAGGTTGCTGACTTGATCATGGACCAACGTGCATCGTCGTCGATGGCGTGCTGATTTGACACGGCGCATCACTTTCTTGCGCACTCGCGTTGGCGGGTGCGCGTTCTCCGTCCGGCGGTTCAATCCTTTGTGCTGACGGTGCTCAACATTCAGCCCCAGATCCCTGTTTACTGCGGCGTAGTTGCTGAGCTTGTCGATAACCCAGTCACGCGGCACACGCCCGTGCTTCCTGAGCCGCTGGCGGCATGCGAGGCGCGTGACCCGAAAGGCTTGTACCGCAAGGCACGAGATGGACGTCTTACCAACTTGACCGGGATCGACGACCCTTACGAAGCACCACCTGAAGCTCCTGAGGTTGTGGCAGCTTGGCCTGCGCCAAAGTAATGCAGCAACGCCATAATGTCGGCAAGATTGACATTGCATTTTGATAAGTTCATTATTTCTGTTTTAATTAAAATATATAAGAAAACGCGCAAAATGGCCCTCCCAATCCTCGTCGTTGACGACTCAGCTCTTGCTCGAAAAGTATTAATCCGAGCTCTACCAGAAGATTGGGATGTAGAGGTTTCTCAAGCCTCGAGTGGCGAAGAGGCTCTGGCCGCATATCGTGCAGGTCATGCGTCTGTGATGTTCCTTGATCTCACTATGCCAGGCCTCACTGGCTTCGATGTGCTTGAAACGTTGCGTCGTGAAGAGTTGAATACCTTCGTCATCGTTGTCTCGGCAGACGTCCAGCAAGAAGCTAAAGCGCGTGTTAAGGCGAATGGTGCCATCGCCTTTGTAGAAAAACCCGTGTCTCGCGAGAAGCTCGTGCCTATTCTGCGGGAGTACGGCCTCTATGCATGATTTCCCGTTCAGCGATGATCAGCGTGATGCGCTGCAGGAAATTACGAACATTGGTATGGGGCAGGCTGGGGCTAGGCTTGCTGAATTGCTTGATACGTTCGTTTCCCTCTCAGTGCCGCGCGTTCGATTAGTAGACGTCAATTGCTTGTCTGAAGCTGTGCGGAGCATGCTCGGCTTTTCCGAATCGATCACAGCATTCCGGCAAGGATTCCGTTGCAATATTTCCGGCGAAGCCATCACCCTCTTGAATGACAATGGTGCCGACTACCTGTACGAGGCATTGTACGGTGAGACGCTGAATGGCAGCAGCGACGGACAAGGTGTTCCTGTCAACAAAACTGGTGAGCTGCTTGCCGAAGTTTCAAATCTCCTTACCGGTGCATGCTTGACTAGCTTGTTTGAGCAGATCGGCCTCATCCCGTCGTTCTCAGCGCCGCGTCTAATCGGTATGCAACTGAAGCTAGATGACCTGCTCATGGTGCCAGCGAAACTGACTTGGGAGCGCGCATTGTTAATAGAAGTGCATCTGCACATCGCAGAGCGCGACTTCAAGGCGCACTTACTCACATTGATGACTGCCGATTCTGTTCAAAAGCTGTGCAATGCACTTGATGCATTTCTAGCGAATTTGTAAACGAGGTAGCCGTGAGCGAATCGATCACTTCGCGCTTGTGCGAGCTTGCGATGGAGCGCGTGAGTATTGGACTATTTGCCGTTGACCGTGACTATCGATTGCTGCTTTGGAATGACTTTATGCAGCAGCGAAGTGGTCTGGCTAGCTCAAAGGTCATTGGTCAGAATCTCTTCGACTGCTTCCCAAGCCTTCCTCAAGTATGGCTAAAGAAGAAATTCAATTCAGTATTCCTGCTGAAAAACAGCACGTTCACTTCTTGGGAGCATCGCCCTTATCTATTTCGCTTCGAGCATGACCGTCCCATCACGGGTGGTGTGGAGTGGATGCAGCAGGATTGCGCATTTGTACCGCTTATTGAAGACGGTCATGTTGTTGCTGTATGTGTCACTATCACAGATGTGACTGATATTGCGATCGCATGGCGAGAAAAAGAAGCTGCTGTCGAAGCATTGCGAGAGGCATCGGTACGTGACCCCCTGACAGGGCTGTTCAACAGACGTTATGTAAATGAGCGACTCACTGAAGAATATCGGCGTTGGCAGCGAAATGGTGCCGATTTCTCAGTCATCATGTTCGACATTGATCATTTCAAGCGTACCAATGACACTTATGGACACGCAGTGGGTGATTTGGCCATTCAAAGTGTTGCAAATGCGGCCAGCTCTCAACTGCGGGAAGTTGATGTGCTAGGTCGCTTCGGCGGTGAAGAGTTCATCGTTTTGCTTCCTCAATGCTCGCTCGAAAATGCATATCATGTTGGCGAAAGAATTCGCGAGAAAGTTGCACAACAAGTCGTCCCATTATCGAGTGGGCATCTGGTAATAACCATTAGTGTTGGCGTTGCCAGCGCCGAAGCATCGCAAGATGTTGCAGACATGCTGGTAAAGAACGCCGATGCTGCTTTGTACAAAGCAAAGGCAGGTGGGCGTAACCAGGTGGCCTTGCATAAAACGGGCCAGGGTGAGGCGTTGTTGCAAAACTCCACAACTCATCCGCTGGGCGCTGTAGTCCGGTAGGCTTGTGGCATGAGTAAGCCACCACCCGCCAAGTACCGCACAACGAACTGGAAGATCTACAACGCTGCCTTGAAGTGACGAGGTTCCCTGATGATTTGGCTAGACAAGGATCTGGCGTGGCACGGACCGGCGACGGGTACACCGGGACGGCCCAAGGCTTTCAGCGACGCAGCGATCCCCTTCTGGCTCACGATCAAGTGCCTCTTTGGGCTGGCCCTACGGCAGGCAATGGGCTTTGTCGAAAGTCTGTTCAAGTTGGCTGGGCTCAATTGGTCGGTACCGGACTACAGCACGCTATGCCGACGTCAGAAGAGGCTGCCGGTGACGATCTGTGCCCGCCCGCCGGATATAAAACTGCAGCTTATCTGTCTACCAACACACCCAAATCGTTCTTGGCAAACGGGAGGCGCCCATATAAACCAAGATGGGTTGCTTCAAACGGCTCGGGGAGCGTGTGATGGCTAAGGACTTCGATCGTCAGGTTGCCGAACAGCAGGTGCGGGCGGCCATCTTGAACCGATTTACCGCGCTCGGCACGCCAAAGACGGTGCGCGTGGCATAAATCCGTCTGGGGAAAGGGGACGTTCGTCCCTCATTGAAGTTGTGCAACAGCGCCGGTAACCGGCATACGAGCAGGCATCCAGCGCCTGACCGTCTCTCCATGCAACGTGTGCCGAGCGCAGCGCCGATCTGCCGATCGAACAGCGCCAAGAACTAACCTGCCGGCAGATCGTTCAATTCAGGATCAGGTAGCTTTGCGCTTTTTCGGTCCAAGGTTGTCAGACGTGGACACATACAGATAGGACAACACGCTTTCAGTCAGCTCGGCCGATAGTCGCACCGCTTCCTTGTTACGCGCCATCACCGCAGCGACCAGGCCTTCGATGATCGCCAGCGCGGCGCTGTTGGAACTGGTCAGAACAGGGTGTTCGACCGGCGCATACAGTACGAAGTTGGCCATCTCACACAACGGCGAAACCGGTGAATCGGTAATGGCCACCACCTTGGCGCCGCGCTGCATGGCGAAGCGTGCCAGTCGCACGGTATCCAGCGAATAGCGCGGCAGTGAGATGGCCAGCAGTACATCGGCTTCGCCGATGGCGGCCAGGCGGTAGGCCGCGTTCTCGTTGCCGCCTTCCATGCTGATTGCAATCGCATCGGCGCAGAACGGCACCAGGTTGGCCGCCGCTAGGCCGGCAAGATAGGCGCTGTTGCCAAACCCGAGCACATAAATGCGCCTGGCAGCAGCCAGGGTAGCTACCGTGCCCTCAAATACCGCTTCTTGATTGACATCGCCGGCGGCTGACAGGTTAGCGGCGCTTGTCTTGAGCTGTTCCTGCAAACCGAAAACGCCCGATGGCCGCTGTTCCAGCTCGACTCGCAGCTTGTCGACCGGCGACACCAACTCGTGCAGCGTTTCCAGCAGGGCGGCTTTGAGCCCCGAATAGCCGCCGTAGTTTAGTGCCCGCGCCAGACGGTTGACCGCAGCTGGCGAGGTCTTGGTCTCGGCCGCCAGTTCCTCGATGGTAAGCGTGGCCGATTTGAGTGGGTGGCGCAGCAGGTAATCCGCCACCTTGCTCAGCGCGGGGGCCAGGTTGGGGCGGGTCAGGGCGATGTGGCGCATCACGGTCGACTCGTACAGCGCCGGCGAACTCTTCGACATTTTGTCGTTTCAGATGGGCGAAAACTGAAAATTTATATATCAGCGATCGGCTGTCGGCAAGCGGTCGATCGACCACTGGTCTGAAATATATCAAAAACAACAATTGTGAAAATTTTTGTGTCAGACTTCTTGCATCGGACCGCGCCGCGCTTGTACAACCCTGTTTAGCCGCACTGCACGCCGGCGCGCCCGAAGCGCTACCCAGGCCAACCTGGGCCCGCGACGGGTTCGACTGTCTACTAGGAGAAACGAGATGAAGAAAACGCTAACTGTCCTGTCGATCGCCCTGTTGGCCACCTCGATGGGGGCCGCCGCCAAGGACTGGAAACAAGTGCGCTTCGGCGTCGATCCCACCTATCAGCCGTTCGAATATAAGGCGGCGGATGGCAAGGTGGTGGGCTTTGACATCGATCTGGGCAATGAGATCTGCCGGCGCATGAATGCCAAGTGTGTCTGGGTGGAGAGTTCCTTTGACGGCATGATCCCAGCGTTGAAGGCCAGGAAGTTCGATGGTGTGCTGTCGTCCATGTCCAAGACCGAGAAGCGCATGAAGGAAATCGACTTCTCGGCCAAGCTGTTCCACGGGCCGACCAACCTGGTGGCCAAAGTCGGCAGCGGCCTGCAGCCGACCGCCGCCTCGCTGAAGGGCAAGCGGGTGGGCGTCGAGCAAGGCTCCACGCAGGAAGCGTTCGCCAAGACCTACTGGGAGCCCAAAGGGGTGAACGTGGTGGCCTACCAGAACCAGGACCAGGTTTACCAGGATCTGGTGAGCGGGCGCTTGGACGCCACGCTGCAGGACACGGTGACCGCCAAGAACGGTTTCCTGAAGACCCCGGCAGGACGCGGCTACAACCTGGCCGGGGCCGGGCTCGACGACGAGAAAACGCTGGGCTACGGCACGGCGGTGGGGCTGCGCAAGGAAGATACCGACTTGAAAGCCGCCATCAATGGGGCGATTGCGGCGATGTTGAAGGACGGCACCTACCAGAAGATTGCGGCGAAATACTTCGACTTCGATGTCTACGGCCATTGATGCCCCGAGCGGGAGACGAGCGCCGACGGGCGCGCGCTCCCGTCCGACTCTTTTACCTAACTAGCGCTTGCCCCGGGGTGGACCTTTGGGGCGCCCCAAGCGGATTGCCAACATGAAACGAATCGAACACGCCTTGCTATCGCCCAGCCTCGGGGCGGGACGCCAACTGACCAGCCTACATTTCGGCCAAGCCGGTAGCGGGCCGAAGGCCTATATCCAAGCCGCGCTGCACGCCGACGAACTGCCCGGCATGCTGGTCGCCTGGCACCTGAAGGCCGCCTTCACGCAGCTGGAGGCCGCCGGCCACCTGCACGGCGAAATTGTCCTAGTGCCGCAGGCCAACCCGATCGGGAACGACCAGACCCTGCTCGGCCAACAATTGGGGCGCTTTGACTTGGCCTCCGGCGAGAACTTCAACCGTCACTACCCTCAACTAGCACAAACCATCTACCCGCGGGTCAAGGCACGGCTCGGCCGCGACGGCGCGCACAATACCCGCATCATTCGCGACGCCTTGCGCGCGGCCATCGAACAGACCCCGGTGCGCACCGAGCTGCACAGTCTGCGCCAGCATCTGATGCGATTGGCCGTCGATGCCGACATCGTGCTTGATCTGCATTGCGACTACGATGCAGCCCTGCACGTGTATACCGGCACGCCGCTGTGGGGACAGTGCGAACCTCTGGCTCGCTACCTCGGCTCATCCGCCCAGTTCCTGTCTACCGAGGCGGGTGGCGACCCGTTCGACGAGGCTTGCTGCCGGGTGTGGTGGGAGCTACAAGCATTGGCTGCCAACGATAGATTGGAGGCGCCGATCGAATTGGCTTGCCTAGCCGTCACCGTCGAGCTGCGCGGGCAGGGGGATGTGAAGCACTCGCAGGCAAAACAGGACGCGGCCGCGATCATCGACTTTCTCCGCCATCGCGGCTTGGTGACCGACCGGCCGGCGCCGGAGATGCCGGCGCTCAAGCAACCCGCCACACCGCTGGCTGGTTCGGAAAACCTCTACGCACCACACCCCGGCGTCGTGGCCTTCTTGGTTGCCCCCGGCAGCCGGGTCGAGGCCGGCCAGCCTGTGGCCGAGGTGATTGACCCCTTGAACGACCGGGTCGCTGTATTGGCTTCGCAATATGGCGGGGTGGTGTATGCGTTGGAGAATCGTCATTACGCCAGCGCCGGCATGTGGGTGGCTAAGGTCGCGACCGCCACCGCGTTCAAGACGGGCTCATTGTTGTCGGCCTGAGAACTACATGTCGAGAGGCCATCTCAGCCATCGCCAGTCGGAATCTGTCACCGGGGTACTGTCACGTTGGCAGCAGGGTTGCGGGGCAAGATGAGGGATGAAGAAGTAAACTTCCCGTTGCTGCTGGCCTGAAACCGCCAGCCCGATCTCATACAAGGGCTACAGTTTTCCAGCGGAGGTGATCCGCTACGCAGTGTGGCTGTATTACTGCTTTCCCTGAGCCTGTGCATGGTCGAGTAAAGGCTGGCCGCACGCGGCATCGAGGCGATGTATGAAACCGAGCGGCGCTGGTCGGTAACCTTTGGCCTGGCGATCGCCAAACACATTTGCAACACGACGCTGAGCCGGGGCGACAAGTGGCACCTCGATGAAGTCGTGTGACGATCAACGGCAAGAAGGCCCAGTGGGAGCGAAGCTGCAACTTGGGGCCATATGACGTGTTGGCGCTCATTGAAAACTGACCAGGGTGACTAACCATCCCAGCGTCTTCAACGAGCAGGGAAACCTAAGGTGATCACCATGACCACGTTTGCCAAAGTCAGGCGGTTGCTGGGCAGTTCAGACTTCGGTGGGCTTGGGGTTATCCCTGCCGGCTGGGACATGCTGGCAGTCGCAGTCTCAGCGCTCGGTTTCTATCACTGGGGGCGTAGCGGTCCTCGATGCCGACCATTGCCATAATCGCCTCACTTGTGAAGTTCTACGACGTAGAAAACTGGAGTCCGCGAAGACGGTCAAGTAAGTGTGAAATCTAGTCCCAAGGTAGATCGATTTCAGGCGTGCTCCGATCATTTTTCAATGGCGGGTAGTCCAGCTTCACTCTAGGTGGTCGTGGCTGTCGTGGCTTCCGTTCTGGTTTTTCGGTCTTTGGCATTTCCTTGCCAGCCGTAGCCTCGTAAGCAGCCCGCAAATCGTCTGGCCACCATTTTATGAACAGGTTAAGGTCCAGCTCATGTGGGACGTACCACTTTTTCATCGCGGGGAACCATCTAGCACCAAGCGCCTTCGCACTATCTTTTTCAGCAAAGGGAACGTTCAGGTAGAGCTTGGAATCTTTGTTAGCCATTTCTTTTTTTCTAATAAGATCACTGTTAAAACGTGGTAAATGACACTACCCGAGTGTGTCGGGTTGGTCACTGGGGGCGTCCTTTTTCTTGTGGTAACGGTTTGAAGGCCCCTTTCACCGCATCGGCAATAATTTTTGGGTCACTTGATATACTCGTACAGCGAGGCGCGGGAGATCTTGAGCCCCTTGGCGATCTCGGATTTGTTCCCGCCAGCCTGCACCCTCTCCTTGAGTTCCTCGATCCGAGAGGCACTCAGCTTGGGCCTACGACCAGCGTATTTCATCGCTCGTTGATCTGAGTCAGCCAGAATCTTGGCGATCCCTTCTTTCTGGCGCTCCAACATCAATTGCCGCTCGAACTCAGCAACAGCCCCCATGATGTTGAGCATGAGGTTAGCCATCGGTGAATCTTCTCCAGTGAACGTCAGGCTCTCTTTGACGAAAGTAACCTTCACGCCATTGTTGGTGAGTTGCTTAACGATGTTTCGGAGATCAGCGAGGTTTCGAGCCAGTCGATCCATGGAATGAACAAGGGCTTCATCACCATTGCAGGCGAAGTCGAGCATGTCCTTCAGGGCAGGACGGTTCGCTCCCTTACCGCTTACCCCATCCTCAAATACTCGATCCAGTGCTAGCCCATCAAGTTGACGCTTGGTGTTCTGGTCTACCGTGCTGACCCGGGTGTAGCCGATACGCTGCCCACCCATGTCCCCCCGAGTTCGACAGTTAAACGCGCAAACCATTGATTCTTATAGGGTGAGTTTTGAAACGCTACCCTACAGAAGGGGCAACTGCTTGCTGGCGGTCGGTTTCTTGACCTGCAAAGCAGACAGGATGCTGGTTTGTTCCTGGCTAATCGATGAGATCCCCGAGATTGGCTGAGTGTTGTTCAAGGTCACGCGGTGGTGTTGAATCCGACGCAGCAGTGATAGCGCCCGTTCGGGCGACAGGCTACTTTCACTGGCAGCAAGGCGCTGGCGCATTACTCGATACAGAACCAAAGCCATGAAGCAGATCATGGCGTGGGCACGGATACGGTCCGGCAGCCGGTGGTAGACCGGTCCGATTTCGATTTCCGACTTCAGCACGCGGAAGCCGCGTTCGATATCCGCGAGTGACTTATAGCGCTCGATGACTTCGTCGGGCTTCAGATCAGCGGTATTGGTCACCAGCAGGAGTTTGCCGTCCATCAGCCGTGCATGCGCCAGCGCCTGTGCGTCGATGTCGTAGCTGAACAGCTCACTCTTGAGATTGACGCGGACGATGCGCGCCAAGTGTGCTTCGCATACCTCATGGTAGAAACGCGCCCGCGCGCCACCATCCGATAGCTTACGGCCTCGGCTACGTTTGCCGGCATCTTGCGCATCGAGTTTGCCGGTCCATTCGGCTGCCTTCCGCTCCAGCTCGGCGATCAGACGGTCGCGCTGTGCGCCTTGCTCAGCGGCGGTTTCCGGGTTATGCGCGATGATCAGGCGCAAGCCTTCCCATTCAAGCTCACCGGTGACTTCCTGGGTTGCATTCAGGCAATCCGCCTGCTGAAACGGTGTCAGTAACTCGACGAAGTCGGAGTAGCGGCGCCCCGGCACCGCCAGGATGAATTCGAGCGGCTGACCGCTCGGCAGGCTGATCGCCTGCAATTCGGCCAGGTTGTCGGTGGACAGCAGCCCACGGTCGGCGACGGCGATCACACGCCGGATCGGGAAACGCTGGATCACCTTCTCGATGGTCGGCTTGAGCGTCGTGACTTCGGCGGTATTACCATCGAACACTTCGTGGTAGAGCGGAATGCCGTCGGCAGTCTGCACCACGCCGAGCATGAACTGGCGGGCGATCACGCCTTCCTTGGCCATGCCGAATTTGCGCACATCGCCATCCTGCTGCGACAGGCCTTCGGCACGGATGGTGGTCATGTCATAGAACACCACTGCCAGTTCCTGATCGAGCAGCGGACGTAGCAACGCAGACACGACCTGGTCGACGGCGTCTTGATGCACGATCAAGGCATCCATCGCACGCAGCAGGTGCTGGTGCTCGATGGCTTCGGCAACGATGCCAGGCAGGCTGACGGTTTCCAGCCAGCGCAGCACACCGAGCTTGGAGTCGGGGTCGCACAGTCGATTAAGCACCATCACCCGAACCAAGGCTTCTATGTCGATGCTGTGGCGGGTACGGCGGAAGGCTTTGCGCAGCTGACCAAAGCCCAGTTCTTCCCAAAGCTCGGTCAACGCCCAAACGTCACCCAGTGCACGGGCCGATTCGAAGGTCGGTGCGACATGGTCAGGCATGGAACGACCGGTCAGGCGCAGTAAGCCGGAAATGACGGACTCGAGCTCCGAGCCAATCTGGTCAAGCCGTCCGAGGGTGGCGACGGTGCGTTTTTTGACGCGCCCATCCTCCCCCCGGTAAGACTCGACCAGTTGAACGTAACGGCGGCTGCCGGACTTGGTGACTTTGACAAACATGCCGTCACTTTATCAGGCATATAGTGCATGTCAAATAACGGTTTTATGGTCAAAAACGTGCCACCACAAGAGTTTTGGCGAAATCGACACTGAAACCCGCATGGTTATTAGAGGTCAGCAGCGAAAACAG
>NZ_JAUEDK010000033.1 GCF_030385785.1 Crenobacter oryzisoli
CCGAAGTCCGTGCTGCCGTTCGACTTGCATGTGTAAAGCATTCCGCCAGCGTTCAATCTGAGCCAGGATCAAACTCTTCAGTTCAATCTTTCGCTAATTTCGTACTTGGCTGCAAGCTCAAAGAAACCATGCGATTTCCTTAATCTTGCGGCATGAGCTCCTGATCAATCCAGGCTCTCACACCTATCGGTTGTTCGTGCTGTTAAAGAGCGGTTGTTGCTGACGGCGTCGCTTCGTGGCGTTGCTGGGTCAGCAGCAGAGGAGGTGAACTATACGCCCCGACCCCGGCGGCGTCAACACCTGCTTGCTGAAAAAAGGCGAAAAACCGGCAAACCAGAGCAAAACCACAACCAAGGCATTGATAAAAAACAAATTATGATTATTAACTGTTTTACAAAAACAGCCCGACCAGTCGCTAGCCCGCCAATGGCGACCTTTCTGACCCTGGCTCCATCCCCAATTCCGACCGTTAAACCCGCTGCATCACCCCAAAAAACCAAAAGCCAGGCCGAACTGACGTTCGGCCTGGCTCTGTAATGGCAATGTCTGCGATCGCGAGGGTTGTGACTCCCTCTCTAAACAAAGGCACTCATAGGACTATGCTGCGTTTGCCTTGCGCTTGCGACTACGCTTTGCCGGCTTGCCCTTCCCCCCATCAGCAAGCTCCGTTGCCTCTACCTCCGGCCGCTCCACCAGAACAAAGTCCACTTTGGAACTCTCTAGATCGGCACGAGCCACCTTGACGGTCAACCGATCACCCAGGCGGTACTCGGCGCCACTTTTCTCTCCGACGATAGCCATCACTTCGGGGCGGTAGTGAAAGTAGTCCTTACCCAATTCGGAGATGTGGACCAGCCCTTCAGCATGAATCTCGTCCAGCATCACGAATACGCCAAAGCTGGTCACCGCGCTGACTTTTCCGGTAAATACTTCGCCGACCCGGTCGCGCATATAGTAGGTCTTCAACCAAGCCTCGACGTCGCGGCTCGCATCATCCGCTCGTCGTTCCGTCACCGAGCAGTGTTCACCCAACTGCAACCACTTTTGCTCGGGCTTGTAGTGCCTCCCGGCCAATACCGCCTTGATCGCACGATGCACCAGCAGATCGGGATAGCGGCGAATCGGCGAGGTGAAGTGGGTGTACGCCTCGTAGGACAGGCCGAAGTGACCAATATTGTCCGGGGCGTAAACTGCCTGGCGCATCGACCGCAGCAACATGGTCTGCAACGCTTCGGCATCGGGACGGCCTTTGATCTGCTCGCTCAGTGCGGCGTAGTCCTTGGTTGTCGGCTTTTCCCCACCCTCCAGGGTCAGGCCGGCCAGACTAAGGAAGGTGCGCAGGTTCTCAAGCTTTTCTGGTGTCGGTCCTTCGTGCACCCGGAACAGGCAGGGATGCTTGTGCTTGATCAGGTAGTCGGCCGAGCAAACGTTGGCGGCCAGCATGCATTCTTCGATCAGACGGTGGGCGTCGTTACGCACCACCGGAACGATGCGGTCGATCTTGCCGTCGTCATTGAACAGCATCTGCGTTTCGATCGTGTCGAAGTCGATCGCACCCCGCTTTTCACGCGCGGCAAGCAGTACCTTGAACAAATTGTAGAGCACGTCGATCTGTGGCTTTTGCGGATGGTCGCTGCCGTTCTGCACCCAGTCCCATACCTGATTGTAGGTAAGCCGCGCGCGCGATTGCATCACTCCCGGGTAGAAACGGTAGGCGGTGACCGCACCTTCTACCGAGATCTGCATGTCGCAGACCATGCACAGCCGCTCGACTTCGGGGTTGAGCGAGCAGATGCCATTGGAAAGTGCTTCGGGCAGCATCGGGATCACCCGGCGCGGGAAGTACACCGAGGTGCCGCGGTCGAGCGCATCGACATCTAGCGCATCGGCTGGCTGCACATAATGGCTGACGTCGGCAATCGCCACCACCAGACGGAAGTCATTGCCGACGCGTTCGGCGTACACCGCGTCGTCGAAGTCGCGCGAGGTCTCGCCATCGATGGTCACCAGCGGCAGGTCACGGATGTCTTCGCGCCCCTTGCCTTCCAGATCCTTCTTGCGCACGTTCTTCGGCGTTTTCTTCGCCTGTTCGACTGCGGCGTCGCTGAAGCGGTACGGCAGCACATGCTTGCGCAACGCAATCTCGATTTCCATACCTGGGTCGGCGTAGGCGCCGAGCACCTCGATCACCCGGCCGATCGGCTGGCGATAGGCGTCGGGCTGGGTAAGGATCTCGACCATCACCACCTGGGCGTGCAGAGCCGTTCCCTGCCCACCTGGTTCGATCAGAATGTCCTGGTTGATGCGGCGGTCCTCAGCCACTACCAGCCAGACGCCGCGCTCTTGATAGATACGGCCAACCAGCTGTTTGACCGCTCGTTCGAGCACTTCGACGATGCGCCCTTCGCGGCGGCCACGCCGATCGGTACCGATCACGCGCACCAGCACCTGGTCGCCGTGCAGCACCTTGTGCATCTCGCGCTCGGACAGGAACAGGTCGTCGCCGCCTTCTTCAGGGATTGCGAAACCGAAACCGTCGCGGTGCCCCTGCACGGTGCACTTGATCAGGTCGAGCTTGTCGGCGACGCAAACCGCGCCCTTGCGGTTGATGACGACCTGGCCGTCACGCTCCATCGCGGTCAGGCGGCGTTCGAAATAACGGAATTCCTCTTTCTGGATGGACAATAGTTCGGCCAGTTCATCCGGATACATCGGTACCCCCTGCTCGGCGAGCAAGGTCATTACGTACTCGCGACTCGGTAAGGGATTGTCGTATTTGAGTTTTTCCCGCCCTAGATGAGGATCCAGTTCACGCAGGGTCATTTTTTTTGAGTCTTTCTGCTTTTTAGGCATTGACAACCTCGTCCGGGTCTATATAATTCGCAACTCGTTGATGCGTTGTGTCGGAAATGATACAGCAAAGCAGCGCCCAGGTGGCGGAATTGGTAGACGCACTAGGTTCAGGTCCTAGCGGTGGCAACACTGTGGAAGTTCGAGTCTTCTTCTGGGCACCACTCTATAAATTAGAGTAAGCTTGCTAGCAGCAACATTGAAAATTTGGTCGTGCCCAGGTGGCGGAATTGGTAGACGCACTAGGTTCAGGTCCTAGCGGTGGCAACACTGTGGAAGTTCGAGTCTTCTCCTGGGCACCAAAGATTCTTGAAGGCCGTTTTATCTAAAACGGCTGGCAGTACCGATGTATAGGTTTTAGCCCAGGTGGCGGAATTGGTAGACGCACTAGGTTCAGGTCCTAGCGGTGGCAACACTGTGGAAGTTCGAGTCTTCTCCTGGGCACCATACTGAAAAAGCGCAGCATTTTATGCTGCGCTTTTTCTTTTTCCATCCCACCTTCGCACTCCCAATGAAAAAGGGACGGCCACAGCCGCCCCTCCGTGATCGCCAAGCCTACGTTGGCCGAATCCCCTTATTTCTTCTGCGAGAAATCCAGCGCCGCGCTCAGGTCGCCCATAGGCTTGAAGCCGTTGGCCAGCAGTGCCGCATCGCGCTGCGCTAGGCCGGGCAATACAGGCAAGGAGTAGCGATGCGTGATGAGGCGCAGGATCGACGCAGTATCGTACTGGGTCTTGTCAATGAAGCCCTTCTTCGCGAACGGTGAAATGATGATCGCCGGGATGCGGGTACCTGGCCCCCAGCGGTCCCCCTTAGGGACAGCGGCATGGTCCCAGAAACCACCGTTCTCGTCATAGGTGACTACGATCAGCATGTTTTTCCATTGCGTGCTGGCCTGAAGCTGGGAGATCACGCCGGCGATGTGCGTGTCACCATCGAATACGTTGGCATAGCCTGGATGTTGGTTGAGGTTGCCTTGCGGCTTGTAGAAAGCCACCGCCGGTAGCTTGCCCGCTGCTGCGTCTTGCAGGAACTGGCTGTCGAAGTCCTTCAAGTGTGCCGCGCGGTCGGCGGCATGGGTTGCCGGATCGAAATTGGCATAGTAGTTGAACGGCTGGTGGTGCGCCTGGAAGTTGGGCTGGGAACCGTTGTAGATTCCCGTCCGGCTCTGGCTCACCGCATTCCACGCGCCAGCATACCAGGCCCAGCTGATGCCTTTGGCCGACAGCAGATCACCGATGGTCGCCTGCGTCTGCGGCGGCAGCGTCGTGGCTTTGCTCGGGTCGGCATACCGCCCGCCGCTGTCGCTGCCGGCAGGAGCATTGCCGCTAGGCTGGTAGGCCGGCTGCATGGTGTTGACAGCGTAGAACATCCCCGAGGCATCCTTCGGCGTCAGCGTGCTATCGTTCAGATAAACGGCTTTGCCGCCCAGCACAGAAGTCGGCGAGGTAGATGCCGGAGTAAGCCGTACGAAATTGCCATTGGCATCGGTATCGATCGCCGAAATGCTGTTCTTGGCCGGAGAGCTGGCCGCATCGGCGTTTGGGTAGGTCGGTGCACAGGCGCAGATCAGGTACTGGTGGTTGAGGAAGGAGCCACCGAACGCGCCCATGAAGAAGTTATCGGCCAGGGTGTACTGCTGGGCGATCCTCCATATCTGCATCTTGCTGCCGTCGTAGTACCCCATCGACAGACCACCGGCGTCCGAGTACGCGGCGAACATGTCGTTCTTGCCGCCATTGATCTGCATTTGGTGGTTATAAAAGCGGTGAACCAAATCGCGGGTGGTGATGCTCTGCCCTACCACGACACCGGTGCCATTCAGGCCATTCGGATTGTCGATCTGAAACGGCTTGTTAGAGAAGCCGGTGGTCTGTGCCTGAGTCAGTGTGACGCTCTGTCCGGCGGCGGTGAGTCCGCCCCAAGCCGGCGGCAAGCTCGGCAGTGTCGAGCCATCGAAGTCCTTCTGCGGCACATAGCCACCAGTCGAGCTTACATTGACTCCCGGAATGCCGTTCGCGCCCGGGAACAAGCCGAACAGAGTGTCGAAACCGCGGTTTTCGGCATAGATCACTACGATGTTCTGGATCTGGTCGAGCGCCAAGCGGTTGCCCAGCGCCTTGCCGATATCGCCATCCTTGCCGGCAGCGGCCACCGCATCGGCGATGCGGCCAATCGCCTGGTCGATCTCGCCCTGTAGCGCAGCCTTGATCTTCGGGTCGCTTTCCTTGTTGTGATCTGACAGCAGCTTTTCGGCGGGCACCCCCAGGCGCTGCGCCAGGGCGGCCTTGGCGGCGGCGAGATCACCACCATTGACGCCCATCAGCGCGACCAGTTCGGTCGACAGTGCGCTGACTACCTGACCGGCCCCGGCTGGAGCACGGAATACCAGCGGGGTGCTGACCTTGGTCTCGGTTTTCTTGTCTGGGTCGTAACGGGTCGCATCGGTCCCGATCTCGGCCGCAATCGGTCCCTGTCCCGTCAGCGTATAGGCACCATTGCTATCGGTGTAGGCGCTAGACTCATTGGCGTCGCAGCGACCGTTGTTGTTCACGTCGAGGCAGACCTTGGCGTGACGGAAGTAGCTCCCCGTGACCACGCCGCTGGTGGTCGGGCCGATCGCGGAGTTAGCCGAATCGCTGCTGGAACAGCCACTCAGCACCAGCAAGACGACCGTGAGCGGTAACAAACAGAATGTGCGCTTCATCATGAAATCCATGAGGAGAAAACTGTGCGCATTATGTTGATATGATGTTACGTAGCTATGCGCAGCCCATGACAAACGGTATTTCAATGTCGCCATTTACCATATTAGTCATCAGTCGGTCACTCTCCGCGACTAGACTGCGCGCCACTCTCTAGATAGCGCAGGATCCTACCATGCTGTCCAAGCCCCCCTTTTCGACCGGATCGCTCCGTCCAGTACCCGCACTGCTGACACTGAGTTTGCTACTGGTCGCCGGCTGCAGCGACAAGGTGGCCGGTTTGCAAGCAGCGACGCAGGTCAAGGACCCCGCCTATCAAAATGCGGCGTATGCACCAGACGGCAAGCATCCATCGATCGCCGAATTGTCGGCGCTGGGCCGCCAGTTGTTCTTCGATCGTTCGCTGTCTGGTTCGGGGCAGCTCGCCTGCGCCAGCTGCCATAGCCCTGCTCATGCCTACGGCCCGCCGAACGATCTGGACGTCGGACTGGGCGCTATCGGCGGCCAAACGGAAGGTGGCCGCGCGGTGCCTTCACTACGCTATCTGCAAAATGTCCCGCCGTTCTCCGAGCACTTTCACGACAGCGATGGCGATGACAGCGCCGATGCCGGCCCGACCGGCGGACGTACCTGGGACGGCCGCGCGAGTTCTGCCCACGAGCAGGCGCGCATCCCGCTGCTGGCACCAAACGAGATGGGCAACCGTTCGCCCGCCGACGTGGTCGCCAAGCTGAAACGGGCACCATATGCGGCAGAATTCCGACGGGCCTTCGGTGACGATGTGTTCGCCAATAGCAACCGTGCGTTCGCCAAAGCATTGATGGCACTGGAGGTGTTCCAGGAGACGCCGTCCGAGTTCTACCCGTACAGCAGCAAGTACGACGCCTACCTGCGTGGCCAGGTAAAACTCAGCCGCCGGGAGGTGCGCGGCCTGGCGGTATTCAACGATCCGAACAAAGGCAACTGCGCCTCTTGCCACATCAGCACGGTCAGCAGCGAGGGGGCATTTCCGGCATTCAGCGATTTCGGCCACATTGCGCTGGGCGTGCCACGCAACCGCCGGCTGTCCGTCAACGTCGACCCCAGCTACAATGATCTGGGACTGTGTGGCCCTCTGAGGACCGACCTGAGGGACAGGCAGGAATACTGCGGACTGTTCCGGACCCCGTCGCTGCGCAACGTCGCAACGAGGCACAGCTTCTTCCATAACGGGGTGTTCCACAGTCTGCGCGAGGTACTGGAATTCTATGCGGAACGAGACACCAGTCCGCAGCGCTGGTATCCGCACGGCGCCGATGGCAAGGTGGCCAAGTTCGACGACTTGCCGGCGCGGTACCAACAGAACGTCAATAGGGAAGCGCCGTTCGGCCGACCCTCTGGCGACAAACCGGCATTCAATGCACGCGACATCGACGATATGCTCGCCTTCCTGAAGACACTGAACGACGGTTACCAGCTGCCGGCAAAGCCGCGGCCAAGGTTGGCCAAACGGTGGGTTACCGCGCCAGCTGACACGCCGAGAACCTGCTCGCGATCTTGCGAGCAGCGCCAACAAAACGGGCGCCCCTAGGGACGCCCGTTGTTCATCTTGCAAGTCTTGGCAATCAGCCGCCGAACGGATGACGCAGCACGATGGTCTCTTCGCGGTCCGGACCGGTCGAGATCATGTCCACCGGCGCTTCGCAGATTTCCTCGATGCGCTTCAGGTATGCCTTGGCAGCGGCCGGAAGGTCTTCGTAACGCTTCACGCTGAAGGTGCTGTCGGTCCAGCCCGGCATGGTTTCGTACACCGGCTCGCAACCTGCGACGGCTTCGGAGCCGAACGGCAGGATGTCGACGGTTTCGCCGTTCAGCTTGTAGCCGACGCACAGCTTGATCTCGTCCATGCCGTCCATCACGTCGAGCTTGGTGATGCACATGCCGGACACGCCGTTGATCTGGATCGAGCGCTTGAGGGCGGCGGCATCGAACCAGCCACAGCGGCGGGCACGGCCGGTAGTTGCGCCGAACTCGCTGCCGCGCTCGCCGAGGCCTGCGCCGACCTCATCGAACAGCTCGGTCGGGAACGGGCCGGAACCCACGCGGGTGGTGTAGGCCTTCACGATGCCCAGCACGTAGTTGAGCATCTGCGGGGCTACACCGGCGCCAGGGGCTGCCGCGCCGGCCACGCAGTTGGACGAGGTCACGTACGGGTAGGTACCGTGATCGATGTCGAGCAGGGTGCCCTGCGCGCCTTCGAACAGCAGCTTCTCGCCACGCTTGTTCATTTCGTACAGGGTGCGCGACACGTCGCCGACCATCGGCTTGATGCGTTCGGCCATCTTCATGGCGGCATCGAACACCGCGTCGAACTCGACCGGAGCGACCTTGAAGAACTCGGTCAGCTGGAAGTTGTACAGCGCGAGGTTTTCCTGCAGCTTGGTGGCGAAGCGCTCGCGATCGAACAGATCGATCACACGCAGTGCGCGGCGGGCGATCTTATCCTCGTAGGCCGGGCCGATGCCGCGACCGGTGGTGCCGATCTTGCTGGCGCCTTTGGCCGCCTCGCGCGCCTGGTCAAGCGCAACGTGGTACGGCAGGATTAGCGGGCAGGTCTCGGCGACCATCAGACGGCTGGCCACATCGATGCCGGCCGCTTCCAGTTCGTCGATTTCCTTGAGCAGCGCTTCCGGCGACAGCACTACACCGCTACCGATGAAGCAGTCTACGCCTTCACGCAGGATGCCCGACGGGATCAGGTGCAGAACGGTCTTCTTGCCACCGACCACCAGGGTATGGCCCGCATTGTGGCCACCTTGGAAGCGCACCACGCCCTTGGCGTGATCGGTCAGCCAGTCAACGATCTTGCCTTTGCCTTCATCACCCCACTGGGTACCGATCACGACAACGTTCTTGGACATTTTGGTCAAACCTCTTGCGTCAGAATTCAAATCAGTTGAACGAAACCACCTGCCAACCCTCGGCGGCGCGCACCAGTTCGCGGTCGCAGTTGAGGGCTTGGGCGGATTCGCCCAGGTAGTCGATGATCACCACTTCGCCACGGCGACGCAGTGCGTCGACTTCGGCGCGCGCGTCCGGCAGCAGCCGGGCGGCGACGCGGATTGCCTGTTCATGGTGGCGCTGCGGCAGGATGCGGATCAAGTCGCGCAGGTCGAAACTGAAGCCGGTGGCCGGACGACCGCGACCGAAGCTGCGACCGACGTTGTCGTAACGGCCGCCGCGGGCGATCGACTCCGACCAGCCTGGCGCGTATGCGGCGAACATCAGGCCGGTGTGGTAGCTGTCGCCACGCAGTTCTGCCAAGTCATAGCTGACGTCGACCGAATCACCCAGCGCACGGCCCACTGCGGCAAGCTGCATCAGGCCCAGCTCGATTTCCGGCAGCGACGGCAACTTGGTGCGTGCCTTGTCGAGCACCTCGCCACGGCCGTACAGCTCCGGCAGCACCAAGAAGGCGCTGCGGAATGGCTCAGCCACATCCGCCACCAGTTCGCGGATCGTCGCGACATCTTTTGTTTGCAACACATCAAGCAGTTCACGCGACGCCTGAGCAGACAGCCCCGAGGCGCTGGCAAGGCCGCGGAAGATTGCGATATGGCCCAAATCGAGGCGCACCCCGTCGACCTTAACCAAGCGCAACGACGCGAGCATCAGCTCGACGATTTCCAGGTCGGCTTCGGTACCGGCATAGCCATACAGCTCGGCCCCGATCTGCAGCGGCTCGCGCGAGCTCATCAGGCCATTAGGCCGGGCATGCAGCACGCTACCGGCGTAGCACAACCGGGTTACGCCGGTGCGTTCAGCTAGCAAGTGGGCGTCGATGCGCGCTACCTGCGGAGTAATGTCGGCGCGCACGCCGAGCTGACGACCGGACAGCTGGTCGACTACGCGGAAGGTCTTCAGCGCCAGGCCGGGATCGCTCTCGGCCATCAGCGAGTCGATGTACTCCAGCATCGGCGGAGACACCAGTTCGTAACCGCCGGTGCGAAACAGCTCCAGCATCGCAGCCTTAGCGGTTTCTACCTGGCGTGCAGTGGCCGGCAGTATGTCGGCGATATGTTCGGGTAACAGCCAATTACGCATTTTCAATTGCCACACAAGCTAAAGGCGGGAGAGGCTCCCGCCTTGTCATCGGCAAACTGGCCGGAGAGCCCGGCCAGCGCTTTCATGTCGGATTGTTATTTACCCTTGCCTGCACCTGCCTGCGGGTTCTTGAAGTATTTGAAGAACTCCGAGTTGGGTTCAAGCACGAGCACGTCACTCTTGTTCTTGAAGGACTGCTTGTACGCTTCCATGCTGCGCCAGAAGGCGTAGAACTCCGGGCTCTTGCCGTAGGCGTCGGCATAGATCTGCGCCGCCTTGGCATCGCCCTCGCCCTTCAGTTGCTGCGCCTGCTTATACGCCTCGGCGAGGAGCACCTCGCGCTGGCGGTCGGCATCGGCACGAATCTGCTCAGCATCCGCAGCACCTTCGCTGCGCAGCTGACTGGCGACGGTACGCCGCTCGGACTGCATGCGGTCGTACACCGAAGAGCTAATTTTATCCGGAAAATCGACGCGCTTTAAGCGGACATCGAGAATTTCCACGCCGATCTTGCGCGCATCGATATCGGCACGCTTGCGCACCACGTCCATCACCAGGTCGCGCTGGCCGGAAATGACGTCAGCGACGGTCTTCTGGCCGAACTCGGCACGCAGGCCGTCGTTGATGGTCTGGCGCAGGCGCGACACCGCTGCCGTCTCGTTGCCGCCGACACTCTTGTAGAACTGCTCGACGTTGATCACGCGCCATTTCACGTAGCTGTCGACCAGCACGTTCTTCTTCTCGCGGGTATTGAACAGTTCCGGCGCTTCGGTATCGATGGTCTGGATGCGTCGATCGAAGTAGCGCACGTTCTGCAGCAGCGGCACCTTAAAGTGGATGCCCGGCTGCTTGATCACATCGACCACTTCACCGAACTGGAACACGATCGCGAACTGGCGCTGGTCGACGGTAAACAGCGACAGGCTAGCGATCAGCACGGCGCCCATGATAGCGACCAGGGTGGGGATCAGTCTTTCCATGCTCACTGCCCCCCGAAGTCGCGACCGCGGGTGACCTCACGGCCGCCTCCGCGAACGGAACTGGACGAGGTCGATGGCGCGCTCGCCCCGGACGGCGCCGTCTCGGCCTGTGCAGCCGGAGCGGCCGGAGCCGATGCAGCAGCCGGTGCCGTCGACAAGGTGGTGCCCGGGTTAGTCGCCTGGATCAGCTTGTCCAGCGGCAGATACAGCAGGTTGTTGCCCCCCTTCTGATCGACCACGACCTTGGTGGTGTTGCTCATGATCTGTTGCATCATGTCGTAGTAGAGCCGGTCGCGGGTGACCTTCGGCGCTTTGTTGTATTCGGGCAACACTTGTTTGAAGCGCGACGCATCGCCTTCGGCGTTGTCCACCACCTTCTGCTTGTAGCCTTCCGCCTCTTGCAGCAGGCGCGCAGCCAAGCCTTTGGCCTTCGGCACTACCTCGTTGGCGTACGCCAGGCCCTCGTTGCGCAGCTTGTCCTTGTCCTGACCGGCCTTGATCGCATCGTCGAAAGCAGCGAGCACCGGCTCCGGCGGCTGCACGTCGTTGATGTTGACCTTGGCGATGCGCACCCCCATTCCGTAGCGATCGAGGATGGTCTGCATCAGCTTCTGGGTATTGGCGGCGAGCTGGGCGCGCCCTTCGTTGAGCACGAAATCGACCTTGTTACGGCCCACTTCTTCGCGGATCGACGTCTCGGCGACCTGCTTGACGATGTCTTTGGCGTCGCGGTCGTTGGCCGCGTTGTTGAACAGAAAGGCCTTCGGATCGGTAACGTCGTATTGCACCGACATCTGGACGTCGATGATGTTCTGATCCTGGGTCAGCATCAGCGACTCTTCCGGTACCCGGTTCTTGGCGTTGCTGCGATAGCCGACCTCGATGCTGCGCACCTCGGTCAGATTGACGATCTCAACCTTTTCGAACGGGTAAGGGATGTGCCACTGCAGCCCGGACTCGGTAGTGCGGTTATAGCTGCCCATGCGCAGCACCACGCCTTCCTCGCGCGCATCGACCACGTAGAGGCCGCTAGCGAGCCAGATGGCGGCCAGCACGCCGACGATGGTAAGTGCTCCGCCCTTAAGGGCGAGCTTGCTGTCGGGTTCGGGGGTGCCGCCACCCACCGGCTTCGCGCCCAAGAGGCGCGCCAGTTTCTGATTCAGGCGGCGAAACAACTCATCGAGGTCCGGCGGTCCGTCATTGTTCCGGCGTCCCCTCTTCGGGTCATACTGCGACATTGTTGTTGTTTTCTTCTTTCAGATAGTCGGATTGGAGGGCCTGCGCACGTTCGGCCAATGCTTCTCGCAAGAGTTCCAGCCCCTCGCCAGTCAGAGCGGAAACTCGCACTCCAATCGCAACGCCATTGACATCGCGCTCGATCGCCGGCGGTAGCCCCTTCAGGTCGGTCTTGTTCCAGACCAACAGCTGCGGGATGTCCTGCGCACCGATCTCGCCGAGCACCAGATTCACCTCTTCGATCTGACGATCTCGTGCCGGGTTGGCCGAATCGACCACGTGCAGCAACAGGTCGGCCTGCACGGTCTCCTCGAGCGTCGCGCGGAACGCCGCCACTAGGGTATGCGGCAAATCGCGGATGAAACCCACGGTGTCCGATAGCACCACCGACACGGACTCGTTCAGGTAGAGCTTGCGGCTGGTGGTATCGAGCGTGGCGAACAGCTGGTCGGCAGCATAGGCGCGCGCCTTGGTCAGACTGTTGAACAAGGTCGACTTGCCGGCGTTGGTGTAGCCGACGATAGACACCGACAGCAGGCCGGAGCGGCTGCGGCCGCGGCGCTGGGTATTGCGCTGCTTCTGCACCGTTGCCAGCCGATCCTTCAGCATCTTGACGCGCTTGCCCAGCAAGCGACGGTCGGTTTCCAGCTGAGTTTCACCCGGGCCGCGCAGACCGATACCGCCCTTCTGCCGCTCCAGGTGGGTCCAGCCGCGCACCAAACGGGTCGCCAGATGCGACAGCTGCGCCAGCTCGACCTGCAGCTTACCCTCGTGGCTGCGCGCCCGCTGCGCGAAGATGTCGAGGATCAGGCTGCGCCGGTCGATCACCCGACATTGCAGCGCGCGTTCGAGGTTGCGTTCCTGCGCCGGTGACAGCGCATGGTTGAACACCACCACGTTGGCCGAACCGGCGCGCACCGCAGCGGCGACCTCTTCGACCTTGCCCTTGCCGGCAAACAGCGCCGGATCGGGTCGACTGCGCTTGCCCTCGACGATGTCTGTCACATCGACGCCGGCACTGCGGACTAGGTCGGCGCACTCATCGACGCCGTCGCGAAAGTCCGGCTCACCGAAGTCGAGGCAGACCAAGACGGCCTTATCACCTATGTCAGGACGATCAAACACCTGAAAGAACCGAGCTGAGAAAAAAGGACGGCTGATGTCCGCGAAACTACTGTTTCACGGACATCAGCCGGTTAGACGCAGAATCAGGCGTCTTGCTGTTCCGGCTTCTGCACGCCGTGGTCATGCGGGATGCTGACCGGGCGGGCGGGCACGACGGTAGAGATCGCGTGCTTGTAAACCATTTGGGTGACGGTGTTCTTCAGCAGAACCACGTACTGGTCGAACGATTCGATCTGCCCCTGCAGCTTGATGCCGTTCACCAGATAAATCGACACCGGCACATGTTCTTTGCGCAGCGTGTTCAGAAACGGGTCTTGTAACATTTGCCCTTTGGAACTCATTCGTTAATCTCCGACTAGGTGATTTTTAATAAAAATTGTTACCGACCGGCCTGCTCGCTTAGTTGTAGCAGAAAAAAAGTTGCCGGACTATTTTTTGCCGCGCCGCGCTCCCGGGCGGTCGCCCGGACGCGGATTCCGTTCCTGATGGAACGGGTTTTCGCTGGTCTTGTACTGCACACGCAACGGCGTGCCTTGCAATTTGAACGCTTTGCGGAAGGTATGTTCCAGATACCGGGTATAACTGTCCGGGATCGCGCTCAGCGAGTTGCCGTGGATCACGATGATCGGCGGGTTCATGCCGCCCTGGTGCGCATAGCGCAACTTCGGTCGCATCAACCCATTGCGCGGAGGCGCCTGACGCTCGACCGCCATCTCCAGCACCCTGGTCAGCTTCGGCGTAGCCAGCTTCGCCATCGCGGCTTCGTAGGCTTCGTCGATCGACTTGAACAAATCGGCCACCCCACGGCCCTGCAGCGCCGAGATCTGATGGAACTTCGCGAACTCCAGAAAGCCTAGCTTGCGCGCGATGTCGCGCTTGACCTTGTCTTTCTGTTCCTGATCCAGATTGTCCCACTTGTTGACCGCC
The DNA here is from genome assembly GCF_030385785.1 of Crenobacter oryzisoli. Classification (GTDB taxonomy): domain Bacteria; phylum Pseudomonadota; class Gammaproteobacteria; order Burkholderiales; family Chromobacteriaceae; genus Crenobacter_A; species Crenobacter_A oryzisoli. Next base: position 13,907 of record NZ_JAUEDK010000033.1, read on the forward strand.
ACGACCAGTGCGCGTCCCGCCTCCAGCGCGAAACCGGCAATGGTCGCGTCCTGATCGGCGATGTCTTGCTGCGCGTCGAGCACCAGCACGGCGACGTTGGCGTCCTCGATCGCCTGCATGGTCTTCACTACCGAGAACTTCTCGATCGCCTCATCGACCTTGGCACGTCGGCGTACGCCGGCTGTGTCAATGATGGTGTACGGATGTCCCTCTCGCTCGAAGTCGATGTAGATGCTGTCACGGGTGGTGCCAGGATGGTCGAAAGCGATCACCCGCTCTTCGCCGAGAATGGCGTTGACCAGCGTCGACTTGCCGACGTTCGGCCGACCGATCACTGCGAACTTCGGATGCTTGACCTTTTCCTCGGCGACTTCGTCCGGGAACGGCTCGAGCACCAGCTCGACCAGATCGCGCACCCCGTCACCATGTGCGGCGGAGATTGCCAGCGGGTCGCCCAAGCCCAGCTCGTAGAACTCGGCGGCGGCGATCGCCCGGTTCATGCCTTCGGCCTTGTTGACCGCGAGGAATACCGGGCGGCCGCTCTGGCGCAGCCGATTGGCGATGATTTTGTCCTGCGGGGTGACGCCGTTGCGACCGTCGACCAGGAAGACGATCGCGTCCGCCTCGTCGACCGCCTGCAGCGTCTGCTTGGCCATCTCGAACAGGATGCCCTCGTCGACCACCGGCTCGAAACCGCCGGTGTCGACCACCAGGTACGGCTTGCTGCCGACCCGGCCGTGACCGTAGTGGCGATCACGGGTCAGGCCGGGTTGATCCGCCACCAGTGCATCACGGCTGCGGGTCAGGCGGTTGAAGAGGGTCGACTTACCAACGTTCGGTCGACCGACCAAGGCAATAGTGGGTTTCATTACTGCAACTTATCCCAAAGAAACGAGTGCCAGACGTCCACTGCTGCCCTGCAGCAGCACCGTGTCGCCAAGCGAAACAGGTTGAGCGGTCAGCGCGTCGGTGCCGACCTTATGGCGGCCGACCAGGCGACCATCGCCAGCGTTGATCAGGTGGGCGTAACCTTCACCGTCAACCACCAGCACGTTGCCACCGATCAGCGCCGGACCGGAGACGTTGCGGTATTTCAGGTCATCCAGCTTCCACAGGTTGCGGCCGGTGCCCCGGTCAAACGCCCACACCGAACCGTCGTCGGCAGTGGCATAGAGACGCTGCTCATCCACCGCCAGTCCTTGGCTCGACGACAACTCGCGCGCCCACATCAGGTTGCCGGAGCGGGCGTCGAAGCAGGCGACGCGCCCCTGGTAGGCCGCAGCACAGATCTGGCCATGATCGAACACCGGCCGGCTGACCACGTCGGTGACACGCTCGAGCTCGGACGCGCCGCGTGGGTTGGCCACGGCCACGTCCCACAGCACATCGCCATTGCTCGGGCGCAGCGCCTGCAGACGACCACCGGCTTGGCCAGACAGCAGCGCCTCGTTGCCGACCGCGCTCAGCGACGCGGTGTTGCGAACGATCAGCTGGGGCAACGAACGGGACACCGACCACAGTTGCTTGCCATCCTGCACATCGAAGCCGGTCAGGCGGCCGTCGTTGGTGTGCACCACCAGCACTTGGCCGACCAATACCGGCGCCTCAAGCGCAATGCTGGTCAGCGACTGGCGCCAGCGTGCCTTGCCGTTGCTGCGGTCAATCGCCAAGAGCGAGCCGTCGCCGGTGCCGACATAGATCGAACCGTCGTCGGCGGCAACACCACCGGTCAGCTCAGTCTTTTTCAGGTCCCAGCGCGAGAAGGTGCGGCCGCTGGTCGCATCGAGCACACGGATGGAGCCCTCCGAGTTGGCAACGATCACATTGCCGTTGCGGTACAGCGGGGTGAAGCCGCCACGGCTGGTATCGCCGATGTCCTCGCTCCACTTGATCGCCAACTTCTGCTCGGCCTTGATGGCATGCAGCGGTGTCGGCTGGTTCGCCTGTTCTCCACCGAACCAGCTGGCGCAACCGCCGAGCAGGACGGTCGAAAGTACAGCCGTAGCAAGCAGTTTCATTCGCATATCAGGCCCCCAGCGCATCGAGTTTGGTCTGGATCAGCTGGCGGTTCGGCGAGTCGCCGATCAGCTTCGCCAGCGCCGTCTTATACGCTTCACGGGCTGCCTTGGCATCCCCCTTGGCCTGATAGATGTCGCCCTTCAGATCGAGGAACAGTGCATCGAACGAAGCGGCATGCTCGCGCTCCAGCTCGGCGATCGCTGCGTCGTAATGTTTCTCATCCAGCAGCACGCCGGCGTAGCGCAGCTGCGCCACCGCCTTCACCGCCGGTTCCTTGCTGGTATCGATCACCCATTTGAGCTGGGTCTTGGCCGTGGCCAAATCGTTCTTGTCGAACGCCACGCGGGCAGCCAGCAGCGCCCCGCGGCTGGCGTAAGCGGTCGACGGGTAGTCGGCGACGAGCGCCGCCTGCACCGGCTTCAGCTTCGCCAAGTCGCCCTGCTGGGCGGCCTGCTCGAGCTGACTGTACAGCGCCTCAGCCTTTTCCGCTTGGGTCCGCTGATAGTATTTCCAGCCCACGAAGCCCGAATAACCCAGCGCTGCGGCCAGCACGACACCGGCGATCCACTTGCCCCAGTCGTTCCAGAACGCCTTCAGTTCGTCGATCTGTTCCTGTTCCTGCAAATCGAAAGCCATGCCTTATTCCCCTTGGCCATCGAGGCCGCCGAGCGTCGCGACCAGCGCGTCCAGCGCGACGGTTTGCTGCGCGACGTCGCCACGCAGCGGCTTGAGCACCGCTTGGCCCGACGCGATCTCGTTCTCGCCGACGATCACGGCGTAGCGTGCGCCGCTGCCGTCGGCCTTCTTCATCTGCGACTTGAAACTGCCTTCGCCCAGGTGCTGGATCACCGAGTAGCCGCCATCGCGCAGTTGCTTGGCAAGCTGCATGGCGTACAGCGGTGCGCCCTCGCCCTGCTGCAGCAGATAGACGTCGACGCTGCGCTGCGCCGGCAGCAGGTTCTTTTCCTGCAGCAACAGCAGCACGCGCTCCATGCCCATCCCGAAGCCGATGCCCGGCGCGGGCTTGCCGCCGAGCTGCTCGATCAGACCGTCGTAGCGGCCGCCGGCGCAGACGGTGCCCTGGGCGCCCAGTTCGGTGGTCACCCACTCGAACACCGACTGGTTGTAGTAGTCGAGGCCGCGCACCAGACGTGGGTTTTCCACGAACTCGATGCCGAGGGCCGCGATCATCGCCTTCCAGCCCTCGTAGTGGGCGCGCGACTCCTCGCCCAGGTAGTCGTACAGACGAGGCGCACTGTCGGCCATTTCCTGCAGCGCCGGGTTCTTGGTGTCGAGCACGCGCAGCGGGTTGCTGTACATGCGGCGCTTGCCGTCTTCGTCGAGGATGTCGACGTTGGCCTCCAGGTGCTTGATCAGCGCCTCGCGATGCGCGGCACGCTCTTCCTTGTTTCCCAGCGAGTTGATCTCGAGGCGCACGTACTGGTCGATGCCCAGGCGCTTCCACAGATCGGCGGTCATCAGGATGATTTCCGCGTCCACGTCCGGGCCAGCAAAGCCCAGTGCCTCGATGCCGACTTGGTGGAACTGGCGGTAGCGTCCCTTCTGCGGGCGCTCGTGGCGGAACATCGGGCCCATGTACCAGACCTTCTGCGTGGCGTTGTAGAGCAGGTTGTGCTCGACCACCGCGCGCAGCGTGCCAGCAGTGCCCTCCGGGCGCAGCGTCAGGCTGTCGCCGTTCAAGCTGTCGACGAAGCTGTACATCTCCTTCTCGACAATGTCGGTGACCTCGCCGATCGAGCGCACGAACAGCGGCGTGGTTTCGACGATCGGGGTGCGGATATTCTGGTAGCCGTAATCGGCAAGCAGTTGGCGCAATACGCCTTCAAAGTATTCCCACTGGTGCGATTCGGCCGGCAATACATCGTTCATGCCTTTGATCGCTTGGAGTTTCTGTGCCATTGCTAGTCTTCTTGGATCTGCGGATGGTGGCCGAATCAAGCCAGCGGCTTGATCGGGATAGTTCGGTTGGTGGTGTCGCGGCGCTTGGCGCCGCCCTCGCCGTAACGGGTGCGCACATAGTCGTCGACAAGTGCCAGGAACTCGGCCGCGATGCCGTCGCCCTTCAGCGTGACGGTCTTCTCTCCGTCCACGTACACCGGCGCCACTGGCACCTCGCCGGTGCCCGGCAGGCTGATACCGATGTCGGCTAGCTTGCTCTCGCCCGGTCCGTTGACCACGCAGCCCATCACCGCGACGTTCAGGTCCTCGACGCCCGGGTATTGTAAGCGCCATACCGGCATCTGTTCGCGCAAATAGGTCTGGATGCTGTCGGCGAGCTCCTGGAAGAAGGTGCTGGTGGTGCGGCCGCAGCCCGGACAGGCGGTGACAAGCGGGGTAAAGCTGCGCAAGCCCATGGTCTGCAGGATTTCCTGCGCGACGATGATTTCCTTGGTACGCGATTCGCCCGGGCTCGGGGTCAGCGAGATGCGGATGGTGTCGCCGATGCCTTCCTGCAGCAGCACCGACAGCGCCGCGGTGGAGGCGACGATGCCCTTGGAGCCCATGCCGGCCTCGGTCAGGCCCAGGTGCAGCGGGAAGTCGCAACGGCTACCCAGGTCGCGGTACACCGCGATCAGATCCTGCACGTGGCTGACCTTGCAGGACAGGATGATCTTGTCGGCGGGGAGCCCCAGCTCCATCGCCTTGTCGGCCGATTCCAGCGCCGAGACGATCAGCGCCTCGCGCATGATCGCCGCCGGCGGCAGTGGGTTGGCCGAACGGTTGTTGACGTCCATCAACCTCGCCGCCAGTTCCTGGTCGAGGCTGCCCCAGTTCACGCCGATGCGCACCGGCTTGTCGTGGGCGATTGCCTGCTCGATCATGAAGCCGAACTTGTCGTCGCGCTTGGCGCCGCGGCCGACGTTGCCCGGGTTGATCCGGTACTTCGCCAACGCACGCGCCGCGGCCGGATAGTCGCGCAGCAGGCGGTCACCGTTGAAATGGAAGTCGCCGACCAGCGGCGTGTTGCAGCCCATGTCGTCGAGACGCTGGCGGATCTCCGCCACCGCTGCCGCGGCTTCCGGGCTGTTGACGGTGATGCGAACCACCTCGGAGCCGGCATCGGCCAGTTCCTTCACCTGCGCGGCGGTGCCCGCCGCGTCCGCCGTGTCGGTATTGGTCATCGACTGTACCATCACCGGCGCGCCGGAACCGACCTGTACATGACCGATCATCACCTGGCGCGTTGCGCGGCGAACCAACTTGTCGCTATCCATCACTCGCTTGCCACCTGCTCGTTGCGTTTACTTGAGTTTCACGTTGGCCGTCGTGCCGTGCGTCTTGCTCTTCAGATCGACCGGCTGACCGTTATACGACAGTTCGACGGCGGGGGCGTTGCCGATGCGCACGGCGATCGGCGGCTTGCCGGTGACGCTCTTTTCGGTACCTGCCGTCAGGGTCTGGAACACCAGCTTCTTGCCGGTGGCGTCAACGACCGAGATCCAGGCATCGGCACTGGCCTTCAATTTCACTTCGCCACCACTCGTCTCGGCGGCCGGGGCACTGGCCTGGGCGACAGCCGCTGGCTTGGCCTTGGCCGCCGGGGCCGGTGTCGCGGCAGGGGCCGACGCAACAACCGCTGGCGCGGAGGCGGCCACCGGAGCCGAGGCAACCGGGGCCGAAGCCTGTTCGGCCATCATCGGCGCCAGCTCGTTGCTCACGGCCGGCTTCTCTGCATTGGACTTGCTCCACCACCAGCCGGCGCCGGCAAGACCGGCCACCACGAGCAGCCCCAGCAGCACGAGCGGGCCACGCCGGCGCGTCGGCTCGGCAGCTTCCTGTGCCGCCTCGATCTCGTGGGCGAAATTCTCCACCACCTTGGCCACCGACGGCACGCGTGACTCCAGTGCCGCCATCAGCGGCGCGCTATCCAGATCGAGGAAGCGCGCATAATTGCGCACGAAGCCGCGCACGAAGGCCGGCCCCGGCAAGGCGTCGAAATTGTCGCTCTCGAGCGCCTCAAGTTGGCGGATCGACAGTTTCAGCCGATCGGCCACGTCACCCAGACTCAACCCTGCCGCTTCCCGTGCTGCCTTGAGACGGGCGCCGACACCGATCGGTTCCGGCGTTGTGCTTGGTGCTTCGATGTTTTCCATCGTTTTAAAGTCCACTTAACAGCTGTTGGGTCTCCCTGGAGTCGGGGAAGCGGGACGTGAGCTGACCGGCGAGCTGCTGCTCGCGCTCCACCTCGCCGTTCAGACGAGCGATCGCGACGCCCAGCAGCAGCTCGTCGGCAGACAGCGGCACGCCGATCCGCGTGCGCCGGTCGAGATAGCGTCCCGCCAGCTTGCCGTTACCCTGCTCCAGATGTAAGCGAGCCAGCTCCGCCAGTGCCCTCGGAAAGGCCGGGGCAATCTGCAAAGCGGCCAAAAACTGCTCATTGGCTTCGACCTTTCGGTCAAGCCTGTTCAAGCAAACGCCCAGGTTGAGCCGGGCGGTCTGCGGTGTATCGTACAGCGGGTCGGCCAACGCCCGCTTGAAATACGCGAGCGATTCGTCGGCCCGGCCACGCTGGCACAGAAACCAACCATAGTTATTGTTGGCTTCGGGACTGGCTGGTGCCAAGGCCAATGCGCGCAGGAAACTCTGTTCGGCGTCGCCGTCTACTCCCAACTGTTGTAGCACGTTGGCTCGCAGCAAATGGCCGGGCATATAGCCAGGGTCGACGCTGACCGCCTCGGTGGCCGAATCAAGCGCCGCCTTCAGGTTACCGACACGGGAGTATTCGACAGCAAGCTGCGCACGGATCTGTGCAAGATCGCGCGACGGGCTAGCCGCAGGCGCCACGCCGCTGAACACGACAGCGACAAAACAGGCCAGCAGGCCGTACCAGTATCGGCTCAGTGCTCGCGTGCCTCGACAATCTGCTGCCACTTGACCTGGCGACGGGTCTTGTCCTGCACCTGGCCGGCCAACTGACCACAGGCCGCGTCGATGTCGTCGCCTCGAGTCTTGCGCACCGTTACCACGAAGCCCGCATCCTGCAGGATCGAACGGAAGGCATGGATCGCATTGTTGCTGGAGCGACCATAGCCCGAGTTCGGGAACGGGTTGAACGGGATCAGGTTGAACTTGCACGGCACGTCCTTGACGAGCTCTATCAATTGCCGTGCATGTTCCGGTCTGTCGTTGACACCGTCAAGCATCACGTATTCGAACGTCACAAAGTCGCGCGGCGCCTTTTCCAGATAGCGTCGGCACGCGGCCATCAGCTCTTTGAGCGGATATTTCTTGTTGATCGGCACGATCTCGTCGCGGATCGCGTCATTGGGCGCGTGCAGCGACACGGCCAACGCCACCGGACAGGCCTCGCGCAGCCGGTCCATTTGCGGCACGAGCCCGGACGTCGACACGGTGACGCGGCGACGGGACAGGCCGTAGCCGTGGTCGTCGAGCATGATTTGCAGGGCGCTGACCACGTTGTCGAAGTTGGCGAGCGGCTCGCCCATGCCCATCATCACCACGTTGGAGATCACCCGCTCGTTCTTCGGGGTGACGCCCATCGCCTTGTTGGCCCACCACAGCTGGCCGATGATCTCGGCGGTAGAGAGATTACGGTTGAAACCCTGGCGGCCGGTGGAGCAGAAGGTGCACTCCAGCGCACAGCCGACCTGGGATGACACGCACAAGGTGCCGCGTTCATCCTCGGGGATGAACACGGTTTCGACCCCGTTGCCGGTGCCGACGTCGAGCAGCCACTTGCGGGTGCCATCACTGCTGTCCTGCCCGGTCATCAACGACGGCACGCGCACCTCGGCCGATTCAAGCAGCTTGACGCGCAGGCTCTTGGCCAGGTCCGTCATCGCATTGAAATCGGACTCGCCCATCTGGTGCATCCAGCGCATCACCTGTTTGGCGCGGAACGGCTTTTCGCCCATCGCGGCGAAATGTTCGGTCAGTTGCGCCAGGTTGAAGTCGAGCAGATTGGTTTTCATGGCAGTAATCAGCGGAAACTACAGAAACCGGGCGGCGGATACCGCCCGGTTGGAGGACAGGCTTAGCGCGAGCAGAGGTCGGCAGCTTCGAAGAAGTAGGCGATTTCGATCGCAGCGTTCTCCAGGCTGTCCGAGCCGTGCACGGCGTTGGCGTCGATCGAGTCGGCGAAGTCGGCGCGGATGGTGCCGGCGTCAGCTTTTTTCGGATCGGTGGCGCCCATCAGTTCGCGGTTCTTCAGCACGGCGTTTTCGCCTTCGAGCGCTTGCACCATCACCGGACCGGAGATCATGAAGTTCACCAGGTCGTTGAAGAACGGACGCTCTTTGTGCACAGCGTAGAAGCCTTCGGCTTCGGCGCGGGTCAGCTGCTTCATGCGGGCGGCGATAACCTTCAGGCCGTTCGATTCGAAACGGTCGTAGATCTTGCCGATCACGTTTTTAGCGACAGCATCCGGCTTGATGATGGACAGGGTGCGTTCGATTGCCATATTACTCTCCCAATATGCAGAACAACTGGCTACACTGTTTGAAACAGCCAGCCAGCTGGCGTTGTAATTCATTAAGGAACCCGGCATTTTAGCAGCCTTTTCAAGGCGATGCCGAACAAAATATAAGCAATGACCCCGCCCGACAAAGTCCCCTCACGCCCCCCGGCCTCTCCCACCGACAAGCGCATCAAGAAGCGGCTCCTAATCGCCGGCGGGGTGGTCGTGCTTGCCCTAGGCACCGCCGCGCTCCTGAGCAACCAGCGCCCCAAGGTCGAGACCACAGCCGGCTCGCCGCAGACCAGCAGCGGCAAGATCGTCAACAAGGATACGTCGGGGAACGTGATCGAGAAGCTCGAGGCGAGCGCTCCCGAGGCCGGTGCACCGGTAGCCAGCGCCCCCGCAGCCCGTGCCGCCGCACCGCAAACGTCCCCAGGCTTGCCATCCTCGCCCGATACCGGTCGCACACCGGCGCTGGCGGCGGTCGGCCCGGCGGAATTGCTGCCGCCGCCGGCAGCGCCAGCGGTGAAGCCTGCCCCGGTGAAGCAACAGCCAGCCCCTCCGCCACCGATGGCTGAAGTGCAGAAGAAACTGCTCCCGATCACCAACGCTCCGGTCGCGCCGAGCAAGCCCTCTGTTCCGACGACCGCGACGGCGGCACCGGCCAAGCCGGAAGGCAGCTCGCTCGGGTATCAGTTGCAACTGGGGGTGTTCAGCAGCACCGAGAACGCCGACAAGCTGGTGAAGGCGCTGAAGGAGAAAGGCATCGAAGCACACACCGAGACACGCGTCACGGTCGGCCCCTACCGCAGCCGCGCCGAGGCCGAGGAGGCCGTCGCCACGCTGAAAGGGCTGGGCTACAACCCATTGCTGCTGCCAGGCGGCCCGTCCAAATAAGCCCTCTTCATCCCCATGCAAACAGCCCCGCCATGCGGGGCTGTTGCGTTGCGGTTCGGACAACCGTGTCGGGTAGGAAGCAAACCCCTTGCAGCGCTACCGGTCAGCCCCCTGCCGCAGACAGTAGCAGCGCGGCAAGGCAGAGCAACGACGCGGAAGGGCCTTCCCCGCAGCGTTTAGCCGGTTACTACGTCCTTGCTCGGCACGAGCTGGAACTCGTCGCCCAAGTGCGGCAGCGCCAGGTAGCTGGTCGACTGCATCTCGGTCAGGCGGCTGGCAGTCCGGAAGAACTCGTTCGACTGCACACCCTCGGTGTAGATCTCGTCGGCCACGACCTCGCTCGACGCAATCAGCTTGACGCGGTGGTCGTAGAATACGTCGACCAGCCAGGTGAAGCGGCGTGCCTCGTTGGCCTGACTCGCCGGCAGCTTGGGGATGTCCGACACCAGCACTGTATGGTACTCGCGAGCGATTTCCAGGTAGTCAGTCTGCGCACGCGGACCACCGCAGATCGCCTCGAAGTCGAACCAGATTACCCCGCCCGCCTTGGCACGGGTGGCAATGGTGCGACCGAGCACTTCGATGCCGCCCACGTGGTTGGCGGCACCGGCGGTCAGGCGCTGGAACATCGCGGCAAGCTGCGCGCTGGCGGCCTCGCCGGCCGGCACCAGGAACAGCGGCTCGCGGGTCAGCTCGCGCAGTCTGTAGTCCTGACCACCATCGACGTTAAGCACGGAGAGGTTGGCCTTGAGCATCGCGATCGCTGGCAGAAAGTTGTGGCGTTGCAGGCCGTTCGGATACAGATCGTCCGGCGGATAGTTGGACGTTGCCACTACCACCACGCCGCGCGCGAACAGCGACTCGAACAGCCGACCGAGGATCATCGCGTCGGCGATGTCGCTGACGTGGAATTCGTCGAAGCAGAGCACGCGCACTTCCCTCGCCAACTGGGCCGCCAAGGCGATCAACGGGTCCGCCTGGTGATGAAAGCTCTTCAGGCGGTTGTGCACCTCGGCCATGAAGGCGTGAAAGTGCACGCGGCGCTTGCGCTTGTACGGCAGGCAGCCGTAGAACGCATCCATCAGAAAGCTCTTGCCGCGCCCGACGCCACCCCACATGTAGAGACCTCGCGGCACCTCGGGCTGCAGCAGGCTGCGGCCGAGGAAGCGGTTGCGCTTCTTCTTGAAGTCGACAAGCTCGCGCCACAGCGCGTCGAGGCGCTCGATCGCGGAAGCCTGCGCCGCATCGTGGATGAAGCCCGGTTGCTGGGACGCCGCCTGATACCAGCTCTTTGGGGACATTACGCCGTCGCTGACGGCTGGGGTGAACGCATATTGGGCCATGAGCCGCCTCGGAATCTGTCGCAGCGGCGATTGTAGCCCGAGCGCCGTCAGAACCGGAACCTTGCCACGACCAACCTGTATGGCGATTCGGCCCACCTTGCCCTCTGGAGGCCCATGATGCGTTACTTTCCACTGCTTGCCCTCGCCGTGTTGCCACTAGCCGGCCAGACTGCGGCGCTCAGTGCTCACAGCCCCACCCCGCCTGCGTTGCTGGTCGAGCTGTACAGCTCCGAGGGCTGCAACAGCTGCCCGCCGGCAGACGCTTGGCTCGGCATGTTGGGCCGTTACGGCCCTCGGGTCATCCCGTTGGCGCTGCATGTACCCTACTGGGACGGTCTGGGCTGGCGCGACCGCTTCGCGCAACCGGCGTTCGAGGCGCGCCAACGCCAACTCGCCGCCGCGAATGGCAGGGGCTTCGTGTACACACCAGGGGTATTTGCCAACGGCCGCGAGTTTGCCGACTGGCACCGAGACAGCGCGCTGCGCGAGCGGCTGGCCAACGTCGGTACCAATGCGCCACAGCTGCGACTAGAGGCGAGCGTCGACGTCGGCACGATAGCCGCGACGCTGGCCGCCGACAGCCTGCGGCCCGGGGAGCAGCTGCGCCTGGCGCTGGCACAGGATGGGCTGGTTAGCCGGGTGCAGGCGGGCGAAAACGCAGGCGTCACACTGCATCACCAGCATGTGGTGCGCGCGTGGCAGGGCCCGTGGACGACACAGCAGGCTCACGCCCGCTTCCAGCTCCCGGCCGACGGCGGAGCCTTGACGCTGGTTGGATGGGTCGAACGCGCGGCCAACGGACAGGTACTGAACGCCGTCGCGCTACCGTTGCCCCACTGAGAAAGACATTCGGCCACCCCTAGGGCTGGCCGAATAGTGCGAAACAAGTGAAGTCAGCGGCTCAGCCGAACACCCCGGTCGACAGGTAACGGTCGCCGCGGTCGCAGACGATGGACACGATGACCGCATTCTCCAGTTGCGCCGACAGCTTCAGCGCCACCGCCAGCGCACCGCCCGACGACGGGCCGGCCAGGATGCCCTCCTCGCGCGCCAGACGCCGTGCGGTCTCCTCGGCCTCGGCCTGCGTCACATGCTCAAGCCGGTCAATCGCGGTGAAGTCGCAGATCTTCGGCAGGTACTCGTCTTCCCACTTGCGAATGCCGGGAATCTGGCTGCCCGGCTCCGGCTGGACGCCGACGATCTGCACCGCTGGGTTCATCTCCTTCAGGAAGCGGCTGGTGCCCATGATGGTGCCGGTGGTGCCCATGCTCGACACGAAATGGGTGATGGTGCCTGCGGTGTCCTGCCAGATCTCCGGACCGGTGCTCTCGTAGTGGGCAAGCGGATTGTCCGGGTTGGCGAACTGGTCAAGGATCACGCCGACGCCCTCCGCCTCCAGGCGGCGCGCCTCGTCGATCGAACCGGGCATCGACAGCGCCGCCGGCGTCAGCACCACTTCGGCACCGTACGCGCGCATCGTGAGCACCCGCTCGGCACTGGAATTCTCCGGCATCACTAGGATCAGCTTGTAGCCCATCATCGTCGCCGCCATCGCCAGACCGATGCCGGTGTTGCCGCTGGTCGGCTCGATCAGCGTGTCGCCCGGCTTGATGCGGCCGCGTGCCTCAGCGTGACGGATCATCGACAGCGCCGGCCTGTCCTTTACCGACCCACCCGGGTTGTTCCCCTCCAGCTTCACCAGCACGGTGTTGGAGGTGTGGCCCGGCAGGCGTTTGAGTCTGACCAGCGGAGTACGACCGACGAAGTCTTCCAGGTAGTTGAAGGTGGGCAGCGCCATGTGAAAACCTTTCAAAATGATGGCCCATTATACGCTGCCACCCGGCAAATTCGCCCCCGTCGCCAATAGGGCCGTTGCCAGGCGAGCCAAACGACAACGCCCGCCCCGAGAGCGGGCGGGCGTTGTCGTTTAGGGTGCCGGCACCTTAAAACGTAGCATCGCTGACAAAGCCCAGCGCAGCGATCCTGGCTAGGCGCCCTGCCGCAGGCAGTGCACGTAGTACGGCAAGGCAGGGCAACAACGCCAGGAGGGCTTTGTCAGTGACGCTCAGCGCGCGTACAGCCAGTCGACGTAACGGTCGACGCCCTGCTGCACGGTCAGGAACGGCGCGTTATAGCCGATGTCGCGCAGCTTGGTGATGTCGGCCTGGGTGAAGCTCTGGTACTTGCCCTTCAGCGCGTCCGGGAACTCGGTGTACTCGAGGATGCCCTGGGCGACCAGCTCCTCCAGTGTTAGCGCGGGCTTGCCCTCGTGACGGCGGCAGGCGTTGACGGTGGCGACCGCCACGTCGTTGAACGGCTGCGCGCGGCCGGTGCCGAGGTTAAAGATGCCGCTCTTCTCTGGGTGGTCGAGGAAGTGCATGTTCACCCGCACCACGTCGTCGACCGACACGAAGTCGCGGCTCTGGCCGCCATTCTCCCAGCCGTCCCAGCCGCCGAACAGCTTGACCTTGCCGGTCTCGCGGTACTGGTTGTAGTTGTGGAACGCCACCGATGCCATGCGGCCCTTGTGCTGCTCGTTCTGGCCGTAGACGTTGAAGTAACGGAAGCCGGCCACCTGGGCGGTCAGGCCCTCTTCCATACGCTGGCGCAGGATCTGGTCGAACAGGAACTTCGAGTAGCCATACACGTTCAGCGGACCCTCGTGCGAGCGCTCCTCCTTGAACACCTTGCCGCCGCCATATACCGCCGCGCTGGACGCGTACAGGAAGGGAATCTCTTCTTCCTGGCAGAAATCGAACAACGCCAGCGTGTACTGGTAGTTGTTGTCCAGCATGTACTTGCCGTCGTGGTTCATCGTGTCGGAGCACGCGCCCTGGTGCAGGATGGCGGTCAGCTCACCTTCCAGCGCACCGCTGACCACGCGCTCGATGAAGTCGTGCTTGTCGAGGTAGTGCGAGATCTCGCAGTCGACCAGGTTCTTGAACTTGTCGCCATTGCTAAGATTGTCAACGGCGATGATGTCGGTTTCGCCGCGGGCGTTCAGCGCGCGGACCAGATTGGAGCCGATGAAGCCGGCGGCGCCGGTAACGACGATAGTCATGATGCAATCCTCAGGTGGGCCGAAGCCGGCTCAGAACGACGAGCCCGGCTGCGTCAGAAAGTCTTGTTCTTCCGGAGTGGAGGCGCGCCCCAGCGCCGCGTTGCGGTGCGGGAAACGGCCGAAGCGGGCGATGATCGCGTGGTGGCGACGCGCGTAATCGAGTGTCGAGTCGTGGTCCGGGCTGTCGTCCGGCAGCGAGGCGTGGCGGCGCAGCGACTCCTCCTGATCGGCCAGTTCCTCGCTATGCTCGAGCGGCAGGTAGAAGAACCACCGCGCCACCGGCGGCAGCGCGACGTCCCAGCGGTTGGCGATCGCTTCGCGGACGAGCCGCCGTGCCGCCGCATCGGTCGCGAACGCATCGGCATGGCCACGGAACAGGTTGCGCGGAAACTGGTCGAGCACGATCGCAAGCGCCAGCGCGCCCCGTGCGCTGTCGACGTCGTCGTCGAGCTGCCCGGCATGGGCGCTCTGCCACAGGCCGAGGAAGCGGCGGTGCAGTTCGGCATCGAACGCCGCGTTCTTCGCGAACCAGTAGTCCTGCGGCACCGACAAGGCATTCAGATCGCGACCGCCGAACCAGAAGTCCAGCACTTCGTGCTGCCAATTATGCGCCATGCCACCCTCCTCAGTGCGTTCGCTCAAACCGCGAACAGCTCTGCTTGGCTGCACACCGCGGTGCCGAGCTTACCGACCACGATGCCTGCGGCTGCATTGGCCAGGCTCATCGCCTGCGGCAGCGCGAGACCGGCGGCCAGTGCCAGCCCCAAGGTACCGATCACCGTATCACCCGCACCCGAAACATCGTAGACCTCGCGAGCCTGCGTCGGTTCGTGCACCACACCGTCGGCGCGGAACAGCGTCATGCCCTCCTCGCTGCGCGTCACCAGTAGTGCGTCGAGATTGAGCTCGGCGCGCAACGACTCGGCACGGGCGTTGAGATCGGCCTCGTCCTTCCAGCGCCCCGCCACCTGGCGGAATTCGCTGCGGTTCGGTGTCAACAGCGTCGCGCCGGCGTACTTGGTGTAGTCGTCGCCCTTCGGATCGATCAGCACCGGCTTGCCGGCACCGCGCGCCAGCTCGATCATCCGCGCCACATGGGTCAGGCCACCCTTGCCGTAATCGGACAGGATCACCACGTCGTGGGCGTGAACGATTGCCGCGTATTCATCGAGCTTGTCCGCCAGCACCTCGTGGCTCGGCGCGTCCTCGAAATCCAGGCGGATCAGTTGCTGCTGGCGGGCGATCACACGCAGCTTGATCGTGGTGGAGATATCCGGGTCGCGACGGAACGAGGTGGCGATGCCGTCGGCTTCGAGCAGCCGCTCGAGCGCAGTCGCCGCCTCGTCATCACCGGTCACCGACAGGATGGTCGCCTGGCCGCCGAGGCTGGCGATATTGCGCGCCACATTGGCAGCGCCGCCGGCGCGCTCCTCCATCCGCTCGATCTTGGCCACCGGCACCGGCGCCTCGGGCGAGATGCGGGTGGCGTCGCCGAACCAGTAGCGGTCGAGCATGACGTCGCCGACCACCAGCACGCGAGCCCGGGCCAGCCGCTCCGCCAACTGCACCGCGTTCAGCTTTACTTTGTCGAGTACATGCATGATGCCGTCTCCGCTCAGCGGCCGATCGCGATGTAACGGAAGCCCTGCTCGCGCACCAGCGCCGGGTCGTATAGGTTGCGACCGTCGAAGATCACCGGCGCCTTCATTGCGGCGCGGATCGCATCGAAATCGGGCACGCGGAACAGCTTCCACTCGGTGACGATCACCAGCGCGTCGGCGCCATCGAGCGGCGCCATCATGCTGTCGGCGAACGTCAGGCGCGGATTGTCGCCCATCACCCGCTGCGCCTCGTGCGTGGCGACTGGATCGAAAGCGACCACCTCGGCGCCGCGCTGGATCAACTCGGCGACGATCACGCGGCTCGGCGCCTCGCGCATATCGTCGGTGTTCGGCTTGAACGACAAGCCCCACAGCGCGAAGCGGCGGCCGGACAGGTCTTCGCCGTACTCGGCGACGATCTTCTCGACCAAGCGGTGCTTTTGCAGATCGTTGGCGTCTTCGACCGCTTCGAGCACACGCAGACGGTGGCCGTGCTCGCGCGCGGTCGAGATCAGCGCCTTGACGTCCTTCGGGAAGCAGGAGCCACCGTAGCCGACGCCCGGGTAGAGGAAGTGGTAGCCGATGCGCGGGTCGGAGCCGATGCCCTTGCGCACCATCTCGATATCGCCGCCCAGCGTCTCGGCGAGGTTGGCCAGCTCGTTCATAAACGAGATCCGCGTCGCCAGCATCGCGTTGGCGGCGTACTTGGTCAGCTCGGCCGAACGCACGTCCATGAACAGAATGCGCTCGTGGTTGCGCTGGAACGGCTCGTACAGGCGGCGCATCAGCGTGATGGCGCGCTCGTCGTCGGCACCGATCACCACCCGGTCCGGACGCATGAAGTCGTCGATCGCCGCGCCTTCCTTGAGGAACTCCGGGTTGGACACCACGCTATACGGCAGCTCGACACCACGTGCGGCCAGCTCTTCGGCGATCGCCGCCTTCACCTTGTCGGCGGTGCCGACCGGCACGGTCGACTTGTCGACGACGACCTTGTAGGCGTCCATATGGCGGCCGATCGCGCGAGCGGCCGACAACACGTA
The DNA here is from genome assembly GCF_030385785.1 of Crenobacter oryzisoli. Lineage (GTDB taxonomy): Bacteria > Pseudomonadota > Gammaproteobacteria > Burkholderiales > Chromobacteriaceae > Crenobacter_A > Crenobacter_A oryzisoli. The sequence goes on from NZ_JAUEDK010000033.1 coordinate 30,310, forward strand.
CTGCAGGTCGGCCGAACCGTCCTCGTCCGGCGGGGTGCCGACGGCGATGAACTGGATCTCGCCGAACGCAACCGATTCGGCCACGTCAGTGGTAAACGACAGGCGGCCGGCTTCGACGTTGCGACGCACCAGCTCCTCGAGGCCCGGCTCGTAGATCGGCACGCCGCCGTTTTGGAGGATGGCGATCTTGTTCGGGTCGACGTCGAGGCAACACACCTTGTTGCCCATTTCGGCCAGGCAGGTGCCGGTAACCAGGCCGACGTAGCCGGAGCCGATAACGGTAATTTTCATTGCTGCGCGTCCTTGTAGAGGGCGATCTCGCGATTGATCGTGGTGAGCACCGCCAGCGGATCGGCGGCGCGGGTGATCGGGCGCCCGATCACCAGGTAGTCGGCGCCAGCAGCGATCGCGGCAGTCGGGGTCATCACGCGACGCTGATCGTCGGCGGCCGAGTCGGCCAGGCGGATGCCCGGCGTCACCAGCTTGAAGTCGGTGCCGAGCGCGGCCTTCAGGCGCGACGCCTCTTGGGCCGAGCACACCACGCCGTCGAGGCCGCTGTCGCGGGTCAGCGTCGCCAAGCGCAGCACCTGCTCTTCGGGCGGGATGGTGATGCCGATCTCGGCCAGATCGCTCGCCTCCATGCTGGTCAGCACGGTCACGCCGATCAATAGCGGACGCTGGCTGTACGCTTCGAGCGCCTCGCGCGCAGCCGCCATCATGCGGCGACCGCCCGAGGCATGCACGTCGACCAGCCATACGCCGAGCTCGGCGGCGATCTTGCAGGCATGAGCAACGGTGTTCGGGATATCGTGGAACTTCAGGTCGAGGAAGACCTTGAAGCCGCGCGCCACCAGCGCCTCGATCAACGAGCGGCCGGAGGCGGTGAACAGTTCCTTGCCGACCTTGAGGCGGCACTGGGCCGGGTCGAGGCGGCTGGCGAAATCGAGCGCCTCGCGTTCGGTAGCGAAGTCGAGCGCCACGATCACGGGCGATACCGGCTCGAGGTCGAGGCCGGCGGCAAGCAATGGGTTCATGCGAGGTCCTGCTGAAGTATCAATGAATTTCGGAACGGTTCGGCGTCAGGCTTTCCCACTCGCCGCATACCGGGCAATGCCAGAAGAACGCGCGCGAGCGGAAGTTGCAGCACTTGCAGCGGTGCATGGTCAGACGCGCGGCGTTTTTCATCACCACGGTGCGGGCCAGCTCGGCGTCCATGCGCTTGTCGGGTGACAGCTCGTCCATCTGCGCCTCGATCAGCCGGTATACACCGGCGAGGCTCGGGCGGCCGTGCACCGCTTCGCGCACTGCCTCGAGCGCCTTCTCCTCGCCCTCGTAGGTGGCGACCTTCTGATAGAGCAGATCGGTCAGTTCCAATTGCGGGAAGGTCTTCAGGTAGCCGCGCAGCAGCGCGATGCCGTCGAGCGGCCTGCCGAGTTTCTCGTAGGCGTCGAACAACCGTTCGCCAGCCATCGAAAGGTATTCGTAACCCTGCTTCTCGATCGCCTGCCAGGCGGCGATCGCCGCCTCGCTATCGCCCTCGGCGAAGGCGATGTCGCCGGCGATCAGGCTGGCGCGCACGCACTTGCGGTTGGCGTTGAACGCCGCCTTGACGAACTCGCGCGCCGCCGCGTAATTGGAGCGGAACAGCTCGGCCTGCGCCAGCTCGCAGTAGAACTGCGCCACTTCATGCAGGAAGGAATGCGAATCGCTGGCGAGTCCCCGCGCCAGTTCGATCGCCTTCTGCCAGTCGCGGTCCTGCTGGTAGATGTCGAGCAGTTCCTTGCGCGCGGCGAGGCTCATATTGCCGTCAACCAGCTTCACCAGCGTCTCTTCGGCGCGGTCGATCAGCCCGGCCTTGCGGAAATCCTGGGCCAACTCGAATCGCACGCTATCGCGCGACTCGGCGGCCAGCTCGGTTGAGTCGAGCATGGTGTGGTGCAGACGGATCGCACGGTCGTTCTCGCCGCGCTTGCGGTAGAGCTTGCCGAGCGTCAGCTGGAGCTCGAGTGCATCGGGGTGCTGGCGCGCCACTTCGGCCAGGGCGCCGGCGGCGACGTCGGTCTTGTCGTCGACCAGCGCGTCGAGACCCTTGAAGAAGCCGCTCGGCACCGCCATCGCCTGCTTGAGCACAGCGCGCATGTCGACGCGCGCGGCAAACCAGCCCAGGCCGAAAAACGCCGGGAACAGCAACAGCCACCACAAATCCAGATCCAAGGAATACCTTTCAACGGGAACGCAAACGCCCGCCGCCGGTGACCCGACGGCGGGCGAACGAAATATAACAATCAGTCGGCCAAGGCGTCACTCGGGTCTGCCGTGGTCGAACGGCCCTGCTGCTGCAGGCGCATTTCTTTTTTCAGTTGCGACAGCTCTCGCCGCATCTTCAGGTAATAGGTAAAGGTGGCCAACAGGCCGATCGCCGCACCCGCCACGAAGAACAGCAGCAGGAATACGATCAGCGGTGCGCTCCACACCTGGCCGAAGAACAAGCGGAACTCGACACTATGGCTGTTCTGCACGGTGACGGCGACCAGCAGAATCAAGAGGGCAATCTCTATCAGGCGGATCAGGTAACGCATGGCGGTTTCGCTTCGTATTGGTCGAAGCCAAGTTTATACGATTTGCGCGGCGCATCCCAAGGCAAAGCGCCAACAAAAAACGCCGCGTCGGAGACGCGGCGTTGACTATGGCGTATTCAGGCTTGTTTAGTACTACGCTTGCTCGTCGCTAAGCAGGGCTCCATCGACCCGCTCGCGCAGTTCCTTGCCGGCCTTGAAGTGCGGCACGTACTTCTCAGGTACTGAAACGCTGGACCCCGACTTCGGGTTGCGGCCGACCCGCGGCGGACGGTAGTTCAGATCGAAGCTACCGAAGCCACGGATTTCGATCCGCTGCCCTTGGGACAGGCTGCTGGCCATCGCATCCAGAATGGTTTTGACGGCCAGCTCAGCGTCTTTGAAGACCAACTGAGAATTGCGCTCGCCAAATCGTTCGGCCAACCTCGCAATCAGCTCAGACTTGGTCATCGGGCGTATTACTCGTTACCGCCCGACAGCTTGGCCTTCAGCAGCGCGCCCAGGCTGGTCGTGCCGGTGCTGACGTTCGATTCGTTAGCAGTCGACAGCGAACGCAGGGCAGCGGTCTCTTCCTGAGAGTCCTTGGCCTTGATCGACAGGCTGATGTTGCGCGACTTGCGGTCAACGGCAATGATCAGCGCTTCGACTTCTTCGCCTTCCTTCAGCACGCTGCGAGCGTCTTCGACGCGGTCGCGCGACAGCTCGGAAGCACGCAGGTAGCCTTCGACGTCAGCCGACAGCTGAACCACGGCGCCCTTGGCGTCCACCGACTTCACGGTACCCTTAACCAGCGAACCCTTGTCGTTGATGGCCACGAAGTTGTTGAACGGATCGCCTTCCAGCTGCTTGATGCCGAGGCTGATGCGCTCTTTCTCGACGTCGATCGACAGCACGACGGCTTCAACTTCGTCGCCCTTCTTGAACTTGCGAACGGCGTCTTCGCCGGTCTCGCTCCACGACAGGTCGGACAGGTGCACCAGACCGTCGATGCCACCCGGCAGGCCGACGAACACGCCGAAGTCGGTGATCGACTTGATCGCGCCTTGCAGCTTGTCGCCCTTCTTGTAGGTCGCAGCGAAATCGTCCCACGGGTTGGCCAGGCACTGCTTCATGCCCAGGCTGATACGACGGCGGTCTTCGTCGATCTCGAGGATCATCACTTCGACTTCGTCGCCAACTTGAACCACCTTGGACGGGTGTACGTTCTTGTTGGTCCAGTCCATTTCGGACACGTGTACCAGGCCTTCGATGCCCTGTTCGATTTCAACGAACGCGCCGTAGTCGGTCAGGTTGGTCACCTTGCCGAACAGGCGGGTGCCCGACGGGTAGCGACGCGACAGGCCGATCCACGGATCTTCGCCCAGCTGCTTCAGGCCCAGCGAAACGCGGTTCTTCTCTTGGTCGAACTTCAGGACCTTGGCTTCGACTTCGTCGCCAACGGCCAGGACTTCGCTCGGGTGCTTCACACGACGCCATGCCAGGTCGGTGATGTGCAGCAGGCCGTCGATACCGCCCAGGTCAACGAACGCACCGTAGTCGGTGATGTTCTTGACGATACCCTTGATGACGGCGCCTTCGCGCAGGGTTTCCAGCAGAGCCTTGCGCTCTTCGCCCAGGGTCTCTTCCAGCACGGCGCGACGCGACACAACGACGTTGTTGCGCTTGCGGTCCAGCTTGATGACCTTGAATTCGATTTCCTTGCCTTCGTACGGAGTGGTGTCTTTCACCGGACGTACGTCGACGAGCGAACCCGGCAGGAAGGCGCGGATGCCGTTGACCATCACAGTCAGACCACCCTTGACCTTGCCGCTGATCATGCCCGACAGGATCTTGCTGGTTTCCAGCGCTTCTTCCAGTTCCACCCAAGCGGCCAGGCGCTTGGCTTTTTCACGCGACAGCTTGGTTTCGCCGTAGCCGTTTTCCAGCGCGTCGATCGCAACGGTCACGAAGTCGCCGATGGCCACAGCCAGCTCGCCGCTATCGTTCTTGAATTCTTCAACCGGGATCAGCGACTCGGACTTCAGGCCGGCGTTGACGGTGACGAAGTTGTTGTCGATGCCAACGACTTCGGCGGTGATCACTTCACCCACGCGCATTTCTTGAAGAGCAAGGCTCTCTTCGAACAGTTGGGCAAAGCTATCCATGGTGAGGGTAGTCATTAAAGAATACTCACTTGCGCACGTCCAAGGTCGTGCAAGGTTAGGTTGGCACTGGCCGCATGCCCTTGGTCATGCGGCGCTGCAAAAAATCTACTTGCCGGAAACGACGAGCGACTGGTACCAGCCGAGCACGGTTTCGACCGCCTGGTCGACGGTCAGCTCGGTGGTGTCCAGCCGCTTGGCATCCGGCTCTTGTCTCAACGGGGCTACCGGGCGGGCCGCATCGCGTGCATCGCGCGCCTCGATGTCATCGAGAATCTGCTGGAGGTTAGCAGATTCTCCCTTGTTGATCAACTGCTTATAGCGTCGATCGGCGCGTTCTTCAGCACTGGCGGTCAGAAAGATTTTCAACGTGGCGTCGGGGAATACCACCGAACCCATGTCGCGACCGTCGGTGACCAGGCCCGGCGCCTGGCGGAACGCGCGCTGGCGCTCGAGCAGCGCGGCGCGCACCGCCGGCAGCGCGGCAATCTTCGAGGCGCCCATGCCGATCACCTCGGCGCGGATCTCCTCGCTGACGTCCTCGCCGGCCAGCCACACCTGGCTGTCGCGAAACTCGACCGGCAGCGTCAGCGCCGCCTCGGCCAGCGCCTCCTCGTCGTCGAGCTCGATCTCGTCGAGGCGGGCGTACAGCGCGGTCAGCCGGTACAGCGCGCCGGAATCCAGATAATGGAAGCCGAGGCGGGAGGCAACGAGGGCGGCGACGGTGCCCTTGCCGGAAGCCGACGGGCCGTCGATGGCGATTACCGGGACAGTCATGACATTCCTTCAAACAAAGCAAAAGCCGGCGATGGCTTTCTTTCAGAAAACACCGTGCCGGCTCGACAATTCGGCCGGGATTCTACCCCGATTCGCCGGTCAGCCCAACCGCGATTGTGACCTTCTCGCTACAGCCGTTATGATTGGACGATTATTCCAATCCGACAAAGACGATCCGCTTCATGGAAACCCTAGACCTGCTGCCCGCCGGCCCGCTAGCAGGCAGCGTCAAGCTGCCCGGCTCGAAGAGCATCTCCAACCGCACCCTGCTGCTCGCGGCGCTGTCCGACGGCGTCACCGTGGTGCGCGAGCTGCTCGACTCGGACGACACCCGCCACATGCTGACCGCGCTGAGCCAGCTCGGCGTCGGCATCGAGTCGCTCGGCGACAATGCCTACCGCGTCAGCGGCAGCGGCGGCGCCTTCCCGGTCAAACAGGCCGAACTGTTCCTTGGCAACGCCGGCACCGCGTTCCGCCCACTGACCGCTGCGCTGGCGCTGATGCAGGGCCACTACCAGTTGTCGGGCGTGGCGCGCATGCACGAGCGCCCAATCGGCGACCTGGTCGACGCGCTGCGCGTGGCCGGTGCCGACATCGACTACTTCGGCAACGAAGGCTACCCGCCGCTGGCGATCAAGCCGGCGACAATCTCGGCCGATCGGGTGATCCCGATCCGCGGCAATGTGTCGAGCCAGTTCCTCACCGCGCTGCTGATGGCGCTGCCGCTGACCGGCCAGAGCGCCACCATCGAGGTGGTCGGCGATCTGATCTCCAAGCCGTACATCGAGATCACGCTGAACCTGATGGCGCGCTTCGGCGTCACCGTGGTGCGCGACGGCTGGCAGCGCTTCACCATCCCGGCCGGCCAGCGCTACCGCGCGCCCGCCGAGATCCTGGTCGAGGGCGACGCCAGCTCCGCCTCCTACTTCCTCGCCGCAGGCGCCTTGGCCGGCGGCCCGGTGCGGGTCGAGGGCGTGGGCCGCGACAGCATCCAGGGCGACGTGAAGTTCGCCGATGCGCTCGCCGCGCTCGGCGCCACCATCACGATGGGCGAACACTGGATCGAGGCGGCCGCGCCGGCCGGCAAGCTCAAGGCCTTCGATCTCGACCTCAACCACATCCCCGACGCGGCGATGACGCTGGCGGTGGCGGCGCTGGCCGCCGACGGCCCGTGCACCTTGCGCAATATCGCCAGCTGGCGCGTGAAGGAAACCGACCGGCTCTCCGCGATGGCGATCGAACTCAGAAAAGTCGGTGCCACCGTCGAAGAGGGCGAGGACTATCTGGTGGTGACCCCGCCGGCCGCGCTGATCCCGAACGCGGCGATCGACACCTACGACGACCACCGCATGGCGATGTGCTTCTCGCTCGTGTCGCTGTTGGGCGTGCCGGTGACGATCAACGACCCGAACTGCGTGGCCAAGACCTTCCCGGACTACTTCGCGCGCTTCGCCGCGCTGGCCGGCCGCTGAGCGACGCCCACTTGGCCGACCCCGCCGGTTCGGCCTTTTGTTTATCCACTTAGTAATCCAAGTTACTATTCATAAATCTAACTAATATCCTGCTCCGGGAAAGGACCGCCATGACCCCCGCTCTGCTCGTTATCGACCCGATCAACGACATCATCCACCCGGACGGCAAGCTCGCCTCCTGCGCGGCCTCCGTCGCCGAGCACGATGTGCTGGCCCGCATCAACGCCGCGGTGTCACATGCACGCGCCCAGGGCTGGCCGGTGATCTGGGTCAGCGTCGGCTTCGACAACCCGGAGCGCGAAATCCCGCCGCGCTCCAAGCTGTTCGCAGGCGCGCGCAGCGGTGCGGCGCTGAAGAACGGCAGCTGGGGCACCGCCTTCCATGACGCGCTCGACGTCGCCGACGACCTGTTCATCGTCAAAACGCGTGTCAACCCGTTCTACGGCACCAAGCTCGCGGTGCAACTGGCCGCCAACGACATCGACACCCTGGTGATTGCCGGCGTGTCGACCACGATGGCGGTGCAGTGCGCCGCGCGCGACGCGCACGACCGCGACCTGCGCGTAGTGGTGCTGACCGACGCCTGCGCCGACCGCAGCGCGGCGCAGCACCAAGCCTCGCTCGACGCGCTTTCGCTGATCGCCGAGCTGCGCGATACCGCCAGCCTCGCCGAACTTAACTAAGCGCGGCTTTCGCCGGCACTGGGCTTGGCCGCACGAAGCGTTGTCTTATAACAAACGAGTCCCCAGCCCGGTCGATCGCACCTTGTGGCACTTCGACACATCCCACCCCTGTTTGTCACCGGATCGGCGCGATTCGTGCCCATCCTGCACACCAAACTAGCGTTTGATCTCTTCGCAACAAGCTTTTGCGACACAAAATGCATCACACCCCGGCCGACATCGCTCGCCATTGGCATATCGGCGATTGAATCCAGCTGCGTCGCTCGGTAGTCTCGTGGTTCCACACATCAATAATCACAAGACTAAAGAGAGCGACCATGCAAGCCAGACTCGCCGAAGCCTCCCCACCCGCCCGCCCGCTGAACCGCCAGGACTACAAGACCCTGTCGCTCGCCGCGCTGGGCGGCGCGCTGGAGTTCTACGACTTCATCATCTTCGTGTTCTTCGCCGCGGTGATCGGCCACCTGTTCTTCCCGCCCGACAGCCCCGACTGGCTCAGCCAGTTGCAGACCTTCGGCATCTTTGCCGCAGGCTATCTGGCCCGCCCGCTCGGCGGCATCGTCATGGCACACTTCGGCGACCTGCTCGGCCGCAAGCGCATGTTCACGCTGTCGATCATCCTGATGGCGCTGCCGACGCTGGCGATGGGCCTGTTGCCGACCTATGCCAGCATCGGCATCGCCGCGCCGCTGCTCTTGCTGGCGCTGCGCATCCTGCAGGGCGCCGCGATCGGTGGCGAAGTGCCGGGCGCCTGGGTGTTCGTGTCCGAGCACGTACCCAACCGCCACACCGGCTACGCCTGCGGCACGCTGACGTCGGGCCTGACCGCCGGCATCCTGCTCGGCTCGCTGGTTGCCACCTGGATCAACACCGCCTACTCGCAGGCCGCCATCCAGGAATGGGCATGGCGCCTGCCCTTCCTGCTCGGCGGCGTGTTCGGCTTGGTGGCAATGTATCTGCGCCGCTGGCTGCACGAGACCCCCGTGTTCGCCGAGATGCAGGCCAAGAAGGCATTGGCCGAGGAGCTGCCGCTGAAAACGGTGGTGCGCGAGCACAAGCGCGCGGTACTGGTGTCGATGGGGCTGACCTGGCTGCTGTCGGCCGGCATCGTGGTGGTGATCCTGATGACGCCGACCTATCTGCAAAAGCAATTCCACATCGCCCCGGCCACCTCGCTGCAGGCCAACAGCCTGGCGATCATCGCGCTGACCATCGGCTGCATCTTCTTCGGTGCGCTGATCGACCGGCTCGGCGCCGGCAAGACCTTCGTGCTCGGCTGCCTGCTCCTGGCCAGCACGAGCTACGCCTTCTACCACTCGCTCGGCAATGCGCCGGAGCAGCTGTTCCTGCTCTACCCGCTCGCCGGCTTCGCGGTCGGCATCGTCGGCGCGGTGCCTTACGTGATGGTGCGCTCCTTCCCGGCGGTGGTGCGCTTCTCCGGCCTGTCGTTCTCGTACAACCTCGCGTACGCGATCTTCGGCGGCCTGACGCCGATCGCGGTAACGCTGATGCTGAAGAACGACCCGCTGGCCCTGGCCCACTATGTGTTGGCGCTGTGCGCGCTGGGGCTAATCCTGGGTCTGTATATGCTCGTCAACGATCCAAACCGCTCCCGCTGAACCGCCCCAGCCATCCACCACAACCCCGGCCAAGCGCCGGGGTATTTCATTGCTGGCACTCCACGCTCTGGTTCGCGCCCTGCGCCCTGTATACAATATCTAGACTGTAACCACATAAAAAACACAAAATGGCCGATTTATTCGCAGCACGGCGCGCCTTCATGCACGCCTTCGACATGCCGCTGCCGGACTCACCGACCTTCCGCGCAGAGCAGCTGGCAATGTGGCAAACGATGCTGGCAGAAGAGTGGCAGGAGTTCACCGAAGCGCTGGCCGACTACCGAACGTTGGCCGACCAACCGCCGGCCGAGCAGCTGCGCCGCCGCGCCGAGCTGACCGCCGAGGGCGTCGACGTGCTGAACGTGCTGGTCGGCCTGCTGCTGTCGCAAGGGCTGCCGGTGGAGGCAATGTTCAATGCGATCCACGCCGCCAATTTGCGCAAACAGGTGAACGGCCAAGTGGTGCGCCGTGCCGACGGCAAGATCCTGAAACCGGACGGCTGGCTGCCGGCCGACAAGGAGGACGTGATTCGCGCCGCGATGGCCGACGACTCCGCCCTCGCCTAAGCCCCCCCACCACCGTGACAGCCCGGCGCTACTCGCCGAGCCGCTCGCGCACGAACTCGACGAAACGGGTCAGCTTCGGCGTCGCCAGCCGGTCCTGCGGATAGACGATCTGCACCGGCCGGGCCGCCGGGGTGTAGTCGGCCAACAGCGGCACCAGCCGGCCGCTGGCCAATTCGTCGGCCATTAGCACTTCCGGCTGCAGGATGATGCCGAGCCCCGCCAGCGCCGCCATGCGTAGCGCCTGCCCGTTGTTGGTGCGAAAACGGTTCGGCGAAGCGGCTTCGACGCCGTCCGACTCGCCGCCCGGCGGCCAGCTCCAGTAGCGCCCCCAGTGAGTAAAACCCAGACAGTGGTGCCGCGCCAGCTCGTCCGGACGGGTCGGCGTGCCGGCACGGGCGAGATAGGCTGGCGCGGCGGCAATCACCATCCGGTACGGCGCCAGCGGCCGCGACACCAGCGTGGAGTCCTGCAGCTGGCCGATCCGGATCGCCGCGTCGATACCCTCCCCGACCAGGTCCACCACCCTGTCGTCCAGCAACAATTCGATGCTGACTTGTGGATAGCGCATCAGGTACTCGGCGACCAGCGGCGTCAATGCCTGGGTTCCCAGCGTTACTGGTGCGCTGATCCTGAGCAGGCCGCGCGGCTCGACACGCAGAACCTCCACGCTCGATTCGGCGGCGCGGATGTCGGCGAGGATCTGCCGGCAGCGCTCGTAGTACAGCCGGCCGATCTCGGTCAGGCTCTGCCGCCGGGTGGTCCGGGTCAACAGCCGCGCGCCGAGCTGCTCCTCCAGATGCCGCACATGGCGGCCGACCATCGGCGCCGACATGCTAAAGCGGTCTGCCACTGCGCTGAAACCGCCCGCCTCGACCACCGCAACGAACACTTCCATGCTGAGCAGCTTATTCACGATTAGAAACCCATAGTTTTTATTCTTGTAAATCTACACTGATTTATTCATTTTTTGCACTGGGCGACACTCTCTCCATCCCGACAGCAACGTCGGCTTCACTTAAGGAGAGCAGCATGAAAATCGCCGTATTCGGTGCCAGCGGCACGCTGGGCCGCGCCGTGGTCGAACGCCTCGGCCAGCATCACGACATCATCAGCATCGGCCGCACCAGCGGCGACTACCGCGCCGACCTGACCGACATCGCCAGCATCCGCACGGTGCTCGAAAAGATCGGCCCGCTCGATGCGCTGATCGCCACCGCCGGCCAGTTGCACTTCGGTCCGCTGGCTGAGACCACGCCGGAACAGTTTCAGATCGGCCTTAACGACAAGCTGCTCGGCCAGGTCAACCTGGTACTGGCCGGCCAGCATCACCTCAACGACGGCGGCTCGATCACGCTGACCAGCGGCATCGTCAGCGACGAGCCGATCCGCAACGGCAGCAACGCGACGACGGTCAACGCGGCGCTGGAGGGTTTCGTGCGCGCCGCTGCGCTCGAGTTGCCGCGCGGCCTGCGCGTCAATGTGGTCAGCCCGAACGTGGTCGTCGAGTCGTGGAAAGACTACGGGCCGCTCTTCCCCGGCGTCGAAGCAGTGCCGGTCGCGCGAGTGGCGCTGGCGTACCAGCGCAGCGTCGAAGGCATCCAGAGCGGACGTGTACTGCGGGTCTGGTAAGAACCTGTTCACGATCTGCTGCACTCGGGTGATCCTGCGTTGAAATGCCGCTCAAAATGCTCATGGACTCCCTGTCCATTCCGCTTTTTCGTGTCATTTCGCCTTGGCTGCCCCTTCGTTCGCGAGAACGTGAACAGGTTCTAAGAAAAAGGCAGGCCGCACGATGCGCGGCCTGCCTGCCTTCGATTCGGGTAAATCAGGGACATATCGAGCGTGCTAGCGCTCCACCTTCACCAGCGCCTTGGCGCGGTTGTGCAGCCATCCGTCCAACTCTCGCGCAAATACCTGCCGGTCGCGTTGGCCGAACGGCGGCGGCCCGCCGGTTTCGACACCGCTGTCACGCAGCTCGGTGAGGAAATTGCGCATCGTCAGCGCAGCGCGGATCGTGCTGGCGGTGTAGCGCTCGCCTCGGGGATTAAGCGCCTCGCCACCGGCCTCGACCACCAGAGCGGCGAGCGGCACATCGGCCGTCACCACCAGATCGCCTCGCTTCACCTGCTGCGCGATATAACCGTCGGCCACGTCAAAACCGCTCTCCACTTGTACTGCGTTCACCCACCGTGATGGCGGTGTGCGCAGCAGACGATTGGCGACCAGTGTCACCGCCACCTGCTCGCGATCGGCTGCGCGAAACAGCATCTCCTTCACCGCCGCCGGACAGGCGTCGGCATCAACCCAGATTTTCATCCGCACTCCTGTGTACTGAAAATCACTCACAAAACCCAACGCAGTGGTCGCGCGCGCCTTGACGCAGAAAACGAGGCATTGCCGAAGTTTCTGCAAAGATACGGCACAAGCGCGTACGGCAAGGCTGGGAACAACGCAGGGGATTGTTAGTGACGCTTAACGCCCGCCCGACACATCGAGCAGGCTGCCGGTACAAAACGACGCTTCCTTGGACAACAGCCAGACGATAGCGTTCGCCACTTCTTCTGCGGTGCCGCCTCGCTGCATTGGGATAGTAGGTGCCACACGCGCCACCCGGCCCGGCTCACCGCCGCTGGCGTGGATGTCGGTCTCGATCAGCCCAGGGCGCACCGCGTTGACGCGGATGCCCTCGGCGGCCACCTCGACCGCAAGGCCGAGCGTCATCGTGTCGATCGCGCCCTTGCTGGCCGCGTAGTCAATGTACTCGTTGGCCGAACCGAGCCGCGACGCGGCCGACGACACGTTGACGATCGCGCCGCCCTGCCCCCCATGCCGGATTGACATCCGCCTCACCGCCTCGCGCGCGCACAGGAAGCTGCCTATTACGTTGATCGCCATCACTCGCTGCAAGCGCGCCGCGTCGAAGTCCTCCAGCCGCCCCTGCGGCGACACCACGCCGGCGTTGTTGACCAGCGCCGACAAGGGGCCGAGCTCGGCGTCGCAGCGCTCGAACATCGCCACCACCTGCGCTTCGTCCGACACATCGGCCTTGAGCGAGACGGCACGTCCGCCAGCAGCAACGATGTCGGCCACCACCGCGTCGGCGGCAGCGCTATCGCGCAGGTAATTGACGCCGACCGCGTAGCCGGCCTTCGCCGCCAGCCGAGCGGTGGCAGCGCCGATGCCGCGGCTCGCGCCGGTAATCAGGACAACAGGCTGCATGGTGTCTCCTTATTCTTGTGGAATAACGCGTTTTCCGGTCTAGGGTTGACCAAAACGCGGGGGTGACAAAGCCGGCCATCCGGTTGGACGGCCTGCCTCAAAAACCGGGGTCAGCTATTGCGCAGGAAGCGCTGATGCCAGGCGACGCGCGCCTCGCGGGCGTGCTCGAAGAAGTCGTTCAGCTCGTCGGCGGCGCCGGCCTCCACCAGGCGGGTCAAGGCATCGAGGTTGGCGCGATAACGCGCCAGCTCGGCGAGCAAGGCGTCGCGGTTGGCCAAGCTGATATCGCGCCACATCTCCGGGTGGCTGCCGGCGATGCGGGTGAAGTCGCGAAAGCCAGTGGCGGCGAAGTCGAAACAGCGCACCGCGTCGGGCTTGTCGGCGACCATGCCGACGTAGGCGAACGCCAACAGATGCGGCAGGTGGCTAACGGTGGCGAACACCGCATCGTGCTCGTCGGGGCCCATCTGGTGTACGTTGGCGCCACAGGCACGCCACAGCTCGGCGACCAGTTCGGCCGCGTCTGGCGCAGTCTCGACCAACGGCGTGATCACCACCTTGCGGTTCTCGTACAGGCCGTACTGCGCGGCGGCAGCGCCGGACAGGTCAGAGCCGGCGATCGGATGCGCCGGCACACAGCGCGCCAGATGGCTGGGCAGGTGCGCGCGCATCAGTGCGACCACGTCGCCCTTAGTACTGCCTGCATCGGTGACGATGGCATGGGCGGGCAGCACCGGCGCGATCGCGTCGAACACCCGTGCCATCTGGCCAACCGGCGTCGCAACGAGCACCAGATCGGCGGCGGAGCAGGCAGCGGCCACATCCTGGCTCGCCTCGTCGATCACACCCAGCTCCAGCGCGCGGCGCAGGTTCTTCTCGGAGCGGCCGACGCCGATCACCCGACCGACCCGGCCGGCACGCTTGGCCGCCAGCGCAAAAGAACCGCCGATCAGGCCGACGCCGACGATCACCACCGTTTCCACCCGCTGCACGCTCATTCCTCTTCTGTCTCTTTGTTGGACAGGTATCATAAGCGATTTCCCGCCCCGAGGTCGCCGATGGCACGCCCGCGTAGTTCCTTGTACGTGTATTTCAAGCTCGCCGCGCCGGACACGGCGCTGTTTCACCGGCTCACCGCGATGCAGGCGGAGCTGGCTTGGCAGACCGGCGCCGATGCCCGCCTGCTGCACCGGCGCGACGACGCGCTCACCTGGATGGAAGTATACGAAGGCATTACCGACACCGATGCCTTCGCCCGTGCACTCGACGCCGCACTGCTGCGCCACGGTATCGACCCAGCAGCCCCGGCCCGCCATCTTGAATGGTTCGTGCCGTTCGATGCACCGCCGGTGCCATGAAAAACGCCACGGCTGATGCCATGGCGTCCTTGTTCCAATCGGGCTCGAAGATCCGCGCCTAAGCATGGCGAGCCCTAGTTTTCGTCGAGCCGCCGTCGTTGCCAGTGGCGCGTGACGGGAAACGCCGACCAGCGCCGCTGCGCGAGCTCGGCGACCGGTACGACGCCGAGCAGACTGTTGCCGAGGAACAGCTCGTCGGCGTCGAGCAGCTCGGTAAGCTCGGGTCGCGTTTCCGACACCGGGCATCCGGCTTCCGACGCAGCAGCCATCAGCCAGGCGCGCAGCGCCCCTGACACCCCGCAGAAGTCCAGCTTCGGTGTGCACAGCACACCATCCCGCACGTAGAACAGATTGCTCATCGTCCCTTCGGTCACCCGGCCATCCTCATCGAGCAGCAGCCCTTCGAAGATCGCCGGGTCATCCCACTCGGAGCGCGCCAGCACGTTCTCCAGCCGGTTCAGGTGTTTGATGCCGGCGAGCAGCGGCTGCCGCGACAGACGCAACTCGCACACCCGCACCGTCACGCCGTGTTCGGCCAACGTCCCCGGATAGCCTCCCCATGCCGCCGCCGACACGATCCGCGTCGGCATCGCATCGCCGGGCATCGCGTAGCCACGCTTGCCGACACCGCGGGTGATCACCACCTTGGCGACCGCACGCTCAAGGTTGACTGAACAAACGGCCAGCTCGCCAAGCAACAGCGACTCGTCCGGGCACAGCAAGCGCAGGCGGCGGCAGTCGTCCCGCAGCCGCGCGTAATGCCAACGCCACAGTCGCGGCCGGCCGGCCACGAGTTCGATGGTACGGAACACACCGTCACCGTATGCGAGGCCACGGTCGGCAGCGGACACGGTGTCGGCCGGCAGGCCGTTGATCAGCATCATCGCGATACCCCTCAGTCCACCACGCCGAGCGCGCGCAACAGCCCGCGCACCTTGTGGCGGGTCTCCTGCAGTTCCCGTTCCGGATCGGAGTCGGCGACGATGCCGCCGCCGGTGCGGAAGCGCAGCCGGCTGCCCTCCTGCATGAAGGTGCGGATCAGGATGTTGCTGTCCATCGTGCCGTCACGGTTGAGGTAGCCAAGCGTGCCGGTGTAGGCGCGCCGCGCGCTGTTCTCCAGCTCGCGGATGATCTGCATGGTGCGCACCTTCGGGCAGCCGGTGATGGTGCCGCCGGGGAATAGCGCGCGGAACACCTGGACGGTGTCGACGTCGTCACGCAGGCGCCCACGCACGTTCGACTCGATGTGGTGCACGTAGGCATAGCTCGCCACTGCCATCAGCTCGTTCACCTCCACCGTGCCCGGCTGCGAGATGCGCCCCAGGTCGTTGCGCTCCAGGTCGATCAGCATCACGTGCTCGGCACGCTCCTTGATGCTGCTGATCAGCCGCTGTTTCAGCGCGGCGTCCTCGTCCGGATCGGTCGAGCGCGGATGGGTGCCGGCGATCGGCCGGGTATCGGCCCAGCCGTCGCGCACTCGCACCAGTCGCTCCGGCGAGGAGCTGACGATCTGCGCGTCGCCCAGGTCTGCCAAGGCCGAGAACGGTGCCGGGTTGGCGCGGCGCAGCGCGGCGAACAGGTCCGGCGCGGCGATGCCGTCGGCCAAGGTCGCACGCCAGCCGCGCGATATATTCACCTGGAACACATCGCCCTCGTAGATGTAGCGCTTGAGCCGCACCACCGCGTCGGTGTACCACTCCGGCGGATCCTCCTCGAGCGCGGCCAGTGCCACCGGCTGCGGCTGGAACGGCGGGACATGCTCGACGCTGCGCGCCAGTTCGACCCGTTCCGCCTCGCTCTCGGCCATCAGCCAGGCCTGCTGCTTCTCGCGGTCGACCAGCACGGCGGCCGGCACCCTGGAGAGGGCGGCGATCGGGAAGCTGTCCGGCAGCGCCGCCGGCACGGTTGGCTCGAAGGCCGACAGCAGGTCGTAGCCGAGGTAGACGAACCAGCCGCCGGTGAACGGCAAACCGTGCGGATTGGCGACGTCCTCGCGCGGCAGCGCGGCCAGATCGGCGAGAAACGCCGCTTCGTCACCGGCCTGGTAGACGCGGCGCTCGCGCGGCAGGGCCAGCAGCAGGTCCCAGCCGGTATCGCCGGACGACTGCAGCAGGTAGGGGAAACGGACGCGGTCGGCGGCATGGAGCGCCAACAGGTCGGGAATCGAGGCGAGAGGCTGACAG
>NZ_JAUEDK010000034.1 GCF_030385785.1 Crenobacter oryzisoli
CAGCAATGGCCCCGGCCAGACAATACGCTTCCATCGCCTTGATCTGAGATTCCAGATCATCCTTTTGACCGGCGCGGGACACCCGGCAATACACCACCGTCAGCCGACGTTCCGGTGCACCACCTAGTATGGTGCGAACATCCGACTCGTCAAAATAACGGTGTCCCGACGGCATCCGTTTAGCCGTCAGTTTGCCTTCTCGTTCCCAGCGGCGAACCGTGCTGGTCGCTCGACCGATACGCTTGGCGAACTCATTGATTCGATATTGATTGCTCATAGTGGGCAGTTATAAACAACTAGGAGCAAATTTCAAGTAACAGTTGTTAGCTCCCTGCTACACCACAATCTGCACCTGATTATCCGGCCAGGGCCTCCGCACTCGGATGACATAAATGACTGAACCAGGTCGACTCGCCTTGCTCGGCGACAGCGTCTGGTGTTCACTTCACGGCTTTTGTCTCGCCAGTACGTGAACGCGCCCGGAATCAGCCTGATGCAAGCCCTTGAACAAATTGAAGATCCCCGTAACCCAAGCAATGGCACCTTGCATGACTTGCGCGAGATTCTGGTCATCGCCATCTGTGCCGTTCTGTCAGATGTCGATACCTTTGAGGACATCGTGGCTTGGGCACGCTACAAGCAGGATTGGCTGCGCCGCTTCCTGAAGCTCAAGAATGGCATCCCGTCGGAAGACACCTTTCTGCGCCTCTTCCGGCTGATCGACCCCAGGCAATTCGAGGCGGCATTTCGGGCCTGGACGGCTGGCATCCTGCCTGCGCTGCATGGTGACACGATCGCCATCGACGGCAAGACCCTGCGGGGTTCTGGAAGTGGCAAAGAGCAGGCCATCCACATGGTTAGCGCCTTTGCGACCCGGCTGGGGTTGGTGCTAGGTCAGGAGAAGGTCGACAACAAGAGCAACGAGATCACGGCGATTCCGACCCTTCTGGAAAGCCTGTATCTCCAGGGGTTATTGGTCAGCCTCGATGCCATGGGCTGCCAGCGCGATATCGCCGCGCAAATCCGTCAGCAGGGTGGCGACTATTTGCTGTCAGTCAAAGGCAACCAGCCTTCGTTGCTGCAGGCGGTGGAGGCGGCGGTGATCGAGTGCGGCGACAAACGGGAGCCGCACCAGACTGTCGATACCTCACATGGCCGTCAGGTCGTGCAGTTGGCGCGGGTCATTCCAGCAGCAGGCTGGGTCGATACCGAGGCGTGGCCGGGGTGTCGGACGGTGGGCGTGATCGACTCGAGGCGACAGGTCGGCGACAAGCCGACGCAATGGGAACGTCGTTACTACATCTGTTCCCGCGAGCTGAATGCCAAAGAACTGGCGCAGGTGGTGCGTGCCCATTGGGGGATCGAGAACCAACTGCACTGGGTGATGGACGTCGGCTTTGGCGAGGATGCCTGCACGGTGCGCAAGGACCACGCACCGCAGAACCTGTCTTTACTGAGGAAGATCGTGCTGAACCTGGTCCGGCCGGTGCCGATGGGGAGAAACGGCAAGATGAGCATGCGCTTGAAGCGCAAGGCGGCAGCTTGGGATGACGATACCCGGGCGAGGCTGCTCGGGCTTACTGCTTTATGACGCCCGAGTGCGGACGCCCTGATTATCCGGCCCTTCGACTGACTCCTGGATCAAGCTGGCAAACAGCCGCTCGACAACCTTCATATCTGGCACATTCGCCCCCGCTTGCAAACAGGCAGCCGCGCCAGATGCGACCGAAAAAGCCAAATGCTCTTCTAGCGTGCGGTCGGCGTGATGTTGCAAGCTGAATAGCAACCCGCCGATACTGACATCGCCGGCACCCACCGTGTCGATTACCTCAATGCTGGGCGGTGCCATAAATGCGGCTGCTTGCGCGGTATACAAATGGGCTCCCTTTGCACCTAGCGTATACAACACCATCGCTTCAGGATTCCAAGTGCGTAATGTAGCCAGCCCAGCAGTCGCATCATGATGTCGGAATAGGCCATGCAGGTCTTCGTCGGAAACCTTGATCACATCGGCCAATTTCGTCATTTCTTGGAATACGAAATCATAGCGCTCATCCATGACTGTACGGAAGTTCGGGTCGTAGCTGATACATACCCCCGATGCTTTCAGGGCATGTGCCATTTCCAGTAATTTATTGGAGAGGGGAGGACGAGCCAAACTAATGCCCCCCATATGCACCCAACGCACACATTCCATCCATCCTGATGGCAATGCTTCGGGTGTGAAGTGCAGGTCGGCACTGTTCTCCCCGATGAAGAAATATTCTGGAGGATGCACCTTATGCACCATGGCCAAAAGCGGAGGCGCATCGACCTGTTGGAGGAAGCGAGTATCCAAACCGGCCGAACGGCTGCAGGCTGCCAGTTCTTCGCCAAAGCAATCGAGGCTCACCGCTCCGGCAAATCCAGAAGGAACGCCCCAACTGGCCATGATACGTGCCACGTTCCAGGGGGCACCGCCCACCTTACTCTTCCAGGTATTAGCCCCCGTGCGGATCATGTCTGACAATGCTTCGCCAGCAGAGACGAAAACAGGTAAGGAATTCATCATTTTTACCTCAAATATAAAATACTCTTCCCGGCAATATGTGAAAGTGACGATTTATGGTCACATCAAGCAGGGTGTGACTTGCATCAACAAGACCTCTCATCACCAACCTGGAGACCGGGGGATCAGGCTAGAAGCCGGCAGGGCCTGGACTCTCTGCCAGCAAGGTAAATCACCCCTGCCCATGAACCAAAGCCTTCCCAACCCAAGCCCGGCTACGCCAGCGCGCTAGCATGGTCAAACCACGTATCCATTCGTCTGCCGCCAGAGCCAGCCAGATCCCCACCAGTCCCCAACCGAGCTTTAAACCAAACAACCAGGCCAATGGCACGGCAATTCCCCACATAGAAACCAACCCCATGTGGAAAGGAAAACGTGCATCGCCGGCGGCGCGCAGTGCGCCGATAACGATCATATTGAAAACCCGCCCGGTTTCCAGCAGCAGCGACAATGCCAATACATGGCCGGCCAAATCAATCACCTCGCCATCCTGGCTGAACCAGCCGATAAAGGTACGCCCGCCGATGGTGACCAGCCCGGCCAGTAGGAGCGTCACGCCTAAGCCCAGCCGAAGGCTGCGCAAAAGTTGGCGATAGGCTTCGTTCAAATTGCCGGCCCCCACCAGATGAGCTGTGATGATCTCGGTGGCCGCTCCGAGCGCCTGCACGAAGGTCACCATCAGCCATACGATCTGCAAGGTATAGGATTGCGCCACCAGCGCGGTGTGCCCAAGCCGCGCGGTAAAACTGGTCACCAGCGCGAACATTCCGCTCCACGACAACATTTCGCCTGCAGCCGGCAAGCCGATCGCCAGAATCCGGGCAAGGTGATTACGCCAGTCCGATTCGATGTAGCGGCGTGATGGAGCAAAGCCGAGCCGGCGGCGGAATAGCCAATACAACGCGATCAGGCCTGCGGCACGTCCACCAAGGGTCGACAAGGCTGCGCCCAGGACACCGAGCTTGGGTAACCCAGCCAAGCCGAAGATCAGCAATGCATTCCCGAGCATGACCAGCACATTAACGCCAAAGGTCACCACCATCCCGTCACGAGCATGGCCATGTGCGCGCAAAATAGCCGACAGAGACAACATGAGCGCTTCCGTCACAATGCCCGCTCCGACCACTCGCAGGTAAAGCCCCGCTTCCGGCTGCATGGCGGTTGGCAGATTCATCCACGCCAACAGGCTCGGCGCCATACCGGCCAACACGAGCCCGACCACCAGCCCAAGCAAGGCATTGATAGCGAGAGCGACCGTCGCCGCGCGTTGTACGGCAGCCCGGTCTCCAGCGCCAAGACGCTGTCCCACGACCACCACCGAACCGATTGCCACGACCTGAAACAAGGTGATGGCCATAGCCAGCAATTGATTGGCAACGCCGAGCGCACCAACCGCCTGGTCGGACAAACGGCTCACCATCAAGGTGGAGACAGTACCAGTGCCTACGTGTAACAGCGTTTCAATCAGGATCGGCCAGGTCAGCCGAAAAAGACCCGGAGTGGCGGTCGGTTTGGACATTTGGAACTTTCTTATTGCCCCCGAACAGCCGCCCGGCTGTTGCAGCGGCTGGGCGGCGTGGGCTCATGCAAAAAATGCCGGCGGCAGATACGGCTGGTGCGCCTCCAGCAGAGCATCCACCATCTCACAGATGCGTCCGGCATCCAGCTCAGCCGCCGTGTGCGGGTCGAGTATGGCTGCGTGGTACACGTGCTCGTGCTTGCCGGTCAACACCGCCTCTACGGTGAGCTCTTGCACATTGACGTTTGTGCGCATCAGCGCAGCCAGTTGCGGCGGCAGCTTGCCGACGCGGGTTGGGCGAACGCCGCTGCCGTCCACCAGGCATGGCACTTCCACGCAGCAACCGGCCGGCAGGTTATCGATCAAAGCGTCGTTCAGCACATTGCCGTAAATCACCGCCGGCATATTGGCCTCGATGGCGTGGATGATGGTGGAGAGTTTTGTTGCACAAAGGCATAACAATGCGCAAAACAAAGCAATTACGATGGTAAATCTCGCCACTCTGCGCGCAATTTTTTCGTATATCAAGCTCGATTCAAGCAACGAATTTGAATTACATAACAAAGCCCTTTCGCGTGAGCATGCGCGGATTGCCGCCACGAACTTTATTTAGCGCCCCCAGATGGTATTTAATTGAAATGCGAACTAACACGGGAATAGAGTGCTGATAACCGGTTAGTTATGCCTAAGTCATTACCCATTCCCATATCATCAACCAAGGAGCACACCATGACCAAGGGTCTAATGTTCGGCTTGATCATCAGTGCCTTGCTTGCGGGGCCGGCGGTTGCAGCTGGGTGCCAGCAGGCGGGTGGAATGCATCAGGCGACTGAACAGTACATCGCTACCAAGCTTGCCTGCGACAACATGAGCAAGTTTCAGAAGGATGTATGCCTGCGCAATGCTGATGAGGCATACCTGCACGCCATGCATCAGCATGGTCAGTAATCCCTCATCCCACAGCCAACTGTGAAAGCCGCCGCTAGGCGGCTTCAGACCGTTGATGTACCCCCGACTTTTGGTGGGGGGCAGTCTTTTTGGCTGCCTTCTGATTCATCAGGCCAACCGGACGTTTCTCGGGATTGCGAAGCAATGCCGGATGATTTGCGTCAGCAACCACGCCAACTCCCTCATCGGCACTTTGAGGCCCGGGATTCTTCCAAGTAAAGCCACCACTCGGCGGGCCAGCAGCAGCGGTATCTGCTTCATGTTTTGACAGGTCGCTGATAGCAGGCACTGCCCCATTACCTTGGCGCTAACCCACGAAAGCGCGCATAGCGATGCCCATGAAGTTCCTTGGCGTCTGCAAAGCTGCGTTCGACGGTTTCTTTCCGGCACGCATAGATCCGCTTACCGGCATCGCTCAAGCGGTTGGTATCGTAAAGCCTTCCCACACGTGCCGAGTCACGACCTTCACCATGTTGCGGCTCTGCGTACATTGGCTTGCTGTGCTTCACACTCGGAATCAACTGGGGGCAGATGCTGCTGAGCCTTGAACACACCAATCTGTGCCGCCAGTGGAAGCGTTTGGCTAAGTGACGAATGATCTCTTCATTAATCGAATCGATCTCAACTCGCAGCGATGCCAAACTATAGTTGGACATCAGGCTCTCCTCATGTGCAAAGATCATTCAACCGGCGCACAGCCATGGCCTTTCCAAGCAATTAGATGGACCATCCCAAGAGGGCGATCCATCCGAATCCGCCGGACGGGCAGTTATTTACCTGCCGACAGCTCCATCAACTGGGCGGCCATTCGGCCTTTGCCAACCAAACGCGGCAACGCCACGTCGTCGCGATCGAACAGGTGCAGGCTGGTGGTGGGCAGGCTGAACCGTAACCGAGAGCCGAGTTCGATGTCGTGGCGAGCGCTCTTGACTACCAGCGGCTGGTTGGACAGCGCGGTATTGAGATAAACGTAGGCGTGTTCGCCCAGATGCTCAACGTGGACCACCTCCCCGCTAAGCGAACCGCTGCCGAGTTCGATATGTTCGGGCCGAATGCCCAGCGTCACCGCATCACCGGCCTTGAGCGCCCCCGGCACGACCGCCACGTTGAGCTTGTGCTCGGCCACATCTGTCACCACTCCACCATCGCCCAGTGCAGCCACCTTGCCGGCGATGAAGTTCATCGACGGCGAGCCAATGAAGCCGGCCACAAAGCGGTTGGCCGGATGGTGGTAAAGCTCCAGCGGCGAACCGACCTGGGCGATACTGACCAAGTGCTCCTGACCGGCGAGCGGGCGCAACAGCACGATCTTGTCCGCCAGAGTCATCGCCTCCACCTGGTCGTGTGTCACATAGATCATGCTGGTCGAGTTGAGCTCGCGGTGCAGCTTGGCGATCTCCACCCGGGTCTTCACGCGCAGCGCGGCGTCCAGGTTGGACAGCGGCTCGTCGAAAAGGAACACCTTGGGCTTGCGCACGATGGCGCGGCCGATCGCCACGCGCTGGCGCTGGCCACCGGATAGCGCGCCTGGCTTGCGGTCCAGCAGCGGGGTCAGGTGCAGCGACTCTGCTGCCGCAGCCACCCGTTTGTCGATCTCGGCCGCCGGCAGCTTCTGGTGCTTGAGGCCGAACTCGAGGTTCTGCTTCACCGTCATGTGCGGATAGAGTGCATAGCTCTGGAACACCATGGCCACGTCGCGCTTGGCCGGCTCCAGGTCATTAACGCGGACACCGCCGATGCGGATGTCGCCGTCGCTCGGATCTTCCAGACCAGCGATGATACGCAGCAGGGTGGACTTGCCGCAGCCGGACGGGCCGATGAATACGCAGAACTCTCCCTGCTCGATGGTGAGATCGACGCCGGACAGCACCGACGTGGCACCGAAGCCTTTCTGGACGCCGGATAATTGGATCGTGCTCATACTTACACTCCTTCCACGATGCGGGCAAAGCCTGCCTGCAGCGGCGGCAGTTCGATGGCGCCAAGGACGGTCTCGGCCTGGAAACCAGCTTCGTTCAGATGTTCCAGCTGCCAACGCAGCGGCAGCTCGTAACGGGCCGGACGGTCGGACAGATTGAAGGCGCAGAGCACGCGTTCGCCGTCATGCTCGCGCTCGAATGCCAGCACTTGCTCATGTGCCGGGAGCAAGTGAAGATTGCCATGGCGCAGTACAGGGTAGGCGCGGCGCCATTCGATCAGGTGGCAATAAAATGCCAGCGTCGAATCGACTTGCGCTTCCTGCCCGGCCACCGCCCGTTCGATATGCTCCGCCGCCACCGGCAGCCACGGCATGCCGTCGCTGAAACCGCCATTAGCGCTAGCGTCCCACGCCATCGGCGTGCGGCAGCCGTCGCGCCCCTTATATTCCGGCCACATCACCTTGCCATACGGATCCTGCAGCAGCTCGTATGGCACTTCGGCCTCCGGTAGCGCTAGCTCCTCACCTTGGTACATACATACCGCACCTGGCAGCGATAGCAGGAAAGCCAACAGCAACCGTCCCCGCAGCTCGGCTGACCCGCCGAGCTGTTCCCACCGGCTGACAATACGCGGTACGTCATGGTTACCGAGCGACCAGCAGGCATACGCATCGCCGGCCTCGTCTAGAAACTCGGCCATGACCCGATGCAGGTAGGGGGCGCGGCATTCCTCGGTCAGCAGCGTGAATACATACGCCATGTGCAAGTGCTCGTTGCCGCGCGTATAAGCCGCCAACGTGGGGTATTGCAGATCGTCGCCGATCTCGCCGACGGTCACCGCGCCCGGGTATTGGTCGATCAACTTGCGCAGGCGGGCCAAGAACAGCAGATTCTCCGGCTGGGTCTTGTCGTACAGGTGCCGCTGGTGCGTGTACGGGTTACTACGCGGTGCGCCTGGGCATTCCATCTCAGTCGGCAGCGGCGGGTTGTCGCGCAGTTGGGCGTCGTGGGTACCGAAGTTGATCGCATCGAGGCGGAAGCCATCCACGCCGCGGTCGAGCCAGAAGCGCGCCACGTCGAGCAGCGCCTCCTGCACCTGCGGGTTGTGGAAGTTGAGGTCGGGCTGACTGGCCAGAAAGTTGTGCAGATAGTACTGTTCGCGCCGCGTGTCCCATTGCCAGGATGAGCCGCCGAACACGCTCAACCAGTTGTTGGGCGGCGTGCCGTCGGCCTTGGCGTCGGCCCATACGTACCAGTTGGCCCGCGCGTTATCGCGGCTGGCGCGGCTCTCCTGGAACCACGGATGCTGGTCCGAGGTATGGCTCAGCACTAAGTCGATCAGCACTTTGAGGCCCAACTCATGGGCGCGTGCCAACAGCGCGTCGAAGTCGGCCAAGCAGCCGAACATCGGATCAACATCGCAGTAGTCGGATACGTCGTAGCCGAAGTCAGCCATCGGACTCTTGAAAAACGGTGAAATCCATACCGCCTCGGCACCCAGGCGGGCAATATGTTCCAAGCGTGCGGTGATGCCCGGCAGATCGCCGATGCCGTCGCCGTTGCTGTCTTGAAAGCTACGCGGATACACCTGGTAAATCACCGCGCCGCGCCACCATTCTTGTTGTTGCTTATCCATAGGGTCTTATCCTTTGACAGCTCCGGCAGTCAGGCCGGACACGATTTGGCGCTGGCAAGCCAACACCAGAAAGATTAGCGGTACGGTCACGATCACCGAGGCCGCCATGATGGTGCCCCACGGCAGCTCGAAGCTGGAGGCGCCGGAGATCATAGACATAGCCACTGGCACGGTTCGCTGTTCGGGCGAAATAGTGAAGGTGAGCGCAAACAGAAACTCGTTCCAGGCACCGATGAAGGCCAGCAGCGATGTGGCCGCCAAGGCCGGTAGCAGCAGAGGCATGAAGATGCGGAAGATCAACGTGAACACGCCAACGCCATCCATCAATGCAGCTTCCTCGAGTTCCTTGGGAAGTTCGCGCATGAAGGTGACAAGCACCCAGATGGTGAAGGGCAACGTAAAGATCAGGTCGGTCAGCACCAGTGCCCCGAGGCGGTCATACAGTCCGAGCCAACGCACCAGTTCGAACAGGCCGGACAGGATAGCCACCTGCGGGAACATCGACACACCGAGGATGCACATCATCAGCACGCCGCGGCCGCGGAAAGGCACCCGCCCTAGCGCATAGGCAGCCAGCACAGAAACCAGCAACGACAACACGACGGCGCCGCCGGACACTAGAACAGAGTTCAACAGATAAGCACCGAACGGCTGGTCATGAAACAGCGTTGCGTAATTGCCGAGCGAAGGATGCGCCGGCCATAGTGATGTGGTGAACAGTTCGTTGCCGCGCTTGAGCGAAGAACCGATCGTGTACAGGAATGGGAACAGACAGATCACCAGCACCACCGCCACCAACACGTAGTACAGCAACGTTCCCACAGAAAGCTTTTTCATCTCACACTCCTTGCATGCGGCGACGAGAGAAAACCATGTACCCAAGTGTGAACATAGAGATCAGCAGGAAAAGTACGATTGCCGAGGCCGAGCCGAAGCCGACTTGCTGGAAATCCACCAATTGCTCGCGCACGTAGATGGACATGCTCTTGGTCAGCCGGCTGTTGGAGGTCATCACGTAGATCAGATCGAACACACGCAACGCGTCGAGCGCGCGGAAAACCATTGCCACGAGCACGCCAGGCAGGATCAGCGGTAGCGTGATATGGCGGAACACTCGCCAGCGCGGCACGCCATCGATCCGTGCGGCTTCATAACAATCGGAAGGCACCATCTGCAATGCAGCCAGCATCAGTAAAGCCATGAAGGGGGTCGTTTTCCAGACATCCACCAAGATGATGGTGGGGAAAGCCAGATCCGGATCGGCGATGAAGGCCAGCGGATGGTCAATCAACCCTAGCTGCTGCAGGATCACGTTGATCACACCATACTGATCGTTCAGCATCCAACTCCACATCTTGGCCGATACGATAGTCGGTATCGCCCATGGCACCAGCACGGCGGCACGCAACAGGCTGCGCACACGTGACGGGGTATTGAGCAGGATGGCCACGCCGAGCCCGAGCAGCGTTTCCAGGGTCACCGATACGACTGAGAACTCCAGCGTGTTGGCCACCGCGCTCCACCAGGCCGGATCGCGCATCACACCGTTTTCACCGATGTAATTGTCCAGGCCGACGAACTGGCTTTGCGTCAGGTCGGCCAACTGCGCATTGGTCAGACTGAACCAGATCGTGCGCAGCAGCGGCCAGCCGGCGATGGCTGCCAGCACCAGCAGCGCCGGCAGCACCAACAGCCAGGCCTGGCGGCGGCGCTGGCGCAGCAAGGAAGAAACGGGTTCGGCGGCGTCCGCCGGACGACGACGGGCACGCCCGTGCAGCGAAAGGGATTCGCTCGACATGAGATACCTCCACCGCTCCCGCCGCACCACGGCGGCGAGAGCTTTATGCTTGAGGGGGATTTATTTCCAGCTGCCGCTCGGCGAGAGGCGCTTGAGCGCGCCGTCCAGTTGCGCCAGGGCCTCGGCCGACTTGGCGTTGCCCGACAGCACGTCGTGCGTGGCGTTCCAGAACTGGTTGCTCACCTGGTTGTACTTGGAGGCCGTCACGGTGGACGGGCGCGGTACCGCGCTGGCGAAGGTGGGATAGAGTTCGGCCATGAACGGGCTGGCCTTGATGATGTCCTTATCCTGATACAGGGCCGGAATGGTCGGGTTGAACGAGGCTTTGATGGCGCGATACTTCTGCACTTGCGCGCTGGTCAGGTACATCACTAGATCGGCCGCGAGCTTAGGGTTCTTCGAGTAGCGCGACACAGCGAGCTGCCAACCACCCAGCGTAGCGGCATGACGGCCGCCGTTGCCGCCCTTGGGCAGCATCATCACGCCGACCTTGCCCTTGACCGGGCTGCCGTCTTGGTTCATCACCGACCAGGCGTACGGCCAGTTGCGCATGAACACCGCATTGCCGGACTGGAACACGCCGCGCGCCTCTTCCTCGGAGAAGTTCAGCACCGCCTTGGGCGAGATGGTGCCCACCCACTTGGCGGCGGTGTCGAGCGCCTTGGCCGCGTTCGGGTTGCTGATGGTGACCTTGCCCTTGGGGTCGACGATGGTGCCGCCATTGAAGCTCGACACCCACTCGAGCGCGTCGCAGGTCAGGCCTTCATAGGCACGCCCTTGCCAGACGTAGCCCCACAGCTTGTCGTTGCCGGCCGTGCGCTCCGCGTCCTGCATCTTCTTGGCGGCGGCGGTCATCTCGTCCCAGGTGGTCGGCGCCTTCAGGTGGTATTTATCGAGCAGGTCCTTGCGGTAGTACATCATGCCGGTATCGATGTACCACGGCATGGCCAGCAGCTTGCCGCCCACGGTGTCGTTGGCGACGATGCTGGCAAAGTGCTGCTTTTCCGCCCCCTTGCTGTAGGGCTTCAGATCCAGCAGTTGGTTGGCTAGGATACCGGGCCACACCACGTCGATCTGCAGTACGTCGATCTTGTCCGAGCCGCTGCCGAGCAATTGCTGCAGCAGCGCCAGCTGTTCGTTCGAATCGTTCGGGGTGGCGACGAACTGCACTTCGTTGCCGGTCTTCTTGGCCCATTCCTTGGCCGAGGTCATGCACACATCCTGGCCCGGCCCCGGCGCACCGCATTCGAGTCGCAGGGTTGCCGCCGAAACATGACCCGCCGCCAGTGCTGCGATTACCGCCAGTATGCCATTCTTGATCTTCATCCCTTGATTCTCCTCTTATCTCGTTAACGCAGGCGTACACTGGGGGACGGCCCGCACGAGCGGTTGAAATTGGCCAATCAGGCCATCTCATCAAACCGCAGGCGAGTTAACCGGCAATTTCGAAAAATCCGGGATGCATTAACATTTGAAACACTTCTCCGCTAGCGGTGCCACACACTCAGCTCAGCAAACCGGCAAGCGCCGCCAGATCGAACGGCTTGGCCAAGAAAAGCTGGTCCTGGCGCCAGTCGGGATGGCTCTGGTGCACCTCCTGCGGTAAGCCCGAAGTCAGTACGACACGCTGGCCCGGCCAACTCCGGCGGACCTGCGCCGCCAAGGCGATGCCATTGCCGCCAGCGCCGAGCGAAATATCCGACAACACCAAGGCAACCGGGCCATATGCGCTCAGCCATTCCAGCGCTGCCGTGCTGCTGTCGACTGCCTGTGCCGCGACGCCGAGTGCGGCAAGCTGGCTCAGCGTGGTATCGCGCACCTCTGGATCGTCCTCCACCACTAGCACGCGGGCGCCCGGTGGTGGTGGCGCCTGCAGCTTAGGTCGGACCGGAGACAGAACGGCCGGCAGGCTAACAGCCGGAAGCCATAGCTCTACCCTCGTCCCCTGCCCTAACGTGCTGTGAATCTGCATATCACCGCCGCTCTGGCGCACGAAGCCATATACGCTGCTCAGACCGAGCCCGCTGCCTTCGCCCGGCGCCTTAGTGGTAAAGAACGGCTCCATCACCTTGTCGAGCAGCATGGGCGGGATGCCGGTGCCGGTGTCGCTCACGCTTAACACTACCGCGCGCTCCACCCCAGGCAAGCATGGTGGCGCCTCCACCCATTCGGCCGCCAGCGTAAGCCTTCCACCGGCCGGCATCGCAGCGGCACTATTGAGTGAGAGATTGAGAATGGCGTTTTCCAACTGCCCACGGTCGACGTGGACCCACAGTGGCTCGCAGCAAGGCGCGAGCACCACCTCGATATTTGTGCCGGCCGCATATTCGACCAGATCGAGCATCTCGGCCAGCATCTCCGGAACCGAAATATCCTCGGCCTGCAACGGCTGGCGGCGGGCAAAGGCCAACAGGCGCCGGGTCAGTCGGCTGGCGCGTTCCGCAGCCCGGCGCGCCCGCTCGGCCATGACCTGTAGTTCCGGACTATCCACCAAGCGAGGCTGCAGCAACTCCAGATTGCCCAGGATGGCCACCAGGAAATTGTTGAAGTCGTGCGCCACGCCGCCGGTCAATTGGCCGAGCACGTCCATTTTTTGCGCTTGGCGCAGTTCTGCTTCTACCGCCCGGCGGCTGGTCAGGTCGCGAGATACTGCCACCCATCCGCCCCCTGGCAAGCGCTGGCAATGAAACTCCAGAATGCGCTGGTCGGCCAAGTGCAGCTCGGCCGAACTGGCGATACGCGTTGCGCCTCCGGCGATACGGGTAGCCGTCTGTCTGGACACCGCCCGCCAGCGAGCCGGCGCTGGTACCGCCCGGCGCAGTTCGGCCAGACACATGCCGACGCACAACGCCGAGTCCGGCAGCCCGAGCAATTTGACGAAGGTCGGGTTCCACGCCACCAGGCAACCCTGGGCATCGTGCACCGACACCCCATCGTTCATCGAATTGAACACCGTTTCCTGCTGTCGGCGTTGTGCCTCCAACCACTGCGCCAGCTGATGCTTTTCCAGCAAATTGCTGCGGAACACCTCGAAGGCACGAGCTAGCTCGCCGATCTCGTCCGGTCGGTCGGTCGACGGAATCCGGTGCGAGGTATCGCCGGAAGCCAGGCGCGCCATGATACGCGTCATCGCTTGAATCTTGTGCAGCACCCGGCCGACGTAGATGATGCCGGCCAACGCCAGCGCTACACCGGCCATGGCCAGCACCCACAGCCCGTACTGGCTGGAAATGGCCACCTGGCGCATGGCCTCGCGCCGTTGCCGCGCCACGCTACGCAACTCGTCCACATAATGGGCGGCGTTGCTGCTAAGGTGCTCGGCATGGCTGCGCATCAGGGCCACCAGATAGCTGATCTGATCCTCGGTCGACAGGAATTCCCGACGCAAGTCGAACACATTGCGCGGGCCTTCATCGAGCTGTCTCAGCGCCGCCGCCAACTGTGGCTGGCGCAGTTGCTCGCCCCGAGCGGTCACCTGCAGCCACAGGGCCTCGTTATCGCCTTCGGCCATACCGAGCGCCGCACGGTCGCCCGCTTGCAGTCCGAGCGTGGTATTGACCCACACGTTCAGCAGCGTCGGGGCGGTTTGCGCAATCTCGGCCCGGCGCCGGTAGATGCCGGCCCCAATCTGTTCCGCCGCATTGCCCAGATCGCCCATTTCAGCCCTGAGTTGGCGCTGCTTGCCAGACAACACCAGAAAGCGGGTCAGGTCATTGTCGATG
Organism: Crenobacter oryzisoli; assembly: GCF_030385785.1. Taxonomy (GTDB): domain Bacteria; phylum Pseudomonadota; class Gammaproteobacteria; order Burkholderiales; family Chromobacteriaceae; genus Crenobacter_A; species Crenobacter_A oryzisoli. The sequence goes on from NZ_JAUEDK010000034.1 coordinate 14,091, forward strand.
CCGTCGAGCTCTTCCGAAATCGCCAGCCGCTGCCCCCCCTTGTCGGTCAGGTCGAGCGACAGCCGGCGGATATCGCCCAATAAGCCCTTCAGCAAGGCAGTATCATCATGCAGCAAGGTGGAATTCTCGGTCAGGGTCATCCCGGGTGCCACCGCCGCCAGTTGCGCTACTTTCTCCGATAATTCGAGCACGCGCGCGATTTCCGGCACCACATAGGCCTCGTACTCGTCCAGCGCCTTCTGGTTGGCCCGCAGGCCGAGCACGCCAACCGCCACCACGCCAAGCGTGATACTGAACAGCAATAAAAAGGTGGCGATCAGCCGGCTGCGCACACTGACTAGGCCGAGTAAGGAAAAAAAGCGCGTCAGGCGTTTCACAATCGGGTAACCGGAGCGGCAAAAACGTAACCCATGCCGCGCTCGGTACGGATATAGGAGGGTTGCTGGGGATTGGGCTCGATCTTGCGGCGCAGCCGCAGGATGAGCACGTCGATGGTGCGGTCGTACACATCGGCATCGAAGCCGCGCGTTTGCTCCAGCAACTGATCGCGCGACCAGATGCGGCAAGGATACTGCACCATGGCAGCGAGCAAGGCGAACTCCCCCTGTGTCAGCGGACAGTGCTCACCGCCGCCTCGCGTCAGCGTGCGAGCGCTCAGATCTAGCACCCAATCGTCGAAACTGAAGCGCGGCCCGCCTCCGGAGGTCGAGGCCGGACGCGGAATCGACAGCTCTGTGGTGCGGCGCAGTTGGGCGCGCACCCGTGCTAGTAACTCACGCGCGGAAAATGGCTTGTTGATAAAATCGTCGGCGGCCAGTTCCAGGCCTAGCACCCGGTCGGTCTCGTCGCCCTGGCCGCTGATCATGATGATCGGGATGGCCGAACTCCTTCGCAGCTCGCGCGCAATGGCCAAGCCATCCTCCCCTTTGAGCTTGAGGTCGAGCACGGCCAGCGAGTGCGGCGCGGAACGCAGCTTCTCCTGCATAGCCTTGCCGTCCGCCACGACGGACACTGCAAAGCCGGCCTCTTCGAAGACACCTTGCAGCCATTCGCGTACATCCAGATCATCATCCAGAATCAGAATGCGATGTTTCTCCCCCACGGCCCAGTCTCTCCTTGTGCGTTGACGTTCTCAGCGTTTTATTTGTAATTTTACTGATTTAGGAGCGATTGCGAACGAAACCGGCGTAGTCCGCTAGCACCAGGCCATCACGTGCTCCCCCTAGCATCAGCATGGCCATCTGCCGGGTGTCATCGATCAGCCGCTCTCATTCAGTCAGCACAATATACAAGGTATCCATGTTGCCTCTCCGGCTTTGTCGCCCTTCGATGACACCTCCGCCGGATTAACCGCGAATTTCAAAAACAACTGCCGCCGTTAACAATTGAAACAAAACCGACAGGGGATCGAGAACAACCGCCTGGCCGCCAGGATCTGGCACAAACTTCACCGGGAAAACAGACGTCTGACCGCGGGCTTAGAATCATCCCTTTCAAGGTGTTTGAGCCTTCGCGCTGCTTGGTAGCCGGGCCATGGAGACCTACTTACGCACGAGGGCGGTATCGACGTAGTCCTTGGGCTTGTCCCTCTTGGGACCACGCTTGGACGTGGCGACGCTGCGCGATGAGATGGCTTGGGCCAAGCAAAGTAGCTCGTGCGCCACGTGTTGGGGCGTTGCCTCGGGCCACGGCAGCCCCGCCTGCGGTGACAGCGCAGTGAGCTTGCCCTTATAGCCGCCGGCGACATGCACCGCTAAGTGACAGGTCTATAACATCAAGCTCCGGTGCCTCCTCGCGCTGGGCCTTCTGGACGAAGTGCTCGAACAGTGCCAGCACCGCAGTGGCAAAGCCCAGCAAGGCAGCCCTGGGATGGCCAGAATGCGGATCTCGCTGTTGAGTACCGACTCCAGGCGCCCGAACAGCCCCTCGATGCGCCAGTGCTTGCGGTACAGCTGGGCAGTCTGCACAGCCGTGACCGCCTCTGGCAGGTTGCCCCACAGCGTGATGTGGGTCTCGTCCGACTCAGGGGGCGTGTGGGGCGTGTCCAGCTGCAGCCGGATGCGCCCCTAGGCAGGGGCTTCGTCAACCCCAATGGCCTACTCCTGGAGTGCGCCCGTGTCGCAGCGGCCTGCCTCGTGCCACGGCTGCTCATGCAGCACGGCGGGATGGCTTGTCGCATGCTCGTGCACGCTGAATTCAGCGCCCTGGTGCAGAAGCGACGGTCGGCGGTCCACTGCTTGCCGGGCCGCGCGTTCGCTCTCGTGCGCATCCTCGCAGGCCAGGATGTCGGTGGCCAGGGTGCGGTCGGGGTCGCAGACCACCAGCGTGTGCCCCGGTATGGCTGCACCCCGATGTCCTCGCGGCACCAGGCGCGCGGCGTTGCCTTACACCAGCGCACGCAGTATCTAAGGCTCGGTTCGATTGACCTTCTCGTACGAGCCGTCAGCGAGACCGGCAACTGCTCTGCATCTTGCGCACGGCCGCGTGCAGCGATGGACACGGCGCCAGTGTCACCAACAACATCAACTCCACTACGGTGGACATCAGCCACTCGAGCAGGTACTGACGCTGGCGGCTAGCCTCTAACACCCATCAATCCAGTGTGGGGGTAGCGTCTACTCCAGCACCATGCGGTGCCATCACGCTCGCTGGCGCCTGCCGCTCAAACCTTTTCAGCAATTCCTGTCACATCCCTTCTGTCCTTCTCGTGCATTGATGCAGCAGGGAGGTTATCGCTGTGGGGATGACCACCTTGAAATGGATGGCGCTTAGAAGGTAACCCGCAGGCCGAGTTCCATTCCTTCGCTGGCTTGGGCGTTGCTGTCCACCTTGCTGTGCAAGTATTCGGCAAACATGCTGGAGTGCTTGGACAGGTCGTAGCTAACGCCGAGCAGATACTCGTTGTGCTTCACATTGCAGTCATACTCGTAGTTGTGGGTGTGGATGTAACCTGCACGTAGCGCCAGCCGCTTCGGCTTGTATTCGGCACGTAGGGACAGGCTGTTTTGCGCTCCCTTGCTGGATGGCACGGCAAAGGACAACACCGAGCCGGTCAGTGCATTGCTGGACAGGATTGAGTGATCATTTTCCGCGCTCAGGATAAGGCCGGCAAACGGCATCACCTTGCCCGCCAACACCCAGTCGGTTACGTGGCCGGCATCGTTCTGGCTTCCATCCACCAGCGCCTGACGGGTATAACCGACATGCACGCCGAACATGGCCTCTTCCCAGTTGGCCCCTAGCGCCCAGGCATTACCGTTGCTGGAGCCAGCATTCTCCGCTGTCGCATAGCTGACTGCGGCATTGACATGGCCAAACGCGGGCGTTTCATACTTGATCGCGCCCTTCTGGCCGCCGGCATCGCCTTTTCCGATCACTCCACCTACGCCCTTGTCCGGGCCGTGGTCACCCAGATCATAGAAATAACCGTTCCAATAGCCATCGCCATAAGCGTTGACACCATGGCCGAGCTTGACAGCGCCGAATCCCCCGGACAGGCCGAGCCAGGTATCGCCAGAAGCAAAGGTATCGTTACTAGCGCTGGTGCCAAGCGGTGAGTCTGCGATATGCACATTGTTGTTCATCTGCCAGATGGCCTTCAGGCCATTGCCAAGATCCTCGCGGCCGGCGAAGTCGATTTCCGACTCGGCATCCTTCACGCCGTTGAGTGAGGTGCCGTTCACGCTCTTGCTCCAGGCGTAGGCACCGGAAATCTTGCCTGTGATCGAAACATCGGCGAAAGCCGCGCTGGAGCACAGGCCAGCGAGTGCGATACAAGCCAACTTCAGTTCCATTCTCTATCTCCATGTCCTTGCAATTGTGGTCTTTTGTTGTTTTAGGACCGCCATGTCGCCAAACCGAGTAGCCAACGCAGCAGGGCATGCGCCCTATCTGGCGCTGCCATCAAACCGCTTGCTTGTTAACCCGGAATTTCGAAAACCCGCACCGGCATTAACAATCGAAACATTCGACAGCGGACCACTAGGAGGGAGAAAAGAGAGCGACAAAGAATCAGGACACAAGCCGGGTTTCGGCGAGGGTTTAACCATGAGCGACAGGTTGGGTCGGTGACCATGTAAAGGCCAAACCATCCCGCCCGCTTGACCCCCTCCTCTCGATTTCGCGGCGCTCAGGAGGAAGCGGCTAGGAGGGGGAATACGCGGGCAAATGTTCAATGGAACGGAAGAATTCTTCTGCAACTGGTCCGCCACCATATGGCGTATTGCGGCGCCTAATGCTGTTTTTGGTAAAAATCATAAATCCAGGTTTTTTATTATTATTTGCAGTTTTTTCGCAGCAATTTTCATTGAGCCTGCCGCTCGTCTGGCGCTAGCATTTTCTCGTTGATACGGGTTATCCAGGAAGATGATTGATACACCGGCGAATAGGAGAGAAAAAGACTGTGAATACCAAGGTTTCTACTACTTTGAACAAACAATGGTGGCACGACGCCGTGGTGTACCAGATCTACCCACGTAGTTTTTGCGATGCTAACGGCGACGGCATCGGAGATCTGGCCGGCATCATCGGCAAGCTGGATTACCTGCAAAAGCTCGGCATCGACCTGATCTGGCTGTCGCCAGTATATAAATCGCCGATGGACGACAATGGCTACGATATTGCCGATTATCAGGATATAGCCGCCGAATTCGGTACCCTGGCCGAAATAGAGCGGTTGATCGCCGAGGCGGCCAAACGCGATATCCGCATCCTGATGGATCTGGTGGTCAACCATACTTCGGACGAGCATCCCTGGTTCCTCGCCGCCAAGTCCTCGCCGAACAGCCCCTACCGCGACTACTACATCTGGCGCAAGCCGCAGGCGGATGGCTCGCCACCGGACGATCAGCGTTCTTTCTTCGGCGGCAGCGCCTGGGAATTCGATGAAGCCAGCGGCGAGTATTTCTTCCACCTGTTTTCGAAACGCCAGCCCGACCTCAACTGGGAAAATCCGGCGGTGCAGCAGGAAGTGCACCAGATGATGAACTGGTGGCTGGACAAGGGTATCGGCGGTTTCCGCATGGACGTGATCGATCTGATCGGCAAGCAGGTGGACGATAAGATCCTCACCAACGGTCCGCGTCTGCACCCACTGCTGCAGGAAATGCACCGCGCCAGCTTCGGTCCGCGCAACGTGCTGACAGTGGGCGAAACCTGGAGCGCCACGCCGCAGATCGCCAGGATGTATTCCGACCCGGCGCGCGAGGAACTGTCGATGGTGTTCCAGTTCGAGCACGTCACGCAGACGTGGGACCCCGAGCACGGCAAATGGAAGCCGCGCCCGTTCGACTTGGTCGAATTCAAGCGAATCATCGCCAAATGGCAGACCGAGTTGGCCGATAGCGGCTGGAATTCGCTGTTCTGGAATAATCACGACCTGCCGCGTGCTGTGTCCAAATATGGCGATCCAGGCCGGTTCCGGGTGGAGTCGGCCAAGATGCTGGCCACCGCCTTGCATTGCCTCAAGGGCACGCCCTATATCTACCAGGGCGAAGAGATCGGCATGACCAATGTGCGTTTCGATTCGATCGATGACTATCAGGACATCGAATCGCTCAATTTCTATCGCGAGCGCACTGACGCCGGCGTGCCGCACGTCGACATGATGGAAGGGATCTACGCCAACGGCCGCGATAACGCGCGCACACCGATGCAGTGGGATGATAGTTTCAACGCCGGTTTTTCGGACGGTACACCATGGCTAAAGCTCAATCCCAATTACCGCCAAGTCAATGCGGAGGCGGCGTTGGCCGACCCGGACTCCATCTTCTTCCATTACCAGCGCCTGATCAGCCTGCGCAAGGAATCGGAGGTGATGGTGTATGGCGATTATCAGCAGCTGCTGGAGGAGCATCCGCAGGTGTTCGCCTATCAGCGCCGTCTCGGTGAGCAGAGATTGTTGGTGCTCAATAACTTCAGCGCTCAGCCGGTGGAACTGGACCTGCCGACAGAGTTGACCGGTATAGAGGGCCAGGGGTTGATCGGTAACTACTCGCTACGCCACCGCTTGGATGAGCGGGTGAGCTTGGCGCCGTACGAGTCTTTCGTCATGGCGTTTTCGTTGACATCCTCCCCTCCCTAAAGGGTGGAGATTCCTACGGCGCTCAGTCGCGGCATGGAGCCGACCCTGAGTCACTTCGGCGGGATCCTGCTGCTGACGGCCTTGCTGCACCGTTCACTGCACAGGCGATCCGGGCTGCGGTTTCCCGCCCGACAGGCTGGCTGGCTGGCTGGCACCGTCGCTGCAATACCGTGTCGATACCACCTTGGCGTGGTAAAGCGCCTGCAGCGCTGGGCCCCAGTGACGGCACTGTCCAGCGAGCTGGTGCGCTTTGACCTGCAGGCGCTCGAGTACCCACGGCGCGCTATCCCTTCCCGACCTGAAGGCAGGGGTATCCCGTACAATTTGATGAAGAAAGCGATGTCGGCATCAACGTGGTGGACGGTAAGGGCAAGGTGGATTTGATGGTGCTCAAATACATGGATGACGAGGGAGAAGAGAACAGCGCCAGATAGTCGTCACTGCCCCCTCACTACCGCCCATCCGCCCTCCTGCCCTCGCGCCACGTCTTCGGCGTCATCCCGTAGTGGCTGCGGAAGATGCGGATGAAGTAGCTCGGCGCGTCGAAACCGCAGCTCCAGGCTACTTCCTTGATCGCCAGTCGCGTTTCGCACAAGAGATGGGCGGCGCGTTCCATTCGCTGCCGGTTGATATAGCCGGCCAGCGCCTCGCCGCCGTGCTGGCGGAACAAGTGCGACAGATAATCGGCTGTACAGCCAAGTTGGGTAGCTAGGCCACGTACACTCAATTGGTGGTCGCCCAACTGGTTGTGGATCAGGACGCGCAACCGTGCTATCAGTGGCGGCTCCAGCCGGGGCTCTGCCGCCAGATCATCCAGCGCGCGAATCACCCCGGCACCCGCCGCCAAAACCAACGCACGTATCTGCGCAGCGCGCCAGCCTGCTTGTTCAATGCTGCGGAGCTGCCGTCCGAGTCTAGCCGCGTCGGTCAGCCAATGCTGGATGTGCTGTGCCTCCGGATGGTGACCGGCCTCCAGATGAAGGATGCCGGGTTCGCCCGGAGCCTTCTCATTTGCCAAATGGCAGGAGAAGGCGCTGTGCTCGGCATAGATTACCAAGTTACTGAATGGCGTTTCTTCCTCGCTGCCGATTTGTTCCATATGTTGTAACTTGGGTGGTAACAACAACAGCTCGCCGGCCTGCAACCGCAGTTCGCCTTGCGGGAAGCGGAACAGGCTCCAGCCGGAAAGTTGCACGAACAGTTCCGGCGCCAGATGGAAGTGGCCAGCACCGCGTTCCACCCATTCGCCTTCCGCCACCGGTTGCTTCACCGGCGGCTTGCCTACGGCCAGATCATGCAGCGCATTGGCCAAGTCCCTACGCATGTGGTGCGCCAAATCCGGCGCAGATAAGCGGGCTTTGTTCACTTGGCCGTGGGCATCAGCGGCATGTAGGCGAGTATCCAGGTTTTTTAGCATTGTTTGCAGTTTTGTCGCAGCGAATCCAATTGAGACGGTAGCCAGGTAGCCACTAGCATCTTAATTGCTAGCGGGGCTGGTTGCAGCAGTAACCGGCATCTCGGCGCTAGATCGGCGCCGTCCACCACTCTCAAGAGGATAGCTGTGAAAAACAAGATTTCTGTCATTGTGTGGAACGAGTTCCGCCATGAGCGCGAGAACCAGGCTGTTCGTACTATCTATCCGGACGGCCTGCATGCGGTGATCGCCGCTGCACTGAAGGAAACCCCGGCGCTCAACCCAGGGGCGCTGCCGCTAGAAATTTCCACCTCCACGCTGGATGATCCGGAACATGGCCTGAGCGAAGAGCGTCTGGCCGGTTGTGACGTGCTGATCTGGTGGGGCCACAAGGCCCATGCCGAAGTGAGCGATGTGGTGGTCGAGCGCGTGCAGCGCCGCGTGCTGGAAGGCATGGGGCTGATCGTGTTGCACTCCGGTCACTTTTCCAAGATCTTTCGCCGCCTGATGGGCACTCACTGCTCACTAAAATGGCGCGAGGCGGACGAGAAAGAGCGGCTGTGGGTGGTGGAACCAGCCCATTCGATCGCCGCCGGTCTGCCGGAGTATTTCGAGCTGCCGTACGAGGAAATGTATGGCGAGCGTTTCGATATCCCGCAACCCGATAGTACCGTGTTCATCTCGTGGTTTGAAGGTGGCGAAGTGTTCCGCTCGGGCTGCTGCTGGGAGCGCGGTCACGGTCGTATCTTCTACTTCCGCCCCGGCCACGAGGCCTATCCGACCTATTACGACTCTAACGTCCAGCGCGTGCTGGCCAACGCAGTACAGTGGGCCGCGCCGCGCGTGAACCTCGTCGACCGCTGCCCGGAGACGCCACCGTTGGAGAAACTCAGCAAGAAGAATGTGACATTTGCAAAAGTGGGTGTGCCGCAGGGCAAGGGAGAGATCGAATGAACGGCGATTACCAAGTGGAAGTGAAGGAAGCGCTGGCCGAAGCGTACGGTAGGCGGTTGCGCGTCGGTGTGATCGGCCTCGGGATCGGGCGCTTGCACATCGAGGGCTGGCAGCAGCACCCGAACGCAGATGTGGTGGCGATCGCCGACCCCGACCTCGAGCGGCTCGCCCGGGTAGGCGAGCAGTACGGCATCAAGGCGCGCTACGACCGTGCCGAGGCGATGCTGGCCACCGAAGCGCTCGACGTGGTGAGCGTGTGCACGCCCAACAAGTATCACAAGGCGCTGACGCTGGCTGCGCTCGAGGTCGGCTGTCACGTGCTGTGCGAAAAGCCGATGGCGATGAACGCCGACGAAGGCCGGGCGATGCTCGCTGCCGCGCAACGCGCCGGCAAGCGGCTGATGATCAATTTTTCTTACCGTTTTTCCGCTCAGTCGCGGGCGCTGAAGGCGCAGGTCGACGCCGGCCTGTTCGGCGACTTCTATTTCGGCCGCACCGTATGGCACCGCCGGCGCGGCATGCCAGGCTTCGGTGGCTGGTTTGGCACCAAGGCACTAGCCGGCGGCGGTCCGCTGATCGACCTGGGCGTACACCGGCTCGACCTGGCACTGTGGCTGATGGGCTACCCGAAACCGACCTGGGTGATGGGCAGCACCTACGACCCGATCGCCCGCGGGTTGGCCGAACAGTCGGGCAAGGCCTTCGACGTCGAGGACCTGGCCGCAGCCCACATCCGCTTCGACAACGGCGCGACGCTGGCGCTCGAGGCGTCGTGGGCGGCCAACATCCAGGAAGCAGAACTGATGGAGACACGCCTCTTGGGCACGAAGGCGGGCCTGCTACAAAAGAACCTGAATGAGGGCTACACCTTCGATGCGCACGTGTTCATGGAGCAGAACGGCGCCCAATTTGACATGCTCCTTCACCCGCCCACCATCAAGGCGCCGTCAGCGATGTACGAGTACGCCGAGGCCATCCTGTCCGGACACCCTCACCCCGCGCCCGGCGAGGAAGGACTGATCGTGATGGAAATCCTCGACGCGATCTACGCCAGCGCCCGCTCGGGCGAACCGGTCAGGGTCTGAGCCACCCAGCTAAGCCGATAGGCGGGGGACGGCAGATCCGTGAGGAACGGCCGCCCCCTGTGTGACGGTGCACAACTCGAGACAAGGATTTTGAAATGGACACCCTCCTTACCCCCACCTCGCCGTCCGCCGGTGGGCCCTGTCTTTCCCCCATCATCGCTGGTACCTGGCGCATGGCCGAGTGGAACATGGACGTCGCCGCACGCATCCGCTGGATTGAAGAATGCTTCGAACTGGGTGTTTCCAGTTTTGATCACGCGGACATCTATGGCGATTACCGGGTGGAAAGTCTGTTCGGCGAAGCGCTCGCAACCGCGCCGGGCTTGCGCGATCGCATGCAGCTCGTCACCAAGTGCGGCATCAAGCTGGTTTCCGGCAACCGCCCGGAACACACCATCAAGTCATACGACACCTCGAGGGCACACGTCATCGCATCGGTGGATCATTCGCTGAAAGCGCTGCACACCGATCACATCGACCTACTGCTGATCCACCGCCCCGACGCGCTGATGGACCCGCAGGAACTGGCCGGGACTTTTGACGCGCTCAGGCGGGCAGGCAAGGTGCGGCACTTCGGCGTGTCCAATCACAGGCCGTCGCAGTTCAAGTTGCTCCACGGCCGCTATCCATTAACGACCAACCAGATCGAGCTATCACCATTGCACCTTGACGCGCTGCACGACGGCACCTTGGACCAGTGTCTGGACCTCGGAGTGCGGCCGATGGTCTGGTCTCCGCTGGCCGGCGGCCGCCTGTTTACGGAGAGCAATGTGCAGTCGGTGCGAGTTCGCACCGTCTTGGCAGCGCTGGCACACAAATACGGGGTCAGCGTTACCACACTGGCTTATGCGTGGATCTTGCGCCACCCATCCGCTCCTTGGCCCATTACCGGGTCGGGACGCATCGAGGCCATCCGGGATGCAGTTGCGGCACTAATGGTCCGACTCGACGCAGAAGACTGGTACCGAATCCGGGAAGCCGGCGCCGGAAAGGAAGTGCCCTGATGCTGTAAACGGGCGCGACGAGAAGGCCACAAAGTCATTGTACAAATCTTGACACCCTTCCCCGGCCTGAAGGCCGAGGCTTGCCGCGCACCGGGTCAAATTAAGGATAAGAGACCGAACGAAAATGCGGTGCTTGAGGAAAGCGGACTCATGCGGCGAGCCCCCCAGCATCCCTGGCTCGCCATCGTTCTCGCCACCCCCTGTTGATATGCCATAAGCATGACACTGGGATGCCTGCCATCCTCAGGGATGACTTCCGCGGGCTGAGTTTGATAGGCATGCACCAGCTTTCCCGCCTGAGCGATGGCTCGGGGGTTTTAAGGTGGCGCCCTTCCCGATCCCGTCCGTCCCGCCGGCATCAACCCAGAGCCGGGACGCTAACGAAGTGGGCCGCATCGAGCCGAGGCTCGCCTTCCCAGCGGTAAGCCATCAGCTGGCCACCTCTGGCCACGCTATAGTCCAGACAGGCCGCCAAGCCATTGGCGTGCACGGCCGGGGTGCCCCGCTGCCAGTAATGGCCGAATAGCACCGGAACGGGATCGGTGTACGTCAGCCGCATTGATGCCGGCAGCGGCGTGGCCGGAAGCTGCGCACGGGTGGTGGCATCGACTTCCACCGCCTGTTGCCAGGTGGTGGCTTCCGAATCCCACCAACGGATCCGCACCTGGCGGCGCGCACGGCCATCCTTGTCGTAAAACTGCAGTCCATCTGGCAAGGTGGCTTCCAGGCCTTTGAGCACGGATTCCACCGCATCAAACAGTAGACGCTCACTGGCTGGGGCATCAGGATGGGGGCGGCGAGCCGCCTCGACCAGGGTCGCGGTTGTCAACGTGCGTTCGGGAGTGAGTCTACCCCGCAGGACCGCCAGCGCCTCGGGATGCCAACAGGCATGTACGACGCGTAAACCGGGTAGCTCCAGCCACAGCGGCAGGCTCATAAACCAGTCGAGCGTTTCGGCCAGCAGCTGAGGCTGACTGGCCATTTCACTCAGAAAAGCGGCATGTTGATGACGATTCTTGTGGTTGTGCGGACGCAAGAACTCGCCTGCCATATCGGGGTCAGGCGTAGCCCAGGCCAAGGCATTGAACTCATGGTTGCCCATTGTCATCAAGGCACTGCCGGCATCCACCATCCGCCGTACTCGATCCAGCGTACGCAATTGACCTGGACCTCGATCAATCAGGTCGCCGACAAACACTGCGGTGCGGTCAGGGTGGCGCCAGGCACCGTGCTGTTCACGGTATCCCAGCTTATACAGCAGTGCATCCAGCGCCTCGACATGGCCATGCACGTCGCCGATTACATCAAATGCCATTCGTCTTTCCCCTCAGGGTCTTGGCCAGTTCCTCGCTAGACATCAGCCCCCTGGTAAGTCACCCATCGGAACTTGGATGAGCATGAAATCGCTGCTCATCCAACCCCGAGGCATCGGATTACACTTCACAGCGCGACCAGTTCTTCAGGCTCGGGCGTCTCATCCGTCAGGACCTCAAACTGCGCTGGCGGCAAAGGCTCGGTACGCAGGGTCAGTGCATTGGACACGGCAGCAACCGCCTCCGCATATTGCTGCAAATCGTCAGCGCTTTGGCCCTCGATATCATCGAAACACCGCATTTCGTCAGCACCGCTGCCGAATATCATCACGAGCGCGGCCACCCCCTCCTGTGCTGTCGGCACCAGGGCATAGGCATGCCCAAATCCGTCCCGCTGAGTCACGGTGCCAAGGGGGTGTAGCGCCAGCTTTGTGCCCAGCTCCACCAGCGCCCGGTACAGATTGCCCGAAGCCTCTTTTTCCTCGTGAAGCTCGCGGCAGAAGCTGTCCGCTTCGGCGCCTTGCAAGCCAAAACGTGAGGCTTTCGCACGGGCGAATATTTCGAACTCGTCCGGAGCGTAGCTGTAGTTGCCGATGCACACGGCCTTGAGGACATTAGTGGTCATACCGAACCCCTTTAGGATAGAAGGTGACACGTTGAGGGCAGGTCAGCTTAGCTAACCTAGCAAGAACGCTTTGATGCTATTCGCCTGAAACATCGCGCCCCAGTCGACCAGCCACCTTTGCGTGAGTGAGGCGCGGTTGGCAACCGCGGCTGCAACGATGTCCAGCGCTGCTGACTGACGACACGGCGTTTCATGTTTGCCAAGATGGGGCTTTACGCTGTCGGCATCAAGTAGGTTTTGTTAGCGGCACTAAGCCGCACCGCTTCACGAACATCCGGCAGCGCTCGATCGCCCCCCTTATCCCCCACCGCGGTGGATAAGCCGGGGGATAACCATCCCCTCTTGAACGGCAAACCCCGCCGTGACACGCCTTCCCTTGGCCCTGCCTAAAAATTGACCGATCACGGCGTGGAGGCGCTGGCCGGCGGCAGCCGCTGCAGCAGTGCGTCCAGCAGGCGGCGCGCTCGAGCTCGAGCTGCACGGTGCCCAGCGCCGCCTGCGCTGCCGCCGCTCCTTGCTGCCGTTCGGCCTCCCGCTGCTGCTGGAGCTGTTCGAGCTGTTCCTGTAACGCCACCTTCTGCTGCAGCAACTCGCGCTGCTCACGCTGCTGCCGCTGCGCCTGCTCCTGGTCGTGGCGCGCCTGCTGCTCGGCCTGGTGCTGGTCGCTCCCACGCGCCAAGTAAAAAGCCACCCCCAAGGGTGGCAAAACGTGCCCTGGAGAGAACACAACAACATCATTTCATGGTCGGCATCACAAACTCAGCTCCACTGCGGCAGCTCTGCGTCCAGCGTTCGGTCACGGTCTTCAGTCGCGTGTAGAAGCGGATGCCCTCCGCACCATAGGCATGATGATCGCCGAACAGCGACTGCTTCCAGCCGCCGAAGCTCATGAATGCCACAGGCACCGGAATCGGTACGTTGACGCCCACCATGCCGACCTGGATACGATGCACAAAATTGCGTGCCGCATCACCATCACGGGTGAAGATGGCGGTGCCATTCCCAAAGGCATGCTCATTGATCAGCTTGACCGCCTCTTCGTAGCTCGGCACACGCACCACTGCCAGCACCGGCCCGAAGATTTCTTCCTGGTAGATACGCATGACTGGGGTCACATGGTCGAACAATGTACCGCCAAGGAAGAAGCCCGTCTTGTTGCCGGCGACGACTAAACCGCGCCCGTCCACCACTAGCTTTGCGCCCTCTTCCACGCCGAGGTCGATATAGCCCTTCACCTTGTCGCGGTGCTCACGCGTCACCAGCGGGCCCATCTCGATACCCGGTTGGTCCCAAGCACCAATCTTGAGTGCACGGATCTTCGGCTCCAGCTGGGCAATCAGCGCATCAGCGGTATCGTCGCCCACCGCTACCGCCACTGAGATCGCCATGCAGCGCTCGCCCGCCGAGCCGTAGGCAGCCCCCATCAGCGCGTCAACGGCCTGGTCAAGATCAGCATCGGGCAACACCACCATGTGGTTCTTTGCCCCGCCAAGCGCCTGCACACGCTTACCGTTGGCGGTGCCGGTGGTATAGATGTGGCGCGCAATCGGAGTGGAGCCGACGAAGCTGACTGCGGCAATGCCGCGATGCCGCGATGCCGCGATGCGCCAGGATAGCGTCTACCGCACTCTTGTCACCGTTCAGCACGTTGAACACACCATCCGGCAGACCGGCTTCCTTGAGCAGCTTTGCAATCAGGAGCGAAGCGCTCGGCACCTTCTCGGACGGCTTGAGGATGAAACAGTTGCCGGCCACCAGCGCAATCGGGAACATCCACATCGGCACCATGGCTGGGAAGTTGAACGGGGTGATGCCGGCCACCACGCCGAGTGGCTGGCGCAGCGAGTAGCTGTCGACATTGGTGCCGACGTTCTCCGCCATCTCGCCCTTGAGCAGGTGCGGCGCACCGCAGGCGAACTCGACCACCTCGATGCCGCGAATCAATTCGCCGGCTGCGTCGTCCTTGACCTTGCCATGCTCCTGCGCGATCGCGGCGATCAGTTCGTCGGCGTTCGCCTCGAGCAACTCCTTGAACTTGAACATCACGCGTGCGCGTCGCAGTGGTGGAGTAGCTGCCCAAGCCGGGAAGGCGGCTTGTGCCGCTGTCACCGTGGCGTTCACTTCTTCATCGCTGGCCAGCGGCAGACGGGCAGTGATTTCACCGAGCGCCGGGTTGTAAACGTCGGCAAAGCGGCCGGAACGGCCTTCGGCCGGCTGGCCTCCAATCCAGTGAGTCAGAATTTTGCTCATTTCGTTGATTCCTTGCATTAGGCAGTGTGCTGCTACAAGTCGAGTCTCGATGCAGGCGATACCTTGCCCACGCCATTCACGAGGCACGCTACAACGTCTGTCATGCTCATGGTTAGCCCGCTGTCGCGGCATTCTGCTTTGCTGGCTCCTGCATCAGCAACCATTCGTGAGCTGGATCGTTTTTGAAGCACCATTCACGCACTGGGCCAGCCATCACATTCAGGTAGTAGCTTTCATAGCCATAAGGCACCACCACCGGGTGATAACCACGCGGCACCAGTACCACATCCCCATCCTCGACCGCCATGCTTTCGTCCAGACTGCGGTCATCGGTATAGACACGCTGGAAAACAAACCCCTGGGCCGGATGGATGCGGTGGTAGTAGGTTTCCTCCAGCACACTTTCGTGAGGAAGGGCATCCGTATCGTGCTTGTGCGGTGGGTAGCTCGAACTGTGTCCCTGGGGCGTTCTCACTTCTACGACCAGCAACGACTCAGCCACGGCACTGGCCGGCAAAATATCGGTGATATAACGCGTGTTGGCCCCCACGCCCCGCACCGATCGCTGGATGTCGTCAGGCTTGATCAGTCGGGCCGGCAATGTCCCTTGTGCAGGCGCGCTGCACAAGGCGATCTCTGCGTCTCCCAACGCGGAAATTTCGGCCTTCAGCCTAGGGGGGATATACACGGCATGCGGAGCCCGCTCGTCGAACGGCCCACTTCGCCCCCCCACTTCCGGCCAATGGTGTTCCCCGGCCCAGATGGATACGACCCCGGAAAGCAGGACCACACAAGTCTCACGCGCCGTTTCCAGCAATTGAAACGACTCACCGGTAGACAACCGCTTGACTGCGAAACCGACATGCTGCCAGCCGGCCGACTCGGATGTAACTTCGACTCGGTCACGCCCGCTCTTGGCCGCCTTGATTAGTAGACTCATGGTAAAGCCCTCAACTTGTTGCATGCGTGCGCCATGCAAACACGGCTATTGCTGGTGCCCGCACGTCAGTTAGCGGCGTTGTGCCTGTAGCTTTTCCTCGTAGGCTGCTCGGGCCATCTGCACTTGCGGTCGTTCCGAGACTTCCGGCACGGCGACCTCCCACCAGCAGCCGCCTTCTTGCGTCGTCCGCCGTGCATCGGTATCGATCACGATCACGTAGCTGCGCTGGCTCTGCCGGGCACGCAGCATGGCCGTCTCCAAGGCAGTGATGTCCCCAACATGTTCGGCCACTGCACCCAACGCTTCAGCATGCTTGGCAAAGTCGATCTCGGGTGCCCCTTCAGGTCCGGTCAGACAACTGTCGAACATGTTGTTGAATGGTTCACCGCCACACGCCTGTTGCAGGCGGTTGATACAGCCGTAGCCACGGTTATCGAGCAGCACGACGATCAGCTTGTGACCCAGCATCACCGAAGTAGTCAACTCGGAGTTCATCATCAGATAGGAGCCGTCCCCCACCATGACGATCACCTCTCGCTCCGGATGGGCCATCTTCACGCCCAGCCCACCGGCCACTTCATACCCCATGCAGGAAAAACCGTATTCCATGTGGTAACCACCGGGCACTCCAGCGCGCCACAGCTTGTGCAACTCTGCAGGCAAGGTACCGGCGGCGCAGACCACGATATCGTGCCGAGGGGAGTCCGGATGCGAGCGTTGCACGGCACCGATGACCTCTCCATCGTAGGGCAGGTAATCCGGGCCGGGCGGCGTGCGCCGGTTGGTAATGCTCTGCACCGTTTCGCGCCAGCCATGCGCCAGCCGGCGCGCACGTTCGCTCCAGGATGCATCGGCCAGCCAAGTACCTTCGAGCTGCGCATTCAATTGCATTAATGCCCAATTCGCGTCTGCCATCAGCGACTGGCCACGCCATTTGAGTGCATCAAGCGCATTGACGTTGATCGACAGCAATTTGGCCTGGCCGAACAAGCTGTGCGAACCGGTAGTGAAATCCTGCAACCGGGTTCCGATCGCCAGGACCAGATCGGCATCACGCGCCAGCTCGTTGGCCACGGGCGAGCCAGTGACCCCCACGGCCCCCATCTGCAGCGGATGATGCCAGGGCAAGGCACTTTTGCCGGCTTGGGTCTCGCACACCGGAACGCCGAAGGCTTCGGCAAAAGCGCACAATGCGGCACTGGCATTGGCGTACAGGACGCCCCCTCCCGACACGATCAATGGGCGCTTCGCCTCACGGATGGCGGCCACCGCCAGTTCCAGTTCTTCCACATCCGCCGGCATGCTGCGGATGCGCACGAGGCGATCCTCGAAAAAGGCTTCAGGGTAATCGTAGGCCTCGGTTTGCACATCCTGTGGCAAGGCGAGGGTGACCGGACCGCATTGCGCCGGGTCGGTCAGAATGGCAATGGCGCGCGGCAACGCCGTCAGCAACTGCTCCGGTCGCATGATCCGGTCAAAATAGCGCGATACAGGACGGAAGCAGTCGTTGGCCGATACGCTGCCGTCTGTCCCATCCTCGATCTGCTGCAGGACCGGGTCCGGTGCACGCGAGACGAACACGTCCCCCGGCAGTAGCAGCAACGGTAGGCGGTTCACGTGTGCCAGTGCCGCGGCCGTCACCATATTGGTAGCGCCAGGCCCGATGCTTGTGGTCACCGCCATCATGCGACGGCGGAAGTGCGCCTTGGCGTAAGCGATGGCAGCATGCGCCATGCCCTGCTCGTTATGCGCCCGATAGGTCGGGAACCGGGCACGCTGTTGGCTGAGCGCCTCGCCCATGCCCGCAACATTGCCATGCCCGAAGATGGCAAAGCATCCCGCGAATAACGGCAGACGTTCACCGTCTATCTCGATATGCTGGGCGGCCAGGTAGCGCACCAGCGCTTGGGCCATGGTCAGTCGGATGGTAGACATCAGGCAGCCCTCCCGGTTTCTTCGCGCCAGGCCTGGATCAACGCCACGAAGTTGGCGGCCGCTTCACGCCGCAACCCTGCATCGTCGAGTTCCCCGGTAAACCATTTGCGGGTAGGTTCGTAAAAGAGGGTGCGCCCCACGGTAAAACCGCGGCAAGTCTTAGCCGCACGGGCGGCGCGGAATCCCCGGCGCAACGTTTCAACCGGCGCATTGAGCCCAAGTATCACCACGCCGTGGCAGTGTGGATCGCGTAATGTGATCAGTTCATCAATGGCCGGCCAGATGGCTTCTGCGGGTTGTTCCAGCTTCCACCATTCGGGATAGATGCCAAGATCGTACAATCGCTGCAAAGCACGGTAGACGGTATCCGGCTCTTGCGGCAGATGCTTGGGCGGTATCACCTCGAGCAACAGCTCGTGGCCGGAAACCTGGGCAGCTTGATACAGGGCCAGCAGTTGCGCTTCCTGCTCCTGTCGGTTGTCGGGCCGATCATCCGGGTGGTACTGCACCAGGCACTTGATCACGTGCTCCTTCGGCCAGCTGAGCAAATGCGAGCCGATCGATCGCCCCCACTCGAATTTGAGCGGGTTGGAAAATGGCAATTCAACCGGCCGCCCGACCCACCAGCCTCGGCCGGTAGCGGCATTCAACGCATCCTGGCCATAGCAATCGTCAGCCAGGATGCCGATCTTGCCGGCCAAGCCGTAGTCTCGCTCAACCTCGGCCACAGCCTCGACCAGCAGTTGCTTGAGGTGGCCAATACGCTCCTCCGCCTGGCCGGTTTGCTGAGCGAGCTCCAGCAATTGCATGCGGTGGTCGAAGGCGAATACCAGCAGCTCATTCCATTGCGGGCGCGCTACGGTCACCCGGTGCAGATGGTTGAGACAGGCATCCTCGGCCGGGCGCTTCGGCTTGGTCTCGAGAAAATAGTCCAGTTCAGCCGGTGTCGGCATGGCCGGAGCACAGCCATGCCGGCTGACCACCAACGCGCCACAGGCATTGCCGTAACGGCAGCAGCTTGCATAATCCTCACCGCGGAGCCAGCCGTACAGGAACCCCGACAGGAAGGCATCGCCGGCCCCCAAAACATTGAGCACCTCGACCTGAATGCCGCGTTGTACTGCAGCATCTTCGATCTGCTGCGGGATGGCGCCGTCCAGCACCACACATCCGCGGGCGCCGAGTTTCACCACCAGGGTCGCATCGGACAGCCGCCGAACGGTGCGCAGACATTCGATCAGGTCGTCGCAACCGCCGGCGATCTGAAACTCCTCTTCTGTGCCGACAATCAAGTCAAACTGCGGCAAGATCGCTTGCAAATGTGCGGTAACACCGTCATCGGCGATAAAACGGGTCTCGCCATCCCCCTTCCCAGTAAGGCCCCACAGTACCGGACGATAGTCGATGTCGAGCACAGTGCGCACGTTGTGGCTGCGTGCATACTCAAGCGCCCGACTGGCAGCGGCATGCACCCCCGGACGGGAAAAATGCGTGCCGGTGATGGCCAGTGCCTTGCTCGAAGCGATGAACGATTCGTCGATATCATCGACCGACAAAGCCATGTCGGCACAATGGTCGCGGTAGAACAGCAAGGGGAAACTGTTGCGATCCTTGATCCCGAGCAGCACCAAGCCCGTCAGATTCGCAGGGTCGCGCTTTAGCTGTGAGGTATTACATCCCTCTGCCGACAGAGTGTCGATCAGAAACTGCCCCATCTGGTCGCTTCCGACCCGACTCAACATGGCCGATTTCAGTCCAAGTCGGGCCGTACCAAATGCTACATTGCCCGATGATCCCCCCAAGTATTTTGCAAAATGCGTCACATCCTCCAGACGTGCACCGATATCGGTGGCATAAAGGTCAACCAGCAGCCGCCCAAGACATATCAGATCCAACGGGCGATCTTGCGCAAATGTCATCGAATTTTTCATTGGCAGCCCATCCCAATCACTACGCCTCAACGCCCGGCAACTGTTCCATCAGTGCATCCAGGTCTTCACCACCTGCCATCACGCGCAGAATCTCCTCACGAGAAATCTCCGCCTTCTTGAAGGTGCCGTGACTGGTGCCCCGATTGAGCAGGGTGAACCGGTCGCCGATCGGATACGCGTGATTAATGTTGTGGGTAATGAACACAACTCCGATGCCGTTTTTCCTGGCTTGGTCGATATATTTGAGCACCATGCTGGCCTGGTGTACGCCAAGTGCTGATGTCGGTTCATCCAGGATCAGTACCTTGGCGCCAAAATAGGTGGCACGGGCAATCGCCAACCCCTGGCGCTCCCCCCCGGACAAGGTTCCCACCGCCTGCCCCGGGTCGCGGATATCGATGCCAATCCGCACCATTTCCTTGCGCGTCACCACATCGGCAAATTTGGCGTCAAAGCGTCGGAATATGCCACGCCCTTTGGTCGGTTCACGCCCGAGGAAGAAATTGCGGGTAATGCTCATGAGCGGCAACATCGCCAGATCTTGGAAGACGGTTGCCACACCCGCCTTATAAGCATCACGCGGGCTCTTGAATTGCACATCCTGACCATCGATGCGGATCGTGCCCTGGGTGGGCTGATGCACACCGGACAACACTTTGATCAAGGTCGACTTACCCGCACCGTTGTCTCCAAGCAGGCAATGCACTTCACCCGGATAGACATCGAATGACACCCCATCAAGAGCAATCACAGAGCCGAACGTTTTTCTGACTTTGGCAAGCTCAATTACTGGAACCATTTTTTGTCTCCCGTCGCGATTAACGGCTACTCGTGGCCATTTTGCGGATGTAATCGTTGAACAGCACTGCCAACAGCACCATCACCCCCAGGAAAACCTTGAACCAGTCGGTATCGATGCCGGTGTAGAACATACCGATCTGCACCGTACCGAATATCAGCGCACCGAACATCGATCCAATCGCAGAACCATAGCCCCCTGTCAGGAGAGACCCACCAATCACGGCAGCGATGATGGCTTCAAACTCTTTCTGGATACCGCGCAAGGTATCGGCCGAACCCGATTCCAGCACTTGGATGGTGGCGAACAAGGTGGCACTCACTGCGGAGAACATGAACAGCAGGATTCTGACCTTATCGACCGGCACCCCCATGTTGCGGGCAGCATTCAGATCGCCACCGGTTGCAAAGATCCAGTTCCCCAAGCGGGTGCGCAGCAGCATCCAAGTGGCCAGGGCGGAAATGGCCAGCCACCACAGAATGGACATCGGGATGCCCTGCACTGCCGGCAAACCATCCGGGCGCATATCAATCACGCCATGTTCGGCCAAGGTCTGGAACAGCCCGGTGAACAGATGTCCTGAAAAGAGAGAAACCACCCACGAATTTTGGTTAAGTTCGTTGACGACGTATGAAATCTGCGTTTTCCCAGTCAACATCCGCGTCGCTGCGACGGCAACCCCGCGCAAGATGAACATGGTTGCCAAGGAAACAATGAACGAAGGCAGTTTGGTGCGGACCACGAGATAGCCATTGAAAGCGCCAATCAGCAGGCTGAATACAAAGGCGATCATGACCGCGACAGGGAGCGATAATCCCAGCTTGGCGACCCCGACACCGATGATCAGACCGGCCAGCGCCACCATTGAACCGATCGACAAGTCGAATTCGCCGGCAATCATGAGCAAGGATACCGACACCGCCAAAATGCCGAGCTCAGCAGACACCTTGAAAATGTTCATCAGGCCTTCGGCACTGAACATGCCGCTGCCGTTAGCAAACAAGACAAAGAAGACATAGACGAACACCAGTCCAGATACGGCCCCCGATTCCGGACGATGCATCACGTGGGAAAACCAAGACTGCTTGGCTAGTCGACTAGCGTCGCTGCCTGCCCCCTTTTTTTCGATCCGAATGGCTTTGGACGATTCAGCACTTGCTTCGCTCATTTGCTTCTCCTTTGAAGTACGGCCCGCACGGTATTTAGAAATACCTGTGTCGCATCGCAGCGGACCACTCCTAGCCGACCCGGCCAGGAGCGGACGCTAGTCACAGCGGCAAACCGTTCTTTAGTGATCGAGAGTGATGATCTTTTGCTGTTCCAGCGCTTCTCGCATGGCGACCCCGATTCGGGTCGCTTCCCTTGCCTCAAGCAAACGCTCTCGCAGGGTATCTCCGCGCTGGATCGCATCGATAAAGGCCTGCGCCTCCAGCACGAAGGCCTGTTCAAAGCGGGCAAAGAAATCCACCACCATGCCACAGTGATTGGCATTGCCTTTCTGAACATTGACCTCGCTGGTCGGCGTGCCACCGACACCGAGAGATAGTGAGCTGTCGGTCCCCACTAGTTGCAGCGACGTTTCATCACCATGATGTGATGTACGTGAAGCATGGAAAGTGGCGAGAATATCGTTCTCGAACAGCACCGTGGCCGTGGCCGTATCCACATCGTTGCAGGCCGCCAAGCCGGGGTACATGGCGCGGATGCCCGTTGCCGAAACCGATACTGGCTTGGCGCCATTGGTCATCCACAGGGCGACGTCGATATCGTGAATGCTGCAGTCGAGAAACAGCCCGCCGGAAGTCGGCGCGAACTGCACAAAGAAACCGTTGGTGTCGATAGCATCGAGGGAAGCACAATGCAGCCGGAACAGCCGCCCCAACTCACCACTGTCCAGCAGCCGCTTGGCTTCGACATACGTCGGGTCGTAGCGACGCATGAAGCCGATCATCACCGTCTGACGGGAATGCTTTTCGGCCGCCTGCAGCACCCGTTCGCACTCATCCGGGGTGAGGGCCAACGGTTTTTCGCAGAACACGTGCTTGCCTGCTTCCAGCGCCGAGACGATCTGCTCGGCATGCAACGAAGTCGGCGTGGCCAGCCATACCGCATCCACGTCCGGATCAGCCAGCAGCGCTTCCATGTTTGCATACAGCCGGCTTACGCCAAGCTCCTGTTGCGCCCAGCTACGCTCTTCGGCCACCGGGCTCGCGCCAGCCAGCAATTCCGCCCCGCGGACTCGCCGCGCAAGATTGCGCGCATGGTTCTTGCCGATGCGGCCCAAACCCACAATACCAACCTTAACCATCTTGCTCATTTCATGCCCCTTGTCATTGCGACCGCACGACGAACAGATCCCAACTGAGAAAACAGTCCCCCCTTGCCTGGGCACTCAGGCAACCTGTCCATCGTGATGGTCAACACCGAAATAAAATCAGCGATAGCCCATCTTGCTGAGCTTGAGGACCTGTTCAGCTTCGCGCTTGTTGTTCACGAACAGAGGCCCGGTGTAGACATTGTTGAGCGGCAGCAAGCCATATTTTGCTTGCTTGTTGAGCATGACTACGGGCAGGTAGCCCATCATGTATTGCTGGGCATCGAGGGCAAAAAAGACATCCCCCTTCGCCACACCATCGAGCAGCTCTGGCGAGACGTCGAAGCTGGCGAATTTGTACTTCTTCAGGGTTCCCTTCTTGCGCAGATCGCCAATCAGGACATTGGCCACGCTGGAGCTGGTTGCCAGGATGCCGTCGGTGTTCGGATGGCTGGCCAGATAGGCACCAACGCGCGAGGTGACATCGGTCGGGTCCATGGTCATGGCCACGACCGGTGCATTGCCGCCCATGCCATCCTTGAAGCCACGGCAGCGGTCATCGATCGCTACGTTGCCGACTTCATGGTTGAGGCAAATCGGATTTTTTGCGCCTGCGGCCTTGAAACGCTCGCCTGCCAGTTTGCCTGCTTCGTACTCGGCAGCGCTCCCGACATAAAACTTGGCACCGACCTTTTTGACATCGCCCTCACCTGAGTCAACCACGATCACGGGAATGCCTGCTGCATCAGCCGCTTTGATCGACTTCTGCAATGCGTTGGCATCAGGCACCGTCACGACCAGTCCGTTGACTTTCGAAGCGACGGCTGCATCGATCATGCGTGCCATGGCAATAGGATCAAATGTTTCGGGGGCCTGGTAAGAGACCTTGGCTCCAGTCTCCTTTGCCGCGTCCTCCATCCCCTTTTTCAGAGCATTCCAGTAAGAGTCGCCGGCCTGACCGTGGGTGACGAAGGCAATACGAATCGGTTTATCAGCAGAAGCCGCCTGAGCCGTCATGACAGCCGACGAAGCAAACAAGGCAGCCAGCACACCGCGAAACAGAAAGCTCTTAGCACGTGACTTCATGATGCATCTCCTCCTTTTATTGGACTTCCCAGACTTCAAGCAAACAGAAAGAACCCTCAGTTAACTTCTCTGACGTAAACTGGGCGTTGCTCCCGATAAGAGATGTCGGCCGCGAGTGCTACACGCTCGGCGTTCAGGCACTCTTTTGCCCCGACCGGAATGGGCTTGTTATTCAGTACGCAATCCACGAAAGCAGTTAATTCACTGGCATACGATGCTGGATAACGATCGAGACAGGAAAAATGCGGTTTGTCTCGCTTCACGCCATCTTCTGTGAAGGTTTCGACCGTCGTTGGAGTCGTGTTATGGATTTTGGCTAGGCCCTTGGAGCCAAGCACTTCGGCCAATTGGTCGTGGCCGTACACGGCGAGAAGCGAGCAATCGATCACGCCGACCCCACCCCGGCCGAACTTGAGGGTGATCACAGTGGTATCGACGAACCCCTCTTCATCGGCCCGCGACGGATCGGCAATTGCGCCGCCTTCGACATAAACACGCTCGATGGTGTCACCCATCAGGTGCTGGGCCATATCGAAATCGTGCACATGGATGTCGATGAACACATTGCCGGCCGTCTTCAGTGCGCCGCGCGGCGGCAGTTCAGCTTCGCGCGAGGTGATCTTGACCACTTGCGGCGTGCCGATTTCTCCGTTGCTCACGACTTGGTGCAGTTGGCGGAACTGCGTGTCAAAGCGTCGGTTGAATCCGACCTGGAACGGCACGCCGGCCTGCTTGGCGATTTCGGCAATTTCCTTGCTGCGATGATAATCGACATCCAGCGGTTTTTCGCAGAACATCGCCTTGCCGAGCGTGGCCACATGCTTGACGATTTCAAGATGAGTTGTCGTTGCCGAACAAATGCACACGGCGTCGACTTCGACCTTAGTCAACATTTCCTTGTAGTCGGCAAATTGATTGGCGACCCCTTGGCCGGACAGCCACTCCTGGTGCTTAGCAATCGACGGTGAGGCCACCGCAACCAGTTCCGCCCCGGGAATCCCCTTGGCTAGATTGGCGATGTGCATCTTTCCAATCACGCCGGCACCAATTACCGCCACTTTTAGCTTTTTCATATCTCCCCCTCAAATCGCACGGGTTTCATTGGTCAATGCTGCACGTCCCATTGCCACAAGCAGTCGGGTGTCCCGCTCGGCATCTTCCAGGGTATTGAGCGGCTGGCTGTGGTTGACGATCGTCTCCCAGAGATACTTGAGCTCCTCGACGAAGGCCTCCTTGTAGTTGGCCCGGTGCTCGGTTTTTTGGGAATGCATCCCGTCCGACTTCCATACGGTGAGCCGAGCGGGGAAATGGTTCAGATAGGGTGATGGAAATTCGAGGTGATACACCGCATCGTCGAAATACAGGGTGATACGCTCGTGGTACTCGGCTACCTGCGGCACGGTCAGGTGCATCATCTGCCATAGGGCGGTTTGCGTATTCAGCCGTACGGAGGCCTGCCCGCCATCGCCGTTGGCAAAGAATGACGCTCCTTCGATCCACTCCGTGTCGACATTCATCTTTTGCAGCAAGCCGTGGACGACATTGATGTCGTGCACCAGGCTCGAGCAAAAGGCGCCGGCAAAGCCTCGATAACTGTTTTCGTCGGGTTGTCCATTGAGCGCCTGGGCAATCTGGGCATTCTGGCGCGCCTTGAAGTCATCGCGCATGGCCGGGGAAATATCATTGGCAAACACCAGTTCACCCTGATGCTCCCGGAAAGGCCAGGAATCCGGGTCGCACACTTCGACGCTCACCATACGCAGTTTTGCGCCATCGTCGGGCAACATGTCGTGCAGCAACTGGTAAGACGGGTCAAAACGCTTCATATAACCGACCTGCACAATCTTGCCGTTGGCATCGCGCGCCTGTTTGATGCGGGCGACGTCCTCCAGGCTGTAACAGATCGGCTTCTCGGTAAACACATGGCAACCGGCGTTCAAAGCATCAATCACCATGTCCGCGTGATAACAATCCGGCGAACAAACAAAAACGACTTCCGGCTCTGCCTGGCTCAGCAACTTCTGGTGAGATTCGAAAACTGGCAAATTCCTGTCTTTGAAAAACTCACGGACCGTTGCCGAAGCATCGGCAATTCCGACCAGTTGATACAGACCACTCAATTTCAGAATATTGGGAATATGCTCGAGTTGAGCAATCAATCCAGCCCCCAAGACACCAACACGCAATTTCTTTTGCATATCCTTGCCTCTTTTCTAAATTGTGCTGCTGAATCTGCTGCTATATCGTAAATCTCATGCTTGAACGGTGAACCCAGCGCCTTCAGCCAGCTCCTTGGTATTGCGATATCCCATCGTCGCGTATTGCAGTGGATTGGCTTTAGCGGGGTCCTGCTCGGCCTCCACCACTAGCCAACCGTTGTAATCGTGCTCGGCCAGCACCCTCAAGATATTGTCGTAATCGACCATGCCATCGCCGGTAACGGTGAAGATGCCGTTCATGACAGCCTCCATAAAGCTCAAGTCTTCTTTCAGTGCTTTATCGAGTTCCGGCTTACGAACATCTTTTAAATGGACATGATTGATACGCTTGGCATGTTTGAGCACCAGTGCATAAGGGTCGCCGCCGGCATAGAGACAATGGCCTGTATCAAACAACAAACCGACAGCCTCGCCCGTATAGCGCATCAACTGATCAACTTCCTGATCGGTCTGGACAACCGTCCCCATATGATGGTGATATCCCATGCGCACCCCGAAATCGGCCATTTTCTCTGCCAATTTGGTTACTTTCCGGCCATAGCCAGCCCAATCTCCATGTGGCAACTCGGGGCGGACTGAAGCCGGGTCATGGATAGCGCCGTGACGGCCGAAACTTGTGTCGGCATACACGACCACCTTGCTGCCCATCTCCTTGAGCAAGGTAAGGTGCGGCAAGATCGCCTCAAATTCTTCATCCACATCCTTCTCGGCAATCCTTCCGTCATACCACCCAGAGACAATCTCCAGCCCATGGGCTTTCACGATCGGGCGCAGGATATCCGCTTGCCGCGGAAATTTGCCCCCCAGTTCGCTACCGGCATAGCCGGCCTGTCTGGTTTCGCTCAAACACACTTCCAGCGGCGTGTCGCCCCCCAATTCCGGCACATCGTCATTGGTCCAGGTAATCGGGTTGATGCCAATACGTATCGTTGCCATATTGCCTCTCTTGGTTGGGTGAGATTAGCGGCGGCTCGACCTCGAGCCATTTCTCATGGCATGAATCACGGGGATTCAATCCATTTGAATGACTGATTCCATGTTCAAATAAGTTTCGGAATGTTTGATGCTTTCAGGCAGTTGCGGTGAAAAATGACGGCCATTCACTTCTCGCAGGGCCAGCGCGAGCGCGCCAAGCAAGCCTGCCCGTTTGCCCAGTGAACTGGCATCGACCGG
The DNA here is from genome assembly GCF_030385785.1 of Crenobacter oryzisoli. GTDB lineage: Bacteria > Pseudomonadota > Gammaproteobacteria > Burkholderiales > Chromobacteriaceae > Crenobacter_A > Crenobacter_A oryzisoli. Next base: position 41,215 of record NZ_JAUEDK010000034.1, read on the forward strand.
CAGCGGATCTTCCATCATCTCGGCCAGCCAGTAACGCACCCGCTCCAGCATCTCTGGGCGCCCTCCAATGCTGCCTCCCAGAATGCATAACTCCGGGTCCAACACGCTGGCGCTTGCACCGATCGCCCTGGCGCAACTTCTTGCAACTCTGTCGATTGCCCGCAGGGCTAGCTCGTCTCCAGAAGCCGCTAGATCAAAGACCTGCGGCAGATCGATACAGGGGTTTTGACTAGCCTCGCCATAGAGTCGAAGGATGGCTTGGCCACTCGCCACGCTTTCCAACGCACCATGGCGTCTCGCTGCTTCGTCCATTTCTTCGTCCGTCAACACCGGCATGTAGCCGATTTCTCCTGCACCGCCACGCGCTCCACGCCACAGCATCCCATCGAGCATGACCCCCATGCCGATGCCGGTACCGACGGCGACAAAAATGAAACTGCCCTGACCTTGCCCCTTGCCGCGCCAAGACTCCCCGATGGCCGCCAGATTCACTTCGTTTTCCAGCAGAACCGGTACGGCGAGTATCCCGCGCAATACCGTTTCCAGCCCCCCCCCTGGAAGAGCGGGGAGGTTGGGGGCGTGATGCACACTGCGCGTTTTTCGGTCGACGATACCCGGCACGCCCACCACCACTTGCAACAGCTTGCTACGCGGGATGTCGTGCTTTTCCAGCAGCTCAGCCAGGTTCGACAGCAACTGCTCGACCACATGAGCTCCACCATCTGTCAGGGGCGCCCGGATTTCCTCCAGAAATTCACCGGCCATGTCGGCAATGCCGAGCTTGAGCTGGGTTCCCCCCAGGTCGACTACGGCCACATACCCTGCGCAGGGATTGAGTTCATAGGTAACGGCAGTTCGTCCGAGACGTCCTTGCACGCTTCCCACCTGACGTACCCAATCGCACTCCTCAAGCATCGATACCAATTCGGAAACGGTCTGCTTGGACAAACCGGTCATTTTGGCAACCTGAGCTCTCGATATCGGCCCGTGTTGGATGATGCAGTCCATAACCATTTGGCCATTGACTTGGCGCCCGAGCGCCGACTCTGACAGTATCCCGCTCATGTTTTCTTGTGCCCTCGTCGGTTGTTATTTAGTTCGGTCCATGAACTAATTAATGATCATCCAAATATTTAAGTCAAGCTACTTTGTTCATATGCAGAACTAAATACAAACAAGAACGATAACGATACCTATTTAAATTTGCGCGAATGCCTATGGCGCCCCTACGCAGAGATCAGGGAAATGCAGCAACGTGTTGATTACTCAGGAAACAGAGTGGCAGGCCAAGCGTGAAGCAGCCGCGACCCATGCCAAGGAAAAGGCAGCCTTGTAAGGCTGACAGTGGCACGCTACCAACACCACTACGAAAGCTGCCCAGGAAGCACGGGCGTGCGCCGCGTGTCTTGGTTACCCGAGTTCGACAGTTAAACGCGCAAACCATTGATTCTTATAGGGTGAGTTTTGAAACGCTACCCTACAGAAGGGGCAACTGCTTGCTGGCGGTCGGTTTCTTGACCTGCAAAGCAGACAGGATGCTGGTTTGTTCCTGGCTAATCGATGAGATCCCCGAGATTGGCTGAGTGTTGTTCAAGGTCACGCGGTGGTGTTGAATCCGACGCAGCAGTGATAGCGCCCGTTCGGGCGACAGGCTACTTTCACTGGCAGCAAGGCGCTGGCGCATTACTCGATACAGAACCAAAGCCATGAAGCAGATCATGGCGTGGGCACGGATACGGTCCGGCAGCCGGTGGTAGACCGGTCCGATTTCGATTTCCGACTTCAGCACGCGGAAGCCGCGTTCGATATCCGCGAGTGACTTATAGCGCTCGATGACTTCGTCGGGCTTCAGATCAGCGGTATTGGTCACCAGCAGGAGTTTGCCGTCCATCAGCCGTGCATGCGCCAGCGCCTGTGCGTCGATGTCGTAGCTGAACAGCTCACTCTTGAGATTGACGCGGACGATGCGCGCCAAGTGTGCTTCGCATACCTCATGGTAGAAACGCGCCCGCGCGCCACCATCCGATAGCTTACGGCCTCGGCTACGTTTGCCGGCATCTTGCGCATCGAGTTTGCCGGTCCATTCGGCTGCCTTCCGCTCCAGCTCGGCGATCAGACGGTCGCGCTGTGCGCCTTGCTCAGCGGCGGTTTCCGGGTTATGCGCGATGATCAGGCGCAAGCCTTCCCATTCAAGCTCACCGGTGACTTCCTGGGTTGCATTCAGGCAATCCGCCTGCTGAAACGGTGTCAGTAACTCGACGAAGTCGGAGTAGCGGCGCCCCGGCACCGCCAGGATGAATTCGAGCGGCTGACCGCTCGGCAGGCTGATCGCCTGCAATTCGGCCAGGTTGTCGGTGGACAGCAGCCCACGGTCGGCGACGGCGATCACACGCCGGATCGGGAAACGCTGGATCACCTTCTCGATGGTCGGCTTGAGCGTCGTGACTTCGGCGGTATTACCATCGAACACTTCGTGGTAGAGCGGAATGCCGTCGGCAGTCTGCACCACGCCGAGCATGAACTGGCGGGCGATCACGCCTTCCTTGGCCATGCCGAATTTGCGCACATCGCCATCCTGCTGCGACAGGCCTTCGGCACGGATGGTGGTCATGTCATAGAACACCACTGCCAGTTCCTGATCGAGCAGCGGACGTAGCAACGCAGACACGACCTGGTCGACGGCGTCTTGATGCACGATCAAGGCATCCATCGCACGCAGCAGGTGCTGGTGCTCGATGGCTTCGGCAACGATGCCAGGCAGGCTGACGGTTTCCAGCCAGCGCAGCACACCGAGCTTGGAGTCGGGGTCGCACAGTCGATTAAGCACCATCACCCGAACCAAGGCTTCTATGTCGATGCTGTGGCGGGTACGGCGGAAGGCTTTGCGCAGCTGACCAAAGCCCAGTTCTTCCCAAAGCTCGGTCAACGCCCAAACGTCACCCAGTGCACGGGCCGATTCGAAGGTCGGTGCGACATGGTCAGGCATGGAACGACCGGTCAGGCGCAGTAAGCCGGAAATGACGGACTCGAGCTCCGAGCCAATCTGGTCAAGCCGTCCGAGGGTGGCGACGGTGCGTTTTTTGACGCGCCCATCCTCCCCCCGGTAAGACTCGACCAGTTGAACGTAACGGCGGCTGCCGGACTTGGTGACTTTGACAAACATGCCGTCACTTTATCAGGCATATAGTGCATGTCAAATAACGGTTTTATGGTCAAAAACGTGCCACCACAAGAGTTTTGGCGAAATCGACACTGAAACCCGCATGGTTATTAGAGGTCAGCAGCGAAAACAG
>NZ_JAUEDK010000035.1 GCF_030385785.1 Crenobacter oryzisoli
TAGGTCGGGTGTGGAAGCGCTGTGAGGCGTTAAGCTAACCGATACTAATTGCTCGTGAGGCTTGATCCTATCATTTGAGGTACTTCGTGGTGTGAAGTACAGGTGATGTGCGACGAGACGCAATCAATTACCAAGTAACGCTTGAATTCAATACGGTGACGTGACAACGGCACCGGGCTTCGACAGTTTGTACAAGTTAATGTCTGGCGGCCATAGCGAGGTGGTCCCACGCCTTCCCATCCCGAACAGGACCGTGAAACGCCTCTGCGCCGATGATAGTGTGGCATTCGCCATGTGAAAGTAGGTCACCGCCAGACTCCCCACACCACAAGCCCAGCTCATAGAGCTGGGCTTTGTGCTTTGTAGTGGCGGAAAGCCCGGCGCGTTCTGCTTCCTGTACGCCCCGTGCTTTTGAAGGGGGCTTGTCCTCGGTTGTGACTCTTCCAGGCATCCTATTTCGAAGTGCACCCGCTGCGCCGTGTCGCAGTGCCGCCGTCACAATCCTCCATCACCGCCTGCTAGCCAGCATGCTGCCACTCGGATTGGCTTGCCTTCAAAACCTTGCCCCGTCTTGCGGGGAGGGGCGGGTGGCTATGTGTCTGTTAATTGGCCATTCACAATGTTGTAAGGGCAATTTCTATCGCCAATCGCATGAAATAAAAAAGGTCGGCGATGCCGACCTTTTGATGATTCCGGAATGACTTACTTTCCGGTTTTGAACTCCTGCCACAGGCGTGTGCTGAGGCGCTGGATCTTCGGATCGAGCGCTTTGACCAGGAAGCCGGTCTTCACGTCTTCGGCCGACGGGAAGATCGAACGGTCGTGCAGGTATTTCGGGTTGATGAATTGGCGCGCCGGCAGGCTGCCTGGGGCGTAGGTCACCGTATTGGAGTTGTTGGCTGCAACCTTTGGGTCGAGGTTGTAGTTGATGTACTTGTAGGCATTATCGAGATTCTTCGAATCTTTCGGGATCACCATGCTGTCGATCCACAGTTCGACGCCTTCCTTCGGCACCAACACGTCGACCTTCACGCCGTTCTTCGCATCGGCGGCGCGGCGCTTGGCGATGTTAAGGTCGCCGCCGTAGCCGAGCACCAGGCACAGGTCGCCGTTGGCGACTTCATTGATATAGCCCGAAGAGGAGAAGCGGGTGATGTAGGGGCGGATGCTCTTGAGCAGCTTGGCCGCTTCCTGGTAATCGGCCTCATTGTGGCTGTTTGGGTCCTTGCCGATGTACTTGAGGGCGATCGGGAACACCTCGGACGGGGCGTCGAGGATGCTGACGCCGCAGGATTTCAGCTTGGAGACGACCTGAGGATTGAACAGCAGGTCCCACTGCTTGGCCGGCAGCTTGCCACCGAGCGCCTTGCTGACCTTGTCCGGGTTGATGCCGATGGTGTTGATGCCCCAGAAGTATGGTACGGCGTATTTGTTGCCAGGGTCGGCCTGTGCGATCATCGACATGATGGCCGGATCGAGGTTCTTATAGTTGGGGATCTTGCTCTTGTCGAGCGGCTGATAGAGGCCTGCCGGGATCTGGCGGGCAAGGAAGGTGTTGGACGGTACGACGACATCGTACCCGGTCTTGCCGGTGAGCATCTTCGCCTGCAGGATCTCGTTGCTGTCGTAGACGTCGTAGCGGACCTTGACTCCGTTTTCCTTCTGGAAGTTCGGGACGGTGCTCTCGGCGATGTAGTCCGACCAGTTGTAAATGTTCAATTCTTTGGTCGGCGCGGCCAGTGCGCTGCCGCTTGCGACGACCAGGGCGCTGCTTGCTGCAGCCAGTGCCACAAAACACTTCATCTCTTCTATTCCTCCGGTTTGCCTCGATTCAGTCGGCTTGGCGCGCCGCCTGTCATACGGTGGGGCATCATTCGTCTTGTTGGTTCAGACGTTCAAGATGTTGAAATAATTAAACAGAACTTGCTCGCCAGCACAAGCACTTTTTGCTGCTGTCTGTCGAAAGGCTCCGGTTCTACATACGAGTTTGCCAATGCAGATCGGGGTAGCTAAATGTCATTCAATTATGTGCCGATTTTTATGAATTTTAAATGGGTTGAAAAAGAGAGGTTTGAACCCGGCGCTTAGTCCATGCTCTTGCCTTCCATGTGGCGGTAACTTATTGATTTATATTGATATGTATAATTTATTGAACATGGAGAATGAGCGGATGGCACAGGGGCGGATGGCACCGGAGGGCGAAATGTGCAAAAATTTCGTTAATCAACGAAATTTTGCAGGTTTCCTATGCTGGACCGGGACGGCTACCGCCCGAACGTCGGAATCATCCTCACGAACCACCGCAACGAGGTGTTCTGGGGAAAGCGGGTGCGTGAGCATTCGTGGCAGTTTCCGCAGGGCGGCATCAAACCGGGCGAAAGCCCCGAAGCAGCGATGTATCGCGAGCTGCTCGAAGAAGTGGGGCTGCTGCCCCAACATGTGAAGATCCTTGGCCGCACCCGTGACTGGCTGCGTTACGAGGTGCCAACTCATTGGGTGCGGCGCGAGTGGCGCGGCAGCTACAAAGGCCAGAAGCAGATCTGGTTCCTGTTGCGGTTGACCGGGCGCGAGAGCGACGTGTGCCTGCGCGCGACCAGCCACCCCGAGTTCGACGCGTGGCGCTGGCACGACTACTGGGCGCCGGTCGACGAGGTGATCGACTTCAAACGCAATGTCTACGAACTGGCCTTGCTGGAGTTGTCGCGCTTCCTCAAGGGCGTGGAGTCGCGCCATGATTTCCTGGAGCGCCAGCACCCGTCGTCTAGCGGGAGCGCGCAGGACTGACCGGGGGCATCCGCAACTTTCTTGTTTTTTCGTCCGGTTTCGGCCAACCTTGCTTGGCCCGCCGGGCCTGACACGCCCTTTCATTCGGGCGTGTTTTCATTTCTGATCGCCGACACAGCATGACACAACAGTATGACGAATCTTCCGTCCGGGTGCTCAAGGGCCTGGAGCCTGTCAAAGAGCGTCCGGGCATGTATACCCGAACCACCGATCCGACTCATATCTGTCAGGAGGTGATCGACAACGCCGCCGACGAGGCGCTCGGCGGCTACGCCAAGAAGATCGCGGTGACCGTGCACAGCGACGGCTCGTTGTCGATCGAGGATGACGGTCGCGGCATCCCGGTGGGCCTGCATCCGGTCGAGAACGTGCCGGTGGTGGAGTTGGTGTTTACCCGACTGCACGCAGGCGGCAAGTTCAACAAGAAAGACGGCGGCGCCTATGCGTTTTCCGGCGGCCTGCACGGCGTTGGTGTATCGGTGACCAATGCGCTGTCGACTCGGCTGGAAGTCGAGGTGAAGCGCGACGGCGGGGTGTTCCGCATCGTGTTCGCCGGCGGCGACGTTGTCGAGCCCTTGACCCGTGTCGGCGACTGCGGCCCGCGCACTAGCGGCACCCGGGTGCGGGTGTGGCCGGACGGCAAGTATTTTGAGAGCCCGCGCTATTCGATGCCGGAGCTGGAGCGGCTGTTACGCGCCAAGGCGGTGCTGCTGCCGGGCGTGGCGGTATCGCTGACGGTGGAGAAGGCCAGCGGCGATGAGGTGAAGCAGTGGCAGTACCCGAACGGGCTGAAGAGTTATCTGGTTGAGCTGTTCGACGGCGACGAACCCGTGGCGCCGGTGTTTGCCGGCGAGTCCTATATCGGTCCTGAGCACGACAGCTTTGCGCCGGGCGAGGGCGCGAGCTGGGCGCTGGCCTGGTTCGACGAGGCGGCCGGCGGCGAGAGCTATGTGAACCTGATCCCGACCCCGGTCGGCGGCACCCACGAGGCTGGGTTGCGCTCGGGCGTGTTCGAGGCGGTGAAGAGTTTTATCGAGCACCACAACCTGCTGCCGCGCGGGGTGAAGGTGCAGGCCGAGGACGTGTGGAGCCGGGTGCGCTTTGTGCTCTCGGCGCGGGTGCTCGATCCGCAGTTCCAGGGCCAGACCAAGGACAAGCTGACCAGTCGTGACGCGCTGAAGCTGGTGGCAAGTGTGAGCCGCGACCCGGTGGAGCTGTGGCTGAACCAGAACGTCGAGGCCGGCAAGAAGATCGCCGAGCTGGCGATCCGCCAGGCGCAGAGTCGACTCAAGTCGGTGAAGAAGGTCGAGAAGAAGAAGGGCTCGGGCGTGGCGGTGCTGCCGGGCAAGCTGACCGATTGCGAGAGCGAGGACATCGAGCGCAACGAGCTGTTCCTAGTCGAGGGCGACTCGGCCGGCGGTTCGGCGAAGCTCGCGCGCGACAAGGAATACCAGGCGATCCTGCCGTTGCGAGGCAAGGTGCTGAACAGCTGGGAGACGCACAAGGACCAGTTGTTCTCCAATGCCGAGATCCACGACATCGCGGTGGCGATCGGCGTCGACCCGCACGGACCGAAGGACAGCCCGGACCTGTCGGGGCTGCGCTACGGCAAGATCGCGATCCTGTCCGACGCCGACGTGGACGGCTCGCACATCCAGGTGCTGCTGCTGACGCTGTTCTTCAAGCATTTCCCGCGCCTGATCGACGCCGGCCATATCTACATCGCCCAACCACCGCTGTTCCGCGTCGACGTGCCGGGGCAGGGCAAGAACCGCCCGCCGAAGAAGCTGTATGCGCTCGACGAGGACGAGATGGAGGCGATCCTCGACCGGCTGCGTAGCGAGAACGTGCGTGAGGGCAGCTGGAGCATCAGCCGCTTCAAGGGCTTGGGCGAGATGAACCCGGAGCAGCTGAAGGACACCACCATGCATCCGGATACCCGCCGCCTGTCGCAGGTACGGGTGCGCAACGGCGCGCACGAGGCGACCGTCGACACCTTCGTGATGCTGATGGGCAAGGGTGAGGCAGCCAGCCGGCGCAGCTGGATGGAGGCGCGTGGCAACGAGGTGGAGGCAGACGTCTGAGGTGTTCGGCTAACCTTGACGCAACGAAAGCGGCTCTCGGGCCGCTTTTTTGCTGCGAGGTCGCTCCCGGCGGGAGGTCGGCTGCTCAGGTATAATTGCGGCCAAACAGATAAAAGGATGATCGCACCATGACGTCGCTGAAGAACGATACCTTCCTGCGTGCCCTGCTCAAGCAACCGACCGACTACACCCCGATCTGGATGATGCGCCAGGCCGGCCGCTACCTGCCGGAATACCGCGCCACCCGTGCGAAGGCGGGCAGTTTCATGGGCCTGTGTACCAGCCCGGAATTCGCTACCGAGGTGACGCTGCAGCCGCTGGAGCGCTTCCCGCTCGATGCGGCGATCCTGTTCTCCGATATCTTGACCGTGCCGGACGCTATGGGCCTGGGCCTGTACTTCGCCGAGGGCGAGGGGCCGAAGTTTGAGCGCCCGCTGCGCGACGAGGCGGCGATCCGCGCGCTGGAGGTGCCGCACATCGAGGACAAGCTCAAGTACGTGACCGACGCGGTAGCGAGTATCCGCAAGGCGCTGGACGGCCGCGTGCCGCTGATCGGCTTCTCCGGAAGCCCGTTCACGTTGGCTTGCTACATGATCGAGGGCGGCGGCTCAAGCGACTTCCGCCACGTGAAGGCGATGCTGTACAGCCGCCCGGAGCTGCTGCACCACATCCTCGACGTGAACGCGCGCGCGGTCATCGACTACCTGAACGCCCAGATCGCCGCCGGTGCCCAGGCGGTGCAGATCTTCGACACCTGGGGCGGCTCACTGACGCAGCCGGCTTACCGCGAGTTCTCGCTCGCTTACATGCAACAGATCGTCGCCGGCCTGACCCGCGAGACCGAAGGCCGCCGCGTGCCGGTGATCGTGTTCACCAAGGGTGGCGGCCAGTGGCTGGAGGACATCGCCGCGATCGGCGCAGATGCGGTCGGCCTGGACTGGACCACCGACATCGGCCAGGCGCGTGCACGTGTTGGCGACAAGGTGGCGCTGCAGGGCAATTTCGACCCGAATGCGCTGTTCGGCAGTCCGGCGGCGATCGAATCGGAAGTGGCGCGTATCCTGGCCGCCTACGGCCACGGTTCAGGTCATGTGTTCAACCTCGGCCACGGCATCTCGCAGTTTGCCGACCCGGCGCATGCCGGTGCCCTGGTCGAGGCGGTGCACCGCCTGTCACGCCCCTATCACGCTTGAGGCGATACCTGCCCGATTGGCTTTTGTCGGGCAGGTAGTGCGTTGTCCTTGCAGCTAAGTCACTGATCGGCTTGGGGTAGAGGGTCTGCCCCAGTCGTTTTCAATGGGTTTTTGTATCCATTTTGACTGGGTGTTGACAGACTTTTGCCGAATTGTTCTCACGGTTATGCACAAGCGGGATCAACTCGGATTATTGCTGTCAAGAAGTTGCTGCAATTTTTTTGAACAATGAGTAAGTGCTTGATTTTTAATGGTTTTTACGTTTGCCCATTTTTTGGGCAAGCTAACGGCAAGGCCGTGCCGCCTGCCTTGAGCCGATAGATTCAGCGTTTGTCCACAAAGTTATCCACAGCATTTGTGCATACCCGGCGCAAAGCCTTGCCTGTTCGGCATCTCGGCTAGGAGCTCCCATCGGCATGAGCAACAAGGTCTCGGTCCAGGTCGCGGTCAATGTGCCGCTTTCAATGACGTTCACTTATCTTGCAGATAAGCCGTTGCCGATCGGGTGCCGGGTCAGGGTACCGTTTCGTGGCGGAGAGCAGACCGGGGTTGTGGTGGATGACCAACAGTCGGCCGACGTGCCCGCGCACAAGCTCAAGCACGTCGAATCCTGCCTGGACGAGATCCCGCCGCTGCCAGCCGATTTCCTCGAGCTGATCCGCTTCACCGCTCAGTACTACCGTCACCCGATCGGCCAGGCGCTGTTCGCTGCCTTGCCCGGTCCCTTGCGCCGCCCGCAGCCGGCGCGCTGGCCCGACGAGCGCGGTTGGCAGCTGACGCTGGCGGCCCACGATACCGAGGGGCCGCCACCGCGGCAGAAGGCGCGCCACGCGCTGTGGCACGCGCTGGCCGAGCCGCTGGCCTACCAGCAGGCCAAGGCGATCACGCCGCAGGCGCCGGCGCTGCTCAAGCAGTGGTTGGCCGAAGGGCTGGTCGAACGGGTCGACGCCGAACCGCCGTTGGTGGTCGCCGAGGGGCCGACCCTGAACGACGAGCAGGCGGCGGCGGTCGAGGCGGTGGCCGGCAGCTTCGGTAGCTTCGCGCCGTGGTTGCTCAACGGCATTACCGGCAGCGGCAAGACCGAGGTGTACCTGCGCCTGATCGAGCGGGTGTTGGCGGCCGGGCAGCAGGTGTTGGTGCTGGTGCCGGAGATCAACCTGACCCCGCAGCTGGTCGAGCGCTTTGCGCGGCGCTTCCCCGCCACGCCGCTGGCGGCGCTGCACAGCGGCCTGGCCGACGGCGAGCGCCTCGCCGGCTGGCTGGCTGCCTGGCGCGGAAGCGCCGGCATTGTGATCGGCACGCGCCTGGCGGCGTTCACCCCGCTGGCGCGGGTCGGTCTGATCATCGTCGACGAGGAGCACGACGGCTCGTTCAAGCAGCAGGACGAGCTGCGCTACCACGCCCGGGATCTCGCGGTGTGGCGCGCCCGCCAGGCTGGCGTGCCGATCGTGCTGGGTAGCGCCACGCCGAGCCTGGAGAGCGTCGCCAATGTCGAGGCCGGTCGCTACCGCGAACTGAGCCTGACCCGCCGAGCCCACGGCGCAGCCGCGCTGCCGACGGTGCGGCTGATCGACATCCGCCGCCAGAAGCTGCTGGACGGCCTGGCCGAGCCGGCAATCGCCGCGCTGCGCAAGCGGGTAGAGCGTAAGGAGCTGAGCCTGGTGTATGTGAACCGGCGCGGTTATGCGCCTGTGATCGCTTGCACCGAGTGCGGCTGGCTGTCCGGCTGCCCCCACTGCTCGTCGCGGCTGGTATGGCATGTGACCGACCGGCGGTTGCACTGCCACCACTGCGGTTACCACGAAGCGCCGCCGCGTGCCTGCCCGGACTGCGGCAACAGTGATCTGAAGCCGATGGGCCAGGGCACCCAGCGCATCGAGGAGGCGCTGATCGCGCTGTTGCCCGGTGCGCGGGTGCTGCGCATCGACCGCGACACGGTCGGCCGCAAGGATGCCTGGGAGGCGATCTACCGCAAGGTGCATGGCGGCGAGGTCGATGTGCTGATTGGCACCCAGATGCTGGCCAAGGGTCACGACTTCCCGGCTTTGTCATTGGTGCTGGTGCTCAATGCCGACGGCGGCCTGTATTCGGCCGACTTTCGCGCCAGCGAGCGGCTGTTCGCGCAGCTGTCGCAGGTGGCTGGTCGGGCCGGGCGCGCCGACACGCCGGGCGAGGTGCTGGTCCAGACCCAGTGGCCGGAGCATCCGCTCTACCAGGCATTGGTTGCGCATGATGTGGCCGGCTTCGCCGCCCAGCAGTTGGCTGAACGGCGTGAAGCGGGTTTTCCGCCGGCGGCGTTCCAGGTGGCGGTGCGCGCCGATGCCCGGACGCTGGAGGAAGCGAGCGCCTTTCTCGACGCCGCTGCCGCCTTGGCCGAGCCGCCCGAGGGCGTGACGCTGGCCGGGCCTGCGCCAGCGCTGATGATGCGGCTTGCCAACCGTGAGCGCGCGCATCTGCTGGTCGAGTCGCCGCAGCGTGTTCGCTTGCACACCTTTCTCGACGACTGGCTGCCGCGGCTGGCAGGATTGCAGCAGGCGCACCGCCAGGTGCGCTGGTCGATCGACGTGGACCCGCAGGATTTCTGATATGCAACGATGGATGGGCCGGCTGGCGGCCGGTGTGCTGGTGCTGTGTTCCGGTATGGCGCAGGCGCTCGACCTGCATGGCTTGAAACCTGGCGAGGTGGCGGTGTGGGCGGCCCCGGTGGAGGGGGGGGCACCGCTCGTCGAGCATCGCGCCGATGCGGCGATGAACCCTGCGTCGACGATGAAGCTGGTCACCTCGTACGCAGCGCTGGGCCGGCTCGGCCCCGGCTACCGCTGGACCACCCGGCTGGTGTCGGCTGCGCCGATTGTCGACGGGGTGCTGCAGGGAGATCTCTACTGGGTCGGCAGCGGCGATCCGCGCTTCGACCAGCGCGACCTGATCGAGCTGGCCGGCGAGCTGCGCCGGCGCGGCATCCGCGAGATCGCCGGGCGGCTGCTGCTCGATCGCTCGGTGTGGAGTGGTACCGGTCGCGCCGACGACTTCGACGGCGATGCGGAGCGCGCCTTCATGGTGGCGCCGGACCCGCAGCTGACCAATCTGAAAGTAGCGTGGCTGGCGTTCTACAACGACGAACTCGGTCCGCGCGTCGCGCTCGACCCGGCACTGCCCGGGGTGAGCCTGTCGGCCAAACTGAGCGATGGCGGTGCCGGCGCCTGCGGCGACGTACGCAATAGGGTGGCGATCCGCACCGCCGGCGACAGTATCAGCGTGAGCGGCCAGCTGCCGCAGGCCTGCGACGGTGCACGCGCCTTCGTTAACGTGCTCGCTCCAACCGAATTCGCCCGGCAGAGCTTCGCCGCCGCCTGGCGGGAGCTGGGCGGGACGGGACCGGCCGGCTTTGGTACCGCTGTCGCGCCGGCCGGTGCGCCGGTGCTGGCGAGCCACGACTCCGAGCCCTTGCTCGATACGCTCTACTACACCAACAAGTACAGCAACAACACCATGGCGCGTACGCTGTTCCTGACGCTGGGCCACGAGGAGGCGCCGGGCAGCGACACGCCGGCTGCCGCCGAGCGCGCGGTAAGGCGCACCCTGGTCGAAGCAGGCATCTCCGACGCGCCGCTGGTGCTGGAGAACGGTGCCGGCCTGTCTCGCCGCGAGCGGGTGTCGGCGCGGCTGCTGGGCCAGGTACTGCTGGCCGCCGCGCGCGGACCGTATGCCGGGGAGTTCATGGCCAGCCTGCCGATCGCCGGAGAGGACGGTACGCTGAAGAAGCGCTTCGCTGACGTCGGTTCGCGCCTGCGAATGAAGACCGGCACCCTGAAGGACGTGCGCGCGCTGGCCGGCTACTGGCTGGCGCCCAGCGGGCAGCGGCTGGCCATCGTGGTGATCGTCAACGGGCCGCGGGCCTTGCAGCAGACCGCGGCGATGGACGACATCGTCGCCGACCTGATCGCCCAGGCCGGGCCGCATTGCTGCGCCGGCATGGCGGGCGGACAGTGAGCTGGCACAGCCGGTATAATCGGCCAGAAGCCTGAATAGCGAGAGTTGTGATGAAACCCGTCAAGATGTATACCACCGCCGTCTGCCCGTACTGCCAGATGGCCAAGCGCCTGCTGGCGACCAAGGGCATTGCCGAGATCGAGGAAATCCGCATCGATCTGAACCCGGCCGAGCGCGACACCATGATGCAGATCACCGGTCGCCGCACCGTGCCGCAGATCTTCGTCGGCGATACCCATGTCGGCGGCTTCGACGACCTGTCGGCGCTCAATAGCGCCGGCAAGCTCGATGTGCTGTTGGCCGACTAGCGGCTGTCACAGGGCCGTGCGATGATGGCCGTTTCACCCGTTAACCCGTCCCGTGCCGTCGGCGCGGGTCTTCTTGAGAGTTAAAGCATGAGCGAACAACAAGAGCTGCAACCGGTCTTCTCCATCGAGAAAATCTACGTGAAGGACATGTCGCTGGAAGTGCCGAACGCCCCGGCGGTGTTCCTGGAGCAGGCACAGCCGGAGATCGACATGCAGATCGCGTCGGAAGGCAAGCCGGTTGAAGAAGGCTTCTACGAGTGCTCGCTGACCGTCACCGTGACTGCCAAGCTGCCGGACAACAAGACCATGTTCCTGGTCGAAGTGGCCCAGGCCGGCATCTTCCAGATCCGCAATGTGCCGCAGGAAGACCTCGACCCGATCATCGGCGTGGCCTGCCCGAACATCCTGTTCCCGTACGCCCGCGAAACCGTGTCGAACGTGGTGAACCGCGCCGGCTTCCCGCCGGTGCTGCTGTCCCCGATCAACTTCGAAGCGCTGTACATGCAGCAGCGCGGTCAGGTCGCCGAGGCGTAAGCCATGAAGCGCCTTGCCGCCGCCGCGCTCGCACTGGCGCTGATCGCGCCGTTGGCCCACGCACTGGAATTCCGCTCGGTGAAGGAGACCGGCGTCGCGCTGTATGAGTCGCCGTCGATCACCGCGAAGAAACTGTTCGTGGTCAGCCGTTACTACCCGGTGGAAGTGCTCGGTACGCAGAAGGAGTGGGCGCGGGTGCGCGACGCCACCGGCGGCATCGCTTGGATTCCGGCGGCGGCGCTGTCGACGCAGCGCTGGCTTCTAGTCACCGCCGAGCGTGCGTCGGTGCACGCGTCAGCGTCGGACACGGCGCCGGCGAACTTCATCGTGCCGAAGGACGGTGTAGTCGAGCTCGTCGAGCTGCCACGGGCCGGCTGGGTGAAGGTGCGCCACCGCGACGGCAGCGAGGGCTACGCGAAGATCAGCGATCTGTGGGGGCTGTGAGCCTCGTCGATCGTCAGCAGTCAACGGGCCGCGTCTAACCGGCCCGTTTTTTGCACCCTGCCGCCTGGTGCGCAGGGGCGTTGTAAACAAGGAGTGCGAGTGAAGCTTGCCGTCTTGGGAGCCGGTGCCTGGGGTACCGCGCTCGCGATCGATTATGCGCGCGACCACCAGGTGACACTGTGGGCGCGCAATGCCGAGCAGGTGGCTGAGATGGCCGACAGCCGGGTCAACACCCGCTACCTGCCGGACGCCGAGTTCCCGCCGTCTCTGGCGCTCAGCGCCGACCTCGCCGATGCGGTGGCGGGTGTCGAGCTGATCCTGTTGGTGACGCCGATCGCCGGCTTTCGACCAACCTTGCGTGCCTTGGCCGCGACCGGCCAGCCGGTGCCGCCTATCCTGTGGGCGTGCAAGGGCTTCGAGGCAGGCAGTGGCCTGTTGCCGCACCAGGTGTTGCTCGAAGAGCTGCCCGGTCTGAAAGAGTTCGGCGTGTTGTCCGGGCCTAGCTTCGCTCGCGAGGTGGCGCTGGGGCTGCCGGCGGCGGTGACGGTGGCTTCGCACGACTATGCCTTTGCCAAGCGCATTGCCCGCGAACTCAACAGCTCACGGCTGCGACTCTATGCCAACGACGACCTGATCGGTGTCGAGGTCGGCGCAGCGGTAAAGAATGTGATGGCGATCGCTACCGGCGTTGCCGACGGGCTGGGGTCCGGCCTGAACGCCCGCGCAGCGCTGATCACCCGGGGGCTTGCCGAGGTGACCCGGCTGGTGGTGGCGCTGGGCGGCAAGGCCGAGACGATGATGGGCCTGGCCGGCATGGGTGACCTGATCCTCACCTGCACCGGCGCGCTGTCGCGCAACCGTCAGGTGGGCCTGAAGCTGGCCGAGGCGAAACCGCTGGCGGTGATCCTGCAGGAGCTCGGCCATGTCGCCGAGGGGGTCCCGACCGCCTATGAGGTGCAGCGGCTGGCGCGCGAGCTGAACGTGGCGATGCCGATCACCGACGCAGTATGCCAGTTGCTGTCCGGCAGCGCCGATCCGCAACGAGTGGTGGCGGGGCTGATGGCCCGCGAGCCGAAGTCGGAGTCGGGCGACAGTCTGAGCTAGCCGCCGCCGGCCAAGCCCCCTGGCATTGTTGTTCTGCCTTGCCGTACTTCTCGCACTGTTTGTGGCAGTGCACCTCGCCAGAAAAGCGTGTTGTCGCCGTCGTGCTGCTGGCGGTTGAACGGCAAGGCAAAAGCCGGCCCCGAGGGCCGGCTTTGTCATTGGAGCGCGAGATAGCTCAGCCGCCGGCCGGCATCAGCAGCGGGCTGAACGCGCGCGTCGAGATCGCGAGCCGCATGCCCGGTTCCAGCGCGTCGGCCTCCTCGTCGGTGGCGATCACCTCGACGATATCCTGGCCGACCAGCAGGGTCAGGATCCACACCACATCGCTGCGGCGCTTGGCCAGCAGTTCGCCGGAAAGCGACAGCCGGTCGCGGCTCGGCGCCTGGCCGATGAACACGTCGCGCGGATGGCCGTGGCGGACGATGCGGCCGTGTTCGCACACCATCACCCGGTGCGACAGCCGGAACACCTCGGACAGATCGTGCGACACCAGTATCGTGGTCAGGCCGAAACGCTGGTGCAGCTCCTGCAGCTCCTGCTGCAGCATCAGCCGCAGCGACAGGTCGAGCGCCGACAGCGGCTCGTCGAGCAGCAGCAGTCGCGGCCGCCGTGCCAGCGCGCGGGCCAGTGCAACGCGCTGCTGCTGGCCGCCGGACAGCTCGTGCGGCTTGCGTTCGGCCAGAGCCGACAGCCGGGTCAGCTCGAGCAGCTCTCCCACCCAGGCCGACTCGCCGCGCCCGGCTGCGTAGCGGACGTTGTCGCTCACCGTCATCGTCGGGAACAGCGCATAGTCCTGGAACACGAAGCCGACCGAGCGCTGCTGCGGCGGCTTGTGCATGCCGCGCGCCGCGTCACACCAAGTTTCGCCGTCGACCTTCAGGGTGCCGGCGCTCGGCTTCTCTAGCCCGGCGATTAGCCGTAGCAGTGTGCTCTTCCCGACGCCGGAGGGGCCGAACAAGGTGAGGAATTCGCCATCGTCGATGCGGCCGGCCATGGCAAGCCGGAAGCCGTCGCCGCTGTTGTGTCCCGCTCGGGACAGGCTCAGATCGAATTCGATCATCGCAGCACCACCTTGTGACGGCGGTTCAGCCAGTTGAGCAGGAACACGATGGCGAAGCAGAACGCTACCAGCACCATCGAGTAGGCGTTGGCGCCGCTGTAGTTGTGCACTTCCACCTCGTTGTAGATCGCGATCGAGGCAACCCGGGTCTGGTCGGGGATGTTGCCGCCGATCATCAGCACCACGCCGAACTCGCCGACGGTATGGGCGAAGCTCATCACCGTGCCGACCAGCAGGGCTGGGCGCACACTGGGCAGCTCGATGCGCCAGAACGTCGCAAGCCGCGACTTGCCGAGCGTATACGACGCCTCGCGCAGGCTGGGCGGCAGGTTGGACAGTGCGGCCTGTACCGGCTGTACCATAAACGGCAGGCTGTACAGCACCGAGCCGACCACCAGGCCCTCGAAGGTGAACACCAGGCGCAGGTCGAAGGTGCGGGCGAGCCAGGCGCCGAAGGCGTTGTTCGGGCTTAGCGTCAAGAGCAGGTAGAAGCCGAGCACCGACGGCGGTAGCACCAGCGGCATGCTGACCAGCGTCTCGACCAGCGGTTTGGCGCGCGAACGCGAGTGGGCGATCCAGCCGGCCAGCGGCACGCCGACCACGAACAGGATGGCGGTGGTGATCGTGGCCAGTTCGGCGGTGAGCCACAGCGGGCCCCAGTCGAGGTCAGCGAACATGGTCGGCTCCGTTGGGGGCATCTTCGACCAGCAGCGTCATCTCGTTGGCCTTAATCAGCGCTTCGACCTCGTCGCCGGGTGCCAGCGTCAGCTGCTGGGCCGAACGGCTGGTGATCAGCGCCGACAAGGGATAGCGGCCGAACAGCAGGTCGACCCGGGCGAGTAGCGCGCCCTGGTGCAGCGCGGTGACGCGGCAGGGCAGGCGGTTGCGCAGGCTGATCTCACCGGAGAGTCGCTTGGCGAGCGACACCTCCAGCTCCTTGAATGCCAGCGTTACCAGGCTGCCGACCGGATAGCGGTCGGCCGGTGTCGGCTCGCCGACCAGCATTGCGGTGCAGCCGAGCTCGCCGACGCGCACGTCGATGAGGGCGATGCCGTCGCAGGCGGTCACGCCGCTGACGATGGCCGGCAAGCGGTTCATGGTAGCGTGTAGCCGTTGCGTTCGAAGATGCTGCGCGCCTTGCCGCTGAAGAGGAAGTCGTAGAACTTCTTCGACGCCTGAGCGGCGGTTTCCTGGCCGTGCTTCAGCACCACCGCACCTTGGGCGATTGGCTCGTAGGCGGCCTTCGGCACTTCCACCCACTGGCCCTGGCCCTTCATCTCCGGCGCGATCACCACCGACTTGGCGGTGAAGCCGGCATCGGCCACGCCCGACGCGATGTACTGGCTGGCTTGGGCGATGCTCTCGCCGTATACCAGTTTCGGTGTCAGCGCCTCGGTCAGCTTGTAGTGGGCAAGAGCGCGCATTGCCTCGCGGCCGTATGGCGCGGTTTTCGGGTTGGCGACGGCCACCTTGTTGACGCTGGGCGACAGCAGGGTCTTCTGCCAATTCTTCAGGTCGACGCCCTTGGTGCTCCACAGTACCAGGGTGCCGTAGGCGTATGGCTTGGGTGCAGAGGAGGTGAGGCCCTGTTCGTGCAGCTTCTGCGGAAATTCCATGTCGGCCGACATGAACACGTCGAACGGCGCGCCGTTGGCGATCTGAGTGGCGAACTTGCCGGACGGGCCGAACGCGCCCTTGGCCTCGATGCCGGTCTCCTTCTGGAATTCGCGGGCCAGATCGTCGAATACGTACTGCACGTTGGCAGCGACGGCGACGTTGATCGTTTCGGCCAGGGCGCCGAACGGCAGTACGGCGAAGCCGAGTGCGATCAGCAGGTGTTGAGGCTTCATGGGGAGTGTCTCCTTGTCGTTATTGAGCGAGGCGAAGTCAGAACGGCACGCCGAGAATCACGCTCTTGGCGTCGAACAACGCGACGGCCGGTGCGCCGATCTTCAGCGTCGCCGCTTCGGCCAGGGTGACGATGCCGTAGAGCATGTCGCTGCCGGATAGTTGTAGCGCCACCTCGGCATCCTGCGGGCCGACGACGATCTCGGCCACAGTGCCGGCCAGGCGGTTGATCGGTGTGGTCGGCAGGTCGCTGTCGGGCGGCGCGATCGAAATCCACTGGGCCTTGATCAGTGCGACGATCTCCTGGCCGAGCTCCAGATTGATGCGCTCTGTGCTGCGGTGGGTGATGAGCACCGACAGCTTCTCGCCACCAGACAGCGCCAGCTCGACCTCGTCGTTGACGGCGCCGCTGCGGATCGCGCTGACCGAGCCGAACAGCTGGTTGCGTGCCGAGGTCTTCAGCGCCAGCTTCTTCAACAGCGGCAGGTCGGCGAGGCTGGCGGCCTCGTCGGACAGCGCGCGCACGAAGGCGGCGTGTGCACGTTCAACTGCGTGGTAGCCGGCGACCAGCTGCTCGCCGCGTTCGGTCAGCCGGGTGCCGCCGCCATGCTTGCCGCCGGTTTCGCGGATCACCAGCGGCTGGTCGGCCAGCCGGTTCATCGCCTCGACGGTGTCCCATGCCCATTTGTAGCTGCGGCCCAGGGTCTTGGCTGCCTGACTGATCGAGCCGGTTTCTGCGATGGCGCAGAGCAGACCGACCTCGGTGCTCCCGGCCAGGTTGACCTCGCCCTGTTCGAACCAGACTTGAGCGTTAAGACGCAGTGCGTCGTGTCGGGATGCAGGCATGACGTTGGCTTTCCTGTGTTATATCGACGTGAGTATAACGCTGGGGTGAGGTGACCGCTATCATTTGCTTGATATAACGAGTGGCGATAAAAAACCCGGCCGGTCCGGGTCTTGGGGGCGCTTGGGGCCGTGGCCGGATAGAGAGGCGGAACCGGCCGTTCAGCCGCTCAGCCCGCGCTGCCGACGTGGCGGATATAGGAGGCGATGCCGCCCATCAGCATCTCGATCGAGATTGCAGTCAGCACTAGGCCCATCAGCCGCTCCAGTGCCGAAATCACCTGCTCGCCGAGCAGGCGGTTGAGGCGACCGGAGAACAGGAACACCACCGTGGTCACCGCCATCGTGATGGTCAGCGCGCCGGCCCATTCCAGCATCCGTGACGGCTCTCGGGTCGATAAGAGCAGCACGGTCGCCATCGCCGACGGACCGGCGATCAGCGGGATGGCGATCGGCACGATGAACGGTTCCTGGCCGAGCTTGCCAGAGAACAGGCTGGCGCCCTCGGACGGGAAGATCATCCGGATCGCGATCAGGAACAGGATCACCCCGCCGGCGATGCGCAGGCTCTCGTCGGTGAGGTGCATCACTTCGAGGAAGGACTTGCCGAAGAACAGGAACAGCATGAGTACCACGAAGGCGATCAGGCATTCGCGCAGCACCACCTTGCGGCGCCGCTCCGGTTTCACCTGCTTGAGTGCCGTGATGAACAACGGGATGTTGCCGAGCGGGTCGGTGATCAGGATCAGCAGGATGGTGGCGGAGAGGAAGGAGGTTTCCATGCGGCCGGCTCGGTTGTGGTGGGGGCGGGATGATGCCATGCGGGCCGCCGCTTGGGCGGCCCCATGAGGATTACTGACCGACGGTGTCGCTTTTCTCGCGGCGGTTGGAGCCGGCCACCAGCGGAATCATGAACAGCCGGCATTCCAGAGCGCCGTTGTAGAGCGGGGTGCGGCGTTTCGGGTTCAGGCGGATCAGCTTCGCCAGGCGCAAATCGCCGGTGAAGAAGTAGGCGGTCCAGCCGGAGAAGTGCTTCTTCAGCCAGTGGCCCAGCTCTGGGTACAGCTCGGCCAGCGCATCCTGCTCGTCCAGGCGCACCCCGTACGGCGGGTTGGTGACGATGAGGCCCGCCTCGGCGTGCGGGCGGGCGTCGAGCACGTCGCCGCAGCCGAGCCGGATCGCATCGCCCAGGCCGGCGCGCGCTAGGTTGCGGCGCGCGGTCTCGACCATCTGGCGCGAGCGGTCGCGGCCGACGATGGGCAGCAGCTCGTCGCCGAGCGGTTTTTCGGCCGACTTGGCGGCCTGCTTCACTTCGTCCCACAGTCGCGCATCGAAGCCGGCCAGGCGCTCGAACGCGAATTCGCGACGGCGGCCCGGTGCGCGGTTCAGCGCGATGTCGGCTGCTTCGACCAGGAAGGTGCCGCTGCCGCACATCGGGTCGAGCAGCGGCTGGCTGCCGTCGTAGCCGGCCAGTAGCAGGATGCCGGCGGCGAGGTTCTCGCGGATCGGCGCCTCGCCGGTGTCGTCGCGCCAGCCGCGCTTGAACAGCGGTTCGCCGCTGGTGTCGAGGTAGATGGTGGCGATTTCCGGCGACAGGAACACCTGAAGGCGCACGTCGGGGAAGCGGGTGTCGACGCTGGGGCGTTCGCCGCAGGCGGCGCGGAACACGTCGCAGATCGCGTCCTTGACGGTCAGCGACACGAAGTCGAGGCTTTTTACCTTGGAGCCAATGCCGTCGGTCTTGACCTTGATGGTGTTCGACACGTCGAAGTACTTGGCCCAGTCGACGTGCTTGGCCAGCGCGTACACGTCCTTTTCGTAGCGGTAGCGGCCCTCGGTCACCTTCAGCAGCACGCGGCTGGCGGTACGGCTCTCCAGGTTGGCGCGCAGCATCAGCCGGGCGTCGCCGGCGAAGCTCACCCCGCCGTCGATCGGCTCGATGCGTTCGGCGCCGAGCGCGGCCAGTTCATCGGCAAGCACGGGCTCGAGGCCGCGTGGGCAGGGGGCGAACAGGGCAAGCTGGGTCAAGGGATACTCCTTATGAACAATCCCGCCATTTTAGCGGATTTCCCCCCTGCCGGCTTTGCGTTACCATATTTGGTTCGATTGTTTGAAGGTGCTGCCATGTTTGAATTTCGCTTTGCCGACCGTCTGATCGCCTGGCAGCGAAGTCATGGCCGCCACGATCTGCCCTGGCAGGTGAGCGACCCGTACCGGGTCTGGCTGTCGGAAATCATGCTGCAGCAGACCCAGGTGACGACGGTGCTCGGCTACTACGCGAGGTTTCTCGCACGCTTCCCCGACATCGCGAGCTTGGCCGCCGCACCGCTGGACGATGTGCTGGCGCTGTGGAGCGGCCTGGGCTACTACACCCGGGCGCGCAATCTGCACAAGGCAGCGCAGAAGGTGCGGGACGAATTCGACGGGGTGTTCCCGACGACGCGCGAGGACATCGAGACCCTCCCCGGTATCGGTCGCTCCACTGCTGCCGCGATCGCGAGCTTCGCGTTCGGCCAACGCGAGGCCATCCTCGACGGTAACGTGAAGCGGGTGTTGACCCGCGTCTACGGCATTGACGGCTTCCCGGGTGAGAAGAAGGTGGAAAACCGGCTGTGGGACTTGGCCGAGAGCCTATTGCCGGCCGACGCCGGCGACATGCCTGCCTACACACAAGGGCTGATGGACCTCGGCGCTACCGTCTGCTCCCGTTCCAAGCCGGCCTGTACCATTTGCCCGATGGTCGACGGCTGCGTTGCCGTCCGCGATGGTCGCACTGCCGAGCTGCCGACCAAAAAGCCCAAGAAGGCGACACCGACCCGCGACACCCTGATGCTGATTGCGCTGAACGACGACAGGGTATGGCTGGAGCGCCGTCCGCCCACCGGCATCTGGGGCGGCCTGCTGTCGCTGCCGGAGTTCGCCGACAGCGCTGCCGCCGAGGCATGGTTGGAAGAACGGGGTGACGGCGAGCTGCTGCCGACCTGGCCCGAGCTGGAACATGTGTTTACCCACTACCGGCTGATCATCACGCCGCAGCCGGCAAGGCTGGCCAGCCTGCGCGGCAACACCGTGCGCGAAGAGAGCGGGCAGTGGTGGGAACTCGAGGCCGCGCTCGACGCAGGCCTGCCAGCACCGGTGAAACGACTGCTGCAGCGCCTTGTCTAGCGCGCTATCGTCCCCATAGATAACAGTCGCCAAGCCCATGTGCCGTCGGCCGGGCCGTAATGACGGCCGAAGTGGGGCCTTGGTGGCAGCATGGTCGTTAATGTCATAACGCGGGTCCGCCCGCCTGAACCAGAGCAGAACACTGTATGGTTTCCGTAGTCAGAACCGTCGCCGATACCCTCGCCGACGCCGCCGAGCCGCAACGTTGGCTTGCCAAACTGTCCGCCACACTGCCCGACGGCGACCGGGCGCTGTTGGCGCGCGCGTTCAGCGTCGCGCAGGACCTGTATGGCGACGACGTGCTGCCGGTCACCGGCGAAAATCTGTTCACGCACGCGGTATCGGCCGCGGCGATCGTCACCGACCTGAACCTGCTGCCCGACGCGATCGCCGCGACCCTGCTCTTCGGCGTGCCCGACTATCGCGACGACTGGCAAGACTGGCTGGCGCAGAACTTCAACAAGACCGTCGCGATGCTGGTCGACGGCGTCGGCCGGGTGAAGCGGCTGACCGAGTTCGCCCGCCTCGACAAGCTCGACACCCCGGAAGAGCGCGCCCGCCAGGCCGAAACCATGCGCAAGATGCTGCTGGCGATGGTCGCCGACATCCGCGTCGTATTGATCAAGCTGGCTTGGCGCACCCAGACCATGCACTACTTGACCGAGTGCGACGAACCGGTGCGCCGCCGCATCGCGCAGGAGACGATGGACATCTTCGCCCCGCTCGCCAACCGCCTCGGCGTCTGGCAGATCAAGTGGGAGCTGGAAGACCTGTCGTTCCGCCACCTCGACCCGGACAACTACAAGAAGATCGCCAAGCTCTTGGACGAGCGGCGTCTGGAGCGAATCGGCTACATCGACCGGGTGCTCGACACGCTGCGCGGCGAGCTGGCGCGCGCCGGCGTCAAGGGCGAGGTTGCCGGCCGGCCTAAGCATATCTATTCCATCTGGAAGAAGATGCGCAAGAAGAAGCTCGACTTCTCCGAACTCTACGACATCCGCGCGGTGCGCATACTCGTCGAGAAGCTGCCGGACTGCTATACGGTGCTCGGCCTGATCCACAGCATCTGGCAGCCGATCCCCGGCGAGTTCGACGACTACATCTCGCATCCGAAGGCCAACGATTACCGCAGCCTGCACACTGCCGTGGTCGGCCCGGAGGAGCGGGTGATCGAGGTGCAGATCCGCACCTTCGAGATGCACGAGCACGCCGAGTTCGGTGTCGCCGCGCACTGGCGCTACAAAGAGGGCGGCAAGGGCGATGCGGCGTATGAGGAAAAGATTTCCTGGCTGCGCCAGTTGCTCGACTGGCGCGAGGAGATGTCCGATGCCAACCGCGAGGGCCTGGCCGACGCGTTCAAGACTGAGCTGTTCTCCGACACCATCTACGTGCTGACCCCGCAGGGGCGGGTGTTGGCGCTGCCGGTCGGCTCGACCGCGATCGACTTCGCCTACGCGATCCACACCGATCTGGGGCACCGCTGCCGCGGCGCCAAGGTCAATGGTCAGATCGTGCCGCTGTCGACCCCGCTGGAGAATGGCCAGCGCGTCGAGATTCTGGCGGCGAAGGAGGGTGGTCCGTCGGTCAACTGGCTGCACGACGGCTGGGTGAAGAGTCACCGCGCCATCGCCAAGGTGCGCCAGTACATCCGCATGCAGAATGCCGACGTGGTGCGCGAAACCGGCCGCCAGCTGTTCGAACGTGAGCTGGCGCGCCACCCGAGCGTCCAGCCCAATATTCAGGCGTTGGCCGAGTCGCTCGGTTTCGCCAAGCCGGACGAACTGTACAGCGCGCTCGGCCACGGCGAGCTGACGCTGCGCTCGGTCAGCAAGGCCATCGTCAGCCTGGCTCCGCCGCCACCCTCCGACGTGTCACCGGAGGACTTGGTTAAGCGCAGCAAGGGCGGCCACGACGCTGGAGGCATCCTGATCGAGGGGGTCGGCAACCTGATGACGGTGCTCGCCAAATGCTGCAAGCCGGCGCCGCCGGACGCGGTGGTCGGCTTCGTCACCAAGGGGCGCGGCATCTCGATCCACCGCGCCAACTGCACCACGCTGAAGCGGCTTTCGGCCAACGTGCCGGAGCGCCTGATCGCCGCCGACTGGGGTGAGCAGAAGAACAGCGTGTTCCCGATCGACATCGAGGTCAGCGCCCGCGACCGTCCCGGCCTGCTGCGCGACATCTCCGACACGTTAACCCGCGCCAAGCTCAACGTGGTGGCGTTCAACACGCTCAGCCGCGAGCATCGAGCGCAGATGCGCTTCACCGTCGAGGTGCGCAACGTGCTCGATCTCAACCGGGTGATCAACCAGATCCTCGACGTGCCCGGCGTGCAGGAAGCACACCGCGTCTGAGTGTCCGGTGTGCAGGTGGACGCTGCGCTGCATCATGACTAGCGCCCCAAGGGCTCCACGCATGATTGTGTGGTGGAGCCTCGTGCTTGCTGCTCTTGGGCGAGAGGGGGCACGTTGGGATGCCGTAATGGCGACATGTTTATACTGCGCTGCACAAAAAATCTTGCAATCCGGGAAAGCCGTGCGGATAATCCGTAGTGCATCAGGACGTCGAAGGCACAGCTCGCGTCTTTGGTGTTGTCTCCTCCATCCTCCTTCTAACTAAGGTGGAATTCA
This sequence comes from Crenobacter oryzisoli, assembly GCF_030385785.1. Taxonomy (GTDB): domain Bacteria; phylum Pseudomonadota; class Gammaproteobacteria; order Burkholderiales; family Chromobacteriaceae; genus Crenobacter_A; species Crenobacter_A oryzisoli. The sequence goes on from NZ_JAUEDK010000035.1 coordinate 21,988, forward strand.
GCGCAATCTCACACAGATTGCGCTCTTTTTTTGCCCTGTTTGCACACTTCCGGCGTCCGCAATTTTCCTTTCTTTCCCAGTGGTTTGACAGGGTCACCCCCCTGTAATAGAATCCGGAACTTTCAAGAATTACGATGGAAGAGTTCCATGAAGACCTTTTCTGCCAAGCCTCATGAGGTAAAGCGCGAGTGGTTCGTGGTTGACGCTACCGACAAGGTACTCGGCCGCGTTGCTGCTGAAGTCGCTCGTCGTCTGCGCGGCAAGCACAAGCCGGAATTCACCCCGCACGTTGACACCGGTGATTACATTGTTGTGATCAACGTCGACAAGCTGCGCGTGACCGGTGCCAAGGCACAGGACAAAGTGTACTACCGCCACACCGGTTACCCGGGCGGTATCTACCAGCGCACCTTCACCGAACTGCAGAACCAGTTCCCGGAACGCGTTCTGGAGAAGGCCGTGAAAGGCATGCTCCCGAAGGGCCCGCTGGGCTACGCCATGATCAAGAAGCTGAAGGTGTACGCCGGTGGCGAACACCCGCACGCCGCCCAGCAGCCGAAAGCGCTGGAAATCTGATTTCTGAGGCAACACGATGAACGGTAAATACTACTACGGCACCGGCCGTCGCAAGAGCTCGGTAGCTCGTGTGTTCCTGCAAAAGGGCAGCGGCCAGATCATCGTCAACGGCAAGCCGGTTGACGAATACTTTGCTCGCGAAACCGGCCGCATGGTGATCCGCCAGCCGCTGGCACTGACCCAGCACCTCGAATCGTTCGACATCAAAGTGAACGTGACCGGTGGTGGCGAAACCGGCCAGGCCGGCGCGATCCGTCACGGCATCACCCGCGCGCTGATCGACTTCAGCGCCGAGCTGAAGTCGGCTCTGTCGAACGCAGGCTTCGTGACCCGCGACGCTCGTGAAGTTGAGCGTAAAAAAGTCGGTCTGCGCAAAGCACGCCGCGCCAAGCAGTTCTCGAAGCGTTAATCGCTGCGATCTGCTGGTTCAAAAAAGCCGCCTCTGGGCGGCTTTTTTCTTGTCTGCATGGCCGTGATTGAGGTTGGTGGCCGACTCGGTGCGAGGTCGTCAGGGCGGGCGGGGCGCCGCTGGTGCGTTTCCTTGTTGCGACGCACCCAAACGAGTCTTACCATGTCGTCTTTGCGACATATTTTTACGGTTGAGGCAAGGTCATGATCAAGGTTGGCATCGTAGGCGGCACCGGTTACACCGGGGTGGAACTGTTGCGTTTGCTGGCGGGGCACCCGTTGGCGCGCGTGACGGCGGTCACCTCGCGCAAGGAGGCCGGCATGCCGGTCGCCGAGATGTTCCCGAGCCTGCGCGGCCGTGTCGACGTGGCGTTCTCGACACCGGAAGAGGCCAAGCTGACCGAGTGCGACGTGGTGTTCTTCGCCACCCCTCATGGTGTGGCGATGGCCCAGGCGCGCGAACTGCTCGATGCCGGCGTGAAGGTGATCGACCTGGCCGCCGACTTCCGCCTGAAAGACCCGGCCGAATTCCAGCGCTGGTACGCGATGGAGCACAGCTGCACGGACCTGCTGGCCGAAGCGGTATACGGCCTGCCCGAAGTGAACCGCGAGGCGATCAAGCAGGCGCGGCTGATCGGCATGGCCGGCTGCTACCCGACCTCGGTGCAGCTGGGCCTGCTACCGCTGCTCGAAGGCGGCAAGCAGCTGATCGACACGCAGACGCTGATCGCCGACTGCAAGTCGGGCGTGTCCGGCGCCGGCCGCAAGGCCGAGGTCGGCACCCTGTTTGCGGAAGCGGGCGACAACTTCAAGGCCTACGGCGTGAAAGGCCACCGCCACAGCCCGGAGATCGAGCAGGGCCTGTCGGTGATCCACGGCGCGCCGGTCAAGTTGACCTTCGTGCCGCATTTGACGCCGATGATCCGTGGCATCCATTCGACCATCTACGCTCGACTCACGCCGGAAGGGCGCGACACCGACTTCCAGGCGCTGTTCGAGGCACGCTACGCGGGCGAAGCGTTCGTCGACGTGCTGCCGGCCGGCAGCCACCCGGAGACCCGTTCGGTGCGCGGCTCCAACACCGCGCGTATTGCGGTACATCGCCCGGGCAATGGCGACTTGCTGGTGATTCTGGTGGTCGAGGACAACCTGGTGAAGGGCGCTTCCGGCCAAGCGGTGCAAGTGATGAACCTGATGTTCGGTCTGCCCGAGGATGCGGGCCTCCAGGTGGTGCCGCTGCTGCCGTAAACGGGCCGGAGCTGTTGGAACCTGTTGCGCAATTGAACGTCGAATTGGGAACCGGGGCTTGAACTCTCGCCAGTTGCCCCCATTCCCGACTAAAATAGTGGGATGATTTGCCGTGACCCCCTGCGGCGCCCTGTTTCCAGTTTGAGGCAAGCCAAATGACTACTGCTACCGAAATGCCGTCTCCGATCAACTTCACCGACAGCGCTTGCGCCAAGGTGCGCGACCTGATTGCCGAAGAGGGCAACCCGGACCTGAAACTGCGCGTGTTCGTGACCGGTGGTGGCTGCTCGGGCTTCCAGTACGGCTTCACCTTCGACGAAATCGCCAATGAAGACGACACGCCGATCGAGCGCGACGGTGTGACCTTCCTGGTTGACCCGATGAGCTATCAGTACCTGGTTGGCGCCGAGATCGACTACCAGGAAAGCCTGGAAGGTTCGCAGTTCGTGATCAAGAACCCGAACGCGACCACCACCTGCGGCTGTGGTTCCTCATTCTCGGCCTAAGACCGGACTCCGACACAAGCCCGGGCCCAGTGCCCGGGTTTTTTTGCGCTGACCGGAAGGCTGCATGAACAAGATTCCGCCCATCGTCCTGCCCAGTTTCGAATTTACCCGCGAGTTTGTGTTTTCCGAGGCCGACTTCGAGCGCATCCGTCGACTGATCTACCAGAAGGCCGGCATTGCGCTCAATCCTTCCAAGAAGGACATGGTGTATGGTCGCCTGGTGCGCCGACTGCGGGCGCTGCAGCTGTCCAGCTTCACTGCCTACGTTGATTACCTGGAGTCGTCGAACGGGCGTGGCGAGTTCGAGCAGTTCGTCAACGCGCTGACGACCAACCTGACCTTCTTTTTCCGCGAGGAGCACCATTTCCCTATCCTGGCCGAGCACCTGCGCGAGCGCGCTGGGCGCGGCGATCTGCAGATCTGGTGTGCGGCGGCGTCCACTGGCGAGGAGCCGTATTCGATCGCGATGACTGCGCTGGAGGCGGTGCCGCGCAGCAATGTGTCGCTGCTGGCGACCGATCTCGATACCAGCGTGCTCGAGGTGGGCCGAAAGGGGCTATACGGTACCGACAAGATCGCCAAACTGCCGGCAGGCTACGCGGCGCGTTACTTCGACAGGCTGTCGGATGGCCAGTATCAGGCCAAGCCGGCGTTGCGCCAGATGATTCGCTTCTCGCCGCTGAACCTGATCGAGTCGGGCTGGCCGATGCGCCAGCAGTTCGATGCGATCTTCTGCCGGAACGTGATGATCTATTTCGATCGGGAGACGCAGTACGCGGTGCTGCGCAAGTTTGCACCACTGTTGAAGCCGGACGGACTCTTGTTCGTCGGTCATTCGGAAAACGTCTACTTCGCCGCCGACCTGTTTAAGCTGCGCGGCAAGACGGTGTACGAGCACGCCAGGCCGCGTTGAGCATCACCCTTCATTCCCGGTCATGGCGCCGCTAGGCATGGTGGCCGCCGTGATGCTGATGGGGATGTTGTGGACGATAGTGAGAGCGGTGGAATTCGGCCAGCGTTGGCCGAGTGCAATGAAAAAATGACGCGGGCCTATGTCGCCCGCGTTTGCATGGGACAAAGCAGATGAAGGTGGTGGTACTCGGGTCGGGCATCGTCGGGGTGTCGACGGCTTGGTTTCTGGCGCGTGACGGACACGAGGTGACGGTGATCGACCGCGGCACCGGGGCGGCGCGAGAAACCAGCTTCGCCAATGGCGGGCAGCTGTCGGTCAGCCAGTCCGAGCCGTGGGCGCAGCCGGGCATGCCGCTCAAGGTGTTGCGCTGGCTGTTTCAGGAGGATGCGCCGCTATTGTTCCGCTTGCGCCTCGATCCGGCGCAGTGGGAATGGGGGCTGCGCTTCCTGCTGGAGTGTCGGCGCGAGCGTGCCGAACACAATATGTGCCAGATGCTGGCGATCGGTAGCTACAGTCGGTTGGCGATGGCCGAGATCATCGCTGACACCGGCATTGCGTTCGACCATCTGCGGCGCGGCATCCTCAGCCTGTATGAGACCCAGCAAGAACTCGACGCTGCAGCCCGCGTGGCCGAGCTGATGGCCGTTTACGGCATAGACAAGCGGGTGGTCGATCGCAACGAACTAGCGCGACTGGAGCCTGCACTCGCAGCGGTGGCCGGCCAGTTCGCCGGCGCCACCTATTGCGAGAGCGATCAGTCCGGCGACGTGCACCTGTTTACGACGGCGCTGGCCGAGCAGGCCGTGACGCTAGGCGTGAACTTCCGTTTCGCCACCCGGATCAACGCCCTGGGGACCGCCGGCGGACGGGTCAGCAATGTGTCGGTGACCGGTCCGGACGGTGCCTTCACCACGGTACATGGCGATGCCTATGTGTTGGCGCTGGGAAGCCATAGCCCGCTGATCGCCGCTACCGCCGGTCTGCGCTTGCCGGTCTACCCAGCCAAGGGCTATTCAGCCACCATCCCGGTGCGCGATCCGGCCGCCGCACCGACAGTCAGTCTGACCGACGAGGCAGGCAAGATCGTGATGTCCCGGCTTGGCGACAGGCTGCGCATCGCCGGCACCGCCGAGCTCGCCGGCTATTCAAGCACGCTCAATCCACGTCGCTGCCGATTGCTGACCGACCGCGCCCAGGCCTTGTTCCCGGAGGCCTGCGACTGGGATGCCGCGCAGTTCTGGACCGGTTTGCGCCCAGCAACGCCGGGCAATGTGCCGTTGATCGGCCGCTCGCGCATCGCCAACCTGTTCCTCAACACCGGCCACGGTACGCTGGGCTGGACCGAGGGGGCTGGATCTGGCAAGGCATTGGCGGAACTAATCGCCGGACGTGCACCGGAGATAGGCTTTACCTTCACCGGGCGCTAAGTCAGTCTTTGCATAAAGCAAGCAAAAAGGCTCTTTTCTGGCTATAAAGACGCCGCACTATCACGTTCTTGTCTTAGATAGAGCCGCTAACAAAACCCCCTTGGCGTTGTTGTGCTGCCTGCCGTACTACTTGTACGGTCTGCGGCAGCACGCCTAGCCAAGGCCGCTACGCTGGGTTTGTTAGCGACTCTTATATGGAAGAAAAGACGTAGTCATGCAGCGGTTTCCTATCGGATTCAGGTACGGCTCGGTGCTCTGCCGTGCAAGCAGTCTTGCCGCTGCCAGTACCTGGGCACAGCTATCTTTCTGGCGAGCGATAAACAGTGGGGCGGCTGTGCGCCGGTCGGCGGCGAATAGGCGGGACAAGCGGAGCTTGCTATCATGCCCCGGTTTTTCTTGCTTTAGTTGCCGAAACCCGATGCAGTCGATGACCCCTTACCAACTTCTCGGTGGTGCCGGCGTGGTGCGCTGGTTGACCGATCGTTTCTACGACATCATGGACGCCGATCCATCGGTGGCGACGCTGCGTGCGATGCATCCCGTGGATCTCACTACTTCGCGCGAGAAGCTCTATATGTTCTTGTCCGGCTGGCTCGGGGGGCCACCGCTCTATATGGAGACCTTTGGCCATCCGCGCCTGCGCGCACGTCACCTGCCGTTCGCGGTGGACGAGGAGGCTCGCGACCAGTGGATGCTGTGCATGCGGCAGGCCGTGGGCGAACTGATCTGTGAGGATTCATTAAAACAGCAGCTGCTAGAGGCATTTTTCAATACTGCTGATTTCATTCGTAACCGTTAGTCAGTGACCGCGCGTTACTACCCCGTTTTGCCCCGAATCGGCCTTGCGCTGTCTCGGGGATGAGTCATTCTGAAGGCATGGTGGCCCATCCGTTTACCCCCGAGGGAGGTAACCGTGAAGATACTGTGCTTTTTTATCTTGCTCTGGTTGCTGGCGCTCGTTCGGCCGGTATTCGCAAAAGGCTGCCTTCCGGAGGCGATCAGCTGTTCTTCTCCGATCGAAAGCACTGGGTCCCAGCGCTTGGCCGGCAGCGAAAAGGAATCCACGCTCTTCCAGGCCGGCTCGTTCTCGCTAGAGAGCATCGACAGTGGCGATGGGAGTCGGCTCGGGCTGCGGCCATCGTTCAAGCTGGGAGAGAGCGGCAAGCTCACGTTTCGGGCCGGCAAGAAGAAGGAGTTGCGGGCCTCTTGGACGTTCAATTGACGTCGCGTAACCTCAATGAGGCCGGTGGCCGCGCTCGATGATCACCCCCACGCGCTTCACGCCGGGCAAAATGCCCAGTTTGGTTACGCCTACCCTGACCCAAGGAGCGCCGAACTCCTCGCGGATGATCTTCGCGATATGTTCGGCCAATGCCTCGATCAGCAGGAAGTGCTGCTGAGCCAGTAGTTCACGCAGGCGGTCGACCACCACGCCATAATGGATAGTGTCGCGGATGTTGTCGGAATGGCAGGGCGTCTCGCTCGGGATGCCGATCTCCAAGTCCAGTTCGATCGCTTGCGGGGCTTTCCGCTCCCATTCATATACACCGATAATGGTGTCGACGCGCACCTCGCGCAGGAAAATGATGTCCATGTGTCAGCGGCAGAGTGGGTTTTCGCCGCTCGATACCGTAAAATCCGAAACCCCATATTCTAGTGAAATCGTCATGACCACGATAGCGTTTGCGTTTGTTCTTGCCGCCTACCTGATCGGCTCGCTCTCGTTTGCGGTGATCGTCAGCCGTGCAATGGGCATGGCCGATCCGCGTAGTTACGGCTCAGGCAACCCGGGCGCTACCAACGTGCTGCGTAGCGGCAAGAAGTTGGCTGCGGTGCTGACGCTGCTCGGTGATGGCCTGAAGGGCTGGGTTGCAGTGGCTCTGGCCGCACACTTTGCGCCACAGAATGGGCTTGGCGAGCAGTTGATCGCGATGTCCGCAATCGCGGTGCTGGTAGGACACATGTGGCCGCTATTCTTCGGCTTCAAGGGCGGCAAGGGCGTCGCGACCGCGGTGGGGGTGCTGTTCGGTTTCAATGTGTGGCTGGCGTTGGCCGCCGTTGCCACCTGGCTGTTCGTTGCGCTGGTGTTGCGTATCTCGTCGCTGTCCGCGCTGATCGCGGCCGTGTTGTCTCCGGTGTACGCCTTTTTCATCATCGGACCGCATAGCGTCTATTTCGGCAGCTGCATCGTCATCGCCTTCCTGGTGGTGCAGAGGCACAAGTCGAACATCCTGAACCTGCTGGGCGGGCAGGAGACCAAAATCGGCGACAAGGCCGACGGCTCCAGCCACTCCTGAGTGAGCGTTGCCCGCAAAAAATCCGGCCATCGAGCCGGATTTTTTTGTGCCGTTCGACAATCTTCACAGGTCGGATAGGGCGCGCAGATGGGCCGCCACGCTGCGCCCCAGGGCGGAGAGGTCGTAGCCACCTTCCAGTACCGACACTAGCCGGCCTTGGCAATACAGGTCGGCAATCTGCACCATATGGCGGGTGACCCATTCATAATCGGCCTCGACCAGACCCATCGAGCCCATGTCGTCCTCACGGTGGGCATCGAAGCCGGCCGAGATGAACAGCATCTGCGGCTGGAAAGCGTGTAGCTGCGGCAGCCATACCGTTTCCACCGCCTCGCGGAATTCGCGTCCGCCGCTGCCGGCCTTCAGTGGCACATTGTGCATGTTCGGGCCGAGCGGCTCGTCACCGCAGTAGGGGTAGAAGGGGTGCTGAAAGGTCGACACCATCATCACCCGCGGGTCGTCCTTGAAGATTTCCTCGGTGCCATTGCCGTGATGTACGTCGAAGTCGACGATGGCGATCCGTTCGAGCTTATAGGTGGCCAGGGCATGCGCCACGCCGACAGCCAGGTTGTTGAAGAAGCAGAACCCCATCGCCCGGGCGCTTTCGGCGTGATGGCCAGGCGGGCGCACCGCGCAGAATGCATTTGGCGCTTTGTCCTCGCAGACCAGTTCCACGGCCTTCACCACCGCCCCCGCGGCACGCTGCGCGGCGAGCAGGGTACCCGGCGACATGGCGGTATCGGCGTCGATGCGGAAGCTGCCCACGCTGGGGGAGCAGGATTCCAAGTATTCAACGTAACGGGGCGGGTGGATGCGCGCCAGTTGCTGCGGGGTGACCAATGGGGCGTCGACTTCCTGAAGGCTGTCGAAGATTTGCGAAGCCATCAGTTGGTCGCGGATGGCGGTGAGGCGTTCCGGACATTCGGGGTGGCCGACGCCCATAAAATGTTTCAGGCAATCGGGGTGGCTGATATAGGCGGTCAAGCCGGTCCGGTGCCAACGAGTTTTCAACCAAGTGAACACGCGCGTCCCTTTGCGAGGCGGGTCGGCTGGATGCTGCCAGCATAGTTGGGTAATTTTTCAGTCTGCACGTAACCGGGCTGAAATGCAACCGGAGCGACCAGGCTGGCAGGGGCAGTCAGAGGGGGAAATAAAACAAGCCGCCCTCCGGGCGGCTTGTTTGTGATGCGCAAGTCTCGCGTTAGAGCAGGAAATCCTTGGCGATGCCCTTGCGGCGCAGGATGCGGCGCAATTGTTCCAGGCCCTCGATCTGGATTTGCCGTACCCGCTCGCGGGTCAGCGACAGTGCGGCCGCCAGTTCTTCCAGCGTGCAGATCTCGTGGCCGTTCAGGCCGTAGCGGCGTTCGATCACCAGTCGCTGCTTCTCGTTCAGCTGAGCCAGCCATTCGTGCACGAAGCGTTCCAGTTGGGCATTGTGCAACTGGATCTCGGGTTCCTCGGTCTGCTCGTCGGGAATCGACTCGCCGATCGACAGCATCGGATCGATATCGAGTGGGGCGTCGAGCGAGGCCATCCGTTCGTTTAGCGTCAGTACCCGGCGTACATCTTCGACCGGCTTGCCGACCAGGTGAGCGATTTCTTCCAGTGTCGGCTCGCGGCCTGCCTGCGCTTCCAGGTGACGCGAGGCGCGCAGGTAGACGTTCAGTTCCTTGATCACGTGCACCGGCAGGCGGATGGTGCGCGACTGGTTCATGATTGCGCGTTCAATGCTCTGGCGGATCCACCAGGTGGCGTAGGTCGAGAAACGGAAGCCGCGCTCAGGGTCGAACTTTTCCAGCGCGTGCATCAGGCCGATATTGCCTTCCTCGATCAGGTCGAGCAGGGCAAGGCCTCGGTTGATGTAGTGCTTCGCGATATTCACGACCAAGCGCAGATTGTGCTCGATCATCTTCTGGCGGGCATCGAAGTCGCCTTGCACCACCCGCCGGGCCAGTTCTAGCTCTTGAGGCGGGGTCAGCAGGGCGTTGTTGCCGATGTCGTTCAGATAGATCTGGGTGACATCGGCAATGTCCTCATAGGGCGTCGCCGTTTCCTGGCTTTCCTCCGCTTCGTTCTCCGCCGCCTCTTCCTGCACATGCTCCTCGTCGGCGACTTCGTCTTCGTCGAGGATTTCGATCTCATCACTCATGGCTAGCCCCCTCTCCATGTATTTGAGTGTCCTGTGCAGGAGCAGATTCCCCGGCTCAGGATGAACTGTCGAGATACTGCGCCGGGTCGACCGGCTTGCCAAACCGACGAATTTCGAAGTGCAGCTTCACCTGATCCGCGTCGGTATTCCCCATTTCGGCGATCTTCTGCCCCTTCCTTACTGCCTGTCCTTCTTTGACCAACAATGAACTGTTATGTGCGTAAGCCGACAAGAAGGTCTTGTCATGCTTGATAATGATCAGCTTGCCATAGCCGCGCAAGCCGCTGCCGCTATACACCACTTTGCCGTCTGCAGCGGCATAGATCGGTTGGCCGGGCTTGCCGGGAATATCGATGCCCTTATTGCTGTCCGAGAAGCCGCGGCCGATCTTGCCTTCGGCCGGCCACCCCCAAGTGATGAGGGTGCTGTCTGCAGCCTTGCCTGCCGGTTTGTTCGTGGTGCTCGCACCGGTACTGCTCTCGCTGTTGTCGGCCGCACTGTCGGTCTTGGGCGAGGGGCGAGCGGCCGGTTTGCTTGCGGCAGCTCCCGAGGTCGCTACGGCCACCTGTACGGCTTGGCTGCCGCTTGCGGCGCTGCCGTTATTGCGGCCTTCGCTCTGCGCGGCCAGGTTGCGGGCGGCGTTTTCCGAGTACGGCTCCTTCAGCGCCTTCGGATAGATCTTGAGCATGGCACTGCTGCCGACCGTGCTATTACCCGAAACGACCGGGACTGGAGCCGCCGTGGTGCTGCTCGCTGTTGTCTCCGGCGTTATCGGGGTACTGCTGGCATCCGGTGGCGTCAGACGCAACACCTGACCAACCTTGATGTTGTAGTCGCTCAGTTGGTTCCATGCTGCCACGTCTTGGTACTTCAAACCATTCGTCACTGATATGCGGTACAGCGTCTCGCCCGCTTGCACCACGTGCGTGCTTGCACCGCTGGCGCCGCCGTTGCTCGACCCGCTTGGCCGCACCGGCGCGCTCGGTGCCAGTGGCGCGCTCGGTTCCAGCGGCGTGACCACAGCCCCTTCGCCGTTGTTATTGTTCGGGAGGGGCGCGCTGCGGTTTGGTGTCGCAGTCGGGGCTGGTGTGGTGCGCTGGCCTGATTCGATCTGCGCAGGGGGTTGCATCAGCGAACTACAACCGGCAAGCGCGGCGAATACTGCCAGGCTGGCCAGTGAACGGGATGAAGCGATAAATGCGTTTCGCATGCCGTGTTAAACTTTATAAAGGAGCGGATAGCGGTTGTAAATTGTCTGGCAAGCACAGCTGTCGTTTTGCCTGTGCTCAGGAGCGTCCTGGCAACAGTGGCACAAACTTGACCGGCTCGAGCCGGCTCTGCTGGATGCCTTGTTGGGTCTTCTCAAAGCGCCACAGGTGCTGAACCTGCTCGTCGCCGATCGGCATCACCAGCCGGCCACCTTCTGCCAGTTGCTCGATCAATGCCTCCGGCACCTGACGTGCGGCGGCAGTCATGATGATGCCGTCGAACGGTGCTGCCTCGGGTAAGCCAAGGTGGCCATCGCCATGCACCAGCCGAGCGTGCACCAGCTTGGTTGCGCGCAGATTGCGACGAGCGATTTCCAGCATTGCCGCCAGTCGCTCGATCGAGTACACCTCGGCGCCGAGTTTGAGCAATACCGCGGTTTGGTAACCACAGCCGGTGCCGATTTCCAACACCTTGCCCGGCGTGCGCCCTGCGAGCAACAGCTCCGTCATTCGAGCCACTGTCAGCGGCTGGGAAATGGTCTGGCCATGGCCGATCGGCAGCGATACATCGTCGTAGGCACGTGTGGCAAGCGCCTGATCAATGAACAAGTGGCGCGGCACCTCGACCATTACGTCAAGCACCCTGGTGTCTTCGATGCCGGCTTGGCGCAAACGTTCACTCATCCGGCGCCGAGTGCGGTCGGACAACATGCCGGAGGCGGGCAGGGCGGGAGTCAGCGGCACAGCCAGTCCTTGATCTGGGTTAGTTGGGTGGTGGCGGTCAGGTCGATCATCAGCGGGGTGATCGACACGGCGTTGGCGGCAATGGCGGCAAAGTCGGTGCCGCTGCCGGCGTCCTGGGCATGGCCGACCGGGCCGACCCAGTAGATGGTCTCGCCACGCGGGTTCTGTGTCTTGATCACCGGTTCTGCCTTGTGGCGGCGGCCGAGACGGGTAATCTGGACCGGGCCGAGCGCATCGGCTGGTATATCGGGGATGTTGACGTTGAGCAGCACAGGTTGCTGCAGCGGCTGGGAGCGAAAGCGTTCGACCAGCAGGTCGATCACCGGGGCCGCGCTGGCGAAGTGCTGGCCGGATTTGCCGGCTAACGACACTGCGACCGAGGGGATGCCGAGCAGGAAGCCCTCCGTGGCGGCGGCGACGGTGCCCGAATACAAGGTGTCGTCACCCATGTTCGGGCCGTGATTGATGCCGGAGAACACCATGTCCGGCACAAAATCGAGCAGGCCGGTGACGGCCAAGTGGACGCAGTCCGTCGGAGTGCCGTTGACGAAGTGGAAGCCGTTGGCGGCGCGTCGCACGGTCAGCGGCCTGTCGAGTGTCAGTGAGTTGCTCGCGGCGCTGCGGTCGCGTTCCGGGGCGACCACCACCACCTTCCCGTGCCGGGACAGGATGGCGGCCAGTTGTTCGATGCCGGGGGAAAAATAGCCGTCGTCGTTACTGATCAGGAATTTCATACGCTCTCCGTAGCCAACGCTACCGATTGTAGCCCCATGAAATCCCGATCGGAAAGCGGCTTCGGCCAAGCCAGGTGGATAAGGCTGTCCGAAAGTGCCGCCCCCGCCGGATGGCGGGGGGGGGGTACGGGGTCAGGCGTAGTAGCGCTGGCTGAAATCGAGCATGCGCTCGATCGGCAAGCGAGCGGCGTCCATCTGTGCCGGTGTCAGGTAGTCGATCTTAAGACCGATGCCCTGTTGCGCACGTTTCACCGCCTCGATGGTGTTCATCTTCATGTACGGACAGGAGTTGCACTGGCAGCCGGCGTAGATCGGAGCTTGGCGCAGGTCAAGGTCCGGACGAGCCAACCCCATGTTGTAGAGGATGCCGTCTTCGGTGGCGACAAAGATCACCGCCTCCGGGTTGCCGCTGAACTGCTTCACCCAGTTGAGCATGCCCGAGGTCGAACCGACGTAGTCTGCACGCTTGAGCACTGGCAGGGGGCTCTCCGGGTGGGCGATCAGGTAGGCTTCGCCGTTGACAGCGCCGAGCGCCTCGTTCAGCGCCGCCTCGTTGAATTTGTCGTGCACCTCGCACACCGCCGACCACAAAGGCATGTCGTAGCCGTACTGGTAGTTCAGATAGGCGCCCATATTGCGGTCCGGCGAGAAGATCACCTTCTTACCCTGTTCATACAGGTGGGCGATAATGTCGTCGACGTTGCGGCTGGTGACGATCCAGTCGGACAGTGCCTTGTGCTCGGCGCTCGAATTGATGTACGACACGTGCACATGGTCCGGGTAGCTCTCGCGCCAGGTCTTCAGTGCTGCGACGTCGGTCTGGGTGACCAGCGAACAGGTTGAGCCGGCATCCGGCAAGATCACGGTAGCGTTCGGGTTGAGAATCTTGGCCGTTTCGGCCATGAAGCGCACGCCAGCGAACACGATGATGTCAGCCTCTGCCTCGCGCGCAAACAGCGACAATTCCAGGCTGTCGCCGACCTTGTCGGCCATCTGCTGGATTTCCGGTTGCGTATAGTAATGGGCGAGGGTGACGACGCGTTGAGTCATGATATCTGTCTCCTGTCGTGTCCATGGCCAAGTGGCAACGGGTAATGACACGACCGTCTTTTGATGCGACGCAAAAAACGTTAAAACGAAAACGCGCAGCTTATCAATATTGCCGGTGCCGCACCATACTCCTGTAGCGCCGAATCTGCGGACGGGGGAGAGAAGTGGTATGCATAACGAATGGCCGTGGGGCTCGGAGCGGGGCTTGCTGGGGAAGAATGCGTCTTCAACTAAGTTTGTGCATCCCTATCATAGCCCTGTCTCTTTCCGGTTGTGAGTCGTCTGACAGGTATACCTTATATAATCGTCATCGTTGTCGTCGGCTGAGCCAACCGATCGATAGGGGCTGCCCCCGCGTTGTGGTATATCTGGTCCGTTTGTCAGTAGGCGACCTCCATAGATACGCAGTCCCGGACGAGTGCCCATCGCCATCGCCCGATCGATCAACCTGCTTTGGATTCTGTGCGATGAAACCGCATTATCTGACCCCTCTGTTCTCCCCGCGCAATGTGGCCGTGATCGGTGCCAGTGACACGCCTGGCTCGCTCGGCCAGGCAGTGTTCGCCAACCTGCTGGCGGGCAACTTCCAGGGCAAGCTGTTTCCGGTCAACCTGAACCGGCGCATGGTTGGCGGCAAGATGGCGTTCTCCTCGGTACGGTTGATCGCCGAACCGGTCGACCTGGCGGTGGTGGTCACCGCGCTGCGTACCTTGCCGGCGGTGATGCGTGACTGCGGCAAGAAGGGGGTCAAGGCGGTGCTGCTTGGCAAGGATTTTTCTGACAGCGACGAGCTGGAGCGGGACATCCTTACCGAGGCGATGGCCATCGCGCGTTACCACGGCATTCGTGTGCTCGGCCCTAACGTGCTGGGCTTGATGCGTCCTGTTGCTGGCTTTAACGCCAGCAACTACACCGGCACTGTGCGCCCGGGCAACCTGGCGCTGGTGTCGCAATCGTCCGCATTGTGCGCGGCGATGCTCGATTGGGCCGACACCAAAGCGATCGGCTTTTCCAGCGTGGTGTCGGTCGGCGAGGCGCTCGACGTCGACTTCGGCGAGATTCTCGATTTCTTGGTGGCCGACCGCTCGACTCAGGGCATCCTGCTGCATATCCATCACATCCATAACGCACGCCGGTTCATGAGCGCGCTGCGAGCCGCAGCGCGCAGTAAGCCGGTGGTCGTGATCAAGTCAGGGCGGTTCGAGGACCATGTGACCGGGCTGACCCATACTAGCAGCCTGGTCGAGAGCGGCGATGTGTTCGACACCGCGCTCGCACGCGCCGGTGTGCTGCGGGTGGCGACAATTGCGCAGCTCTTTACCGCAGTGAAAGTACTGGCGGCCAACTACCGGGTGATCGGCAAGCGCCTGGCTATCGTCACCAACGGCATCGGCCCGGGGGTGCTGGCAGCCGATAGCGCCTATGCCAATGGTGTTGAGCTGGCGACGTTGTCGGACGAGACGATGGCGTTGCTCAACGATAGCCTGCCGCGCAACTGGTCGCATGGTAATCCGGTCGACATCATCGGTGACGCCAGCCCGATGCGCTTTCGTACCGCGGCGAAGGTCTGCCTCGACGACCCAGGGGTCGACGGCGTACTGGTCATCTTCACCCCGCAGGCTGGCACCGATCACCTGACCACCGCCCAACTGATGGTCGGGCTGCAACGCGAAACCGGCAAGCCGCTGCTATTGTCCTGGCTCGGCGATGCCAAGGTATCGAGTAGCCGTGAGCTGTTCACTAAGGCCAAGTGCGTGCACTTTCGCGCACCAGAATACGGTATCGAGGTGTTTCGCAACCTGGCCTCCTACCACCATAACCAGCAACTGCTGTTGCAGACACCGGGGCCGCTCGAAGGCATGCGTGCAGAGCCGAACGTGGCGCGCGCTCGGGCCGTGATTGCCGAGGCATTGGCCAGCGGGCGGACCATCCTGCCCGAATATGCGTCGAAGGCGGTGCTTGCCGCGTTCAATATTCCAGTGAACCCGACCGAGCTTGCGACCGACGCCGACCAAGCTGTGCAGTTGGCCGAACGCTTCGGCTACCCGGTGGTGCTGAAGGTCGACTCGCCCGACATCATTTACAAGTCGGATGTCGGCGGGGTGGAGTTGAACATCAGCAACGAGAACACGCTGCGCCAAGCTTTCGCGGCGATCCTGCAGCGTGCCCGCGAGAAACGCCCCTTGGCGCGGCTGAACGGTGTCACCGTCCAGCCGATGCAGAAGCGTCGTACTGCCCGCGAGGTGATGGTCGGCGTGGCGCAGGATGCGATCTTCGGTCCGGTAATCACCTTTGGGACCGGCGGTATCGCGGTTGAGGTGATCGATGATCTGACTATCTCGCTGCCGCCGCTCAACGACTACTTGGTCGAGAGCATGATTGGCAAGACGCGAGTCGGACAGACGCTCGGCGCGTTCAAGAATCTGCCGCCGATCAAACGCGAGGCGCTGAAGGATGTGCTGTTGCGCGTGTCGGAGATGGTCTGTGAACTGCCAGAGCTCCGCGAGCTGGACATCAATCCGCTGATGGTCGACGAGGAGGGCGTCCTGGCACTGGATGCGCGGATGATCGTCGGCGAGGTGCGCGGTAGCTCGCGCCGCCGCTACAGCCATATGGCGATCATGCCGTATCCGATGCACATGCTGCACTGTGCAACGCTGAAGGACGGCACCCGGGTGACGATTCGCCCTGTACGGCCCGAAGATGCCGAAATGCAACAGGATTTCGTACGCAACCTGTCGGAGGAAAGCCGTTATAACCGCTACATGTCGAGCATCAAGCAGTTGTCGCAATCGGTGCTGGTGCGCTTCACCCAGCTCGACTACGACCGTGAGATGGCGCTGGCGATGACCCGTGCCAACGACGATGGTGCTGAGGAAATGCTGGCGGTGGCGCGCTTCATGACCGATCCGGATTTCGAGGCCTGCGAATTCGCGCTCGAAGTGGCCGATCGCTGGCAGGGCAAGGGCATTGGCCCCGTGCTGATGGAGGCCTTGTTTGAGGCCGCTCGCGAGCAGGGGTTGAGCACGATGCGCGGCGAGGTGCTGGCGGCTAACAAGGGCATGCTGAAACTGATGCATAGGCTCGGCTTCAAGGTCGAGCCGCATCCGGAAGACCGCTCGCTGACGTTGGTGAGCAAGGAGCTGCAGCCTGGGGCGGAGTCAGTCGTCACCGCTGGCTGACCCTGCCGTTTGTCGGACTGACTCCCGATATGGCCAAGCCGCCCGCCTTCGCTGGGCAGTATTTTGTTCGAAGCAAGGCACACGATTCGTCGCCGAGCGACCGGCAGTGCCGAATAAGCGCTTGCCAGATAAGGGAAAACTGGCCTAAAATCCCGCACTTTTCTTGATACCGAATTTAAGGATCATCGACAATGGTAGTGATTCGTCTTGCTCGCGGTGGCTCCAAGAACCGTCCGTTCTACAACGTGGTAGTGACCGACTCCCGCAACCGTCGTGACGGCCGTTTCATCGAGCGCGTTGGCTTCTACAACCCGGTTGCCAACGAGAAGGAAGAGCGCGTACGTCTGTCCGCCGACCGCCTGAACCACTGGATCGGTGTTGGCGCTCAAGTGACCGAAGCGGTTGCCAAGCTGATTAAAGAACAGAAAGTCGCTGCCTAATTGCAGCTGGCTTTGATAGCAGGAAGCAGGGCGCATGCGTGACGCTGATCTGGTGATAATGGGCTATGTCAGCGGCGCCCATGGTGTGCGCGGCTGGGTCAAGATCCATGCCGACACCGAATATAGCGACAGCCTGTTCGACTACCCGACTTGGTGGCTCGGCAAGGATGGCAACTGGAAGCCCTATACCTTCGTCGAAGGCGTAGTGCAGCCGAAAGCCATTGCAGCCAAGCTCGAGGGGGTGGAAGACCGTGATGTCGCATTTGCGATGCGTGGCCTGTCAATCGCGGTACCGCGCAGCGAGCTGCCAGAAACTGGGGCGGACGAGTACTACTGGACCGATCTGATTGGTCTGGCGGTGGTCAACCGCGCCGGCGAGTCGCTCGGCACGATCGCCAACCTGATGGAAACCGGCGCCAATGATGTGCTGGTGGTGAAGGATGGCACGCAGCAGCGCTTGATTCCCTTCGTCGGGCACGTGGTGCTCGAGGTCAACCTCAAGCAGAAGCAGGTGCTGGTCGACTGGGAACTCGACTACTGATGCAGATCGACGTCGTTTCGCTGTTTCCGGAGATGTTCGACTCCATCACCCGTTTCGGCGTCAGCCGGCGGGCGCTGGAAACCGGCATCTGGGGCTTCGCCGGCTGGAATCCGCGCGATTTCACCAGCGACAACTATCGCACGGTGGACGACCGCCCCTACGGCGGCGGCCCGGGCATGGTGATGCTGATCGAACCGCTGGAGAAAGCCATCGCTGCCGCGAAGCAGCGACAGCGCGAAGCCGGCGTTGAGCAGAGCCATGTAGTGTATCTGTCGCCGCAGGGCAAGCGTTTTGACCATGCCAAGGCGGTAGAGTTGTCGCAACGGCCGGGTTTGATCCTGCTGTGCGGGCGCTACGAAGGTGTCGACGAACGGTTGATCGAACGGCAGGTCGACGAGGAAGTATCGGTCGGCGACTATGTGTTGTCCGGCGGCGAACTGCCGGCGATGGTGCTGACCGATGCGGTGCTGCGGCTGTTGCCCGGCGTGCTGAACGATGCGCAATCGGCCTACGAGGACTCGTTCGTCAACGGCCTGCTCGACTGCCCGCATTACACCCGTCCCGAAGAATTCCAGGGCATGCGGGTGCCGGATGTGCTGATGTCCGGCAATCATGCCCTGATCGCGCGCTGGCGGCTGAAACAGTCGTTGGGGCGTACTTGGCGGCGCCGGCCGGAACTTCTGGCCAACCGTCCTTTGACAAAACTGGAGTCTCGGCTGCTGACTGAGTATCAGCAGGAACAAGACCCCGCAGAAAAACTGGAGTCCTGACATGGATCTGATCCAAATCCTCGAGCAAGAAGAAATCGCTCGCATCGGCAAGACCATCCCTGAATTTGCCCCGGGTGACACCGTGATCGTTCAGGTGAAGGTAAAGGAAGGTAACCGCGAACGTCTGCAGGCTTACGAAGGCGTGGTGATCGCCAAGCGTAACCGCGGTCTGAACAGCTCGTTCATCGTGCGCAAGATCTCCGCCGGTGAAGGCGTTGAGCGTACCTTCCAGACCCACTCCCCGCTGGTTGCTTCGATCGAAGTGAAGCGTCGCGGTGACGTGCGTCGTGCCAAGCTGTACTACCTGCGCGGTCGTACCGGCAAGTCGGCTCGTATCAAGGAAAAACTGCCGGCTCGCAAGGTTTCGGCCTGATTCCAGCGTTTTCGCTTATGATGAAAAGCGCAAGGCATGTGCCTTGCGCTTTTTTTATGCGCCGATGACCTACCACGCCATTCTCTGCGCGCCGTTCGGCCAACTGGGGCTGATTGCCGACGCCGACGCGCTGCTCGCTGTGCACTTCCTGACCGAACCGCAGCCCGTGCTCACGCCACCGCCGGGTTCGCTGGCCGCCGAGGCCGCCCACCAGCTTTCCGCCTATTTTGCCGACCCGACCTTCCGTTTCGATCTGCCGCTGCGGCCGGTCGGCACGCTGTTCCAGCAGCAGGTGTGGCGCGAAATCGCCGCCATCCCGTTCGGCGAGACGTGTAGCTACGGCGAGTTGGCCGAACGTACTGGCTCGGTGGCCCGCGCGGTCGGTGGTGCCTGCGGCCGCAATCCGCTGCCGATCATCATTCCCTGCCACCGGGTGCTGGCCCAGCGCGGGCTGGGAGGCTTCAATCGTTCGATCGAGTCGCCGACGGTGTCGATCAAGCACTGGCTATTGGTGCACGAGGGAGCATTGCTGTTGTGAGTGAAGCACCACCTATCACGATCGCCGCAGCTGACGATCTGCTGATCGATCAGTTCCTAGATCAGCTCTGGCTCAGCGACAACCTGGCGAAGAACACACTGGTCGCCTATCGGCGCGACCTGCGCAAGTTTGCGCTGCGCTTGGCCGAGCGCCGTATCCGGCTTGCCGAGGCCGGTCGTGATGCACTGGAGGACGCGCTGCTCGCCAGCGCAGACAAAGAGAAGCCAGCAACCCGGGCGCGGCTGGTATCGACCTTGCGTCGTTTCTTCCAATATCTGTGTGCGGAAGGCTTGCGTGCCGACGACCCCAGCGCCCGGTTGGCAGCGCCACGATTGGGGCAGCGGCTGCCCAAGACCCTATCCGAGGCCCATGTGGAGGCGCTGCTTGCAGCGCCAGACGTCGATACGCCACTCGGGCTGCGCGACCGGGCGTTGCTGGAGCTGCTGTACGCGACTGGGCTGCGCATTAGCGAACTGGTGGCGTTGCGTCGCGACCAGCTCGACATCGTCAATGGTCTGGTGCAGCCGATCGGCAAGGGCAACAAGGAGCGATTGGTTCCGGTTGGCGAAGTGGCCCAGGAATGGCTGACCTGCTACCTGCTCGAGGCGCGTCCGCTGATTCTTGCCGGCACGCAGTGCGACGCACTGATCGTTACGCAGCGTAAGGACGGCATGACCCGGCAGATGGCCTGGTATCTGATCTCCAGCTACGCAAAACGACTCGGTCTGCCCAAGGTCAGCCCGCACACCTTGCGGCATGCGTTCGCCACTCACCTGGTCAACCATGGTGCCGACCTGCGCGTGGTGCAGCTGCTGCTGGGGCATGCTGACATCTCCACCACGCAGATCTACACCCACGTGGCACGCGAGCGGCTCAAGCAGCTGCACGCCCGCCATCACCCACGCGGCTGAGCGCGGCTCACACAAGCGGGGAATGGGGGCTAGCTTGTGGTGCAAGCGGGGAGCTTCTGGTGTTCTGCCGGCTCTTACGCACGGAATTGGCTAGCTGATCGGGTTCGCTGTGGCAGGCGGGTGCCGTGGCGCCGCAGTCGTACGGCCAACCCTGAGGGAACCGGCAATAAAAAGCCCGGCCTAGGCCGTAATGCCGTTCACTTAAGCAAGTGAACGGCATTTTTCATGGTGCGAATCTGGCTCATATTCCGGCCAAGTTGACTCCCTCACGTTGGTCAAGATGGTAAGCAAGGCTCATAAACACCCTGATTTCTCTGCACTTTCTCAGCAAATTGACCCCGCATGGATCGCCCACGCGCTTGCAGTGACCGGCAAAGCCAGCGTGCGCCGGCGTAGATTGCCGGCCGAACAGGTCGTCTGGCTGGTCATTGCCTTGGCGATGTACCGGCATCAGCCCATCCCGGAGGTCGTCGCTCATCTCGATCTGGTGCTGCCTGACGAGGTCAATCCAGAGATTGCCAAGAGCGCCTTGACCCAGGCGCGGCAGCGCCTCGGCGAGGAACCGTTGGCCCAACTCTTCGGGCTCAGCGCGCTGGTTTGGGATGAGCGGCATCAGCAGGGAAGAAGCTGGCGCGGATTGGCCCGCTACGCGATTGATGGCAGTACGCTGCGTACCTCGGATACCCCAGAGAATCGTCAGCACTTCGGAGCACAGGCTTATGCCTCCGGCGTAGCCGCCAGCTATCCGCAGT
>NZ_JAUEDK010000036.1 GCF_030385785.1 Crenobacter oryzisoli
TTGATGGTCATCACGACGGGGGAGATGATGAAAGCGACTGAGTTTGAACGGTGGCTGAGCCATGTGTCCCGTCTGACGAGGCGTCAGCGAGAGCGGCTTGCTGATGCATTGCGGGAACACGATGACACCGAACGCTGCAGAGCCCTCATTGAGTCACGGCTAGCCGATAAGGCTTGCCCACATTGCGGGACCACCGCGGCCTACCGGCATGGAACGGCTCATGGTTTGCAGCGGTATCGCTGCCGGCGCTGCCAGAGAACTTTCAACGCGCTGACGAACACCCCACTAGCCCGGCTCCGCCGGAGGGAGAAGTGGCTCGGCTACAGCCAGGCGATGCTGGATTCGCTGACGGTGCGCCGCTCAGCCGGGATGCTGGGCCTGCATCGGAACACGACATTTCGCTGGCGTCACCGTTTCCTGGCCTGGCTGAAAGACGACCGTCCGGCCCGCCTGTTCGGCATTACCGAGGCCGACGAAACCTATCTGCTCGAATCGGAAAAAGGCGCCCACCACCTGCAGCGCTCCTCGCGTCGGCGCGGGGGCGTCGCGAGTTTGCGTGGCTTGTCCAAACAGCAAGTCTGTGTGCTGGTCGCCCGCGACCGCAGTGGGCAAACCCTCGACTTTGTGACGGGGAAAGGGCAAGTGACCAAGGCACAACTCAAAGCGGTCTTGCCGGCTGTTCTCGACAAAGACGTGCTGTTGGTGAGCGATGGGAATGCCACCTACCGGTACTTCGCCCGCGAGGCTAACATCTCGCATGAGGCGGTCAATCTCAAGGCAGGTCGCCGTGTTCGGGGGGCTTACCACGTTCAGAACGTCAATGCCTACCACAGTCGCCTACGCGCGTGGCTCAACCGCTTCCACGGCGTGGCGACTAAGTACTTACCCAACTACTTGGGCTGGCGCCGACACCTTGACGCCCACCGTATCAGCACGCCGGCAGCCCTCCTGGATGGTGCTCTTGGCAAGTTTCCACACCTAACGGTGACATAGCCAATAAAAACCGCGCTGCCGCCGAAGCGGGAGCGCGGTATGCGGATTAAGCGTCGCGGCTTACTTGGCGGCGATCCAGGCTTCGACGCTTTGCAGCGCGGCGTGCAGGTTTTCCGGCTGGGTGCCGCCGGCCTGAGCCATGTCCGGACGGCCGCCACCCTTGCCGCCGACCTGCTGGGCAACATGGTTGACCAGCTCGCCGGCCTTGAAGCGGGAGGTCATGTCCTTGCTCACCGAGGCGAGCAAGGCCACCTTGCCGTCGATCACCGAAGCGAGCAGGGCGACCGCGCTGCCCAGGCGGTCGCGCAGCTTGTCCGACAGGGTGCGCAGCGTGGCGGCGTCGACGCCGTCAAGCTGGGCGACCAGCAGCTTGTAGTCGCCCTTGTCGACCACCGACTTGGCCACCAGCTCGTCGAGCTGGCTGAACGCCATCTGGCTCTTCAGTGCGGCGACTTCCTTCTCCAGCGCCTTCAGTTGTTCCTGCTGGCGGGTCAGCTTGGCGACCAGTTCGCCCGGCTGGGCCTGGATCAGTGCACCAGCTTCGCGCAGTTCACTCTCCTGGCCTTGTACCCATGCCAGTGCGCCCGCGCCGGTCACTGCCTCGATACGACGTACGCCAGCGGCCACACCGCCTTCGGCCACGATCTTGAAGAAGCCGATGTCACCAGTGCGTTTCACGTGGGTGCCGCCGCACAGTTCGGTGGAGAAGTCGCCCATCTTCAGCACGCGTACCTCGTCACCGTACTTCTCGCCGAACAGGGCCATGGCGCCGGCGCGGATCGCGTCGTCGTAAGCCATCAGGCGGGCGGTCACCTCGTAGTTGGCGGCGACCACATGGTTGACCACGCGTTCGATCTCGGCGATCTCGGCAGCGGTTACCGGGCCGGTATGGGCGAAGTCGAAGCGGGTACGCTCGTGGTTGACCAGCGAGCCCTTCTGCGCAACATGCTCGCCCAGCACGTGGCGCAGTGCCGCGTGCAGCAGGTGGGTGGCCGAGTGATTGCGCGCGGTGGCCTGGCGCTTGTGCAGGTCGATGGTGGCTTGCACGCTGTCGCCGACCGACAGCTTGCCGCGTGCCACACGACCGGTGTGACCGAACACGGCGGCCTTGATCTTCTGGGTATCGGCCACGTCGAACAGCCCGCTCACGCCGCCGGCCACCGAGATCTCGCCGGTGTCGCCGACCTGACCGCCGCCTTCAGCGTAGAAGGCGGTGTTGTCGAGCACCACGATACCTTCGTCGCCTTCGGACAGGCTGTTTACCGGCTCATTGCCCTTGTACAGGGCAATGATGCGGGCATCGATGCTGACGTTGTCGTAACCGTGGAAGCAGGTGTCGTCACCCTGATAGTCAACGTTGCCGGTCATTTTGAAGGTAGAAGCGGCGCGGCTTTGGGCGCGCTGTGCTTCCATTGCGGCGTCGAAGCCAGCCTGATCGATGGTCAGGTTGCGTTCGCGGCAGATGTCAGCTGTCAGGTCGAGCGGGAATCCGTAGGTGTCATAGAGTTGGAAGGCGGTCTTGCCGTCGAGTACTTTCTCGCCCTTGGCCAGCGCGGCTTCCAAGAGCGTCATGCCCTTGTCCAGGGTCTCGGCGAACTTGATCTCTTCCTGCTTCAGGGCGTCCTCGATCACGGCTTGGCGCTCGCGCAGTTCCGGATAGGCATCGCCCATTTCGGTGACGAGATCGGCCACCAGCTTGTGGAAGAACAAGCCCTTCTGACCCAGCTTGTAGCCGTGGCGGATCGCGCGGCGGATGATGCGACGCAGCACGTAGCCGCGGCCGTCATTGGACGGCAGCACGCCGTCGGCGATCAGGAAGGAGCAGGCGCGGATGTGATCGGCGATCACCTTCAGCGACGGCACATCCATGCTGAACGGCACGCCCACTTCGCGGGCGGCGGCCTTCAGCAGACTCTGGAATAGATCGATTTCGTAGTTGGCGTGCACATGCTGCAGCACGGCCGAGATACGCTCGAGGCCCATGCCGGTGTCCACCGACGGCTTCGGCAGCGGGTGCATCGTGCCGGTCTCGTCGCGGTTGAACTGCATGAACACGTTGTTCCAGATCTCGATAAAGCGGTCGCCGTCTTCTTCCGGACTGCCCGGAGGGCCACCCCAGATATGGTCGCCGTGATCGTAGAAGATCTCGGTACACGGGCCGCACGGACCAGTGTCGCCCATCTGCCAGAAGTTGTCCGAAGCGTACGGCGCGCCCTTGTTGTCGCCGATGCGGACGATCTTCTCGGCCGGAACGCCCACTTCCTTGTTCCAGATGTCGTACGCCTCGTCGTCGGTGGCGTACACGGTGACCATCAGTTTTTCCTTGGGCAGGCCCAGCCATTGCGACGAGGTCAGGAATTCCCAGGCGTACACGATGGCGTCGCGCTTGAAATAGTCGCCGAACGAGAAGTTGCCTAGCATCTCGAAGAAGGTGTGGTGGCGGGCGGTGTAACCGACGTTTTCCAGGTCGTTGTGCTTGCCGCCGGCACGTACGCACTTCTGCGAGGTGGTAGCACGGGTGTACGGGCGCTTGTCGAAGCCGAGGAACACGTCCTTGAACTGGTTCATGCCGGCGTTGGTGAACAGCAGCGTCGGGTCGTTGCCCGGCACCAGGCTGCTCGAGGCCACGATCTGGTGACCCTTGCTTTCGAAGTACTGCAGAAACTTCTGGCGAATTTCAGCGGTTTTCATGTCGATAGTGTCGCAATGCAAAAGCCCGACGCGGGGGCGTCGGGACTGGAGATTCAAGTCCGTAATGGAGCGATTGTGGCAAGCGGGGCCACGACTGGCAAGGCTTTCGGCCAACCTGGCCCGGCCGCGGCGCGGGAAGAGGGCCTGCTTGGCAGAAAACCCGGTCAGACATCGAAGCCGTCGAGCACGCCGTCATCGTCGTCGCCAGCCGCTTCGAGCACCCGGCGGATCACGCCGCCGGAGAAGCCGCGCGCAGCGAGAAAACGCATCTGCTTGGCCTTTTCCTGCGGGCTGTCCGCCTTCTGGCCGAACTTCTTCTGCCACTGGGCGCGGGCGATGGTGAACTCGTCCTCGCCACTGCCGGCCAGTTCGTGGATGGTGGCATCGTCGACGCCCTTCATCCGCAGTTCCTGGGCGACCCGGCGCGCGCCATACTTCTGGCTGCGCACATGGGCGAACTGCTCGGCGAAGCGGCTGTCGGACTGCCAGCCGCGTTCGGCCAACTCGGCCAGCAGCGCATCGAGCTCCTCAGTCGAATCGGCATGCGGCGCGAGCTTGCGGGCCAGTTCCACCCGCGAGTACTCGCGCCGCGACAGCAAGTCGAGGGCTCGCGCCCTCAGACTCTTTCCGGTCATACCAGCAGATCGTCGGCCAGTTCGCCGTCGGTTTCGTCCTGCTTGCCTTCGGTGATGGCGATGTTGACGCCGACCTTCTCGCGGATCTTCGCTTCGATCTCGCGGGCGATGGCCGGATTGTCCTTCAGCCACTGGCGGGTATTGTCCTTGCCTTGGCCGATCTTCTGGCCATTGTAGGCGTACCAGGCTCCCGATTTGTCGATGAAGCCGTTCTCGACGCCCATCTCGATGATTTCGCCTTCGCGCGAGATGCCTTCGCCGTACAGGATGTCGAAGCCGGCCTGGCGGAACGGCGGGGACACCTTGTTCTTCACCACTTTCACACGGGTTTCGTTGCCGACTACTTCCTCGCCCTTCTTGATGCCGCCGATGCGACGGATGTCGAGACGGACCGAAGCGTAGAACTTCAGCGCATTACCGCCAGTGGTGGTTTCCGGGTTGCCGAACATCACACCGATCTTCATACGGATCTGGTTGATGAAGATCACCAGGGTGTTGGTGCGTTTGATGTTGCCGGTCAGCTTGCGCAGCGCTTGGCTCATCAGGCGGGCCTGCAGGCCAACGTGGCTGTCGCCCATCTCACCCTCAATCTCGGCCTTCGGCACCAAGGCCGCCACCGAGTCGACCACGATCACGTCCACGCCGCCCGAACGCACCAGCATGTCGGCGATTTCCAGCGCCTGTTCGCCAGTGTCCGGTTGCGAGATCAGCATCTCGTCAACTTTCACGCCAAGCTTCTGGGCGTAGATCGGGTCCAGTGCGTTCTCGGCGTCGATGTAGGCGCAGGTGCCACCCAGTTTCTGCGCTTCAGCAACCACCTGCAGGCACAACGTGGTCTTACCCGACGATTCCGGGCCGTAGATTTCGATGACGCGACCGCGCGGCAGGCCGCCCACGCCCAGCGCCAGGTCGAGGCCGAGCGAGCCGGTGGAGATCACTTGCAGGTTTTCGGTGATCTGGTTGTCGCTCATGCGCATGATCGAGCCCTTGCCGAACTGCTTTTCGATCTGGGCCAGGGCCGCGCTCAGCGCTTTGCTTTTATCGTCCGCCATGCTTTCTCCAAACGGGGTCTTGAGTTGTGGCCGCAGCCTCGGTATCCGGCGGCAGGCGCTGTCGGGCGACAGCCTTGCTGCGCCTGGATTCGGCCGGTATTCGGCTGCAGCGCTTACGGAAAACTGGCGGGAATTATCGCACAAATCGGCGCAGCGCATTTTTGTGGCGGAGCGAACGGCGCGCTGCTTGAGAAATCGCGTCACTGCGTCCACTTTTGCAACTAAGGAGGGCTGTGCCAAAATGAATGGCATGTTGAATGACCGCGCCCAACGCTTGCTCAAGACGCTGATCGAACGCTATATCGCCGACGGTCAGCCGGTCGGTTCGCGCACGCTGTCGATGTTGTCCGGGCTGGAACTCTCGTCGGCGTCGATTCGCCATGTGATGGCCGAACTGGAGGAGATGGGGCTGATCATCAGCCCCCACACCTCGGCCGGCCGGGTGCCGACCGCGCGCGGTTACCGCATGTTCGTCGACAATCTGTTGACGATCAGCCCGCTGCAGGACTCGCTGGTGAGTCAGCTGGAGACCGGTCTGCGCCCGGACAGCCCGCAGCGCATGGTGCAGGCCGCCTCGTCCTTACTCTCCGAACTGACCCATTTCGCCGGCGTGGTGCTAACGCCGCAGCGGCCAGACGCGGCGTTCCGCCAGATCGAATTCCTGCGCCTTTCAGAGAAGCGAATCCTGCTTATCCTGGTGACGCTCGACGGCGACGTGCAAAACCATTTGCTGACCCCCGAACGCGACTACAGCAGCACCGAGTTGACCCGCGCGGCCAACTTCCTCAATACCCATTACGCCGGGCTGGGCCTCGCCACTGTCGCCGAACGGATGACGGCGGAACTCGCCCAGCTGCATAGCGACATCTCCTCGCTGATGGCCGCGGCGATCGAGCTGGGCCGGCGCTCGCAATTGGATCCAGCCGAATCGGTGGTGATCAGCGGTGAGGCGAAGCTGTTGCAGATCACCGACCTGTCCGACGACCTGACCCGGTTGCGTGAATTGTTCGCGACCTTCGAGCACAAGACCGAACTCTTGCGGCTCCTGAACCAGAGCCGCAGCGGGCAGGGCGTACGCATCTTTATCGGCGAGGAGTCCGGAGTGACGACGCTGGGCGAATGCTCGGTGGTCACCGCGCCTTATCTAATCGACGGACTGGTGGTCGGCACGCTCGGCGTGGTCGGCCCGACTCGCATGGCCTACGAAAAAATCATCCCTATCGTGGACATTACTGCGCGGCTGGTATCCAGCGCGCTGTCGCATCACGAATGAACCCGGCGCGGGAGCGTTCGGCCAACCCGCGCCAGCACTGGAGTTTTCCATGATCCGAAGCAAGACCCTGCTGGCCGCTGCCGGCCTGATTTTCGCCGGCCATGCGCTGGCCGACGCGGCGTTTCTCGCGCGGCCGGACGTGCAGCGCTATATCGACGAGCAGGTGGCAAGCGGTCAGTTCAACCGGCCGGAGCTGGAGGCCGTGTTCGCCAACGTGGAACTCAAGCCGAACATCCTGAAGATTCTCGATAAGCCGTCCACTTCGCGGCCGTGGTACCAGTTCCGCCCCAATCACGTGAACGAGCGGCTGATCGCCGGCGGCGTGAAGTTTTGGCGCGACAATCAGTCCGCGCTGGAGAGAGCGCAGCAGGTCTATAAAGTGCCGCCGCAGATGGTTGCGGCCATCCTCGGTATCGAAACCAACTACGGCGGCAATATGGGCAGCTTCCGCGTCGTCGACGTGCTGTCGACCATCGGCTTCGACTACCCCCGCCGGGCTGAATACTTCCGCGGCGAGCTGACCCAGTTCCTGCTGCTGGCGAAAGAAGAGCGCGCCAACCCGCTCAATTTCAAAGGAAGCTACGCTGGCGCGATGGGTATGCCGCAGTTCATGCCATCCAGCTACCGCAAATGGGCGGTTGACTTCGATGGCAGCGGCCACCGCGACATCTGGAACAACCGCAGCGACGCGATCGGCAGCATTGCGCACTACTTTGCCAATTTCGGCTGGATCGGCGGCGACGACATCATCGTGCCGGCGCAGGTGACCCCGGGTCCGCAGATCGATAAGCTGGTGGCCGACAAATTCAACCTGCACTACACGGTGGGCGAGCTCAGGCAGATGGGCGTCGTCCCGCAGGCACCGTTGCGCGACGATGTGAAGGCGGTGCTGGTGCCGCTGGAGACTGCGCCCGGCATCACCGAGTACTGGTTAGGGCTCAACAATTTCTTCGTGATTACCCGCTACAACAAGAGCACCCTATACGCCAAGGCGGCTGAGGAGTTGGCCGAGGCGATTCGCGAGCGCTATTACGCCGAACAGTTCGCCCCGCGCCAAGCGCAATAAGGTAGAATCCGCCGCCATGAGTTACCAAGTCCTTGCCCGCAAGTGGCGTCCCAAGCGCTTTGCCGATCTGGTCGGCCAGGAGCACGTGGTACGTGCATTGTCCAATGCGCTGGCCGACAACCGCTTGCACCACGCCTACCTGCTTACCGGTACCCGCGGCGTGGGTAAGACCACTATTGCACGTATTCTGGCCAAGAGCCTGAACTGCGAGACTGGCGTCACAGCCGAGCCATGCGGAGTCTGCAGTGCCTGCACGCAGATCGACGCCGGCCGCTTCGTGGACCTGTTGGAGATCGACGCGGCATCCAATACTGGCATCGACAACATTCGCGAGGTATTGGAAAACGCCCAGTACGCGCCGAGCGCCGGGCGCTTCAAGGTCTACATCATCGACGAAGTGCACATGCTGTCGAAAAGTGCCTTCAACGCAATGCTGAAGACGCTGGAAGAACCGCCGTCCCACGTCAAGTTCATCCTCGCCACCACCGACCCGCAGAAGGTGCCGGTCACTGTATTGAGCCGCTGTCTGCAGTTTTCGCTGCGCAATATGACGCCGCAGCAAGTCGCTGCGCACTTGGCTCACGTGCTCGACATCG
This sequence comes from Crenobacter oryzisoli, assembly GCF_030385785.1. Taxonomy (GTDB): domain Bacteria; phylum Pseudomonadota; class Gammaproteobacteria; order Burkholderiales; family Chromobacteriaceae; genus Crenobacter_A; species Crenobacter_A oryzisoli. Next base: position 8,307 of record NZ_JAUEDK010000036.1, read on the forward strand.
AAGCGGTGCCCTACGAAGTGCCGGCGTTGGCGCTGCTCGGCCGCGCTGCCGCTGGTTCGATGCGCGACGCGCTGAGTCTGCTCGACCAAGCGATCGCCTACGGTGTCGGCCGTGTCGAGGAAAGCGGCGTGCGCGCCATGCTCGGCGCGGTTGACCGTCGTTACCTGTTCACCCTGCTCGACGCGCTGGCGGCAGGCGAGGGGCCCCGACTGATCGCCGAGTCCGAAGCATTGGCCGAACGCGGTATCGGCTTCGACAGCGCGCTGGCCGAGATCGCCGCGTTGCTGCAGCAGATTGCGCTCTACCAGACCGTGCCGGCCGCACTGCCGGACGACGAGCCAGAGCGCGACGCCATTGTCGCGCTGGCCTCGGCGCTCAGCCCGGAAGATGTGCAGCTCTACTATCAGATCGCACTGCATGGTCGCAAAGACCTGCCGCTGGCACCGGACGAGCACGCCGGTTTCTCGATGACGCTGTTGCGTATGCTGGCGTTTCGTCCGCTGTCGCTCGACGTGGTGGCGAGTGAAGCGCCAGCGGCGCCCGTCGCCACCCGTCCGATTCCGGTCAGTCCTACGCTTGGAGCGTCGGCTGCCCACGGCGGTGGGCAGGGCGCTGCAGCGGCTCGCGCGGCGCTGGCCAGAGCAGGTGGTCGCGACGACAGTCAGCGAGTCGCGCGACCTTCCGAGCCTCGCGATCCGGAACCCGAGCCCGCGAGATCGCTCACAGCGGAGAAGCCTGCAGTAACCGCGCAGCCGGTGCGGCAGCCTGAGCCGCTGGAAGAACCTGTCGATCTGCCGTGGGTAGCGGACAGTGAGCCGCCGCCACCACCACCGCCTCCAGAGGAGTGGGGCGAGCCGGTTTCGGCTCCGGCTCAACACGAAGAACTGCGCCGTGCCGAGTCGGCCGTGACGGCCAAGCCCGAGCCGGTGACGGCTGTCGAGCCGCCACGTCGCCGTCCGCCGTCCGATGCAGGCTTCGACGATTGGGGTGCGTTGGCGCTGGAGCTGGCGCCGCAACTGGGTGCTGCACAGATGCTGGCGCTTAATGCGGTATTGCTGAAGCGCGAGGGTATACACTGGACCTTCGCGGTGTCGAAGAGCTTTGCCAATACCCCGGCCACCAACCGCGACCGGGTAGAGAAACTGCGCAGCGTGTTGTCCGAGCATCTGGGCGAGGCGATTCAGGTCGAGCTCGTGGCGCAGGATGACGCAGGTGACACGCCGGCAATGCAGCGTGCACGTTATAAAGAAGAACAGCTGGTGGCCGCCGAGGCCTCTTTGCGTCAAGACCCCGTGGTCAAGGCAATGGAGCGCGAATTTGGCGCGACGCTGCTGACCGACACTATTCAACCTATCCAGGAGTAACACCGATGTTCGGCAAAAATGGCATCGCCGGCCTGATGAAGCAGGCCCAGCAAATGCAAGAAAACATGAAGAAGGCGCAGGAAGAACTGGGTCAGATCGAAGTCGAGGGCCAAGCTGGCGCCGGCATGGTCAAGGTGGTGATGAACTGCCAGCACGCGGTGAAACGCGTCAGCATCGACGACAGCCTGCTCGCTGATGCCAGTGAAGACAAGGAAATGTTGGAAGACCTGATCGCCGCCGCGCTGAACGACGCGGTGCGCAAGGTGGAAACCACCACCCAGGAAAAGATGGCCGGCTTTACCAATGGCCTGAACCTGCCGCCGGGCATGAAGCTGCCGTTCTGAGCCCATGCCCCACTATGGCCACTTCACCCTGAGACAGTGGCTGCCCGCACCGCCCGAGGCGGTGTGGGCGCGGGTGACCACTTCGGCCGGCATCAACGATGAACTGTCCCCTTGGTTCAGCATGTCGTTGCCGGCCGAAGCCTTGCCTGCCGGTGAGATTCGCGATCTGGCGCTAGGGCGCTGTTGGCTGCGCCTGTTTGGCATGTTGCCGATCGACTATGACCGACTGTTCCTGGTGCGCCTCGCGCCGTTTGGTTTCGACGAGTGCTCGCAGATGCTGACCCAGCGCCATTGGCTGCACCGGCGTCGCTTACGCGCGCTGGATGGCGGCACCGAAGTGATCGACCGCATCGGTTTCGTGCCGCGTCTCCCCAGCCTGCTCGGCCTGTATCGTCTCATTCTGCTGGCGGTGTTCCGCTGGCGCCATGCCCGGCTGCGCCGGCATTTTTCCGTATTCCCCGTGCCCCGATGAAGAACCCGCCCTCACTCGACCAACTGATCTCCGCCCTCAAGGTGCTGCCGGGGGTCGGCCCCAAGTCCGCCCAGCGCATGGCCTACCATCTGCTACAGCGCGATAAGGCCGGGGCCGAGAAGCTGGCGCGCGCACTCGACCGGGCACTGACTCAGCTGACCCATTGCGAGCGCTGCAACACCTTCAGCGAGACTACCTTATGCAATGTCTGCGCCGACGACAAGCGCCGCCAGGACACGCTGATGGTAGTGGAGATGCCGGCGGACCTTGCCAATATCGAGCAGTCGCAGTGCTACGACGGCCTGTATTTCGTGCTGATGGGACGGGTCTCGCCGATGGAGGGCATCGGTACCAACGACATCGCGCTGGCCAAGCTGATGGCCCGTGCACTCGACGGAACGGTGGAGGAGGTGATCGTCGCGACCAATTTTACCGCCGAGGGTGAGGCGACAGCTCACGTGATAGGTGAGTTGCTGAAGGACAAGGGGGTCAAACTGACTCGGATCGCACGCGGCCTCCCTGTGGGAGGCGAGCTGGAATATGTTGACCTCGGTACGCTGGCACAGGCTGTCTATGAACGGCGCGGTCTGACGCGTTGAACGTTTCGAATAACTGTCAAAACCGGCCGCTGGCCGGTTTTTTTCATGGGTACGCGGCGGGAGTCAGTCTGCCGGAGGCAGAAGGTGTGGTTTTTGCGTTGTCGAGATCGCTTAATGCCAAGAAAATTGTGTCATTCGCACGATATGGGCTTCGCAACGCGGCAGCTTTATCATATCTTCGTGCCAAGACATTGTCGGGCGCCTTAGCAGAGCCTCCTGAAGAGGGGTCTATGAGCAGGACGGGCTCCCGATCCAACCAAGCTGTCACTCTTAGGGAGGAATCACCATGTCAGACAATTTGTCGCTCGCCGACACCTTCAACCTCAAGCACACTACTGACCTGACCGAACTGATCGAGCGGGTCACTGTGGCCAAGGAACAGCTCGCAGCTCTGCGTAGCGATGCTCAGCAACTGGCGGGCGGTGCTGCACTGGTTGCCAGGATCGACGCCATAGTCGGTCTGTTCGACCAGTAAACAGTCCACCGACTAGCAAAACACAGCCCCGCTAGAGCGGGGCTTTTTGTTGATTTTAGGCTGTACGGTTGTGGGTCTGGAGATCGAGATCGGCGAAGTACAAGTGCTCTTGGGTTCTCCTGTGGGGAGGTAAGCGGCGCTAGACCGACAACACTTGCAGCAGGTCGGACTCCAGGTTCAGCAGCGTCTTGGCATCCTTCAGACCGGTCCCGGACAAGAGGAATGAGTCTTCAATTCGGCCGCCGAGCGTCATGATCTTGGCCGAATGCACGTCGATGCGGTAGTCGGACAGGAGCTTGGTGAGCTGGGCCAGCAGGCCCGGTCGGTCGCCGGCGACGATGGACAACACAAAGTAGTCATCACGGTCGTCGGGGCGGATCTGCACCTGCGGCTGGATCGGGAAATGCTTCAGGTGACGGCTGATGCGCCCCTCGGGCGGCAACGCGATCGGGCCGGTGTCTTGTATTGCTGCGGCCAGTTCGAACTCGATGAAGTTGATCAGGTCGCGGTAGTCGCCGTCGTGGTGTTCCGGGATGAACACGTGGAAGGTATCGAGCGCATAGTCGTGGCGGCTGGTGTAGACCTTGGCATCGACGATGCTGTAACGGGTACGACCGAAGAAGGCGCAGATCCGGGCGAACAGCTCAGGACGGTCGTGTGCGTAGACCAGCACTTGGATGCCTTCATGGCCTTCGGCCAACCTGGCGCGAACCATCGGCTCGTCGACGTGGACGAAGCGGTTGAGCAGCCGGGCATGCCAGGCGATCTCCTTGGCCTCGTGGCGCAGGAAATAGACGGTGTCCAACTCTTTCCAGAGCTTTTCCTCGGCACCCTCGGGCACGGCGAATAGGCGCAGGATGGTGCGCGCTTGGGCCTTGCGTTCCTCCAGTTCCGATTCGACGTCGATGCCGCCACGCCTCAGCACCCGCAAGGTGGCATGGTACAGGTCTTCCAGCAGCTTGCCTTTCCAGGCGTTCCACACTTTTGGGCTGGTGCCACGGATGTCGGCCACAGTCAGGAGATACAGCGCAGTTAGGCGGCGCGGCGTCTTGACGATGTCGGCGAAGCGCTGCACTACCTCGGGGTCGTAGATGTCTTCCTTCTGGGCAATGCTGGACATGGTCAGGTGTTCGCCGACCAGCCACTCGACGAGGTCGGCGTCCTCGGCCGATAGGCCGTGGCTCTCGCAGAACTGGCGGGCATCGCTCATGCCGAGCTCGGAATGGTTGCCGCCGCGTCCTTTGGCGATGTCGTGGAACAGGCCTGCGAAGTAAAGCAGTTCGGGCTTGTCGAAGTCGTTGATCAGCCGCGACAGGAACGGGTACTCGTGGTTGAACGCCGGCACCGCGAAACGGCGCAGATTGCGCACCACCATCAGAATATGTTCGTCCACGGTGTAGACGTGGAATAGGTCGTGCTGCATCTGGCCGACGATGCGCCCGAAGGCCGGCAGGTACTTGCCGAGCACGCCGTACAGATTCATTCGTCGCAGACTGCGTGTCAGGCCCGGCTCGCGGAACAGTTGCAAGAACAGCGCGTGGTTCTTCGGGTTACGGCGGAAGCGCTCGTTGATGCGGCTGCGCGCATGCCACAGCGCACGCAGCGCGCGCGGTGCGATGCCGGTCAACTCCGGGTGGCGCTGCAGTAGCAGGAAAGCTTCAAAGATCGCCGAGGGTTCGCGCTCGAAGGTGTCCGGCTTGCTGATCGCCAGCATGTCGTTGACGCTGTAGAAACGCTCGTTCAGCGTCTGCGTGATGCGCGGCACCGGCGAGTAGAGTCGGCCGCGCAGATTGGGCAGTAGAATGCCATTGAGCTGGATTACCGTGCGGGCGGCACGGAAATAGAGCTGCATCAGCTGTTCGCTGGCGCGCTTGCCGGGCTCGTCGATCAGACCCCAGGCGCGGGCGACGCTCTGTTGCAAGTCGAAGATCAGCCGGTCCTCGCGGCGGTGAGCGGCCAGGTGCAGGTCGATGCGCAGTCGCTCGAGCTGGCGCACGCTGTGCTGCAACAGGCGGCTCTCGGCGGCGGTGAGGATGCCTCGCCGCACCAGCGCATCCCAGTTGTCGCCTAGGCCGATCGCCTTGCTGATCCATAGGATGGTGTGCAGGTCGCGCAGACCGCCCGGGCTTTCCTTGACGTTCGGCTCCAGGTTGTTGGCGACACCGAAGTAACGGTTGTGCCGCTGTTGCTGTTCCAGTTGCTTAGCCTCCAGGAAGGTGAAGGCATCGCGGTGCAGCAGCAGGGTGCGGTTAAGCTCGTCGTAGAGCGGGATGTTGCCGGCGAGCAGGCGGTTTTCAAGCAGCGTGGTCTCGACGGTGACGTCGGCCTCGGCTTCGCTGATGCATTCGGTCAAAGAGCGCACGCTGTGACCGACTTCGAGACCGATGTCCCAGAGCAGGCTGATGAACTGTTCGATGGTCGGGTTGAGTCCAGTTGGCACCGGCTCGGGCAGCAGGATCAAAAGGTCGATGTCGGAATGCGGAAACAGTTCGCCGCGGCCGTAGCCACCGACGGCGATCAGCGCGGCCTGCTGGCCTAGCGGCAGGCTCTGCCAGACTGAACGGAGTGTCTGGTCGACCAGCTGGCAGTGCTGGCGCAACAGCGCATGGGCGTCGCGTTCCTTGGCGTAGCTGGTGAACAGTGCCGCGCGCCGTTCGGCCAGCTGGTTGCGCCATTGGCGGGTCAGGTCGAACGGGGCGGCTTGGTTCATTTAGCGGCGCTCCTGTTTGGCGATCAATGCGACGCCGGCCAATAGGAAGGTCAGTGTCGGCAGGGTGGCGGACATGATCGGGTTCCAGTCATACAGGAGGCCCAGGAAGCCGAACAGCCGGTTGGTGAAGTGAAAACCAATCCCGAGGCAGATGCCGAGGAACAGTCGCACGCCTAGCTGGCCGTGGCGGCGCTGTTGTGGCGTGAAGGCCAGCGCGATCAGCGCCATCGACAGGCAGGCCAGTGGGTAGAACAGTTTGCTCCACAACGCGATGTCGTAGCGTTGGGTCTTCTGCTTGTTCATTTCCAGGTGGTGGATGTAGGTCATCAGGTTGAGTGCCGACATCTGTTCCGGAACCACCAGCAGCACGTTGAGGATGTCCGGCTGGATCACCGAGTTCCAATCGTAGGTCGGGTAGACCTTGGCTATGGTGCGGTCGGGCTCGATGGTGGTCTCGCGCAGGTTGGTCAGCGTCCAGTGCCCCTTGCCATTGTAGTGACCGCGCTCCGCCTGTTGGCTCTTCACTAAATGGTAGTTGTCATCATACTGATAGATGCGCACCGACAGCAGCGTGTTGTCGGGCAACATCTCGCCGACGTTGATCAGGTGATTGTTGTCCTTCACCCAAATACCGGAGCGGAAGTCCTGCGCAACCATGGAGCGGGTCGCCTGTAGCCGCATCCGCTCTGCCTTCTGTTCGGCGAGCGGCGAAATGAATTCGCCCATCACGATGGTCAGTACCGCAAAGATCACACCGAACATCACCAGCGTACCGGCAATCTGGGCGAGCGAGACACCACTAGTGCGGATGATGGTGTATTCGCTATGGGTGGCGAGCTGGGTCATGGCGACCATGCCACCGATCAGCACCGCCAGAGGCATCAGCTCATAAGCGTGGCCTGGCATCAGCAGGCTGACATAACTGAGCATCGAGCCGAAGCCGTAGTTGCCCTTGCCGAGCGAGCCGATTTCCTTGACGACATCAAAGAAGGCATAGAGGCCCAGTAGGGCGATCAGTGCAAACAGCGTTGCCGAGGAGAGCTGAGCGATCAGGTAACGACGAATCAGTTTCATGGGCGTTCAGTCCTTTTCAGGGCTGAGGTGAGGGTGTGCCAGAACGGTCCGGCAGGCAGGTTGCGATAGCGCAGCAGAAGCAGTGAGATGATCAGCATGATGACGTGCATCGGCAACAGACCCCAGGCTCCCAGCTTGCCGTCCTCGATCCAGTTGCGGCTGAGGGTCAATCCATTCTGGTAGATCAGGTAGCCGGCCAGCGCAAACATCAGGTTGTAGGTGTGGCCGCTGCGCGGGTTGAAGTAGGACAATGGGATGGCTAGCAGTGCGAGGATCAGTGCGCTGATCGGCATCGAAATCCGCCACATCAGCTCGGCCTTGTCCTGCGGATCGTTGCTGTGGAAGAGCTGGGACATTGAACGGGTTTGCGAGTCGGTTACCGGTGCGATCAACTTCGGGGCAGTGCCGACGATCACGGTGACGCGCTCGAAGTTGGCCACTTCGAAATTGGGCTGGCCCGGTTCGCCAGCGTAGCGACGGCCATTTTCCAATATCAGCAGCCTTTCGCCGCGCTCGTTGGTGGTTAGGTGGCCGTGTTTGGCGAACACCGTGGCCACTTTGCCTTCGGAAGTGTCCTGCACAAAGATATTGGTGGCCGCGCCGCTGGTGCCCGAGAAACTTTCGACGAAATATACCCGGTTGGCTGCCGCTGACTCTTTGAAGACCCCAGGGGCAATGGCTGACAACTCTTCACGTTGTTTTAGAGTCTCTGCATATTCTTTGCTGCGCTGGGTGGCCCAAGGGCCGACCTGACTCGACAGGATGCCTATCAGGATGGCGAATGGAATGGTGAATCGCAGCACTGGCCTGACCCAGTCGCTGAGCGCCACGCCAGACGAGAGCCACACTGACATTTCGTGTTCGCGCCAGTAACGCGTCAACACGGTCAATACGCTGATGAAAACGGTCAGAATCAGTAGCAGCGGAAACAGCCCAAGCGACCAGAAGCCGATCAGCGCGGCCACCGCTTCAATGGCCACGCTGCCCTGAGCGGCGCGGCCGAGCAGGTTGATAGCCTGCGTGGTCACCAAAATCGCCAGCAAGACGACGAACACGCCGATGGCGGTCATCGTGAGCTCGCGGTTTAGGGTTTTACGAAAAACCATAAATCAGGGCCTTTTTTGACTTTTTAGCGGAAGCGTTGTGATAATTGAAATTGATATATTTTCAGAAGCGCCTTACGCAAAAACCTCGGTAAGGGCGTGATTGTCTTGACCGGAAGGGCGTGACGTCGATACGCCACCCGCGCCTCGATGTAACTGTCTGGACAGAAGGCAGCTGGCACTCGCCACCCACGGGAGTTCACGATGGAATTTAACATAAAAAGCGGTAGCCCGGAAAAGCAGCGCGTTGCCTGCGTTATTGTGGGTGTTTACGAATCGCGCAAACTCTCGTTTGCTGCCGATCTGCTCGATCGCACCGCCAATGGCTTCATCAGCGACGTGCTGCGTCGTGGCGACATGGAAGGCAAACTCGGTACCACGCTTCTCTTGCATTCGCTGCCGCACAGCCTGTGCGACCGTGTGCTGCTAGTAGGCCTCGGCAAGGAGCGGGAGTTCCGTGCCAAAGAGTATCGCGAGGCGATTCGCGCATCGATCAAGGCACTTACGCTGACTTCTGCCAACGAAGCGGTCAGCTACCTGACCGAGCTGAACATCAAGAAGCACGACGTCGAATGGATGATCGAGCAGGCTACTGTGGTAACGCTCGACACCCTGTACCGTTTTGACCAGTTCAAGACGCAAGGCAAGGAGCCGGCCAAGGAGCCACGCAAGCTGACGCTGGCAGTGCCGCGTCGCAGCGACTTGGCCGATGGCGAGAAAGGTCTGGTACGCGGTCTGGCAATCGGCCATGGCATGTCATTCGCCAAGGATCTGGGCAATCTGCCGGGCAATGTCTGCACGCCGCGTTATCTCGCCGATCAGGCCAAGAGCATGGCCGAGTCACTCGGGGCCGAGGTCAACATCTTCGATGAAGCGGCGATCGCCGAGCTGAAGATGGAGTCCTTCCTGTCTGTGGCGAAGGGCTCGGACGAGCCGCCGCGTTTCATCGAACTGAAGTACTTCGGTGCCAAGGACAAGAACGAGAAGCCGATCGTGCTGGTCGGCAAGGGCATCACCTTCGACTCGGGCGGCATCTCGCTGAAGCCGGGCGAGGGCATGGACGAGATGAAGTACGATATGTGCGGTGCTGCCACCGTGCTCGGTTCGTTCCGAGCTGCCGTCGAGATGAAGCTGCCGCTCAACCTGATCGCGCTGGTGCCGGCCTGTGAAAATATGCCGAATGGTCGTGCCAACAAGCCGGGAGACATTGTTACCACGCTGTCCGGCCAGACCATCGAGATTCTCAATACCGACGCCGAGGGCCGACTGGTGCTCTGTGACGCGCTGACCTATGCCGAGCGCTTCAATCCGACCACGGTAATCGACGTAGCAACGCTGACCGGCGCCTGCATTATTGCGTTGGGGCATATTGCGACGGGTCTCTATGCGAATCAGGACAGCTTGGCACGTGAGTTGTCCGCTGCCGGCGAAGAGGTGGGCGACCGCGCCTGGCATATGCCGCTGTGGGATGAGTATCAGGAACAGTTGAAGAGCCCGTTCGCCGACATGCAGAACATTGGCGGCCGGCCGGGTGGTAGCATTACCGCTGCCTGCTTCTTGTCGCGTTTTACCAAGGCCTACGACTGGGCGCATTTGGACATCGCCGGCACGGCTTGGAAGAGCGGCAAGGATAAGGGGGCCACCGGCCGCCCGGTGCCGATGCTGGTTCAGTTCCTGCAGGACCGGGCGGATATCGCATTGGGTAACGTGGTACGCCGTGGGCGCCCGCGCCGTGAGGTGAGCGAACTGGCCGACGATGACGCGGATTGATTTTTACACCAACGTTGCTGACCCCCAGGCGTTTGCCTGCCGGTTGGCGCAGACTGTCTACAAGAAGCGCGAACGACTGTTTGTCTGGCTAGCCAACGAGGCCGCCGTCGATGCGTTTAGTACAAGGCTCTGGTGTCTGGGCGACACTGTGTTCGTGCCGCATTGCCGTGCTGGAGCCGGCGAAGCGCCTGAAACACCGATCTGGTTGAGTAGCCGCCTGCCTGACGGAGAGCTGCCCGAAGTGTTGCTGAATCTTGGGCCAAGCTGTCCGGAGCCGCCCGACCGTTTTAGTCGCATCCTCGAAATCGTTGGGCGGGACGAGCCTTCACTTGCAGTGGCGCGCGAACGCTTTCGCCGGTATCGTGAGCTGGGATTTTTCATCGAACACCATGACATGAGCCATTTGTCATCATGACTGCGCCACATTCTGTTGCGGGAAACTGGGACGACACTGATGTTCCAGTACTGACCGATCTTGCGCCCGAGCCTGTCGCCCGCGCTGCTTCGAAGGTTTCGTCCCATCCTGTTGGCGCGCCGACTGCGCCAATAGTGATGGACGAGCTGCCTCTGCTTGAACTTGATATCCCACTCGACTTCCAGCTCTACAGCGAAGACGATCCAGCGCGGGAAGTGACTCCGCTACCGTTCGACGATCTGCCGGTACTCGGCGACGAGCCTTCGACGTTTGCGATGCCCGCTGAGGCTGTGTCAGCAGCATGGGCGCCACCGGTAATCGAGCCGGCGGGCGCGGCACCGATCCTCCCAGCTGTCCCGACGTTTGCTGAAGCGGCGCCGGCTGAGCAGCCGGCCGCGCCCGCCGCCGAAACGCCCTCGTGGGTCGGGTCGCAATCCGCTCCGCAGCCGATTACGCAGACGATTCCGATCGAGGCGCTGCCGCGCAATGTGCTGGGCGGCGGGCTTGCCGCGCTCGACAACTCCGACATGCTGGCATCGATCGAGAAGCGCTTGGCGGCGTTGCGTGCTGCCACCGGCATCGGTCCGGGTGGTGTGGAGCTGAAGTCGGCCGAACCTGTTACGGCCGTGCTAGAGCAGACCGAGATACCGACGGTTGCTGCCGAGCCGATGATGGTTGCCGAGCAAACGGTAGCCGAGGTATTGCCTGCGATCACTGAGGCCGAGTCAGTCGCTCCGGCTGTGGCCGTATCCGAGCCCGTCGCGTTCGAGGAGCCCGTGCTGGAGCACACAGCAGCGGTGATCGAACAACCGGGTTCCGATCTGAGCGCGCTGCCGTTCGAGTCGGTCACGCTGGAGCAAGCCGAGCCGACTCAGGTGGTCGAGCCGACCTTTGGCGACAGGGCGGCGGTGTTGGGTGGGGTTCCTTCCGATGTGGTGATGGACTCTGTAGCCGAAACGCCAGCCCTGCCGGCGGTGAGAGTGGAAGCACCTGTTCAGGCTGAGTTGCCTGTGCCGGCAGCCGAACCGGTGCAAGAGGCTGCTGTGGCTGCGCCGCTGGTGGCTGCGAGCCCGGCCGATACCGCCGGTAAATCGGTGGCGGTCGTTGGCGAGTCGGTATTGATCGAGTCGCTCTACCAGATGATCATGCCGCGGATGAAAGCCGAGCTGTCGCTGTGGCTGCAGGACGCCATCAAGATGCAAAGCGAGCAGTTGCTCGAAGGCATAATGCGTCAGTTCAAAACCGATTACGACATGATGTTCGGTGAGACGCTGCGCGAGAGTCTTCGCCAGGCCGTGGCCGACATCAGCCGTGCCAGCCACAAGGAAGAAGGCTGATGGGGCACCGGTTGTCACGTATCGTTACACGTACAGGCGATGACGGTACGACGGGGCTCGGTGACGGCAGTCGTGTTGAGAAGGACTCGGCTCGTATCGGTGCGCTTGGCGAGGTCGACGAGCTCAACTCGGTGCTTGGCTTGTTGTTGACCGAGCCGTTGCCGCAAGAGATCGCTGACTGGTTGGCCGAAGTGCAACACGACCTGTTCGACCTGGGCTCGGAGTTGGCCGTGCCCGGCTACAGTGCCTTGGCTGAAGTGCACGTGTTGGCGCTGGAGGCTCAGATCGGCAAGCTCAACGCCGATTTACCGATGCTCAAGGAATTCATCCTGCCGGGTGGTTCACGACCAGCAGCGCTGGCCCACCAGGCTCGGTCGGTATGTCGTCGAGCCGAGCGTAGCGTGGTATCGCTGGCCCGTTCCGAGGTCGTATCCGACGCATCGCGACAGTACCTCAACCGGCTCTCTGATGGCTTGTTCGTACTGGCCCGCTGGCTCAACCGAGAGTTGGGTGTGCCCGATGTGCTGTGGCAGCCGAAGCGCCGGCCGGCTGAGTCGGCCGAAGGTTGAGCGGCATTGATCCGACGAGGCAGCCCGCTGTTTTTCAGCTGGCTGCCTTTTTTCATGTCCATCCACTCTCGTTTACCCCTTGCTTGTCGGAGGCTCCATGCGCTTTTCCCGTCGTGAGCTCAACGCCGTGTTGATTTTATTCTCGACAGCGCCTCTGCCGCGCAAGCTTACCGCAGGGCTAGTGTTGCTGCTCGCACTGTTGGCCTATTTGGCGCCGGCCGGACAGGCGGACCAGATTAATGGCCGGGTGGTGGCGGTGGCTGACGGCGACACGATCACCGTGCTCGACGCGGTACAGGTCGAGCATAAGGTGAGGCTTGCATTTGTTGACGCTCCCGAGAGAACGCAGCCTTTCGGCCAGCAAGCCAAGGCAGCGCTGTCTGCGCGCTTGCACGGTCGTGAGGTGAGGGTTGATGTGATCGATCGGGACCGATACGGACGCAGCGTTGGCCAGGTCTGGCGGAACGAAGGCGATGTGAATCTGGCCCAGCTGCTTGATGGCTACGCGTGGCACTATCGCCAGTACGCCAAGAAGAGCCAGTCCAGTCATGACTTCGAGCGTTACGCGGCAGCGCAGGAGGAGGCGAGACAGGAACAACGGGGGCTATGGATGGATACAGAGCCGACGCCTCCGTGGCAATTCCGCAAGGCTGGTCGCGGTGAGTGATTGACACCGCGGGCAGGTGAGGACGCATTTGCTGCGGGCATGCTGCGCATCGCTTTTCAGCTTGTCGCGACGATTGGCCTCAGGAGGATGGCTTACTTTCGGTCGAACTCGTCGAGCAGCCAGTTGAAAAGGCGCTGTACTACGGCCTCCCAATGCATGTCGAGCATCATCATGTGACCAAGGCCGGGCAGGAACTCCGCTTGCCGGCCGAATCGACGAGCGGTGAACACGATGTCGTGGTGTGGGATCAGCGCGTCATTGCCGGCGCCCAGTATCAACGTCGGCGGCGGGTTGAGCGGGGTGGGTGGAAGCAGGCCGGATAGCGACATGTCCATGATTGCGAGCAGACTCTCCGGTTGCGCCTGCTCGGCGAGTAGCATGATGACTTCGTCATTGGTGCCAGATGAGAACAGCAGTCGGCGCAGTTCGTCAATATCCAGCCGGTACAGACCGTGTTGGTAAAGGTTGAGTTTGAATAGTAGGTCTGGGGCCTGTGTCAGCAGCTGTACGGTCGAGCCGGCAAGGCCGTGGGCCGGCACCGGTGCCAGTAGTGCCAAGCCGGGTAGGCTGATGCGGTGCAGCAGTCGCTGAACAACGAAGCCGCCCATCGAATGGGCGATCACAACAGGAGGGGCGGGAAGGTGCCCCAGTACGCTTGCGACGTCGTCGACATAGTCGTCTATGCCGAGCATATTGTGCCGCTCGTGGCCGTCGCTGCCGCCGTGGCCGGTAAGGCTGAGTGCCCAGCTCTCTACGCCGTGCTCGGCCAACCAGGGCATGAAGCGGGCCTGCCAGCAGAGGGCAGTACAGAACGCCCCGTGTACAAACAAAAGGGGCGCCAGCTTGCGCCGCGCCCCTTTCGCCGCCTCGTGGATCAGTTCGAGGCGGAAACCCATCACAGTACCTCGGCCGCGTGGTCAGCAAGCCGCGAGCGTTCACCGCGCTGCAGCGTGATATGACCGGAATGTTTCCAGCCCTTGAAACGGTCGACCACGTAGGTGATGCCCGAACTGCCCTCAGTCAGGTAGGGGGTATCGATCTGGGCGATGTTGCCAAGGCAGACCACCTTGGTGCCAGGGCCGGCCCGGGTGATTAGCGTCTTCATCTGCTTTGGCGTCAGGTTCTGCGCCTCGTCGATAATCAGGTATTTGTTAAGGAAGGTGCGGCCGCGCATGAAGTTGAGCGACTTGATCTTGATGCGCGAGCGCACCAGTTCGCGGGTGGCGGCGCGGCCCCAGTCGCCGCCGTCGTCGTCGCTCTTGTTGAGCACGTCGAGGTTGTCCTCGAGCGCGCCCATCCACGGTGCCATCTTTTCCTCCTCGGTACCGGGCAGAAAACCGATGTCCTCGCCGACCGGCACGGTGACGCGGGTCATGATGATCTCGCTGTACTGCTTCTGCTCCAGCGTCATCGCCAGGCCCGCCGCCAGCGTCAGCAGCGTCTTGCCGGTGCCGGCCTGGCCGAGCAGGGTGATAAAGTCGATCTCCGGATCCATCAGCAGGTTGAGCGCGAAGTTTTGTTCGCGGTTGCGCGCCACGATGCCCCAGACGTTGTTCTTCTGGTGCGTGTAGTCCTTCAGCGTCTGCAGCTGGGCTGTCTTGCCGTTGAGGCCGACCACCCGGGCGCTCAGCGAGCTCTGTCCGTCGTCCTGCCAGAGCAGCTGGTTCAGATATAGAGACTGTACATCCGGCCCTTCCAGCTGATAGACGCTGCGGCCGTGCTCCTGCCAGGAGCGCAGGTCTTGGCCGTTGCGCTCCCAGAACTCGCCGTTGATCTCGCGCGCACCGGTGTAGAGCAGGTCGGTATCTTCCAGCACCTTGTCGTTGAAGTAGTCTTCGGCATCCAGCGCCAGCGCCCGCGCCTTGATGCGCATGTTGATGTCTTTGGAGACAAGGATGACCGACCGGTCTGGGTGGATTTCCTTCAGCGCCATGACGATGCCGAGGATCTGATTGTCGGCCTTGCCGACCGGCATCGAACCGGGCAGTACGCTGTGGATCGCCTGAGTCTGCAGGATCAGCTTGCCTTCGGCGGCGGCATTGGCGGTCTTCAGCGGGATGCCGGACTCGATCCTGGCCTCACTGTGGCTGACGATCTCGTCGAGGAAGCGGCTCGCCTGGCGGGCGTTGCGCGCGACCTCGGTCATCCCTTTCTTGTGGGTGTCGAGTTCTTCCAGGGTGATGATGGGGATGAAGATGTCGTGTTCCTCGAAGCGGAACAGGCAGCTGGGGTCGTGCAGCAGAACGTTGGTGTCCAGGACAAACAGCTTGCTGGTCTTGCTACTTTTGTGGCTGACCATAGTGCATCCCCTTTCGAGAGTGCCCGGCCGCAGGCCGGGCGGTATGGAAGCGGTGTTATAGCGTCTTGATGTACGCCAGCACCTCCTCTGCATGACCCGGCACCTTGACGCCGCGCCAGGCGCGGACCAGAGTGCCGTCGGCGTCGATCACGAATGTGCTGCGCTCGACGCCCCTTACCTGTTTGCCGTACATATTTTTCAGCTTCATGACATCGAACAAATTGCACACGGTTTCGTCGCTATCGGACAAAAGCTCGAACGGCAGTTCGAGCTTGGCCTTGAAGTTTTCATGCGATTTTAGCCCGTCGCGCGATACCCCGACTACCTCGGCGCCGGCGGCTTGAAAATCGCCGTACAGGTCGCGAAAGGCCATGCCTTCGTTGGTGCAGCCGGGGGTGTTGTCTTTGGGGTAGAAGTAGACGACCAGCGGCTTCTTGGCCGTGGATAGCGTGAAGCTCTTGCCCGAGGTGGCGGGCAGGGTGAAGTCGGGGCAGCGTTGGCCTTCCATTTGGGTGACTCCGTTTGTTTTTGTCGGCTACGACGGGTGAGGCGCCCCGTACGGCCAGTTTTGTTGGTGCTACGCCTCCAGCTTAGCGGATTTCGGAGGCGGTGGCATCGCCTCCGTTATGTCGATGCATCGCATGTCGAGCGGTGACGATGCATTTTGCAATCGGCTTGTTCGGAGAGGATAAATGGGGGCGCGAATGAGCTGCGTCAAGTCGATGCCAGCGTTCGGTATAGGGGGATGTAGGCGAGTTGCCTTGCCCGGCCGCAGCAGCTAACTAGTCCTCGTGCCGCTCGTGCGGGCGTAGCGTGCGCAGCAGCACCAGTAATGCGCCGTGTCCGCCGCAGCGGTCATCGGCCTCGCAGTAGGCCAGCACATCGGGGTGGTGCTTGAGCCAGCCACGCACCATGCGCTTGAGCACCGGTTCGCCGTCGACCGAACCGAAGCCCTTGCCGTGGATGATGCGCACGCACACACCGAAGCGACGAGCTCGATGAAGGAACAGTGCCAGCCGCTCCTGCGCGGCGAAGCGGTCGAAACCGTGCAGGTCGAGCTCGGTTGCCACGGGCCAGTGGCCCGCGCGTAGGCGACGCAGCGTAGAGCTGGTCTGTCCAGGCTTGGCGAAGCTGTGATCAGCCTCGGCAGGCTCGAACCAGCCGACGGCGTGGCGCATCAGCTCCGCGTGGAGGGTGGCACTAAGAGGTATTTCCTGCGGCTGCTTGCGCGGCTTCGGACGCGGCTTGGGCGGAGTGTGGGCATGACGTGGCACGTGCTTGAGTGGCGTGACGTCGGCAAACAGCTGGCGAAAATCCGGTTCAGGGTCCGGCGGCGGGGCGGCAGGACGCAACACAGGCAAGGCGCTGGGCCTTGCCTGTGCTTTGATGGGCTTGAGCTGGTCCTTGAGGGACTTTTTCAAGCTTACAGGCCGTCGAGGAAGCGCTCGGCGTCGAGGGCGGCCTGACAGCCGGAGGCGGCGCTGGTCACTGCCTGGCGGTAGATGTGGTCCTGCACGTCGCCGGCGGCGAACACGCCCTTGATGCTGGTCTGGGTGGCGTTGCCATCACGACCGCCTTGGGTGATCAGGTAGCCGCTGCTGTCGATTTCCAGCTGGCCCTTGAACAGATCGGTGTTCGGCTTGTGGCCGATGGCGATGAATACGCCGGTCAGCGCCAGATTCTCGGTGTTGCCATCCTTGAACTTGACGCGTGCGCCGGTCACGCCCGAGGCGTCGCCCAGTACTTCGTCGAGGGTGGCGTTGAGCTTCAGCGTGATCTTGCCTTCGGCCACACGGCTCATCAGCTTGTCGACTAGGATCTTCTCGGCGCGGAAGGTGTCGCGACGGTGGATCAGCGTGACATGCTTGGCGATGTTGGCCAGGTACAGTGCCTCCTCAACGGCAGTGTTACCGCCACCGACCACTGCCACGTCCTGATTGCGGTAGAAGAAGCCGTCGCAGGTGGCGCAGGCGGACACGCCCTTGCCGGAGAACGCTTCCTCGGACGGCAGGCCCAGGTACTGGGCCGAGGCGCCGGTGGCGATGATCAGCGAGTCGCAGGTGTATTCACCGGCGTCGCCGATCAGACGGATCGGCTTCTCGGTGACCTTGGCGGTGTGGATGTGGTCGAAGATCATCTCGGTGCCGAAACGCTCGGAGTGCTGCAGGAAACGCTGCATCAGCTCCGGACCTTGAACGCCTTCGGCATCGGCTGGCCAGTTGTCGACATCGGTGGTGGTCATCAGCTGGCCACCCTGGGCGAGGCCGGTGATCAGTACCGGGTTGAGGTTGGCACGCGCGGCGTACACGGCGGCGGTGTAACCAGCCGGGCCAGAACCCAGGATCAGAAGACGGCTGTGACGGGGTGTGCTCATAAGGATTCCTGTTTGTTGGTGGGCGCAAGCAGCTGAGTCGCTTGAAAGCCGGGAAGGCAGTCAGTTTCATGTCAGACATGGAGGCTGCCAACCGGTTCATCAAGCCGCGGGCGCCGCGGTTTGTGCGGATGCGAGTATCGGAAAAGCCGTCTGGCTTGTCCAATTCATCCTGTTTATGCCGGGATTGTTGCTGGCTATCGGCGAAATCTGGCCGGGGCAAAGATCAGGCGGTCAGTGCCAGTGCCAACAACCGGTCGGCCAGCTCGCTGACCGACAGCTCCCCGTCGCGCTTGTACCACTGCACCGTCCAGTGCAGGCTGCCCAGCAGGGAGCGGCGCAGCAGGTGGGTATCAGGCTTGACCAGGCCTTCGGCGGCGGCTTCATCCAGCACTTGCTGCCACAGCGCCTCGTAGCGGTCGCGCAGAATGATAAGGCCGGGACGCGTGGCATCGGACAGGCTGTGCCATTCGTACAGCATCACCTCGAGAGCCGCCTGGTTCTCGCCCAGCAGCGAATTGAGGTGAACGTGAAACAGCGCGGAGAGGCGCGCGCGAGCCCCCTTGGCGGCCTTCAGTGCCGCCTCGAGCTGCTCGGTGGTGCTGCTGATGCCCAGCGCCATCACGGCAACCAGCATCTCTTCCTTGGTGCGGAAATGGTAGAACAGGCTGCCTGACTGCAAACCTACCGCGTTGCCCAGATCGCGCACGGTAGTGCGTTCGTAGCCCTGGTCGCGGAACAGGCGAGCGGCGGCACGCACCAGCTCCATGCGGCGGCTGCTGTCGTCGGCAAGATGGGGGGTGTGTCGACTCATGAATGAATAGGGATGATGGTTTTACCGGGCTCGGAGGACAAGAGTTTCTGTGCTGCGTTCCAGACCTGCTCGGGCATCAGCTTTTCGAGACAGTCGGTGTGGCCTAGCGGGCAGGTGCGCTCGAAGCAGGGGCTGCAGTCCAGGTTCAAACTGACCACGGCGGCCCGGTCGGACAGCGGCGGGGTGAAGTCGGGGCTCGACGAGCCGTAAAGTGCCACGAGCGGTTTGCCGAGTGCGGCGGCGACATGCATCAGGCCGGAGTCGTTGCATACTGCGATGTCGATGAGGCCCATCAGGTCGATCGCCTCGTCAAGACCGGTGCTGCCAGCAAGATTCACGGCCAGGCCGCCGGAGAGACTGGCGATTTCGTCGCTGATCTCGCGGTCCTTGCCAGAGCCGAACAGCCACACTGCGTAACCGGCGGCATCGAAGCGGCGGGCCAGCTCGGCGAAGTGGCGCGCCGGCCAGCGCTTAGCCGGGCCGTATTCGGCGCCCGGGCAGAACGCGACGATAGGCCTATCGGTGGACAGTGACAGGCGGGCGAGGGCGGTCTCCTGGCTTGTCGCCTGCACCTGCAACTGGGGATGGGGGATCGGCCGGCTCACCGCGTGCTGACGCGGCTCAGCCAGCGCGCAGAAGCGCTCGACCATCATCGGCAGCGCCTTCTCGTCGAGCTCGCGGGTGTCGTTCAACAGTGCGTAGCGCGATTCGCCGATGAAACCGGTGCGCAGCGGCACGCCGGCGAAGAAGGGCACCAGTGCCGACTTGAGCGAGTTGGGCAGCACGATGACCTGATCGAACTTCTCGCGGGCGAGCTGGCGCGCAACCCGCCAGCGCTCGAGCAGGCGCAGTTGGCCGTGGCCGAACGGGTTGAGATGAGCGCGAGCCACCTCCGGCATCCGCGCCAGCAGCGGCAGCGTCCAGGCCGGGGCGAACACGTGCAGTTCCAGACCGGGGTGGCGTTCATGGAGGCGTCGATAGAGCGGCTGCGCCATCACGCTGTCGCCGACCCAGGATGGGCCGATCACCAGGATTTTCTTGATCATATACAAGCAAAAAAGGTGCGGCGGAGGCCACACCTTGCAGTTACGGGTGACGACACTCGCTCAGTGGTGATGGCCGCTCACCGGGCCGACCAGCTTGTACAGCGTGCCGCAGTACGGGCAGAGCGCTTCACCGGTCTTGTGCACCGGGAGGAACACGCGTGGGTGCGAGTTCCACTTCACCTGGTCCGGGGTCGGGCAGTGCAGCGGCAGGTCTTTTTCGGTGACCTCGATCACGCGCTGTTTGTTTTCTTTGAGTTCGGCCATACGGGTAGTTCCTGAAACCTGGGCCCCCGAACGACGGGGGCCCGTGAGAGATTACTTAACGCAGGTGAGCCAGTGCTCGTGTTCGGCGCTCTCGCCCTTGACGATGGCGAAGTAGCGGCGCTGGATCTCGGTGGTGATCGGGCCGCGACGGCCCTCACCGATCTGGCGGTTGTCCAGCTCGCGGATTGGGGTCACTTCGGCGGCGGTGCCGGTGAAGAAGGCCTCGTCGGCGCTGTACACCTCGTCGCGGGTGATGCGCTTCTCGATCAGCTCGAGGCCCATTTCCTTGGCGATCTGCACCACGGTGTCGCGGGTGATGCCTTCCAGCGCGCTGGTCAGGTCCGGGGTGTAGAGCTTGCCCTTGCGGACGATGAAGACGTTCTCGCCCGAGCCTTCGGCCACAAAGCCATCCACGTCGAGCAGCAGAGCCTCGTCGTAACCGTCGCGAGTCGCTTCGGTGTTGGCGAGGATGGAGTTCATGTAGTTGCCGTTAGCCTTGGCCTTACACATGGTGATGTTGACATGGTGGCGGGTGAAGGAGCTGGTCTTCACGCGGATGCCTTTTTCCATGCCTTCTTCGCCGAGGTAGGCGCCCCACGGCCAGGCGGCCACGATCACGTGCACGTCGTTGGCCGGCGGCGCAACGCCCAGCTTGCCCGAGCCGTAGAAAGCCATCGGGCGGAAGTAGCATGACTTCAGGCCGTTTTCCTTGACCACGGACAGGTGGGCGGCGTTGATCTCTTCCTTGCTGAACGGCAGGTTGATGCCGAGGATGTGAGCCGAGCGGAACAGCCGGTCGGTGTGATCCTGCAGGCGGAAGATAGCCGGGCCTTTCGGGGTTTCGTAGGCGCGCACGCCTTCGAAGACGCCCATGCCGTAGTGCAGGGTATGGGTCAGCACGTGGGTGGTGGCGCTACGCCAGTCCACCAGCTTGCCGTCGTACCAGATAAAACCGTCACGGTCAGCCATCGACATCTTCATCTCTCCGTTTTTTGTAGATTTGCCAAGTCAGCAGCCGATTATACCGCTGCCTTTCTGCTTGTGAACCGTCACGCGACTTATCACTTTCCCGTATTGCAGGCGGGCACTGTGGTCACGCGTAACGCACTTCTTGGCCGAACACCTGCTGCCACAGGGTGCGGACCAGCTCGTAATGGGCGATCAGACCGTCGCTCGGTTCGGTCAGCGGCGCGTCGCGCAGCCGTACCATGTGCTGCAGACGGCGGTAGTGACGGTAGGCCTCGCGTGCGCCGTCGGCGAGTTTCGGGTCGATCAGGCCGGCTTCGGCGGCGACCGCCAGCAGCGCGATATTGCCGCTGTTGGCGGTCAGTTCAGGTAGGCGGTGTGAGTGTTCCAGGATCAGGTATTGAACGATGAATTCCACGTCGACCACGCCGCCACGTGCGTATTTCACGTCCTCGTCGAGGGGCGGATGAGTCTCGAACATCTTCTCGCGCATGCCGGTGACCTCGTCGCGCAATAAGGCTTGGTCGCGCTGTTGGGTCAGCACCTCGTGACGAATGCGCTCGAACGCTTCGCCTATCGTCGCATCACCGGCGACGAAGCGGGCGCGGGTCAGTGCCTGGTGTTCCCAGATCCACGCCTCCTTGCGCTGGTAGTTTTCGAACGCGGCGACGGTGCTGACCAAGAGGCCGCTGGAACCGTTCGGGCGCAGCCGCAGGTCGATCTCATACAAGCCGCCGGCGGCAGTGGCGCTGGTCAGCCAGGTCGACAGCCGTCGAGCCAGGCGCGCGTACAGCTCCGGCGCGTCCGGGTGGTCGTCGTCGTAGAGGAAGATGATGTCGAGATCGGATGCGTAGCCGAGCTCCTTGCCGCCAAGCCGGCCGTAGCCGGCGATCGCGAACTTGGGCACGTCGCGGTGGCGGCCCGGTACGTCGAGCCAGGCGTGGCGCAAGGCGGCATCGAGTACGATGTCGGCGAGCTGGGACAGTTCGTCGGACAGCGCCTCTACCGTCCACATCCCGGCCAGGTCCTGCGAAACCAGGCGGAAGGTCTGGGCATGCTGGAAGTGCCGCAGCACGTCCATTTTCGCCTCGATGTCGCGATCGCAGTTGGCCAGCTGCTGCTCCAGTTCTGCTGTCAGCTGCGGCCAGTCCGGGGTGGCGTACAGCACCCGGGCGTCGAGAAGCTCGTCGAGCAAGATGGGGTGGTGGGTCAGGTAGCCCGACACCCAGCTGCTGGCCGAGTAGATCGAAGCCAGCCGGTGCAGGGTCTGCGGGTATTCGGAGAGCAGTGCAAGATAGGCCGAACGGCGGCTAATCGCTTCGAGCAGCGATAGGATGCGCGACAGTGTGGCATCCGGGTTCGGAGTGTTGGCGGCGACCTCGATCAGCGGACCGATCAGCGTGTCGAATTTCTTGCGGTTGCCGACAGGCAGCTGCTGGTAGCGGGAGCCCTTGGCGAGGCCGCGTAGCTGGCGCACAACGCCTTGCGGGTCGCTGAAGCCCAGTTCGGCCAACGCCTCGGTGGGCTCGACGTCGAGGATGTCGCGCCACAAGGGAGTTAGCGGGTGGTCGGCGGCGCCTTCGGTCGGCAGCAGGAATACCTGCTCAAAGTGGCGGGTGACGTGGCGGCGGTGGCGGTTGAGGCCGTCAAGGAAGGCCGCCCAGTCGGCAAAGCCCATGCTCTCGGCGATTTTTGCCTGGCTGGCCGAATCGCCCGGTAGCGTCTGCGTCTGCTGGTCGTCGAGGTATTGCAGGCGGTGTTCGAGGTTGCGCAGGAAGGCGTACGCCTCGGTCAGCTCCTGGACCGCCTCCGGTTCCAGAAGGCGCAGCTCGGCGATCAATGCCAGCGTTTCTCGGGTGCTCTTGAGTTGCAGCCGTTTCTCGCGGCCGCCGCGGATCAGCTGGAATACCTGGGCGATGAACTCGACCTCGCGGATGCCGCCCGGGCCGAGCTTGATGTTGTCGGCCATGTCGCGCCGCGCCACTTCGCGGCGGATTTGGCTGTGCAGCTCGCGCATCGCGCCGTACGCGCCATAATCAAGATACTTGCGGTAGACAAAGGGGCGCGCCAGTTGCGCGAGGCCATCGGCGTCGCCGGTGACGGCGCGCGCCTTGATCCAGGCGTAGCGTTCCCATTCTCGGCCCTGTGTGATCAGGTAGTTTTCCAGTGCGGCGAAGCCCATCACCAAGGGGCCGGAGTCGCCGTACGGACGCAGGCGCATGTCGACACGGAACACTAGGCCGTCGCCGGTTGGCTCGCTGATGATGCGGATGATTTCCTTGCCGAGCTTGTTGAAGAACTCGTGGTTCGACAGCTTGCGGCTGCCGTTGGTCTCGCCGCTTTCGGGATAGATGAAGATCAGGTCGATGTCGGACGAGACGTTCAGCTCGAAGCCGCCGAGTTTGCCCATCGCGATGACGATCAGCTCCTGCACCTCGCCGGATTCGTCGCCGATTGGTTCGCCGTAGTGGGCGAGGTGGCTGCGGCCGACGCGCAGCGCCTGTTCGATCGCGAAATCGGCCAGCTCGCTGATAGTGCCGACCACCTCGTCGAGGTCGGCCAGGCCGCCGAGATCGCGGCTGATCAGTCGTGCCATCACTGCCTGACGCAGTTGGCGCAGCAGCGGGATCAGCGCATCCGGGCTGTCGGCCTTGGCCCAGTCGGCAAAGCGCTCCATCTGGGCGCGGCGCAGTGGCTGGTCGAGTTCGGCCGCGAGTTGCTTGGCCAGCGCCGGGCGGGCGGTGAGCAGGCGGTCCAGGTAGAAAGAGAAGCGGCGTGCGCAGTCGATGGTGTCGGGCGGGTTTACTGGCATAATGGTTCGCTCGTGCCTGCTAGGCATGGTCCCTGATCAATTTCCCCCATTGTGTAACGGTTTGGCTTCATTGGAAAAGCTCCTCGTCATGCTGGGCAACCTGCCTGTGCTGCGGGTTCTCAAGCTTCTGCTCCGGTTGACCGCTTGGCTGCTTGGCAGCCTGGTGGTGATATTGACGGTGGCTTTTGCCGTATTCAGTTTTTGGTTCCTGCCGCGTCTCGATACCTACCGACCCGATCTCGAATCGATGCTGTCGCAGGCCACCGGCCGCACCGTGCGGGTCGGATCCCTGTCAGGCCACTGGGCCGGCGTCGCGCCGATCCTGAATCTGAAGAAGCTGGAACTGCTTGATCCACGGGGCGGTGCGCCGCTGACGCTTGCCGGTGTCGCGCTGAAACCGTCCTGGTGGAGTTTGGTCGCGTGGGAGCCGCGATTTTCGCTGGTGGAGCTCGACACTCCCCGCCTCGAGATTGTTCGCGATCCGCAACGTCACCTGTCGATTAACGGCATGCAGCTGTCGGACACCCCATCCGACGGCCATCTGGTCAACTGGCTGCTGCAACAGGGAGAGGTGCGCGTCGACAACGCCAAGCTGGTGTGGCGTGATAACTGGCTGGCCTTGCCGCCGATGGAGCTGTCCGGCGGCCAGCTGGTGTTGAGCCAGGGGCTGCTTGGGCATCAGCTGGCAATCAGCGGCGAGACGGTTCGCGGTCTTGGCCAGAACATGGAGTTCAACGCCAGCTGGCACGGCAGCGACGTGCGCGAATGGCGGCAGTGGACGGGCCAAGTGTCGCTGGAGTTGCAGAAGGCGCAGGCCGGGCCGTGGAGCCGTTATCTTGCCGAGCTTGGCAGCTTGGCCAGCGGCCAGGGCCAGGGCAAGGTCACGCTGGGTTTTGCCGGCGGTGTCATCATCGAGTTGTCGGCCGACGTGCGCATCTTTAACGCCACCTTTACCCCGGCGGGTGCCAGCCAGATGGTGGTGCCGGACGTGAGCGGCAAGCTGACGCTCAAGCGCCAGATGGACGGCGCCTATCTGGTAAATGGCGAAGGACTGACGCTGGTGACAACCTCCGGCGTGGCGATGCAGAAGGCCAACCTGAAGGGGCGTATCCGCGGCGGCGCCAACGGGCTGGGCGAGTTGACGCTGGATAACGCACATCTGGCGGCGCTGACGCCGCTGTTGCGCGCCTTCCAGGCGGACCGTAACCCGCTGATCGGCCGACTCGACCCGCAAGGCACGCTGACTGGACTGTCGGCCAGCTGGGAAGGCCCGTTCGATGCACCGCATCGCTATCGTCTCGCGACCGAGTTCAAGGAGCTGGGTTGGGCCGAGATCGGTGGGGTGCCAGGGGTGGTCGGTGCCAGTGGCAAGGTGACATTGAGCGAAAAGGGCGGACAACTGACTCTTGACAATGGCAAGAGTGAGGTGATGCTGTCGCATTTGTTCGCCAAGCCGCTGCATTTCGAACGGCTTGCGGCCAACCTCGATTGGACTCGCGAAGCCAAGGGCACGACGTTCAACATCCGCCAGCTGCAGTTTGCTGACGCCGTGCTGGCCGGTTCGGTCGAGGGCCAGTACCGCTACACCGGCAAGGGCGCTGGGCTGATCGATCTTTCCGGCAGCATCGATCGGGTGGCGGCGGCCAAGGTGGTCGATTACCTGCCCTACCAAGTAGGCGAAAAGACGCTGAGCTGGCTGCGTGGGGCACTGCTGGCTGGCGAGGCGCGCAACGCACGATTTGTGCTGAAGGGCGA
Organism: Crenobacter oryzisoli; assembly: GCF_030385785.1. Lineage (GTDB taxonomy): Bacteria > Pseudomonadota > Gammaproteobacteria > Burkholderiales > Chromobacteriaceae > Crenobacter_A > Crenobacter_A oryzisoli. Next base: position 33,533 of record NZ_JAUEDK010000036.1, read on the forward strand.
TCTCGACCGCTTTCCGTTTCAAGGCGGGAAGGGCGGCGAATTCATCGTCGACACCGATCTCGACAATGTGTCGCTGCACTATGAAACCGGCTGGCCTGAGGTGAAGAACATCAACGGCAGTCTGCACTTTCACAACGAACAGATGGTGGTCAACGGCACGCAGGGGAATACCGTCGGCGTGCCGGTCAGCGACGTGGTCGCGACCATCGCCGACCTTGGCGCCGATACGCCGGTGCTGACGCTAACCGGCAAGGTGAAGGGGCCGTTGCAGCAGATGCTCGGCTTTACCACGCAGAGCCCGGTCGACGGTTGGTTAGGCGGTTTTACCAGCCAGCTCAAGGGCGGCGGCAATGCGGAGCTAGCGCTGAAGCTGGAGATTCCGCTGCATGGTCCGGCGCCAGCCAAGGTGCGGGGGGACATACAGTTTGCCGGCAACCGGCTCGGCTTCGGTCGCTTCCCGATTCCTGAGGCCGACAAGCTTGCTGGTGTGCTGACCTTCACCGAGCACGGTGTGGAAAGCCGCGGCTTGACGTTCGATACGCTGGGAGGTCGTTTCCGCATGACGGCCAACACCGATGCCGATGCACGGATGCACTTCGCACTCGATGGCGTGGCCGACACCCGGGCGGTGTTCAATGAATACGTGCCGCCGCTGGCACGCTTTGTTGACGGACGCTCTGTCTACCAGGTGCGTTTCGCCGTGCGGCAGGGGTTGGAAAATCTAACTGTCAACTCGACCCTTCAAGGCAGCCGACTCACCGCACCGGCCCCGGCTGACAAGCCGGCCGAGAGTCAGTTGCCATTCAGCGTCACGGTCAAGCCGGACAATCGCGAGGCGACGGTCTGGAGTGTCGGCTACGCACTGGACGGTCGTTCCAGCGGCATGGTGAAGGTCTCGGACAAAGGGGAACTGGCCGCCGGTACGGTTGCAGTCGGCACTTCGCCAGGAGTGGTTCCGGCGCATGGTCTGGCGATTCGGGTGGCGACGCCGTCGCTCGACCTGGGCCCGTGGCTGGATTTGAGCAAGTCTCATAAGCCTGCGTCCGGAAACATCGCGTCGTTACCGCTGACGGTGGATGTTGCCGCCGACACGCTGTCCTTGGATGAGCGGCGGCTGAATGAGGTGAAGGCAAGGGTGGCATCGCTGCCGGGCGGCGACGGCTGGCACGTCGATCTGCTGTCGCGCGAGCTGAGCGGCCAGTTCGATTATCTGCCAGCTGGGAACGGCATGGTGCGCGCTCGCTTGCCTCGACTCGATCTGCCACTGTCGGAAAATCTACTGTCGACGTCCGCAAGCAAGCCGGCGGCGACCGCATCGGGCATTGATTTGCTCGATACGCTGCCAGCGCTCGACGTGGAGGTGCAGCGGCTGCGTTTTCGCGGTGGTGAGCTCGGTTCGTTGACGATGCAGGCCCGTTCGGATGGTAGTGACTGGCGGGTCAGCAAACTGAGCGTGGTGAACCCCGATGGCAAGCTTGAAGGCTCGCTGATTGCGCATGGTGCCGGTAGTGGTGGAGCGGCGAGCCACGTTGACAGCTCGGTGACGATCACGTCTAACAACCTCGGCCAGCTGCTTGGTCGTTTCGGCGAGCCGGGGGCCGTAGTGAACGGGCGCGGTTCGCTCGATGCCAAGCTCAGCTGGCCAGGGCGGGTGGCCGATTTCTCGATGGAGCGGCTTAGTGGCACGATGGATGTCGATGCGCGCGACGGCCGTTTTGCCAAGCTGGAATCGGGTGTGGCTAGGCTGTTGGGCGTGATCAGCCTGCAGTCGCTGCCGCGCCGGATCAAGCTCGATTTCACCGACGTGTTCAGCAGTGGTTTCGCGTTCGATAGCATCGTCGGCTCTGCGCAGGTCAGTCATGGTGTGTTCCGCTCCGACAACCTGGCGATGAAGGGGCCAGGCGCCGACGTGAAGATCGCTGGTGAGGTTGACCTGGTGGCAGAACAGCAGAAACTGAAAGTGCGTGTGACGCCGCACCTGTCCGAGGGTGTGGCGATTGCCGCTGGGGTGGCCTTGCTCAACCCGGTGATTGGGGTGGCGGCGCTAGCCGCGCAGAAAGTGCTGCAGGACCCCGTTAGCAAGATTTTCTCGCTAGACTATGCCATCAATGGGTCGCTGACCGACCCGAAAGTGACCAAACTGGGCGGGACCGGCAGCATCCCGTCGAAAGGCGCCACGCCATGAATCAACGCTTTATCGCCGCCGCCGTGCAGATGGTGTCCGGCACCGATGTGACCCGCAACCTGGAGAGCGCCGCGCGCCTGGTGCGTGAGGCTGCCGAGGCTGGCGCCCAATTGGTAGTGCTGCCGGAGTACTTCGTGCTGATGGGGCGCCATGAGACAGACAAGGTTGCGGTGCGCGAAACGCCGGGCGAGGGGCCGATGCAGGAAGCACTGGCGCGCATGGCAAGCGACAACGATGTATGGCTCGTCGGCGGTACGGTACCGCTGGAGTGCCCAGAGCCGGAACGGGTGTTCAACAGCACGCTGGTGTTCTCGCCCGAGGGTGAACAGGTGGGGCGCTACGACAAGATCCACCTATTCGGTTTCTCTGGTCTGGGCGAGACCTACTGCGAGTCCAACACCATTCGTCCGGGGCAGACACCACAGAAGATCAGCATGCCGCTAGCCGACATCGGCTTCGGCATTTGCTACGACCTGCGCTTTCCTGAGCTGTTCCGCGAGCTGTCACCGTTCGATCTGTTCGTGTTGCCGGCGGCGTTTACCGCCACCACCGGCGAGGCACACTGGGAGCCGCTGTTGCGCGCCCGTGCGATCGAAAGTCAGGCCTATGTGATCGCCTCGGCCCAGGGCGGCGAGCATGAGAACGGCCGCAAGACACACGGCCACTCGATGATCATTGACCCGTGGGGGCGCATCCTGGCCGAACTGCCGAAGGGCGAAGGTGTGATCCTCGCCGAGATCGATCCCGCGCTGCTTAATTCTGTTCGCACCCGCCTGCCGTCGCTGGCGCATCGGGTGCTGTAACGCGACCCTACCGCCGTCCGGGTGCCGCGGTGCCCGGGCGCTAAAGGAAATACTATGCAAAACGACACGCTCGCCATCGCCCAGTCGCACCTGTTGACGCCGTTTGGCCTCGACGATCGCGCGGTCGAGGCGACGCTGGCGCGCATCGCCCAGCATGGCGTCGACGACGCCGACCTGTACTTCCAGCACACCCGCAACGAGGGGTGGAGCCTAGAGGAGGGCATCGTCAAGTCGGGCAGTTTCAACATTGACCAGGGCGTCGGCGTGCGCGCCGTCACCGGCGAGAAGACGGCCTTTGCTTACTCTGACGAGATTAACGCCGACGCGCTGACCCGCGCCGCCGACGCGGTGCGCGCGATCGGCGCGCAAGGAGGCAGCGGCAAGACTGGGGTTGGCCGAACCGTCACCGGACGTGGCCTGTACAGCCCGATCGATCCGATCCACAGCCTGGACGCTGCTGCCAAGGTGGCGCTGCTCGAGCGAGTGGAGAAGCTCGCCCGTGCGATGGACCCGCGAGTGATCCAGGTGATGGCGAGCCTGGCCGCCGAGTACGACGTGGTCTATGTGGCGCGCCATGACGGCGTGCGTTCGGCCGACGTGCGGCCGCTGACCCGGCTGTCGGTGTACGTGATCGCCGAGCAGAACGGTCGGCGCGAGCAGGGTTCGAGCGGCGGCGGCGGGCGGGTCGATTTCAGCTACTTCAGCGAGGAGCGCGTCGACGGGTATGTGCGTCAGGCGGTGCAGCAGGCGCTGACCAATCTGGAGTCGCGCCCGGCCCCAGCCGGCCAGATGACCGTGGTGCTCGGCCCGGGTTGGCCGGGTGTGCTGCTGCACGAGGCGATCGGACACGGCCTGGAAGGCGATTTCAACCGCAAGGGCACGTCGGCGTTCTCCGGCAAAATCGGCCAGCGAGTCGCCGCTCCGGGCGTCACCGTGGTGGACGACGGAACCATCGCCGACCGCCGCGGTTCCTTGTCGGTTGATGACGAGGGCAATGTGACCCAGCGCACCGTGCTGATCGAGGACGGCATTCTGAAGGGCTATATGCAGGACTCGATGAACGCCCGACTGATGGGTGTGGCGCCGACTGGCAATGGCCGCCGCGAGTCCTATGCGCATATCCCGATGCCGCGCATGACCAACACCTACATGCTGGCCGGCCAGCACGACCCGCAGGAGATCATCGCCTCGGTGAAGGACGGCCTGTACGCGGTGAACTTCGCCGGCGGCCAGGTGGACATCACCAACGGCAAGTTCGTGTTCTCGGCGTCGGAAGCATGGCGCATCGAGGACGGCAAGCTCACCTACCCGGTGAAGGGTGCGACGCTGGTAGGTAACGGCCCGGACGTGCTCAACTACGTGTCGATGATCGGTAACGACCTGGCGCTCGACGCCGGTGTCGGCGTGTGTGGCAAGGAAGGGCAGAGCGTGCCGGTCGGGGTCGGCCAGCCGACGCTGCGTATTGACGGCGGTCTGACCGTCGGCGGCACGGCCGGTTGAATCATAAGGGCAAAGAAAAGCCGGGACATGCTCCTAATGCCGTTCACTAAAGGAAAAAGCACCGCCCACCAAGGTGGAAAAACGGTGCTTTTTTGTTACTTCCAAGCGTTCTTCGAAGCTAAAATCCGGACTGAACGGCTTAAGTGAACGGCATTAGGGACATGCTCCCGGCTTTTTTATGCATATACGCTTGGGGTTTCACCACAGCGAGGGCGGCGAATTAATGAATGGAGGCCATTGAGAGCCGCTGACAGTATTCCTCGACAAAGCATCAATAGATCAAGGCACTGGCTAGCTTCAGCACAATGCGATGGGTATTCGGCGTCGTTCGAAGCAGATACGCAACTTGCTAAGAGCCGCTACCCCCCCTTGGCGTTGTTATGTGGCCTTGCCGTACTACTTGTACTATCTGCGGCAGCACGCCTAGCCAAGGCCGCTTCGCTGAGTTTTGTTAGCGACTCTAAATTCCGCTAGCCAAGCATGGGCGCGCTCCCCGACCTATGGAAGCTTTCAGTAACGACAAACTCACAACAACAAAGCTCAAGCAGCCGCCTCCGCGCTGACGCGAAACTTGCCGGCCAGAATGGCCAGCAGCCCAATGGTGTGGCGAGTCTGATCCACACTGACCGATAGCTCATGCTGGGCGTCCTGCATCGAATGGGCAACCGTGCCGATGACATGCGTATCGTCGGTATAGGTGCGGCCGGACTTGGTCAAGTGCTCGATAGTGGACAGCAGCGTGTAGACGATGCGCTGAACTTCGACGTTTTCTCCGGCTGACGCCTCCGCCAGCTTTAATCCCTCTTCCAGAGAGTGTATGCCGGCCCGCATAGTGCTCACCGCTTCGTTGGCCTGACCCTGTACTCGCTGGATCATGGCATCGATTTCCTGGGTTGACTGGCTGGTGCGCTCGGCCAGTTTGCGCACCTCGTCGGCCACCACGGCGAAGCCGCGCCCTGACTCGCCGGCTCGTGCCGCCTCGATAGCCGCATTGAGCGCCAGCAGATTGGTCTGGCTGGCGATCTCCTGGATCAGGTTGACCACTTGGCCGATCTCACGGGTGCTGGTTCCCAGTTGTTCGATGGTTTGCGCCGATTGACCGACTGTTTCGCGGATGGTCAGCGTGCGCTCGCTGACGGCGGTCAGTTGGCGGTGCGCGGCTTCTTTCTGCTCGGCCATGGCCTTCTCCATGCCGCTGGCGTTCTGGCTGGCATTGTCAAGCGCGGTCAGTTGCTGCTCAAGCCCTTCGCGCGTGCGCTCCACCGTGCTGAACACCTGACTGCTGGCCACTACAGTGGCTTCGTTGTGCTCGGCCATGGCGCGGTTATGCCGCTCCAGCACGCGACTGACAAGGATCACCTGGCCTAGCGTGGCGTCGAGGTGGTCGATCAGGCTGTTTACCCATTGCGCCATCACACCGGTTTCGTCCGAACGAATCTGCTCGCGGTCGATGCGCAGGGTCAGGTTGCCATCCCCTTCGGCGATGTTGCGTACCATGCCGGTCATGGTACGCATGCGCAGCGCTAGCGGCCGGGTGAAGCCTTGGCGGAACAGTAGCGCTCCGAACAGCAGTATCGCCAAGTGAAACACCGCCATCAGCCAGGACGGCGGTGAGAACAGGGTCTGTACTCCCCAGCCCGCGCCGATGAGCAGGGCTTGTACTGTCACAAAACCGCTCATCAACTGGAAACTGACCGAACGGTAGCGGTAGACCTCTTCCAGATCCGCTTCACACATCATGCCCCAAATGTCGGGCGAACCCGGCAGGCGGAAGGTGACGCCCTTGCCGATCACGGGGATATGGCGATAGTCGGAGTAGCCGGGATAGGTGACGAACAGGTTCTCGCCGTTGCGGATGGTCTCACGCACGCCTGGGTGCAACTGGCCGGTGGCAGGGTCGTTGAAGATCAGTTCGAATTCGGTATGCTCCTTGACGCGTACGGTGCCATAGGCGGTGCGTACGCCGTCCTTCAGGTTATCGCCACCGCTGAACGTACGGTCTTCGAAGCGCGAGCGCGATAACGCGGTACCGGGGGCGATGTTTGTGTCGAACTGCGAGCGCACCATGAACAGGTAGTTGTCGCCCGACTCATGATAGATATGCCCGGCTTCGCGCTGGATCAGGTCGCCCAGCACGTCGTTGGGTACTCGCGCGCACAGGCAGCCAATGGTGTCTTTGCCGGAGCGCAGCGGCAGCAGGAACAGTAGAGTCACTGCATCGTGAAAGCGGGAGGAACGCGGTCCGAGCGTCAGGGTTACAGGGTCGCGGTAAGGGCCGTACAAGAAAGGTTGCTGCAGCCCCTGTTCGAGCGCGCCCTGATGGGGGCCTGATTGTCCTGCGCGGTTCGGCGTGCTCGAAGTCTGGACGATATTGTCGCGCGACAGTACGAACAACTCGGTGACATCCGGCAGCCCATTCCACAGGTCGGACAGCGCAGCAGCCTGCGCGTCGGGCATTAACCCGGCCAGACGCGTGGCTGCGCTATCCAGGGTTTGCCACAACTGCTCTGCCCATTGCTGCAGGATACGCATACGAGTGCGCGCGAAGCTTTCGAAGGTGCTTTCGATGGCTGGGTAGCGATCCCGGTTGAGAAAGCAGGCATGGCGCATGGCGACCTTGCCGGTGCGACCAAACCAGGGCAGCCAGCTTTTCTCGCGGGCGCTAAGCGCCATGCGGTGGCTCGACAGATTCATGAGACCCTCTCGATATGTCCGATAGTATTGGTTTGTCGTGTAAGGAAGCACGATGCATGCCAAGAGGGGGAAGACCGAAAAAATGGGATAGTTCAGATTGTGCATCGCATCATGGCGGTGCATAAGGCACTGCTTTGGTGCCAATTATCGAGGAGCGGTTTTCCGATCCAAGCTGATTCGGAAATGGCCTTTGTTCTGATAGCAGGCAATGAGGGTGATCCACTCGGCAAGGGGCAGCTCATCTATCAGTCTGAAGTCTTCTGCTGTCGGAGCAGCCTCCTGGTAGCTATTAAATGGCGGTCTCCAACACCAAGTGCAACACCCTGATAAGGTGTTGCCATGCCCTCCCACTACCATCAGCTTTGCCCAGAAGAACGTGCCTGCATCATGCAAATGACCGCGCAGGGACACAGTCTGCGCCACATCGCCCGCTTATTGCGGCGGGCGCCCAGCTCCATCTGCCGGGAAGTGCGCCGTAATGCCTGCAGCCCCCATCGCTACGATGCCGCCGCTGCCGGGCGCAAGGCCAGGCAACGCTCTCGCCTTCCTCGCCGACCACGCAAACTTCAGCCTCACAGCGCCGCATTCCTCGTTGTCGTTGAACTGCTA
>NZ_JAUEDK010000037.1 GCF_030385785.1 Crenobacter oryzisoli
TTTGTGGTCAGGTCGGACAAGCATAGCGAGCAGATTGTCGATGGCCGATTGGTGGTGACGATCAGGATTGCAAGGCAGTACGGCGCAGCAATCCGACTGACGACGAACAGCAACGGCAAGGGCGTTGATCTGCGCGGCGGCAATCTGCGGATCCTCGTCAAGGACGATCAGCTCGACATCCATTACGCCACAGCAAAGGCGGCAGGCCGCCCGTGCGGCACGCAGGAAGTCGGCGTCGATAAAGGCTACAGCGAGGCGCTGACCGATTCGGACGGGGTGCGCCACGGTGAACGCTTTGGTGGGGTGCTGACGCGCTACAGCGATCAGCAAGCCGCCACCGGCAAAGCAAGAAACAAGCTACATGCGCTGGAAAAGCAGCATCGGGAAGCGGGGCGCACTGCCAAGGCTGACCGAATCCGACAAAACAACCTTGGCCGGAAAAAACTGAACGCCCGCCGCGACCGCACCCAGCAACACTTGAGAACGATTGCCTATCAGGCCGCGCATCAGGTGGTGGATAAAGCGGCGGTGGTGGCGTCAGAGGATTTGACCGCGCCGATCAAGGTGAAAGTACAGTGGCGGAACTACAACCGCCGCATGAGTGGTTGGGCCAAAAGTGTACTGGCCCAAGCCATCGATGAAGTGTGTTCGCAGCGTGGCGCGGTGCATGTCACCGTGAATGCCGCTTATACGTCGCAAATGGACTCGTTCACCGGCTTGCTGGAAGGCAGGCGGGTGGGCGACAAATTTCACCGTGCCAACGGGGACGTGATCCAAGCGGATTTCAACGCTGCCCGGAACGTGAAACACCGGCTCCATGACCCGGCTATTGCCCGGTTCATGCCGCACCGCGAGGTGCTGCGGATTCTGCAATCACGTTCCTCCGGCGCAACTGAGCGTCAAGAGGCTTCAGTTGGTCGGCGCAAGCCGCGTCAACGAAGTGCGGATAAATCCATTGCTCTACTTTGAGCAAGTTTTTTGGAACAGTTCTTTCATGACCCGTTTGCAGGTCGTGGCGCGCTCGAACGATGGTTTGGCGACTTCAGTTCATCGCGCTTCCAGCCGCGCATCGACGTCGTCGATGAAGGGAAGGTGCTGCGTGTGACCGCCGAACTGCCCGGATTGGAACGCGAAGATCTGAAGGTGAGCGTCGAGGATGGGGCAATCGTGCTGCGCGGAGAGAAAAAGCAGGATGTGCGCAGAGAGGAAAACGGCTGCTACTGGCTGGAGCGCGCCCATGGAAGCTTCATGCGCACGATCCCGATGCCGGAAAACGCAGACCCCGACCACACCTTGGCAAAGTTTGACAACGGTGTACTCACGTTAACCGTGCCGAAATCGGAGCCGGTGCAGACCGTGAGTCGCACGATCGATATCGGCTAGGGCAAGCACGCAAAGTGCCATGGTGTCGGGCGGATATCAGACGAACCGGGCCGTTAGGGTGTGTTCACAGTAGCTGATTTGTGCTGATATCGGCTTTGTTAATGAAATGGACGCCCCCTTCCTAGGCCGGCATCGCGGTGCCACAGTGAGATTGCTACCACCTCACTGAATGAAGGGAGCGTCCATTTCATTAACAAAGCCTCCTCAACCCTATTGTCATGCATCGCTCGGGGTCAGATTGATAGACACTCGAAAACGGTCAGTTCTTCGTTACCCGCAAAAAAGTGGCTCACGGAGAAGCCGCTGCACTGTAGCCATTCATGAACACCCGTACAGATTCCTCCACCGACTCGACTATCTGCTCGTCGCTAGGCGGTTCGGTGGCGCCGGTGATGAACGACTCCAAAAAATCCGCCTCCAGCAGATTTATCAAGTGGCGCGCAGCCCGCCACGGTTTGCCTTGCCTCAGCCGCCCAGCCTCCATCACCCCCGCGAGAAAGTGGGCCAGCCGTCCCCATCCTTCGGCGGGTCCGCTTTCGAAAAACAGTTTGCCGATACCAGAGCGTGCCCCCTCTCCCATCACGATGCTGCGCACGATGATCAGATCCGGGCTCAATACGTTTCTCAGAAAGCGTTCTCCGAAGGATTGCAGCGTCGCGGTGAGATCATCGCTAGGCTGCAGACTACCGAAAGCCTGCATCATGCGCTCTTCAGCCCACCCCTTGACTACCGCGAGAAACAGCTCTTCCTTGGAGGCAAAGTAGCTGTAGATCGTGGCCTTGGAACCGCCAACACGAGTAGTGATTTCTGACATCGACGTGGCCTCGTAGCCACGTTCCTGGAACACCTCAGCTGCCACTGCCACGATTTTCAGGCGCCTGTTTTCACTTTTCATCCTCATGACCCACTCCTAATGAACTGTTCAGCTCCGTTGACCTCCGACATACTTGAATTTTTATTATAACCGTACAGTACGGTATTGCTATGCAAATATTAACACACGAGACCAGAGGACACACTTTGTTGCTGCCACGCACGGGCGGAATGCTGCCTTCGCCCCAAGGGGTTGGCCACCGCCGCCGCCACTGCTTTGAACCATGCCGTCCTGCTCAACATCGAGCTGCTGGCCCTGTCGGCGTAGCCTGGATCATTGCCGTGTCCACCTTCAATGTGCCCTTCCAGGCCACGCTGAGGTGCACGGCCTCACCATGTACACCAAGTCTTCGGTAGCACCATGACCGTGAGCAGCGGCCTGTGAGGCGGCATCGCCACCTCGCGGCTCATCTCGGTATTGGTCCTGCCCATCGCCGCCGTGTTGCTGCGGCATCAGCCCTTGCCCGACCAGGATGATATGAACCTGAGTCCCTGGGCGCACTGGCCCGCCCCAATCCTTGCTCCCCGATGCGCGGATCAAGCATGGCTCGGTGATGGCCATCGTCGAATACGCCATCTTATGCTCAAACCATAAGCTGGGAGTGCGTACTGTTGTCGGGGCAGTCCACGCGGTCGAGTTCAGTTATCGCTTGACAAGGTTCTGATGTCTCGCGAATATAACCGTACTGTACAGTTTATTTAACTAAGAGGACAGGCCAAAAGCTTGACTAATCGCAATGATCTACACGAAATTCGCAGCATTGCTCGGCACAGCTGAACAGGATACGAAGGCTACCTCGGTGATGGCCCTACCGCGGGAAGATGCGCTCGCAGCCCTGACCAAACTGATGGAACCACAGAACATCGCGGCCATCCTCATTGACTATCCATCGTTTGAAGGCCACAGCTACAACCAGATCGATCTGCTGGTTTCGGCCCTTGTCGGCCATGGGATGAAGGAAAGCGCCGACCTGGTACAACAGCACACCCCCCTTCTGGTCACCGACAAACCGGAGAAGGCCCTCAAAATCTATCAGGAAATCCAGCGCGATTCCTTGGCGGTAACCGCCTCGCTCTACTTTGCCGGTCAGAGGGATCATGATGCCGAACAGGCCATTCACCGATACATGCAGCGCAACCTCCGACAATCGGAGGGTTAGTGCTGATTTCGGTAAATCTGGCCAGCTGTTCCGGCAACATCTGGCCAATTCTAGGCCCTTGTGCTGATGCTGGCCATACAAACTAAATCCGTGAAGGGCGTTAGGAGATTGGCCTTACGCAGCGCTTTCCATTACAGCAGGGATGGTCCCTGCTGGCTTGCCCCGATGGCATAGTGTGACGCATGCTGTCGATAAAATTTGACAAATCAAGAACTTATCGTCATCATGGTTAACTCTCTTCTCTAGGCGACCCATGCGGCCGTCTGCCTCGCATTAACTGCTGTCACATCGCACGGCAATTTCCGCTCAAGGTTTACGAAGCCATCAGTCACGGCCCTGCATTTGTGCACGTCGTGGCAATCTGTCATTTCAGGATTGGAGTTACTGTGCCCAAGGAAGACATGATCGAACTGCAAGGCGTTGTCATCGAGATGTTGCCGGAGTCGCGTTTTCGCGTCCGGCTCGATAACAATGTGGTGATACTCGCTTATGGCTCGGGAAAGATGAAACTGCACCGCATACGCGTGCTGCTTGGCGACCGCGTCACGGTGGAAATGTCGCCCTATGATCTCACCAAAGGGCGTATCAATTTCCGCCATCCTACTGCAAGATTAGAACAGGCCTCGCCAATGCGACGTCGTCATTGAGGACTATTCATAAATGGGTAGTTATAAAGAAAATACTAATGAAAATCAAAGAACTGAAACAGGGTGACCACATCACCCAGCAAATCGACAATTCGACCATCGCGTTTGAAGTAATGTCCATTCAGCAAATCGGCCGTCATTTCTTGGTAACCTTTAGCTCTGCATTCGGCATCGAAAGCGCCCGATATCAGGGTGAGGCTTGCGTTACCATGGTGTAGGTACGTAAATAAAATAAAAGCAATAAACTGCTCCTGGATTTCTAGGAAACTGAATACTTGCCCGCTGATATAGAAGCGGTCATTTTTCATCCCCGTATCGAACGAGCATTTGGGCCGAGCAGCAGTATGCAAGCCCCTACCAGAAGAATTCTGCTCTTCGGCCGAAGCTGCATCTCAATGTTTTGGTCCATTGTGGTTGCTAGCTGGCGATGAGTGGACATTAAGCGGCCATCTTCCTGAAATGACCGGTTTCTATTCCCTCGATCGGCTCAAACCAACCTAATTCGTTCATTCGTTATGTTTAAATATGCCCTGAAGGCATTGAAAATGCTGAGCGACTGAAGAGCCGCCTCACTTCTGCCAGCTTATTTTGACATAGGCCTCATAATCCAAATTCAATAAATTATCGCAGCATCTCTGGTAAGGCACTGATAAAGTTTAACAATTTTATTGACTTATCGGCTTTGAGTGCGTATAAGTATAAATAGCACAGCAGGATCTTCAAGAGTCATACCTATCGATACCTCGTCGCCCATAAAACGTGGACTTCATCGTTTCCTTATTTATTCCTTGAGTATCGTGCATTTCGAGCATTTGCTCACTATCACCCACCAAAGGAATACATAATGGAAACCGGCACAGTAAAATTCTTCAATGAAGCAAAAGGTTTTGGCTTTATCACCCCAGATAATGGTGGCGAAGATCTTTTTGCTCACTTCTCGGAAATCAGAGCCGAAGGCTTCAAGACGCTTCATGACGGCCAAAAAGTAAGCTTTACTAGGGGCATGGGTAAAAAAGGCCCTGCAGCCACAAACATTCAGCCAACGTGACCCTTGTCTGACTTTACATTATAAAAGCCCCGCATAGCGGGGCTTTTATAATCCAAATACACCACGCATCCACGACCGAAGAGATACATGCCAACGAAAAAAGGTTTAGACTACTTAAGAGAAGGTTCTCATGTGATATTGCCCTCCGGCAGAACTGCCATAGTAATAGGACTTAGACGATCAGGATATGAATTTTGTTACCTAGACGGTGACTTTGAAAAGCTTCTATTGAGCAGAGGGGCATCTATACGCCTCACCGTTTTAAAACCCACCATGTCAGTGCTGGCTTTCTGAAGGTTAATATCGGCTTGCCGCCTCAGCATTGTTGCTGGCTCTGGCTGTCAATGCATAATCGACTCTAATAACATTGGTCTTCTATAGAAGCATTACCATAGGCAAAAGAGCATTAAGCCTATCACGTTCATTAACATAGAGACTATTAGCAGTTTGGTCACTACGATAGGCCACACTTCCCGATATTTACGGAATCGCCCTGTTCATTCCTGTCACCTATCAGAGCTCCTGCAGCGGCCAATGAAATTTCAGAGCTACTAGCAAAGCCCCACAAGCGTAGTTGCGCTATCTTGCCGTACTCCCAGTACTGTCTGTGGCAGTGCGATGAGCAGGACCATTGTGCTGGGTTTTAGTAGCAACGCTTAGTCAGTCGACGCAAAATTAAAGCAGCCCCTTCTCCGAATAGAGCAGCCAATTGACTAACATCATTGATGGCTATCAGTTTAGAAATTTAAAATAACCGTATTGGAAGAATTTCTCCAGACGTCTAATTCTAATAGCTATTACATTGAAAACAAGCTAAGCTTACGATGTGCCTCGGCACAAGCTGCGATGACTACTTTCCCCTCTCAAGAAAATCAGATCGATCAAAAATAAGAAAATATTAGCTAACACCAATAAAAACCGCCATGGCGCATGTTTATTGCATAACAATCTGCGTATTGTACCATCCTCCCCTGAAGCATAGCATTGCATGACCTATACTGTATTTCTTGCAGTGGTTTTCACTTGCATCTCGGTCTTGAAATCACCATGCATTGAGTCAATCACTACTTATTAGGATCATCCCCTCATAGTGGTGCCTGCCTCAGGCAAGGAGTTATCAAGTGAGCATGATTAAATATTCAATGATATACCGAGTAAAGTATGGGACATCAGGAAGGTGGGAGATATTTCTTACCGGATCGGTAATCCCTATTGTTGACTTTAGTGCTAAAAGTGATGCATTGAGCTACGCCCACTATTTATCTGACAGCCACCCTGGTTCGATTGTCAAATCACTCGATGGGCATGGCATTATGGCCATAGTCAAATGTGAGGTATTAAATGAAAGCGAAGGTTAGCGTCACACGCAACTCGCAGGGAATGACTGGTCACAACAAAAGGCAGGCATCAGTGGCATACCAAAAGAAAAGTACTCATGGTCAACTGCATAAAGCAGCAGCGTCAGGGAAAGTTGATCTCGTAAGGCTTTATGTAAAGTATGGAGATGACATTAACGAAATAGATCAAAATGGCATGACCCCTTTACACTTAGCCTATCAGAATGGACAGACACAAGTTGTAGAGGCACTATTAGAGTTGAATGCAGATCAAACCATCAAAGACAGCAATCTTCATGTTGCTTATGACTTGATACAAGAACACTCTTTCTTCTGCAAACTGCGCTCACAAGATCACTATTGAAAAATTGGCATTAATGTCATTAGAAATACTCACGTATCCTTAGTATGGCTCATTGAGCGTGAGCTGAACTTTCTGCATAAGGGTAGTGAAAGGGCTAGAGGATCAACAACGTCGCGGAGGAAGGAGCGAGGCTGATTACAGCCTATCGGAACAACATTGTTGACGAAGTCCTCCGACAAGGCGGCAAGATGAGCTGATCAAGGCTCTCAAGGCCAATTGAGCCCCCTTGTCAGATCACAACCCTCTGGAATTCGAGATGGAGGGCCACCCACGGGTGGCCGTTTTGCATGCTCAGAGACTAGCCCGGAAGCGGCCGACCGCACTAGCCAGTTGATCGACCACGGCGGATGAGGACGGCCTAATCATTGCCCCTCAGTCAATCCAGATCAGCTCGTAGCTCAGACTGAAGCCTGCCATCACCTCGTGCACCGCCTGGGTAATCTGCGCGCGAGCTGCCATCGGCGCGGCCGGCATGATCTGCATACGCACGCCATAAACCGGATCCGGGCCAACTTTGATCCGCCACAAAGTTTGATTCATCGATGGCTCCAGCAAGGCACGGAATACTCGCTCGGTGGCGTCGTAGCGCAGCTGCGGCTTGAACACCTTACCGACCGCCGTCAGAGGTAAGCTGTCGACCAAGTAGATTTCCCCCGGCACCGCCGCGCGTTCCGGAACCACGCTGCGAGCATAGTCAACCAGTTCTTCCGGACTGACGCTCTGCCCCTCGCGCAGCACCACATAGGCCACCGGCAGTTCCCCCGCGTAGCGGTCCGGCTTGCCGACCGCCGCCGCCAGTTGCACCGCCGGGTGGCGCATCAGCGCCTCCTCAATCAGCGCCGGATCGATATTGTGGCCGCCGCGGATGATCAGCTCCTTTTGGCGGCCGGTCAGCCACAGGTAGCCGTCGGCGTCGCGCCGGGCCAGGTCGCCGGTATTGAGCCATTTGCCGTCTATCCACAGATTGCGGTTGGCTTCTTCCTGCGTATAGCCCGCAAACACATTGGGGCCGCGGATCGCCAGCACGCCGATCTCATCCACCGCGCAATCGCGCACATACCTGCCCTGCTCGTCCAACAGCACCGGTTTCATCTGTTGGTATGGGATACGCAGACCGATTGAACCGGGGCGCCGCTCACCGTCACGCGGGTTGATCGCGCTGATGCAGGTGCCCTCAGTCAGCCCATAACCTTCCAGGATGCGGATGCCAGTTGCCTGCTCAAACTGACGGATCAAGGCCGCCGGCATCGGCGCCGCGCCGCAAATGCCGAAGCGCAGCGATGACAGCTCGGCCTCGCCGCGCGGCACCGCCATCAATGCCGCGTATACGGTCGGCACGGCCGAGAATGCGGTGACCTGGAAACGCTCCACCAATTGCCAGAACTGCTCCAGCATGGCACGGTTGCGGTACCCCATTGGCCCGGCCAGCAGCACGTGTGAGCCGGCCATGAAGGCGGCAAGCCCGGTGACAATCACTCCGTTGACGTGAAACAGCGGCAGCCCGCACAACAAGGTATCTTGTGGGCCAAGGTCGACCGCGACGGTGCCGCACCAGGCATTGGCCAATTGGTTCCAGTGGCTGTGCTGGGCGATCTTGGGCGTGCCGGTGGTACCGCCAGTATGGAAGTAGGCAGCGATGTCGTCCCGCCCGATGCGGCGGCCGCTCAGCAGGTAGTCATGTGCTTGTTTGGCCAGTTCCACATCGAAAGACAGAGTCTCTTCTGGCGGTTCCGGCTCCTGCACTAACAGCACGGATTGCAGCGACGGCACCTTGTCGCGCAACGCCACGACCTTGCTCCACAATTCCGGCCCCGCACTGGGGCCGAGCGTGACCAGCACCTTGCAGGAAACTTCGTTCAGCAAAGCCGCAATCTGCTCGGCGTCCAACAACGGGTTGATCGCGTTGACGATGCCGGCCGCCTGGCCGCCCCACAGGGCGTAGTGGGTCTGCGGCAAGTTGGGTAACAGGTAGGACACCACATCGGATGGCCCGACACCCAGCGAATAGAACAAGTTGGCGGCCCGCGTGACATTGGCGAACAATTCGCCATAGCTGATGCGCAGTGCTTCTTCGTCGACAATGCCCTGCGGCAGGAAGCTGATTGCAGTAGCATTCGGCCACAGCTCGGCGGACCGTCTGAACACATCGTAACTGGAAGCAAAGCCAGCCAAGCGCTGTTCGAGTGGAATGGCCTCCAGATGCTCAATGTCAGCGAGGGAGCGTATCGCTCGGTCATTCATATTGCGGCTCCAGCTTGGATGAGTGGAAAAGATTGCGTGGATCGCCCGACGGGGCTTGCAGCCTGATCGCGCCCAGATAAAGGCTATCGGAAAGATCCGCTTCCAGCGCAGCCTGGCCGAAGCGTGGATGGCGGATTTCGATCCGGTATCGTCCGCTGTTGCCAGGCAAGCGGTCGAACTTGAAATCGCCGAATCCGTCCGTACCCGTCTGCTGCACGATCTTTCCGTTACGACTCAGCGTGACCTCGGCGTCCGGTACACAGTCACGACCCGCCCCCTCGCCATAGACCGCACTGCCGCCGATGAAGCACTGGCGATAACGATAAAGGTTACGGTAGTAGACGCGCGGTCGCGTGTTCAGCTCTTCCTGCAACACATCCAATCCCTCGCACTTGAACCGCTCCTGCATCACTTCGTCGCTCACTTTGACCGCCTGCAGCGCGCCGGTCGGACACACCTGGCTGCAGCGTGGCTCATGCCAGCCATGGTCGAGCAAGTGGGCGTCGAAGATCCAGATTTGCGGCAGCCCGAGCTCCTCATTCCAGTGCATGGCTCCGTATGGACAGACTGCGAGCAGGTCCTTGCGGCCCTTGGCCAGCACAGGATCGACGATGACGATGCCGTCGGGGCGTTTCTTCACCGCGCCGCGCCCGGCGGCGATGCAGGGCGCGTTATCGCAATGGTTGCACATGGTAGGCAGATGGGCGGCGTCCACCATGGGCGGGGTGCCGCGCGCCACGCTCTCGATGCGGATCCAGGCGCCACCTTGTTTCGGCTGCGGCGCCGCATAGCCGGGAAAGTCGTTGTCGACATGCTCGTCCTGGTTGGCCAGTACGCAGTTGCCGCAGTTGTGGCAACGCTCTACGTCGACAATCAGATTCCATTTCTTCATCGCGGCACTCCCTAGGCCTGCACGATCCGGTGGCGCTGCTCGCCCAGATCAATGCGGCCGTCGTCGGTGCGGATCGATGCCACCATCTGATCGCCTGGCTTCAGATAGCGCGGATTGCTCTGCTGCTTGCTGAGGAACAACGCCCATTTGCGCTGCTCCGGCAGCACGCGGAAGATCCAGCGCACCAGCTTGCTCTTCGGTGCCACCGCGGCGCAGCCGGCCGGGGTGCCGGTGGCGAGCAGATCGCCGGGCGCCAGGTCGTGCAGGCCGGACAGCTCGGTCAGGGTCTGCGCCGGCTTGAAAATCATCTCGCGGCAATAGCCGTCCTGACGCACCTCACCATTCACCGCCAGACGCAGGCGCAGCTCGCCGAGCTTGCGCCACTCCTCCGCCGTCGGAAACACCAGGTAGGGACCGACCGGACCGAAGCTACGATAGCTCTTGCCCTTGTAGAACTGGGCCTGCGGCAGCTGGATATCGCGCGCGCTGATGTCGTTCACCACGGTGAGCGCGACGGCGTATTGGTGCAGATTGTTTTCGTCGACCCGCACCGGGCCGTTGATGTGGCGGCCGAGCACAACGCCCAGTTCGACTTCGTAATCGAGCAGGCTCACGTGCTCCGGCCGCACGATGTCGCCGCGAGCCGCGGTCAGCGATGACGGCGCCTTGGTGAACAGCGTATTGAACGGGATCTTGGCCGGGTCCATCCCCGACTCGCGCACATGGCAGCGGTAGTTGAGGCCCTGGCAGAGAAACTGCTGATTAGCGGTGACCGGCGGCAGCAACGCCAACTCGTCGAGCTTGAGCACGGCGTCGGCCGGGCGCAGCGCGCGCGCCTCTTCCAGTCCCTGCTCGATCAAGTCTCCGGTGGTCGCATAGCGGCCGCTCAGGGGAGCCACCTTGTCGCCAAACAGAACACCCCAGCCCGGCTCGGCGCCGGCGCGGTTGAATCGCAATACAGTCAAAGCCATTGTTGTCTCCTCATTTCATCCATGGCCGGGCTGGTTCGGACAAGGCGGCGCCCATTTGCTTGAGCCGGGCCAGGCTCAGTTTGCGGCGCCACAGCAGGCGGGCGGCGTGCCACAAGGTGGTCAGATTGGGTTTGGGCAGCATGTGCGGCGGCACATCATCGCCCCACATCCACACACCGCCCTGATTCATCGGGCTGTAGCGCGGTGCGTAGTCGGCGGTGAACACGTCGCCGTCGGCGTAATGCTCATGCTCGGCCCCATACGGGTCGAACCAGTAGTCGAACAACTGGCTGCCGAGCGAATGTCGGCCAATGCCCCAGGCATGCTTCCAGCCCTTGGAGCGCAGATACTGGCTGCTCTGCCCCAGCGCATCGAGGTCCTGCACCTCGTAGGCGCTGTGCTCGTAGCGGTCTGCCAGCCCGCCGGCGATCACCACGCTGTGGTGGTCGGCCGGCTCGTCGCCGCGGTCGAAGCGGAAGAAGATCAGGTTCGGACTGCCGTCGGGCAGATACAACACATCAGTCGGCAGCAGGCCGAAATGGCGCATATACCAGTTGGTCAGGCCGGTGAAATCAGTGGTCTGAAACACCACGTGGCCAAGCTTGGCCACCTTGGACGGCCCGAACGGCGGACGCACGGTGGCATTGACACGCGGCGTGGCGGTCGGGGTATTGGCCGGCAGCCGCGCTTCCAGTTCGACCTGGGGCTTGCCGTGCTCGCGGCCGGCCAGCGCCCATACCTCATGGCCGAGTGGATCGATCAGCCGCACGGCCTGGCCGCCCCCTGGAATCTCCAGCTTGCTCTCGCGGCTCGCCCCGGCATGCATAGTCAGCACATCCAAATCGGCGCTCTCGCGCAGCTCGAAGCCTAGGCCGGCAAAGCGCGCCTGGCTGCCACGCCGCACCACATAGCAGCAGGCCGGACTTGCACTGGCGCGGAAATACAGCACATCGGCTTCGCGCCGGATCAGTTGCAGGCCGAAGTCGAGCAGGAAGCGTTCACTGCGATCGAGGTCGGGCCGTTCGAAGATCAGAAAGGCCAGCGCATCGGCTTTCACCAGCGCCGCTGGGCGCCATACCTGCTGCACGAAAGCCGGACGCTGGTTCTCCGGCCATTCCGGCAGGATGGCCGGGAAGGCCTCCTGGCCGGGATTCACGCGGACAGGCACGCTGGCCGTTTTCAAACTGGACATGCTGCGGTCTCCCTCCATTTTTCTATCTCCACCAGACAATTGCTGGACGCCATGCCGGAGCTGCCCTTGACAATGGGGCGCGGGGACGTCAGCAGGTTGACACAGCCGCCACGGTCGATCATGCCGCCGTGGCGGTCAGGAATCGGGTCGTACACGGCGCTGGACTCGAACGCCTTCAATACCCCGGGGGCGATCAGCGGCGTGATCTCGGCGGCGCACAGCACCGCGCCGCGTTCGTTGAACACGCGCACCAGATCATGCTGGGCGATGCCGCGCACGGCGGCATCCTGCGGGCTGATGCGCAGCGGCCAGTAGTAATAGCCGTCCTTTAGGATTCGGTGCGCGCTGAGGTCGTTGATGAAGCTACCCTTGCCGTCGCTATAGGTGTGGAAGCTGTAGCGCGGATGGCTGGACAGCAATTGCAGCGGATAGCGCGCAAAGCGCTCGCCATCGGCCGGGCCCTCCGGCGACGGGATGTAGCGGTTGAGCGCCGGCCGCTCCGGGTTGTCCGCGCAGGCGCGCTGCAAGGTTTGCGAGACGAATTCGATCTTGCCGGACGGCGTCTGCAGCCCCTTGCCGAAGGTGTCGGCGTACTGAGAAGGCAGCGGCAGTGGCTCCGGCGCATCCTTGTGGCGGTCCTCGGCGAACCAGCGGAAATAGGCCGGCTCGCGCTGCGCCTCCGACGGTGCTGGCACCACGAAATAGCCCTTACGGAGGAACGCCTGCCAACTGACGTACCTGGGCAGATCGGACGAATCGAATACACGCTTGCACCAATCGAGCTCGCTGCAGCCTTCCGAGAACACTGCGCCGAGGCCGAGCCGCTCAAGGATGTCCAGGAAGATCTGGTAATCCGACTTGGACTCGCCCAGCGGCTCGATGCATTTGTGCTGCATCACAATCATGCGGTGGTTGAGCTGCTGCTGGATGTGGTGACCGTAGGCGCCCGCGCCGGACCATTCGCCGATGTCGTAGCGTTCCAGCATGGTGCAGGCCGGCAGGATCACATCGGCGAACTGGGTCTCGCCTTCGTGCCAGATCGACTGATTGACCACGAACTCGAGCGAGGGATGGCGGTAGGCCTCCACCATGCGCTGCGAGTTGGCCATGGTGCCGAACGACGAGGCGCCGTAGCGGTACAGCATGTGCACGCGCGAATGGCCCGGCAACGGGTACTCGAACGGCACGAATTGTGCTTCCAGCGACACCCCGTCCCAGTAGTAGCCGGTGCTGCGCCCCTCGATGATGGCGTCCGCCAGCTTCTGGCGCGGGATCATCTGCTTGACCGGGTTCATGCTCAGCACGTGCGGCATGCGGTTGTAATTACTGATCGCCGAAGCGGTCCAGTACAGATCGCCGGAGATGCCGCCCTCGGCGTAGCCGGGGAAGTAGAAGGTCATGTCGAGCGGGGTGGACAATTGCAGGTTGCCGAAGTTGACCCCCGGCTTACCCCAGCCCTGCATCGCCATCAGCAGGATCATCGAGCGCGCCCACTGGGTGCCGGTCGGGTTGCGTCCGGCACCGCCCAGGCCCTGCCCGGCGCCGCCGGCGGCCAGATAGGTCTTGCGCGATGCCCACAGGCGCGCCAGCGCACGCACGTCCTTGGCCGGCACGCCGGTTTCCGCCTCCTGCCACTCCGGCGTCTTGGCCACGCCGTCGCTCTCGCCCAGCAGGTAGGCGCGCCATTCCTCGAAGCCGGTGGTCTTGGTCGCCACGTAATCGCGGTCGTACAGCCCCTCGGTCACCCACACGTACATGATGGCCTGCGCCAGCGCCGAATCGCTGCCCGGGCGCAGCGGAATCCAGCGCCCACCGAGCAGTTGCGCGGTGGGGTTGTAGTGCGGGTCAATATGAATGAATTCGATGCCGAGTTCCTTGGCCCACAGCCGGCGCTCGGTGCCTTCGGAACCGGCGTAGCAGCCGCTGGTGGTTTCCGGGTCGCTCGACCAGAACACGATCTGTTCGCATTCCTTCAGGCAGTCCTCCACCAAACCGTAGCCGCCCGGGGTGCCCAGCCGCATGCTGTTGCCGTAGTGATGCTGCGCTCCCCAGTACCAGCCTTCCCAGCTGTCCGGGTTCAAGTGCACGCGGGTGTAGCCGATCAGATTGCCGAAGCGCTGCAGCGCGGAGAGGTAGTAGCCGACATTGCCCCATTGATGGTGCGAGCTATGGTAGATCGCTACCGCGCCGGGACCGTGCTCGCGCTTCATGCGCTTGATCTCGGATGACACGATGTCGAGTGCCTCGTCCCAACTGATGCGCACGTAGCCGGACTTGCCGCGGTTCTGGGGATTGCGTTCGCCGTTCGGATCGAAGTCGACCCGCTTCATCGGATACAGCAGCCGATTCTCGGAATACACCATGGAGCGCAGCGCCAGCGCATGCGGACTGATCGTGGCGGCCCGCCGCGGGGTGAAGCTGCGGCCGCGTGCGTGGATGGTCCAGCTGGCGGCGTCGTCCCGGTCGAGGTCGATCGGCGTGGTGCGCACGATGCGGCCGTCCTTCACGTAGACGAACAACGGACCGCCGTTGGTATTGGTGGTGTAGCGCACCGTACCGTCACGCTGCGGCGTGCCCATCTGCAGCGTGGCTGTCTGCAGCCGGTTGAGCAGTTGCATGAACCACACCACCAGCTTGTCGGGCCCCTGCACTGTCACTTTGAAGTGCTTGGCCGCATGCACGATCTTGGCCTGGTCGACCGGCGGCTTCATGAAATCCAAAGCGGTAGCCACGTCGTGAAATGCGATGGTCACATCCGGTGCCGGATGCAAACCAGCCGCCGAACTCACCTTACCGCCGCGCAAGCAGTAATGGCGCCCGATGCTGCCATCCTTGAGACGGATCTGCGCAACCAGGTTGCGTTCACGTAATTGTTTTCGGAACGCAGGGCTGCGCGCGGTAGTCACACGGATGGCCGCAGACAGCCCGAACAGGATGCCCTTCAAAAGCGCACGCTTCATGCTTCTCCTCTCTTGGTGTTGCTCTGTGCTCTTGTAATTTCTTGTTTTTGTAATTTACAGTCTTCAATAATTGAACTGTTATGTCAGGTTGACAATATAGTCCAACATTAGAAATTTAGCCACTTGCGCTGTCGCGACACAAGCAAGGCACATCAAGGGCACAGGACTGTGATGCGAAAAGGGGAATTCTGCCGAGGGGATGGAATGGTCGGCGGCTTAGCGGCATCCAGCCGGGACAGCCCTCATTCCGGTGAGCATTAGAGATCCAGCCTGTACCGCAGAGAGGGCCACGCATTGACAGGCTCAGCCGCATCAGCAGCAGACGAGAGAACATGGGGCGACTGCCCCACCATTCAGAACTAGACTAGCAAGGCGCCCACGGGCGCCTCTATATTCACGGGTCGTGAAGATACCTCTTATCACCTCTGTTGCCGGTACAGCCGCCAGTATGGCGCGAGTCTGGTCGATCAACGCTTGATACGTCGCGCTTGCCATATCCGGAAAATTCTCGGCCTCGGCAACCAGTAGTTTGAGCAGGGCGGAGACCCTGTTCACCCAGATCTGAGTTCGGTAGGCGACGCAACGCCCGCACCGGATCCTCCGGCTGTCCATATCACAATGACAGAACTGTCATTTTCATGAGGGATTTGCTAGCATTCCAAGCAATGACCATCAAAGCCCAACCTTGCCCGCATCATGTCCCAAGCTCAGCAAACCGACCCGATCAATCACCGCACCCTAGTAGGCCGGCAACGGCGCGAACGCACCCGCCAGAAAATCCTCAATGCCGCCCTAAAGGTGTTTGCGCTCAAGGGGCCGGAGGCGCCGGTGATCGAAGACTTCATCGCCGAAGCAGGCATCGCGCGCGGCACCTTCTACAACTATTTCCGCACTACGCAGGATCTGCTGCAGGCCACGCTGGAATGGCTAAGCGCCGACCTTATCGCATTGATCGAAACCGAGATCGGCGAGTTGAGCGACCCGGTGTTACGGCTGACCACCGGGATACGCTTATGGCTAGGCAATGCTGAAGTCGACCCAACTTGGGCAGCCTTCTTCGCCCGTCCGGAATGCCTGGACCAGCTTCCTTTCGGCCCGGTTTTCGAACCGGTGCTTCAAGACTTGCGCAATGGACGCGCAGCGGGCCTGTTTCATTTTCCGAATGAACGCGTCGCTTTCGACCTGATCGGCGGCACCCTGATCATCGCCATGCGCAGGCACATGGGCGCCAGGGACTACCCCGGCTACGCCAACGACGTCATACGCATTTCCCTGCAGGGGCTGGGGGTCGCACCTTCCCGCATCGAAGCTGCGCTGGTACACCCGCAACCCACGCTGCGGCGAAAGCCGAAGTCACTGGCTGCAGAGTGACCCCAGCGGCCAGCCCATAAATCAATACAATTTTGTCAAAATGACAAAATTTGCCAACAAAAAGCAAATCCACGCCCGAGGCAGGTAAGCGGAACGCTGGCTCATAGGGCCTGCACCGGGTTGTCGAGTAGATCCAACGCCACGTCGACGATCATGTCCTCCTGTCCGCCGACCATCTTCCTCTTGCCCAGTTCCAGCAGGATCTCCACCGTGCTCAACCCGTACTTGCGCGCCGCCGCCTCGGCATGGCGCAGAAAGCTGGAATACACCCCGGCATAGCCGAGCGCGAGGGTTTCCCGGTCTACCCTCACCGGCCTGTCCTGCAAGGGTCGCACGATATCGTCCGCAGCATCCATCAAGGCATAGAGATCCGTCCCGTGCTCCCAACCCAGACGCTCGGCGGCGGCAATGAACACCTCAAGGGGGGCATTGCCGGCGCCGGCACCCATGCCGGCCAGGCTGGCATCGATACGGTCGCAGCCCTCTTCCACGGCGACGATGGAGTTGGCCACCCCCAGGCTGAGATTGTGGTGGGCATGGATACCGGTTTCCGTGGCCGGGTCCAGCACATACCTGATCGCCCGGAAGCGCTCGCGGATATCCTGCATGGTCATCGCGCCGCCGGAATCGACCACGTAGATGCAGGTGGCGCCATAGCTCTCCATCAGCTTGGCCTGCTGTGCCAGGTGTTCCGGGGTTGTCATGTGGCTCATCATCAGGAAGCCGACCGTGTCCATGCCCAGTTCGCGTGCGTACTCGATGTGCTGCCTGGAGATGTCCGCCTCGGTGCAATGGGTGGCCACGCGTACCACGCGGGCACCGGCGCCGTAGGCTGCCTTGAGATCGTGGATGGTGCCGATGCCGGGCAGCAGCAGGGTGGCGATTTTTGTGTGGCTGACTACATCGGCCACCGCTTCGATCCATTCCAGATCGGTGTGGGCGCCAAAACCATAGGTGAAGCTGGAACCGCGCAGGCCGTCGCCATGCGCCACCTCGATGCTGTCCACCTTGGCGCGGTCCAGCGCACGGGCGATCTGCTGTACCTGGGCAATCGAATACTGATGGCGGACGGCATGGCTGCCGTCACGCAGGGTGACGTCTGAGATATAGAGTTTCTTGCTGGATTGGAACGCCATGGTGCCTCCTCAAAGACCGATGATGGACTGTGCCATGCGCTCGGCGGTGGCCAGCGCGGCGGAAGTCATGATGTCGAGATTGCCCGCGTAGGCCGGCAGATAATGCGCGGCGCCTTCCACCTCGAGGTAGATCGAGGTCTTGAGGCCCACAAAGCGGCCCAGGCCCGGGATGTTGAGCGGCGCATCGTCCAAAATCACGTCGAACTGCACCTTCTGCTTGAGACGGTAGCCCGGCACGTAGGCGCGCACTGCCTTCTCCATGCGCATGATCGAAGCCTCCACTTCGGCCGGATCGCGGTATTCGGACAGCACGTACACGGTGTCGCGCATGATCAGCGGCGGTTCGGCCGGATTGAGCACGATGATGGCCTTGCCCCTGGCCGCGCCGCCGACCGCTTCGATCGCCTTGGAGGTGGTCTCGGTGAATTCGTCGATATTGGCGCGCGTGCCCGGCCCGGCCGACTTGCTGCTGATCGAGGCGACGATCTCGGCGTAGTGCACCTTGGCCACGCGCGACACCGCCGCCACCATCGGGATGGTGGCCTGGCCGCCGCAGGTGACCATGTTCACGTTGCCCTGGTCGAGGTGCTGCTCCAGGTTGACCACCGGCACGCAATAGGGGCCAATCGCGGCCGGCGTCAGGTCGATCAGGCGGATACCGGGCTTGAGCCCGCGCAGAAAGGCATCGTTCTTGACGTGGGCAGTGGCCGAGGTGGCATCGAACACGAAATCGATGTCGTCGAACACCGGCATGGCGGCCAAGCCCTCGATCCCTTCATGGGTAGTGGCCACGCCAAGGCGCGCAGCGCGGGCCAGGCCTTCCGACTCCGGATCGATGCCGACCATCGCGGCGATTTCCAGATGGCGGCCGTGGCGCAGCATCTTGATCATCAGATCGGTGCCGATATTGCCGGAACCGACGATAGCGGCCTTCAGTTTCTTGTCGTCACGCATGGAAGCGTCTCCTCAGATGAAACGGCAGCTGACTTCGCCGAGGCGGGTCAGGCGCAAATGCAGGCGATCTCCGGCTACTACCGGGGTCATCGGCCCCAGCGCACCGGACAGCAGCACATCGCCGGCCTGTAGCGGGCGGCCATACGCTGCCATGGCGCGCGCCAGCCACAGGCAGGCGTCAAGCGGGTTGCCAAGACAGGCGGCGCCGACGCCGATGGCGGCTTGCGCGCTGTTCTTCTGCAGCAGCATGCCTTCCAGGCTCAGATCGAGCCCGGACAGGCGGGTTGGCTGCTTGCCTAGCACGTACAGCGCGGACGAGGCGTTGTCGGCCACGGTATCGACCAGCGTGATGTTCCAGTCGGCGATGGCGGAATCGACGATCTCTAGCGCCGGCAGCAGGTATTCAACCGCCAGCAGCAGTTCGTTCAGGCTGGTATCCGGATTGGGCAGATCGCGCCCCAGCACAAAGGCGATCTCGCCTTCGGCCTTGGGCTGAATCAGCCGCACGCAGTCGATCTCACCGCCGTCCAGCACCTCCATGTCGGCGAACAGCATGCCGAAATCGGGCTGATCGACACCCAACTGCTGCTGCACCGCTTTCGAGGTCAGGCCGATTTTTCTGCCGGTCAGGCGCCGGCCGGCCACCAGCGCGTCGCGGGTGTTGATTTCCTGCACCGCATAGGCATCCTGCAGGCTGGAAATGTTGAAGGTCTCGGAGATGCGCGCGCAGGGCTGGCGGTTGCGGCGCGCCTCGGCCAAGCTGGCGGCTGCACATTCCAAGCGAGCAAGGGAATTGGACAAGGTCATCTCCTCAGCTCACCAGTTCGGTGGCCGCAGGCAAAGCCTGAACTTCGTCGGCGAGAAAGCGCAGGCTTTCGCCGTTGAAGAGCTCCGGATGCTCCATCTGCACCCAGTGGCCGCAGCGCCCAACTAGCATGACCTTGCAGTCGCGGATGCCATCGGCCAGCAAAGCGGCCGTTTCAACCGGGCAGAATTGGTCATCGGTGCCCCAGAAGCACAGGGTCGGGCAGGCAATTTCGCCCAGGCGCGGCAGCAGATTGTCGACCTTCAACGTCGAGTAGACTTGCCGCGGCTGCGTCTTGGCCACTGCCAGCCGCTCGGAAATCAGGGCATCCGGAATCTTGCTCGGGTCATATACCTGGCGGTCGAACACCTTCTTGAGCTTGGTCCAGCTCGGCCCGCCCGGCCCCAGCATGGTCCACATCATGGCGCGGATGCCCGGCATGCGCAGATAGCGCAGCTTCTTGCCCAGACCACCCGGCGCCAGCAGGATCAGCTTGTTCATGCGCTCGGCGTTTTCCATGGCGAAGCGCAAGGCCACCGCGCCGCCCATGGAATTGCCCACCAGATTGACCTTGCGCAAGCCGAGCTGGGTCACCAACGACTTCAGAGCCACCACCTGAAACGCCAGCTCGTAACGGCGATCGGCCGGCTTGCTCGACTGGCCGTAGCCGAACAGATCGAGCGCAATGGCGCGGAAGCCCGCGCGCGCGAATTCCAGCATATTGCTTTCGAAATTGCTTTGCCCGCTGGCACCGGGACCGCTGCCGTGTAGAAAAATCACCGCCGGCCCGCTACCGCACTCCTGAAAATGCAGGCGCAGTCCATCGCCCGCATCCAGATAACGGCCTTCGCTCAAAGCGAGTCTTGCCATCTTCTTATCCTTCCCATCGGCGCCGGATGCCCACAACGTGCGGCCATCGCGGCGGCACGCTTGCGTTAGAGCACGGCCATGATGCGCGGGGCCAGTTTCATCAACCCCAGGTTGCCGCTGATCTTGATCTTGCGCGTCAACGCGGCCACGTGCGGGGCCAGTTTCTTGGCACGCAGGTCGACCCACACCTTGAGCGGCGCAGTGATGGTGATGTCGGCTTCCAGACTGCCATCGCGGCAGACCACGGCGGGATCGATCGAGGCATCGATATGCACCGCCCCTTCGCCTTCGAACACAAACTTGAGACGGGCGCCGAGATTGCCTAGCTTGGTGGCTTTTTGTTCCAGCTCCGCGGCCAGAAAATCGAAATTCAGTTCACTCATTGCAGGTTTCTCCTCCGGTGGGTTAAAGCTTGTGGCCCCATTCGCTGATGGCGTCGTAGGTTTTCACTTCCCAGTGGCTTTCATCGTTGATTTCCAGCCCGCCGGTGCCGAATTCGACGTTGGAATCGCTTGGGGTCTTGGCGTAAAAGGACAGCATGCGGTCGTTCGGATGGCGGCCCATTTCCATATGGATCGGGATGTCCATGTTCTTGGCGCGTTCCAGCGCCCGGCCGACAACGTCGACATCCTTCACCTCCACCATCAGGTGGTGCATGCGGTACAGCGCAGGCACCCCGGCCAGCGCCAGCGTGTGATGGCGCGGATTGATGTGGAAAAAGGTGAACCGGATCGGAAAGCCCTGGATGTCCTGGCGGATGTAGTCGCTAACCTTGAAGTCCAGCACGTCCTTGTAGAAGGCCTCGCAGGCATCGAGGTCTTCCGCCGTGATGGCGATATGCCCAAAGCCTTGGCTACCGGTCAGGAAACCACCCGGGATATGCGGCAGAGCGGGCGGCTCGGACAGCCGCAGCGGATTGCAGACGGCTTCCAGACGCAGGCCTTCCGGATCCTGGAACCAGAACATGTCTTCCACTTGACGTTCGGCCACCTCATCCGCCGTGCCGTGCACGCACTCGATGCCGCGGCTGCGCAGGTGCTGCTCGAACGCCCGCAGTTCGGCCCGGTTGGCCACCTGGAAACCGGCGGCCCAGATGTCTTCCGTTTCACTCGGCTTGACGATGAAGCGGTAGGCCTGCTCGTCCATCCGCACCTTGAGCGAGCCGTCGGCCTGCTCATGCACCTCCATGCTCAGAAAGTCGGTGAAATAGCTGTGCCATTCATCGATCCTGCTGCTGCCGAGGATCAGGTAATTGAGATTCTTCAAATAGCTCATGGTGTTCCCCGATCAGATGAACAGCGACAGGATGTCGTCGGGGTAGTGATCCATGGCCATCTGACCCAGGGTGCTGCCCCATTTGACGCGGTTGTTGATGGCATGCACGCGGGCAGCCTGGATGTCGCAATACAGGCGCTGCATCGGCTGCGTGCTCACCAGCGAGCGGGCGCCGCTGGCGACGAAGATGCGGTCGGCGGCACGGTAGGCCAGATCGACCAGATTGCAGTGGTCGAAGCGGTAGCGGCCGCGGTCGAGCAGGCCAATATCGCCGTCGCGCTCGGCCGCCTCCATCACCTCGTTGAAGTTGGCGCGCAGTTGCAAGCGCGCGGCGCGCAGTTCGGCATCGGATTCGGCGATACGCAGCTGGGTCATCTGCTCGGCCGACCACTTCGCGCCGGTGTAGGCACTGGTGGCGTGCATGGCGGACTCGACGAACAGATCGAGCATGCGCTGCGCCGCACCGAGTGCCGGCGTGGTGATGCAGGCACCGAAAATGGTGGGAAACGGTACGCGGAACAGTGGCGCATCGGCGGTGCCGTCGGCCATGCCCGGGGTGCTGAGCATCTGGCTGGCGGCGATCGGCAGCTGGCGATGGTCCGGCACGAAAGCCTCATTCAGTTCGACGCTCTTGCTGCCGGTGCCCTTGAGCCCCATCACGTGCCAGTCGTCGATGATCTTGAAGTCTTGCTTGGGCACCAGATACGTGCGGTAGTCCGGGAACGGCACCCCTTCACGCAGGATGTTGGCGCCGAGCAGCACCCAATCGACGTGGTCGACGCCGCTGGAAAAGAACCAGCGACCGCGCAGGATGCAGCCGCCCTCGACTTCTTCCACCGTACCGGTCGGCGCATAAGAGGAAGACAGCAGCACATTGGGATTGTCGCCCCACACATCCACCTGCGCCTGCAGGGGAAAGTGCGCCAGCTGCCAGTTGTGCACGCCGACTACACCCATGATCCAGGCGCTGGATGGGCAAGCCTGGGCCAGCAGTTCCTGCACCTGGAAAATATCGGCCGGATGGCACTCGTAGCCGCCCCAGTACGATGACTGGAACATCTTGAAGAAGCCGGCCTGCTTGAAATCCGCCACCGTGCGCGGGTCCACCATGCGCAGGGATTCGGTGGTGGCCGCGCGCTCGCGCAGTACCGGCTGCATCTCGATGGCCCGGGCGATCAGCGCCTGGGCCGTAACCGTGCCCGCTTCGGGCTTCGTCATGGTGTTCATAAGGTCTCCGTCTCGTAGTTTCAGCTTGTGTGCAGCAGGTTGAAAGAACGCTCCCAGGCGCCGAGGTGGTCGGCCGGAAGTTGAAAAATGGGAGAGGACTTGCTGAGCCGGCCCTGGACGAAGGCCATCGGCAAAGCCTCGGACCCTTTCCTCATCGTTTCGACGCGGCACAGCACGATCCAGTGATCGCCGGCTTCGATTTCCTGCTCGATCTCGACTTCGATCCAAGCCACGCAGCCATCCAGAAGCGGCACGCCGGATTCGCCTGTGCGGCTGTCGAGCCCTTCGAAGCGGCCGTGCACGTTGCCGGAAGCGAAGCGCCAGCACAGATCGGATTGGAATTCAGACAGGAAATTGATGCAGCAGCGCTTGGTCTCGCGCATTTCGCGCCAGCTTGCCGAGCTCTTCTGCGGGCAGAACGCCACCAGGGCAGGATCGAGGCTGACCGAGGTGAAGGAGCCGATCACCATGCCGAGCGGCTGGTTTTCCGCATTGAGGGCGGTGACCACCGACACCCCGGTCGGCCAGAGTCCCATGACGGAACGATAGGTGTGCGCGTCGATGGGCGACGGCTGTGATGAGTGACTCATCATTGTTCTCCTCATGTCCTTTGTTCCCCTTCGGCACCAGGGGAATTCGTGTCTTCTATTGAACACAAATGTACAAACCAAACAAATCGAAGTCAAACACATAGTTTCAATTTTATTTGTTCGGTTGTATTTTGAACATATATGTTCAATTATTTTGAAGACAAGCCGGCCATGCCATGCCAGTTGTGTTCTGCATGCTGTGCAGGTCGGCTTCCACCACTGGCGGCCCTGCTGCCCGACACTACAAGGAGCCCTACTCATGACTACCGCTGCCTACGCCTATCCGCTGCTGATCAAGCAGCTACTACACACCCCGCTGTCCTGCGCGCCTCAGCAAGAAATCGTCTATGGCGACAAGGTTCGGCTGAGCTATACGCAATGGCGCGAGCGCCTCTGCCGGCTGGCGTCCAGCCTGGCCACGCTGGGCATAGGGCACGGCGATACCGTGGCGGTGATGGATTGGGATAGCCACCGTTACCTCGAGTGCTATTTCGCGGTACCGATGATGGGAGCCACGCTGATGAACGTGAACGTGCGCCGTCGCCCGAGCAGATCGTCTACACGATCAATCACGCTGGTGCCAAAGTACTGCTGGTCAACCGCGAATTCCTGCCACTGCTGGAATCGATTCGGCTGCGCCTCGAGACGGTCGATCGCTTCGTCCTGCTAAGCGATGAAACACAGTCCGACGTTCCGTCGTTCTCAGGCGAGTACGAAGCCTTGCTGGAATCCGCCAGCCCGGACTATGACTTTCCCGACTTCGACGAGCACACGCGCGCGACGACCTTCTACACCACCGGCACCACCGGACTACCCAAGTGGGTGTATTTCAGTCACCGGCAACTGGTGCTGCATACGCTGGCCGCTGCCGCGGCGCTGGGCGGCTCGGCGCAACACGGGCGCTTCCACCGCGAAGACGTGTACATGCCGATTACCCCGATGCTCCACGTACACGCCTGGGGCCTGCCGTATGTCGCCACCATGCTTGGCGTCAAACAGGTCTATCCTGGGCGCTACCAGCCGGAGCGGCTGCTCGAGCTGATCCGGCGCGAGGGCGTGACATTTTCCCAGTGCGTGCCGACCATTCTGCATATGCTGCTGACCCACCCGAGCGCCCAGGACATCGACCTGTCCAGGCTGAAGGTGGTGATCGGCGGTTCATCATTGCCGGAAGGGTTGGCCACACGGGCCCTGGAGATGGGAATAGACGTGTTTACCGGCTACGGCATGTCGGAAACCTGCCCGATCCTGACGTTGGCCCAGCCATCCTCCTCCCAATTACCGGAAGACGCACAGTGGCGCTGCCGCGCCGGGCTGCCGATCCCGCTGGTTGACCTGCGCTTGGTCGACGAAGCGATGACGTCCCTTCCCCGTGACGGCCAGCAGATCGGCGAGGTGGTTGTGCGCGCACCGTGGCTGACGCAAGGCTATCACCAGAATACCGAGGCTTCGGAAGCGCTCTGGCACGGCGGCTACCTGCATACCGGCGATCTTGGCGTGATCGGCCCGGACGGAGTCGTAACCCTGGCCGACCGGCTCAAGGACGTCATCAAGACCAGCGGCGAGTGGGTCTCGTCGTTACAGATCGAGTCGTTGATCTCACAGCACCCGGCGGTGAGCGAGGTCGCGGTGATCGGGGGGCCGCACGAAAAATGGGGCGCACGCCCGCTCGCCTTGGTTGTGCTGAAACCCGGAGAGCAGGCTACTCCAGAGAGCTTGATCGAGCTGGTAGCCAAGCAGGCCGCCCAAGGACAGATCTCGAAATGGGCGGTGCCCGAGCAACTGCGCATCGTAGCGGACCTTGCGCGGACCAGCGTCGGCAAGCTCGACAAGAGCCGTCTGCGCACGCAGTTCTCCGACTGACGGCGGGTGTATGAGTTGACGCCTAGCCCCCGGCGGTTTCAAGGCCCCCATGGGTGGCAAGGTGCGGGCGGCAAGCGGCAGGGTGGGCTTGCCGCCCTTTCAAGTTCACCTCGTCGACGCCACGATACCAAGCGCCCTGCCACTTCCCACTCAGTAGCGAAGCGGAAAGCGATTCGGCCATGACCGGCTACTTTACCAGCCAGATTCTTGCCACTTTCGGCTATAGGAAACGACTAGGCTGCCACGGTAAGGTCAAAACTGCCGCGGCTCTCTTTCCGGGCAGGCTCCTGCCCACCTTCGTGAATAGCGCGGTCGAAATGATTGACTGACTCGCTTAGCCTGGCCAGCAAGCTGTCGAGGCTATCGGTTGCAACAGCAATATTATGAGTCTGCTCGCTTTGTGCATGCGCTGCAGCTCCCACCGCCATCATGTCGCGGGAGAATTCGGCAAAGCCCTGGTGCTGGCGCTCGGCGCTGTGCGATACGCCAGCCAATACGGCGCCAAGCTTGCCCATGTACTCGATGATGTCGTTCAGTTTGACTTGCGCAGCCTGGGTATTGCCAAGGCCGGCCCCCATCTGCGTGTTGCTGAGACACATCGCATCGATGGCTTGATTGGTATCCCGCACCATCAGGTCGATTTTTCCCGTGATATCGACCGTGGCGCCCTGGGTCCGCTCGGCAAGCTTGCGCACCTCATCCGCCACCACCGCGAAGCCGCGCCCCATTTCGCCGGCGCGAGCGGCTTCGATGGCCGCATTGAGCGCGAGCAGATTGGTCTGCGCAGCGATTTCACTGATCAGCTGCACAATACCGCTCGCGCGTTCCCAGCATTTCGAGCTGGCTGGCGGCGTTGGCGACTACGCTACCGGCCATATTCAGTTCATGCATCGCTCTTGCCATCGCGTCACCACCCTGCCCCGCTACCTGGCAGGCAGCCTTGGCGACCTCGTTGGCCTCGCTCGACTGCTGAACATTCTGCTCGGTCAGCAGCGCCATTTCTTGCACGGCACGACACATTGCCTCAGCTCGGTCACTTTGCGCGGTCATGCCCCGTGTCAACACGGCGCTGCCCTGCGCGATGCTTCTGCTTTCTTGGGAAGCCAAGCGGATAGCGTGCGATGCCTGCACCATCATGTGTTCGATTGCCTTGCTGGCTCTTTCACTGGCCTGTTGCGCGCTTTCCAGTTGCTGAAAGCCACGGGCATTGGCCCGCGCGAAGGATAGTGCCAGCGCCAACACCACCACCATCACCTGCAACAAGGTCTTGCCTTGCAGCAAGGCATTCTTATCCGCCGCAACCGGCACTGCGGGCAATGCGCCAGGTATGTCGGAAAGCAGGTAGAAGGCAAGCAAGGCAGTTAGACTGATTGCCGACCAGACGAGCCCGGAGCGTCGCCCTGCAATGAAGACGGAAGCCAACGGCACGATGGCGAACCACAGACTGTTGCAGGAAAGAATCCCTCCGTTCACATACACGCCCCAGCAGATCATGCCAGCCAAGCAGATCAAAACGTACTGAGCTATGACCCCGACCGACCCGTGCACTCGCATCAGCAAAGGGGCCAGCAACAAGGCAAGGCCACCGCTTGCCGCCCCCGCAGCCAGACTGAGATGGTGCAACTGCAGATCGGTCACCGCTTCGATCGGCATGAGTAAGCCTGCGAGGACCGCCACACTCAAAACAGTACGGGCCCGGACCTGTCCATCCTTGGATTGCCGGATGCGTACTGGAATAAACCACTCGGTAAATGCAGCAACCATGAATTTGTCCCCATTATGTCAGCCAGGTTGAAGCGACGGTTCGTTGCCATACTACAATTGAGCAATGAACACAAAAACACGATACAGAACACATATGTTCAATGTAATTAAAATTTAGGCCAGGGGGGCTAGACGGCCTCACAAGTTGCAAATTGAACACAGATGACTAATAATTAACTTTTAATTAACTTTCCGATACTTGGAGACGAGCCGTGGAGCCCATGACCCCTGCCTTGAGGCGCATACACCAGGCAGCATTGCGTCTTTTTGCAGAACGTGGAGACAGCCAGATCACCATCCGCGACCTGGCAGAAGCCGCCGGCATCGCCCGTGGCACCGTTTATAACAACCTTGCCCACCCCGAAACCCTGCTGGAAGACGTCGCGGCCCAATTGGTGGATGAGATGCAACGGCGCGTGGTGAACAGCATGGAAATGGTCGAGGACCCGGTACAGCGCCTGGCGTTTGGGATGCGCTTCTTTATCCGTCGCGCGCACGAAGAACCGGAGTGGGGCCGCTTTTTCATGCGATTTGCCTTCAGCAATGCCACTCTGCGCGAGGTCTGGACCGGGGCTCCGACGAAGGACCTCGAAATGGGGCTGGAACAGGGTCGTTACAAGATCAGCACCGATCAGCTTCTTTCCGTGGTCGCGATGGTTGCCGGCAGTGTACTCGGTGCCATGCTGCTGGTTCAGGAAGGCTATAAAACCTGGCGCGAAGCCGGAAGCGACACCACGCAACTGTTACTGATGGGATTGGGGGTTGATTTAGAAAATGCCCTGTCCTACGCAGGGGCCGAGTTGCCCCCGCTGTTGCCTCTCTAATGGGCACCTCGAATAACCCGCCTTTCGGCGGAGTGTGACGTACAAACTCAGCTCTTGAGGCAAGGTCAAGGCGCTTCAGCGTAAGTTTTTCATGCTTCTTGGTCCACTTGGCGTTGGTATCTTTCTGCCGTCGCTTGGCTGGCGACCACTCGGCCGGAGTGGCCTGCTGCTGAACTAGCGCTTTCTCCTCGGCAGTCATGCCCTGACGCGGCACGGGGACGATGCTGGCATCGATCATCTGGCCACCACGGGCGATATAGCCGTGCTGGTTGAGCTGCCGATTGACCGCAGCAAAGAGGGTTTCGCTGGCATTGGCGGCGATCAGGCGCTCCTTGAAGAGCCCGATCGTGGTGCGGTCCGGAATCTGGCTGCTGTCACGCAAGCCGACGAAACGCTGAAAGCTCAGGCGGTCGAGCAGGTGGAACTCCATCTGTTCATCGCTGAGGTTGAACAGTTGCTGAATCAGCAGGACCCTTACCATCAGTTCGGTAGGGAACGGCGGGCGCCCGCCACGCTCGCGGCTAGGGCGAGGGGCGGCACGGTCGATCTCGGCGGCCAGGACGGCAAAGTCGACATGCTCCTGCAGGGTATGCAGCACATCCCCGAGCTTGTCGAGTTTGGCTTCTCGCTCTTGTCCGGCAAACAGGCTGTTCTTGATGATGCTCGAACGCTCCGATGAGTCATGTTTCCATCGTGCCATGAACTGGGGTTTTTCGAGGTGCCCACCCGTAGTGAATGTGACCGGCCGCCGTTTCTCGCTGAACATGATCTCGGCAGTCAACCCGCGCGGCGACTTCCGGTTCATGGTGCATGAGGGGTCAGTGACGGCGATGGTGTTTCGCGAGTTTCTGAAGCGGCTGATGATTGGAGCGGAAAAGCCGGTGTTTGTGATCGTCGACGGCCACCCGATCCACAAGGCGAAGCTGGTTAGGGACTATGTGGAAAGCTTGGAAGGCAAGCTCAAACTGTTCTACTTGCCGCCTTACTCGCCGCAACTGAATCCGGATGAACAGGTCTGGGCGCACGTGAAACGCCAGGTGTCAAAGCGTCTGGTGCAAAACCATGAGGAAATGAAGCGACTAGCGATCGGCGCCTTACGCCGAATCCAAAAGCTGCCTCGGCTGGTGAAATCGCTCTTCCACCAGCCTGAGTGCCAATATGCCTGCCAGTGACAATACTTTTGCAAAGCTTAGTAAATAGTGAGGATATTGGCTCAGGATCGCCCTGAGGGGAAATTCTCACCAGCAGAATGTCCAATCTTAAGGAGGGCAGGTTTGGAATGGTCAAGCCGAGAACTGCGCCACACACTTCTGCATGCGAACCACCATGTCATTCAGGCTATTTACCGTGGCATTGGTTTGGTTCACAACAGTCAAGTTTTGCTCGGTCATCGAAGCAATCCGTTCCATATTCGGTGCCATCTGGGACAGGGCCTGCTGCTGCTCCTGGGAGGAGTGGAAGATGTCGCTCACCATAGCCATGGTGTTCGCCATTTGGGTATTGATCTCCCGTAGGGAGTTCTGGGAATCCTGAACCAGCAAGACCCCACTCTCAACCTGAACGGCCCCTGAGCTCATCCCTGACACCGCCTTACTGGTTTCTTCCTGGACCGATTGAATCATGACGCTTATTTCCTGAGTGGCCTTGCCCGTGCGTTCCGCTAGCTTGCGCACTTCGTCGGCTACGACGGCAAAGCCACGACCCGCTTCGCCGGCTCGAGCTGCCTCGATGGCTGCATTCAGGGCCAGTAGGTTGGTTTGGTCGGCAATTTCCTTGATAACCCCCGTAATCCGGGAAATTTCCTTGGATTTTTCTCCTAGCTGCCCCACCTGAACGGCAGAAGTCTTCACCGCATTGGCCAAGGAAAGAATGGAGGAGCAAGCCTGTTCTGACAACTCGGCACCTTGGGCGGAGAGTTCTGCCGCTAAGCCCGCAGAATCACGGGTCGACGCGGCGTATGTAGCCACTTCACCATTGGCAACCGTGATTTGCTCGATGCCAGCAGCGGCGGACGATGTGGCTTCGCTCTGAACGCGCGCTGCTTCATTTACTTTGAGGACCCCTCGGTGGACCTCATGGGCTACCTGTTGGACCTGACAAACCGTATCGCCGATCCCCTGAACGGTGGCTTGAATCGAAGAAACAAAGCGGTCTATCTTGTGGACAATTTCGCCCAATTGATCCTGGCGACCAAGGCCGAAGCGCTTCTTTAGATCCCCGCTGATCAGCAGGTGCTCTAGATAATCTGAGGTAGCAGACAGATCGCTCCGAAGGCGGGGCAGAGAGTAAAGGAGAAAAAAAAGGGCCAGCACGGTGCTAAGCGCGGCCAGGACTTGCAAGACCGGAAGCACCTGGGCCATAGGTAGAACGCTACCAGCTAGGACACCGCCACTGAGCAGTAATACCATCAGGCCTATGAGCAAGGACTGGGGCCCCAATCCGGAAAAGACAGTGAACAGCGGTCTTCGGGCAGGAACAACCCGGCCATGTTCGATACGGACGGAGGTGTCGCCATTCTTGATCCGCTGATAAACAGCTGCAACGGCCTCCACCTCGTCCCGACTGGGGCGGGAGCGCACCGATTGGTAGCCCACGACCTGCCCATGCTCCCGCACAGGAGAGGCATTGGCCACCACCCAGTAGTAGCCACCATCCCGACGTCGGTTCTTGACCAGGCCTCGCCAAGGACGGCCTACCTTGAGGTTCTGCCACATATCCTGGAAGGCTTGGGGTGGCATGTCCGGGTGACGCACAATACTGTGCGGTTTCCCCAGCATTTCTTCCCGCCGGTAATCACTGATATTGGCAAAGGCTTCATTGGCCTCGATGATGATGCCATGCAGGTCCGTACGAGAATAGATAAACTGTCCTTCTGGAAGTAACGTCTCTACGCCAGTTACGGGTTGGTTATTACGCATTAAGGCTACCCTTGTTTTTCTACAGTGCTGGTTTCACATTAATTTGTAAACAAGAAAAAAGCATCGCCGTGGCTTGAGGAAGCACCGTCCCAATCTGAAATACGCTCAGATTCCGTAACCCAATAAAGAGAAGAATCATAATAATGATTCCCATGATGTGTTGCGGCCTATTTTTTTTTGGTTGACGCCAATTTTCTCTTCACTTGCCACTATGTTCATATTTCATACCACACCTGCAGAATTGGTAGCTTCTGCAGGTGCGGTCAGCCTGATTTGTTTTGCAAGCGCGGGTTCAAAAAGTAAGTGCAACAGTCAATAGGTAAATCAATTCAGTAATTTGGCGCCGTCGAACAGCAACCCGGGCTTCGAATGGCTGATGATCGACGCCACACACGCCAAGGTCCACCCGCACGCCGCTGGCTCGCCTGGCGGCAACCAAGCGATGAACTAGAACCAGCATTACGCATTTTCATCAAGATAAGCCTCCCCCACGCACCACGAGCGCCGGGGAGGCGAAGAATCAAGCCGTATGGCTCGAGGGAAGAGGGACAGTAAACCTGCCGGTCTCAGAATCTGTGCGTATAGCCGAGACCGATCAAGTTGACATGGGTGCGGTAGCTGCCGGTCAGCGTACCCGGGCTGCCGTTGACGCTGTTGTAGTCGTCATCGGTGCGATTGACTACCGCCTCCTTGAGCTTCAGATAGCTATAGGCCAAATCGAAGGTATTGCGCGCATCGATCCGATAGCTTGCACCCAGCGAATACATCTGACGGCTGGCATCCGGCAGTACGGTCAGAGCATAGCTCGAATTGGACACTGGCGTCTGGTCGTACATATAGCCGCCGCGCAGGGTCCATTGTTCGTCGAGCTTGAAGCTGGCGCCGACCGATGCGCGCCAGCTGTTTTGCCACGCAGTCTTTTGAACGACCTTGCGGTCCGGTATTTGCGCGGTGGGCATATCGATCTCGATCTCTTGCAAGCGGTCATGCCGATTCCAGGTGAGATCGCCCATGATCGCCCAACGTGTGTTCAACTGATGGTAGGCATTGAGCGAGACAGTCTCCGGCGTAGTGACATCGATCGTGGCGTTGCTGTTGGTCAGCACGGAATGGATGCCGGTATTGACCGGCGATGCAGAACCGCCCGGCAGGTTATTGGGCACAGTGAACGTGGCCGTCCCGTGCAGCTTCTGCGTGATGAAGGAGCGGTAGGCCAGGCCGATACGAGTGTCATCGCTCGGGGTGAACAGATAGCCAAGATTGAAGCCGTAGCCCCAGTCGGTTCCGCTGATGTGGACCTTGGCGTCCGGCTGATTGGCATAACTTGCGGCGGCGCCTTGGCAGGTGATGGGATCGCCCCCACCAGCCAGGCAGACTCCATACGCGACCGGCGTGAGGTCCTGGCTCTTGTCGAGCTTGACGTCCAGATATTGAGCGCTGATGCCTAAGCCGATGCTGTGGTGTTCGTTCAACTTGAAGCCGAGCGAAGGATTGATGTTTAGCGACTTGAAGTCGACGCCAGTCCCATAATAGCGGCCAGCAAAGTTGTCGTCATAGCCGATTTTGGAGCCGTAAGGGACGAATAAGCCGACACCTACCGTCAGTTGGTCGTTGACCCTGTGCGACAGATAGCCGTGCGGGATGGCCGCCTGCTTGGCATAGCTTCCTCCGGTATCGGCTGGTGAAACGGGTTGGCCGCTGCCGTTGGTGGCACCGCTGTAGCTGAAGTGCGAATGCGGATCCACCGCCGTTGCTCCGAGCGTCATCTGAGTACCGTCCAGCCGCGTCAACCCGGCCGGGTTGTAGAAAATCGTGGACGGGTCGGCTGCCTCGGCCGTACCGGCATTCGAACTACCCTGTTCCCTTACGCTCAGTACATCGAGCTGGTAACCGGATGCCCAAGCTACCTGTGCCATCCCACATGCTGCCACGGTCAAAGCCGTGTTCAGCACGATTGTGCCCTTCCTCATGACTGTCTCTCCTTTGTGGCTTGTGTGCAGCCGTCTTTGCGGCGTGCAATTACTTTCATTCATTTTGCCGATTAATGTCAAGATGACATATTTGTTTATTTGTGTTGTCTTGCGAACCGCAAACCAAGAGAAGCAGGAAGGGGCTAAAGGCTGGATAGATGGAGGCATGACGAGCGCTGCCTTTGAGGCTTTGCTTGGTCGGGGTATGGCTTACTGCTGCTGGTGACGATGCAGACGGCGTGCAGGTCAGGCTTGAGGATTATGCTTTTATCTTGTATTGCCGGAGCTGTTGCACAGTGGGACAGGAGGGGACGCATGTCATGCGCTGGGCATGCATCACTGGGATGTCTCGCGTATGCGCTGTTGTAGCAGAAGCAAGCGATGACGCTTGCTCGAGTCGGTTCACCTGATACCAGAGAGGGGGCTTGATCGGTACTGACGCGCGAAAGCGTGATCTTGCGAGCGATTGGGCGCGGTTATCGCGCGCGTGTAAATTTGCGCCGACCGCACAGGGGGGCGCCGTACGGTATTGACTGCATCGACTGAGGAAAGTGATGTCTTGTGCTGATGATAGTGATTTCTTGTTCTGATGCTTATGCCACCAAGAACCAGACTTGATGTACACGAACTGCAGACGCCGTTTCTAACTGGCCACGATGACAGTGATAACTGGCTAGTTTCGTCCTCTAATGCTGGTCCTAGCCAAATAAGTGAAGCCCAGAGGCTAGCTCGAAAGCAACGGGACAGACACCGCCTAGGTGGCAGTGGGGGGCGGCAGAAATCTTGGACTGATTTATGCCGCCCCCCCCTGCGGGTCAAAATTCGGCGCTGATTGACAACGCGTAAAGCATCGTCAGCCGGTTAACTTGTCAATACCCGCCCAACTATGCTCCGCTGTGCTTCAGTTTTTGCAACAGTGCATGCGCGACAGGCTCCGAAGAGGCCGGGTTCTGCCCCGTGATGAGCAGGCCGTCTGTTACCACATGTGCCAGCCAGTTATCCGCTTTCGAGTAATGTCCGCCATTCGCCTTCAGCATATCCTCGACGAGAAACGGCACCACCTCGGTCAGACCGACCGCCTGTTCTTCGCTGTTCGCAAATCCCGTCACCGCCTTGCCAGCGACAAGCGGCTGGCCGTCCGGCGCTTTCACATGACGCAGTACGCCCGGCGCGTGGCACACGGCCGCAACCGGCTTGCCAGCCGCGATGGCGCACTCGATCAATGCAATCGAACTTGCGTCTTCCGGCAGGTCCCACATCACGCCATGACCACCGGGGTAAAAGATCGCATCGAAGCCGTCGACCGACATGTCGGATAGCTTGTGCGTCGTGGCCAACGCCGCGCGTGCTTCGGCGTCGGCTTCGAAGCGACGCGTCGCATCGGTCTGGGACGCAGGGTCGCTGCTTTTCGGATCGAGCGGCGGCTGGCCTCCCTTGACCGAAGCAAGGGTCAGTTGCGCGCCCGCATCCTTCAATGCGTAGTAAGGCGCTGCCAGTTCCTCGAGCCAGAAGCCGGTTTTGGCTTCAGTGCTGCCGAGTTGATCGTGCGAAGTGAGAACAATCAGGACTTTCATGAGAATTCCTCTAATGGTATGGGACGAATTGGCTTAGGCGTCGATGCGCGCGAAGACCTCGACTTTGAGCAGCTCTGCGAGGAGCGAACCGAACTCGGCGAGGTCGCCGATGGATTCGCGCCATGCGATATCGACCCGCGTTCGGACCTTCGTGGACTTCTTCGTCGCGACGCTGTCTGGGCAACTTCTCCTCACAGATTCAGAACGCCACCAAACGGGCGCGGTAAGCAGTGGCGGCACGGTCCAGGGCCGCTTCATCGAGCATGCGCACACCTGAGACTGCGAAGATCGGTTCATAGCTCATCCCCGCGAGGTTCGCTGTAGCCTGCAATGGCCGCAGCAACTCGCTCAGCGTGAACTGATTGTAGCCACCGGCCTCGTAGGCTTCAGCCGGCCCGCCCGTGGTGGTCGCGATCATCAGCTTCTTGCCGTGCAACTTGTCACCGTTCTCGCCGTAGGCGAAGCCGTACGCCAGCACCGCGTCCTGCCACTCCTTCAAGATGGCCGGCGTGCTGTACCAATAGAAAGGGAACTGGAGCACGATGGTGTCGTGTTCCAACAGAAGACGCTGCTCGTGTTCGGTATCGATGCGCAGGTCGGGATAACGTGCGGTCAGGTTGTGCACGGTCACGTTGGACAACGAGGCGGCAGCGTCGAGCAGTGCGCGGTTCACGCGCGACGCGCCAGGGTCGCGATGGGCGTAGACAAGCAGGATCCGGTTTGTGGACATGGTTGAGTCTCCAGGTTAAATAATGACATGCGCCGTTACAGGCTCATGCGGGCGCCGCCATCCACATCCAGCAACGCGCCAGTCGTGAAAGTGTTGGCCAGCAGGAATTAGACTGCTGCCGCGACGTCTTCAGACGTGCCGGTGCACCCGACCGGCAGATTTCTGGCCGCCGACTCGAACATTCCCCGTTTGGCTTCCTCCGGCATTCCGTCGTAGGCCGGCGTATCGACCAGCCCCGGAGAAACGACATTCACTCGCAGCGGCGCCAGTTCCTTCGCTAGGGTCATCGCCATCTGCGTGATTGCACCGTTGACCGCGGCGAGTCCAGAGGTGCCCGGCATGGCCGTACGCGAGGCTGCGCCAGTCAGCATCGCCACCGAACCATCGCGACGCAGGATCGGCAGCATTGCCTGAAGCGTCTGCCAGTAGCCGAGCAGCTTGCCTTCAAGGGCACGGCGCAGTGTATCAGCCGAAATCTCCCCGAACGGCCCCCAGGCCGCATTGCTCGAAGCCGCCAGCACCAGGTGATCGATGCGGCCAAGACGCTCGGCTGCGCTGGCAAGCGATGCCGGGTCCGTAAAATCGACAATGAGTCCCTCCGCGCGACCGGCGATTGCATCAAGCGCTACGTCGAGCCTTGCCTGCGTACGGCCCGCGATGAATACCTCGGCACTCGCGCGGGCGACGCGTTGAGCGGTTGCGAGGCCCATTCCGTTGCTGCCGCCGAGGATCAGGATGCGTTGCTGAGAGAGTGACATAGCGATATTCCCGCGAATTGAAGTTTTGACGGGTCGATTGTAAGAAGCGGCAATCCATCCGTACAATGGATTGTATTTATACAAGCAATCCATTTTACGGATAGCATGAATAATTCCAGACTCGACCTGAACCTCCTTGTCTCGCTCGATGTGCTGCTTGCCGAAGGCAACGTCACCCGCGCGGCAAAGCGCTTGGGGCTCTCGCAGCCGGCGCTGTCCGCGCAGTTGAAACAGTTGCGGAATTCGTTCGACGATCCGCTGTTGATTCCCTCCTCACGCGGCATGACACTGACCAGCCGCGCCGAAGCCCTGCGCGAACCGTTGCGCGAAGCGCTGGCCCAGATCCAGGCGTTGACGGCTGGCGCGCGTACTTTCGATCCGGCCAGCAC
The DNA here is from genome assembly GCF_030385785.1 of Crenobacter oryzisoli. Taxonomy (GTDB): domain Bacteria; phylum Pseudomonadota; class Gammaproteobacteria; order Burkholderiales; family Chromobacteriaceae; genus Crenobacter_A; species Crenobacter_A oryzisoli. The sequence goes on from NZ_JAUEDK010000037.1 coordinate 36,087, forward strand.
CGGGCAGACTTTCAGGATCGTTGCCAGTGACGCAATTCATCACGCAGCCAGCGCCTTGCTTGCAGCCCGGCTCGGCAACCGTGCACCTGGATGTCGGATCGCACTGCTACCCTATGATGGCGCGCGAACGCAGGAGCAGATGGCCACAGGCGAGATCGACCTGTGGCTTGGTGCCCAGTCGTCCATGCCTCCCAATCTGCGGGCGAGGACGCTCTACGAGGAGCATTTCCTGTGTGTCATGCGGCGCGATCATCCGCTTGCAGCCCGGCCTCTCGATCTCGACCGCTTCTGTGCGCTTGAGCATGTGCTCGTTTCGCCAACCGGGGGCGGCTTCCACGGAATTGTCGACGAAAGTCTGGCCGCCATGGGGCGCAGCCGGCGCGTGACGGTTTCCCTTAATAGCTTCCTGCTTGTACCAGCCGTCATTGCCGAAAGCGAACTCGTCGCCACCGTGCCCTCCCGTCTTGCGCGCGCCTGGGCACAGCAGCTCGATGTGCTCGCTCCGCCGTGCGAAATCGCCGATTTTACCATCATGATGGGCTGGCACTCCCGCGCACATGCGGATCCGGCTCAGGTATGGTTACGACAACAATTGATGGATTTGCTGATTGGAGAGGTACAGACTGATTCAGTCTGACTAACTCTGGATGTCCGTACGGTCTCCGGGCCGTGCCCCAAATTATTGGTACAGCAATTCGTGTTGTTGGGCGATTGAGCTTGGGTGTGGATTTCGGATACCGAGCGTAGTCAGATAAACTGACATGCAGAGGTTCCGATGTACAAGATTCCACGACAAAGCTACACCCCAGAATTCAAGCAAGAAGCCATCCGGCAGATCGAGGCCGAGGGCAAGTCTCCAGCCCAGGTCGCTCGTGACCTGGGCATCTCCGAACAAACGCTCAGCAACTGGCGCAAAGCACACAAGGCCGGCAAGCTGGCCTCCGGTTCTGGTAAACCGGTCACGCCAGAGCAGATGGAACTCTCCCGCCTGCGGGCCGAGAATGCCCGCCATCAAGATGGAGCTCGAGATCCTGGAAAAAGCCACGGCGTACTTCGCCAAGAAGTCGCAGTGAAGTACGCCTGGCTCGATGGAATGCGCGCTCACTATCCCCTGCAATCCTTGTGCCGTGTGCTGTCAGTCAGCACCAGTGGTTTTGCCGACTGGAAGGCCGGCGACGGCCCGGCCTGCCCAGTTACTCACCGGAACTGAATCCGGATGAATACTTGAACGGTGACCTGAAGGCCAGAATGAGCGCAGGCGAGCCAGTTCGATCGGATGGGCAACTCCAAGGGAAAGTGCTATCTCATTTACGCTCGCTGCAGAAGCAGCCGGCCAGAATCCGGTCGCACTTCAGGCATGAGAAGATCCGCTACGCAGCGTAAGCCGCTTGTACGGTATTTGGCTGCCGGATTAATAATCTCGACTGGTTTTCCCCGATTTCAGCACGCTCTCTTAGAGGGCTGAGGACGGGTAACCGTCCTCGGCTACTCGACTTTGGGGCCATATGACGTAGTCAATTTTCAGTGAGCGCCAACAATACCATTCCGCGTCTTGAGTGCCATCAATGCGATCGGTCGTCTCTCACAACTAGACAATGTACGTCGCTTGTACTAACATTACGCCAGTTGATCTAACAAATGAGGTGCCATCATGGCTGCCACTTCACCTGTCGCCCGGTCCGCCCGCTTGGGACTGCGCGCCACACCCGAACAGGAAGTCGTGTTGCGCCGTGCTGCCGAAGTGGCACACAAATCCCTGACCGATTTCATTCTCGACAGCGCCTGCCTGGCCGCCGAGCAGACCTTGCTCGACCAGCGTCTGTTCATGGTTTCCGGTAGCCAGTACCAAGCCCTGATGGATTTGCTGGAGCAGCCAGAACAGCCCAACGAGGGGCTGCGCGATCTGTTCTCGCGTAAAGCTCCTTGGGACAAGGCATGAGCTTACGTGGCCCAGAACCTCTGGGTGCGCAGCATCGGCTGGAAGGCTTCGATTGCGGCAAGCCAGCGTTGAACGACTGGCTGCTGCGCCATACCCGGCAGGCACAAGGCAGCGGATCGGCCAAGACCTTCGTCGTGGCCGATGATGACCATGTGGCTGGCTACTTCAGTCTGACCGTCGGCCAAATCGATACCATGGATGCCCCTGAGCGTATCCGCAAAGGGATGGGGCAGTACCCGGTGCCGGTGGTGATCCTGGCGCGACTGGCCGTGTCGCAGCAGGATCAGGGGCAAGGCATCGGATTTGGTCTGCTGCAAGATGCCATACATCGCACGATGCTGATTGCCGAGCAGGCGGGCATCCGGGCGATGCTGACCCACCCTATCGACGAAGCAGCAGCAAGGTTCTACACCCGCTTCGGCTTTATCGCCTCGCCGCTGCGAGAGCAGCAATTGCTGCTGCTCCTCAAGGATGCCCGCCGCTGGGTACGCTGAACCATGAGCATTGAATCACTCCCCGACTTCTCCCCACCGGCTCGCAGCGCACTGTGTCAGGCGTCGGTTGCAGGTGCGTTGTGAGGCCGGGCGGCTCGTTTCATGCTTGAGATGGCCCCCGTGTTTCCGACAGCCGGCCAACAACATGACAGTATCCCTCAGCCCCCCGGGTCCGCCATCGTTCTCGCCAGCCCCTATTGACATGCCATAAGCATGGCATTAGCATGCCTGCCATCCTTCGGGATGACTTCCGCGGGCTGAGTCTGACAGGCCTGCACCAGCTTTCCCGCCTGAGCGATGGCTCGGGGATGTTAAGGTGGCGCGCTGACCGATCCCGTCGGCGTCGCCGCAGCGCCGGCGCGAGCGGGCCTGCATCGTGATGCCTGCACAGCACGGCCTCCGTCCGATGCAGACCCGCTCCGCTACTGTGGTGTTCCCGTGCGCGTGACCGTCACCGGCCGGCCCGGCCGCTTGCACGGAGACCGCAGCGCGCAACGCCCGCCCCTTGGCCGTCTGCCGTCCCGGCTGGCGTGCCATCCCTACCCCTTGAAGTCCCCCAGGCCGTCCCAACCGGCCGGCTAGCAAGGTTCGCCAGTCCCGTTATCCCCCGCCGCGGTGGATAAGCCGGGGGATAACCCCTTTCCCATACGCCCCACACCCCGCCGTGACGCGCCTTGCCTTGGACCTGCCTGAACATTAATCGGTCACGGTGTAGCGGCGCTGGCCGGCGGCCGCCGCGCCCTGCTGCTGCACTTCGGCCTGCTGCCGCTTGGCCACCCGCTGCTGCTGTAGCGCCTCCAGCTGTTCCTGCAGGCCGAGGCCGCGCTGCTCGGCCTGGTGCTGATCGCGCCCGCGCGCCAGTTCCTGCTGCAGCAGCGCGAGGGTGCGGCCCTGCTCGGCGATCACCTGTTCCGCCCACTGCAGCTCGGCGCGGACCTGCTGTTCGGCCTGCTGGGCCGCCACCAGGGGTAGTAAGCCCAAACCCCAGATTTTTTTGTCAGCCAAGATCCAGCTCTGCAATGAGCTCATCCAGGTTGATGAGTTTCCCTTCGCTGTGGAAAGTGTAATGCCCATTGAGCAGGATGTGCCGCCACCCCGCAGGCGACATCTGCGTGATCAAAGCCAAGGCCTTCTCGTTGCCGGTTCCCTCGTGCTTGGTCAGCAACCAGGACAGGATGGCTGAGCGACCTTGGTGATCAGTAGCGTGTCGGCAATCTGGGCCAGAATCTTGTGACGACACCATCTAAAATTAGACAGCCAGCGAAAGCACGAAAGGAGGATACGATGAGAGTTTCAGATGCAATGACGCGCGATGTGCGCCTGATCGATCCGGACAACAGCTTGCTGGATGCTGCCCGTATTATGGCCGAGGCCGAGATCGGCGCGCTGCCGGTTCGGGATAACGACCGTTTGATTGGCGTCGTGACCGACCGTGACATCGTGGTACGCGCGCTGGCGCAGGGCAAAACCGCCGACACCAAGGTGCGCGATGTAATGAGCCAGGATGTGAAATACTGTTACGAGGATGAAGATCTGGACGAGGTCGCAATCAACATGGCCGATATCCAGGTGCGTCGTCTGCCGGTGCTCAGCCGCGATAAACGGCTAGTCGGCATTCTGTCGCTATGCGACGTGGCGACACACGAAAGCCGTTCGATGGCGGGCAAGGCGATTTATGGGATTTCGGAGCGCGAGTCAACGCATACCTACCGCGGCAGCAAGCCACATTGAGTATAGAAATGCCCGCCCCGGCTAATGCCAGTCAGTTCACGCTGACTGGCATTTTTACGTGGATACTTTGCTGACCGGGCCTTACCCTGGAGGAAATCGGCAGCTCGGTACTGTCACGTTGGCAGCAGGATTGCGGGGTAAGATGAGGGATGAAGAAGAAAACCTCACGTTGCTGCTGGCCTGAAACCGCCAACCCGATCTCATACAAGGGCTACCGTTTTCTAGCGGAGGTGATCAGCTACGCGGTGTGGCGGTATTACCGCTTTCCGCTGAGCCTGCGCATGGTCGAGGAGGGGCTGGCCGTCCGGCGCTGATCGAATTGAAGGTGAACCCGCTCCAGCTCACCCCCGCAGATGCGGCTGAGCTAGCCACCTACCTGACGGAAGGCCGCAAAGCACAAAGCCCAGCTCTGAGAGCTGGGCTTGTGGTGTGGGGAGTCTGGCGGTGACCTACTTTCACATGGCGAATGCCACACTATCATCGGCGCAGAGGCGTTTCACGGTCCTGTTCGGGATGGGAAGGCGTGGGACCACCTCGCTATGGCCGCCAGACATTAACTTGTACAAACTGTCGAAGCCGAGCATCGTCACTGTTACTGACGCTGCCGTATTGAATTCAAGCGTTACTTGGTA
>NZ_JAUEDK010000038.1 GCF_030385785.1 Crenobacter oryzisoli
CCGAATGAAGGTGTCGCCGCAAGCAAGGGAACACACTCCGGCCCTGCCATCCCACTGGGAAGCGCGGGCCATCGAAACGGTGTCTCGGCATGGGCGCCGGCGCATCTTGTTGACCTCCTTGCTGGATGCCAAGGCGTGGCCGGCCAAGGAGATCGCGGCGCAATACCAGGAACGCTGGCAGATCGAGACCAGCTACCGCGAGCTGAAGCAGGACATGTTGGGGGACGAATTGACGTTACGCAGTGGCACTCCAGAGACCGTCCGACAGGAAGTTTGGGGGACGCTCTTGGCCTACAACCTGGTCCGACTGGAGATGGCTGAGATCGCGCGGGAAGTGGGGGTTGCGCCGACCGATCTTAGCTTTACGACAGCGCTGCATTATTTGCGCTATGAGTGGAGCTGGCTGGCGATCAGCAGCCCCGGCACCTTGCCGGCGCGCTTGCTGCGTCTGCGGGAACGCCTCGGGGAGTTGTTGCTACCGAAACAACGGCGGGGGCGTGAATGCCCCCGCGTGGTGAAAAAGCTGCCGTCCCGTTACCCAATCAAACAGGTTCGATCCGCTAAGTGAACGGCATTACTGTCTAGACAGTGCGTTTTTTATTGGATTCGGCCAACGGTAACAGACTGCTTGGCAGAATCGACAGTGCTTATTCCGCCGGCTTGTTCTTGTCGGCCAGCAGCGCCGACAGACTGGCGAGCCGCGCCTTGCCCTCGCTGCGGCTGACCATGGGCTCGGTGCCGGGCTTGCCGAAGTAGCGCAGGTCGGACTTGTCGATCTCGGCGATGAAGCGCGACGGCTCGACGAATTGCCATTCGCCGGCACGCTTGCGCTTCACGCAGTGGGTCAGCGTCAGCATGCGCTGGGCACGGGTGATGCCGACGTACATCAGTCGGCGCTCCTCCTCGACCATGCCGTTGTCGACCGATTCGCTGTGCGGCAGGATGCCCTCCTCGCAGCCGACCAGGAACACGTACGGGTATTCCAGGCCTTTGCTCGCGTGCAGCGTCGACATGTGCACCGCGTCGACCTCGCCCTCGTCGCGGCCTTCCAGCATGGTGATCAGCGCGATGGTCTGCACCAGCTCGATCACGTTCTTGCCGTCGGCCTCGCCCTTCTTGCCGAGCCAGGCGACCAGCTCCTGCACGTTCTTCCACTTCATCTCGGCCGGGCGCGGTTCCTCGCTGTCGTACAGCCAGGCCTCGTAGCCGATCGCCTTGAGCATCTCCTGTACCAGCTCGCCGGCCGGCTCGCGGCTGGCACGGTAGGTGAGGGTGTTGATGAAGCGGCAGAATTCCTCGAGCGGGGCGAGCTGCGCCGGCTGTACCTGGCTGCGGAAGCCTTCCTCCTGCGCGGCGAGGAACAGCGCCTTGTGGCGTTCGCCGGCGTAGGCACCGAGCTTTTCCAGCGTGACGTTGCCGACGCCGCGCTTCGGCGTGGTCAGCGCGCGGATGAAGGCCGGGTCGTCGTTGGGGTTGGCGACCAGGCGCAGGTAGGACAGCACGTCCTTGATCTCGGTGCGGTCGAAGAAGCTCTGGCCGCCGGCCATCTGATAGGGGATGCGCTGGTTTCTGAGCGCCTGTTCGAAGATGCGCGCCTGGTAGTTGCCGCGGTACAGGATGGCGTAGTCGGCAAAGCGGGTGCGGTTCTCGAACTTGTGCGCGAGCAGCCGGCTGATTACCGTCTCGGCCTCGTGATCCTCGTCCTTGCACTGCACCACGTGGATCGGCTCGCCCAGGCCCAGCTCGCTCCACAGCTGTTTCTCGAACAGCTTGGGATTGTTGGCGATCACCGAGTTGGCGGCGCGCAGGATGCGCGCGGTGGAGCGGTAGTTCTGCTCCAGTTTGATGATCTTCAGCTTGGGGAAGTCCTGCTGCAACAGGCGCAGGTTCTCCATGTTGGCACCGCGCCAGGCGTAGATCGACTGGTCGTCGTCGCCGACCGCGGTGAACATGCCGCGCACCCCGGTGAGCAGCTTCACCATCTGGTACTGGCAGGTGTTGGTGTCCTGGTATTCGTCGAGCAGCAGGTAGCGCAGCCGGTTCTGCCACTTCTCCAGCACCTCGGGATGCTTGCGGAACAGCTCGATCGGCAGGCGGATCAGGTCGTCGAAGTCGACCGCCTGATAGGCGGTCAGCGTGGCCTGGTAGCTCAGGTAGACCTGCGCACACACCCGGTCCCACTCGGTTTCGGCCAATGTGACGCGCTGCTCGGCCGACTGGAAGTCGTTTTTCCACAGCGAGATCTGGCTCTGCACCTTGCGGATCTCGTCCTTGCTGGTGGTGTTGAGGACGTCGGCGATGATCTTGCCGGCGTCGTAGGCGTCGAGGATGGAGAACTGCGGCTTGTAGCCTAGGTGCGGCGCCTCCTCGCGCAGGATGCGCATGCCCAGCGAGTGGAAGGTCGATACCGTCAGGCCCTTGGCCTCGGCCGGCGACAGGATCTTGCCGACCCGCTCCATCATTTCGCGCGCGGCCTTGTTGGTGAAGGTGATCGCGGCGATGTTGCGCGCAGAGATGCCGGCGTGGCGCACCAGATGTGCGATCTTGAAGGTAATCACCCGGGTCTTGCCGCTGCCGGCCCCGGCCAATACCAGCAGCGGCCCGTCCAGGTACTGGATGGCTGATCGTTGCGGGGGATTGAGGTCGGGAGCGCTCATCGGAAGAAGGGGATCAACTGTCATGGAGGCCGCGCATTGTAGCACGCAGGCTTGGGGTATCATTCGACTTAGGGCGACGCATCGGGGCGGTCGCCGACTCAAAGATAAGGATAGTCATCCATGGCAAGTTACGCGATTGGCGACATTCAGGGCTGCTTCGAACCGTTCCAGCAATTGCTACGGCACATCGAGTTCAACCCGGGCCGCGACACGCTGTGGCTGACCGGCGATCTGGTCAACCGTGGCCCCGCTTCTCTCGAGGTGCTGCGCTGGGTGATGCGCCACGACGACTGCGTGCAGACGGTGCTCGGCAACCATGATCTGCACCTCCTGGCGGTGTCGGAGGGCTTCGGGCGGGTCAAGAGCGACGACACGTTGTCGGCGGTGCTCGATGCGTCCGACGGCAAGCTGCTGCTGGACTGGCTGCGCTGCCAGCCCTTGATGGTGGCCGACCAGGAGTTCGCGATGGTGCATGCCGGCCTGATGCCGGATTGGACGATCGGTAAGGCGTTGCGCCTGGCCGAAGAGGTGGAAGGCGAGTTGGCCGGTCCGGGCTTTCGGCGCTTTATGGCGCAGCTCTACGGCAACAAGCCGGCGCGCTGGAGCGACGAGCTGCGCGGCATGGACCGGCTGCGGCTGGTGGTGAACGCGATGACGCGGATGCGCTTCATCAACCGCGACGGCGAGCTGGATCTGACGTTCAAGGGAGAGCTCGACAAGGCGCCGGCATCTCTGACCCCGTGGTTCGACGTTCCGAACCGGCGCAGTACCGCGTTGCCGATCATCTGCGGGCACTGGTCGGCATTGGGTCTCTATCTGACCGACGAGATACTGGCGATCGACACCGGCTGCCTATGGGGCGGCAGCCTGACCGCGCTCAGGCTGGAAGATCGTCAGGTGTTCTCGTTGGCTTGCGTGGCTGAGCGGGCGCTGGTGGTGTGAGGCCGAGGCCGCTTGCTACTTCGGCGCGGGCGGCTTCGGCCAGCTGGAAGCGGCTGCATTCCTCCTCGGCGTGCGCCTGTAATGTTTGGCCGAATACCAGCTCGACGGTGCCGGACGGCATCGACAGGATGCGGCCGAGCGAGCGTACGAGGCTGATCTTGTCGATATAGGCGGGTAGGGTGGTCAGCCGTCCGTGCTCGTCAAGGTAGCGCAACGCCACCGGTTGTACGTGACTTCCCGCCATACGCGCCGACTCGAACAGCGAGGCCTTGAACGGCAAGAGATCGGTGCCGTCCGTGGTGGTGCCTTCGGGGAACACCGCCATGCAGCTGCCCTGGCTCAGCGAGTGCGCCAGCTGTTCGTTGACCCGGCTGGCGTCGCGGCGGCTGGTGCGGTCGATGAATACCGTGCCGGCATTCTTGATCATCCAGCCGATCACCGGCCAGCGCCGCAGTTCGCGCTTGGCGACGAAGTGCGACACGGTGACGCTGTTGAGCGCGAAGATGTCCAGCCAGGACACATGGTTGGCGACCAACAGCGTGTTGTGCGCCAGGAGTCCCGGCGCCTTGCCGAGCACGCGGACTTTCATACCCAGGATGCGGATCAGCTGTGCGGACCAGCGCTGGTTGATCGCCGCACGGGCGGCGTGGCTCAACCTCGGGTAGCGGAACGCCAGCACGTAGAGCCCGAGGAACAAGTGGCTGAGCAGCCGGGCGCTCCGGCCAAGGCGGGTGGGAAACGAGGTGGTGGGACGGCCGGGCATGCGTGGCTTCAGTCAGCAATCGGTGAAAAAACAGGCAGCCACTCTAGCACGGCTGGCATAGCGGGCAATAGTAACTGCTGCGCTGGCCTTGGCGTAATTGGCGGATCGGCGTACCGCAGTGACGACAGGGTTCTTCCTGGCGGCCGTACACGTAGTACGTCTGCTGGAAATAGCCCGGCTCACCGCCGGCGCCGACAAAGTCGCGCAGCGTGCTGCCGCCGGCCTCGATTGCGCGCGCCAGCACCATCTTGATCGCCTCGGCCAAGTGTTGGCAGTCTGTGCGGCTGAGCCGGCCGGCGGCACGGGTCGGATTGATGCCGGCGTGGAACAGCGCCTCGTTGGCGTAGATGTTGCCGACGCCGACGACCAGATGGTTGTCCATGATTGCCTGCTTGATCGCCACGCTGCGTCCGTCGAGCGAGCGGAACAGGTGCTCGCCGTCGAACGCGTCGGATAGCGGTTCGGGTCCCAGACTGGCCAACAGCGGGTGTTGCTCGATCGGGCCGATGTGCCACAGTACCGCGCCGAAGCGGCGGGGGTCGCGGTAACGCAACAGCTGACCGTTCGACAGCTGCCAGTCGACATGATCGTGCTTTTCCGGTGGCGTGCCGATTGGCACGAAGCGCAGGCTGCCGGACATGCCCAGATGGACGATCAGCGTGCCGTCGGCAAACTGTAGTAGCAGATACTTGGCACGTCGGGTCACCGCCAGTACACGCTGGCCGGCGAGTCGTTCGGCCAGGTCAGGCGGCAGCGGCCAGCGCAGCCGCGGATTGCGGACCGTGACGCTTTCAATCGTGGTGCCGATCAGCCCCGGCGCAACGCCTCGGCGGGTGGTTTCGACTTCCGGCAGCTCCGGCATGACAAACTCCTCTAAATCCCGTGAAAAAGCCCGCCCAGACTCAGGCGGCGGGCAGTGGACATGGTATTCTACCTGCTGGCGCGAACCGCTGAACCGCACTGGATCACGATGACTCTTTCCCGGACGACACTTTCCCGCACGCTTCCACTCTTACTGGTCTGCCTGCTGGCGGCCTGCGCCCAATTCAGTCCTGCCACTTCGGGCAAGCCGACTGCGAGTACCGAGGAAGCCGCCCGCGAAGCGGCCGACGCGAAGGCTAAGGCGGAAGCCGAGGCCAAGCTGCCGAAGGTGGAGTTGACCGACCAGTTGCTCTACGGCGTGGTCGCCAGCGAGATCGCCGCGCAGCGTGGCGTGCCGGCCAGCTCTGCGCTGACCTATCTGGAGCTGGCACGCCAGACCCGGGACCCGCGCATGGCTCAGCGTGCCGCAGAGTTCGCGATGGTGTCCGGCCAACTGAAGATTGCGACCGACGCGCTGAAGCTGTGGGTCGAACTCGATCCGAGTTCTGCTCTTGCGCGGGAGCAGCTGTTCATCGTGCTGCTGCGCACCGGCAAGCTGGCCGAAAGCCGGCCGTTGATCGACGATCTGCTGCAACGCGAACCGCAGCGTGCCGGGGCGATCTTCATCCAGTTGGCGCGGCTCACCTTGCGCCAGGGCGACAAGCAGGGCGGGGTTGAACTGGTCAAGGAACTGGCAGCGCGTTATCCGAAACTGCCTGAGGCGCATTTCGCACTGATAGCGGTGGCCAGCGAAGCCAATGATCAGGCTACCATCGATGCCGAATTCGACAAGTTGGCGGTGCTGGCGCCGAAGTGGGACCTGCCGGTGGCCTGGGAGACCGACCGCCTGCGCCGTAGCGACCAGAATGCGGCGATCGCCTTTCTCAAGCGTGAGCTCGATCGGCGCCCTGACGCCAGCTTCGAGCTGAAACTGGCTTATCCGCGCCTCTTGGTTAGCGCCAGGCGCTTCGACGAAGCATTGGTGGCGTTCCAAGCGCTGCTGAAGAACGACCCAAAGAATCCGGACCTGCTGTTTGCCGTTGGCCTGTTGTCCTACCAGCTCAATGATTTCCCGAACGCTGAGCGCTCCCTGAAGGGCGCGCTCGACGAGCATTATCCGGACGCTGACTTTTTGCGTTACACGCTCGGCCAGCTGGCTGAGGAACGTGATCGCGTGGCCGAGGCGAGAGAGTGGTTCCAGAAGGTCGGCCACGGGCCACAGTACTTGGCTGCCCAGGCGCGCCTGGCTGAACTCGACGCCAAGGAGGGACGGCTCGATCAGGGGCTGAACCGGCTCGCCGGTATTGGCCATACCGAGCAGGAACGCAATCAGCTGGCGATCATCGGTGCGCAGATCGCCATCGAGGTGAAGCAGCCGCAGCGCGCCTACCAATTGCTCAGCAACGCGCTCGTCGCCTCGCCGAAGGCGCCGGAACTGCTCTACCAGCGCTCGATGGTCTCCGAGCAACTCGGCAACTTCAGTGCGACCGAGCGCGATCTGAGGGCCTATCTTCACGAGAAGCCGAACGATCCGCAGGGACTCAATGCGCTCGGCTATACGCTCGCCATTCACACGACCCGCTACAAGGAAGCGCACAGCTACATCGCTCGAGCGCTGAAGCAGGAACCGGACAATCCGACCATCCTCGACAGCATGGGCTGGGTGCAGTACAAACTCGGTCACCTTGAGTCGGCGCAAAGTTATCTGCAACGTGCGTTCGCCTTGCTTCCCGATCCGGAAGTAGCGGCTCACCTTGGTGAAGTGCTGTTTAAACGGGGGCACGTCGCGGAGGCCCGTGAGGTCTGGGCCAAGGGCAAGGCGATCGATCCGCAGCATCAGGTGCTGAACGAGACCATGCACCGACTGGGGGGCGAATGAGCGCTCGCCTATTCGTGCGAGCCGTCCTGCTGGCGGCGACGTTGCTGGTGACGGCCTGTGCCACCCAGCAACCGTTCCAGCCGGTCAATCTGCCGGGGCAGGCGATCGATACGCCATTCAGTGTCTCAGGCCGACTGGCGGTGAAGGTCGATGACAAGGGGAGTTACGGTAACTTCGACTGGCAGCATGCGCCGACTCGCGACGTGGTGTCGATCACGACTCCCGTCGGCAGTACTGTCGCCCGCCTGACCCGCGACGCCGATGGCGTGCTCTTGGAGGCCGACGGCAAAGAGACCCGCTCGGCCAACGTCGAGGAGCTGACCAACGAGACGCTGGGCTGGACGCTGCCACTCGATAATCTGGTGTGGTGGATCCGTGGCGTACCGGCGCCCAACGCGCCGAGCGAGCGGCTCGCTGACGGCGCGCTGCAGCAACAGGGCTGGACCATCCGGTTCTTTCGCGACGAGGGCGACACGGTAAGCCGCGTGCCAAAACGGGTCGAGCTGGTCCGCGACCGGCTGTCGATCAAGCTGGTCACGCACGCCTGGCAGCAGCCTTGAGGCGTGCTTGGTCAACCTTTAACCCGTTTATTTCAGATAGCCATGAGTCAGTTTCACGCGTATCCCGCCCCGGCCAAGCTCAACCTGACGTTGAAGATCACTGGCCGGCGTCCCGATGGCTACCACCTGCTCGAGACCGTGTTCCGCTTCATCGACCTCGAAGACACCGTCGAGCTGGCGAGTCGCGACGACGGCGTGATCGAACTGTTGACGCCGATTCCGGGCGTCGATCCCGACACCGACCTGACCGTGCGCGCCGCCCGGCTGCTGCAGCAGGCATGCGGAACCCGGCAGGGGGCCAGCATTCGCCTCACCAAGCGCATTCCGATGGGCGGCGGGCTCGGCGGCGGCAGCTCCGACGCCGCCACCGTGCTGGTCGCGCTGAACTGGCTATGGAACGCGGGGCTCAGCCGCGAGGGCCTGATGGCGCTGGGGCTCAAGCTCGGGGCCGACGTGCCGGTGTTCGTGTTCGGCCGCAACGCCTTCGCCACCGGCGTTGGCGAGGAGCTGACACCGCTCGATCTGCCGGACAACTGGTACGTGGTACTGCATCCGGGCGTGCATATTCCGACTGCACAAATTTTTTCATCTCCCCTGTTGACAAGGAATTCGGCCCCCTCCATAATGCGAACCCTCGAAACAACGCAGCAACGTCGCAACGACATGCAGAGCGTGGTTCGGAAGAATTACCCGGTGGTGGATCAGGCTCTGAATGAATTGAGTGCATACGGTCCGGCACTGATGACTGGATCCGGAAGTTGCATATTTCTGGAGTGCGATACGCAAGACCAGGCAAATAAAGTTTTTGAGCAGTTGTCGACAAAGTGGCGCGGGTTCGTCGCAAGAGGGTTGAGTAAGCACCCGATGTTCGACAAAGGCTGACAATCTGTTTACTGGGGAGTCGCCAAGTGGTAAGGCACCGGATTTTGATTCCGGCATTCGTAGGTTCGATCCCTACCTCCCCAGCCAAGAACTTCACATATATGAAGTGAATAAAAGCGTGTAAGTTAATCCTTACACGCTTTTTCTTCGTTCATCGACAGGCAAAAGTATCATGGCGGCATACGACAGTTTGATGGTCTTTACCGGAACGGCTAATCCGGAACTCGCACACAATGTGGTCAAGCACCTCGACATCTCGCTGGGGCGCGCCGATGTAGGCCGCTTCTCCGACGGAGAGGTGGCAGTGGAGCTGCTGGAAAACGTCCGCGGTCGCGACGTGTTCATCCTGCAGTCGACCTGTAACCCGACCAACGACAACCTGATGGAAATCCTGACCATGGCCGACGCGCTCAAGCGTGCTTCGGCCGGCCGGATCACCGCAGCGATTCCGTACTTCGGCTACGCCCGTCAGGACCGTCGTCCGCGCTCGGCCCGTGTGCCGATCTCGGCCAAGCTGGTCGCCAACATGCTGGCTACCGCCGGCATCGACCGCGTGCTGACCGTCGACCTGCATGCCGACCAGATCCAGGGCTTCTTCGACATCCCGGTCGACAACGTCTACGCCACCCCGGTGCTGCTGAAGGACATCGTTGCCCAGCGTTTCGAAGACCTGCTGGTGGTCAGCCCGGATATCGGCGGCGTGGTGCGTGCCCGTGCCACCGCCAAGGCGCTGAACGCCGATCTGGCGATTATCGACAAGCGTCGTCCGAAGGCTAACGTGGCCGAAGTGATGAACATCATCGGCGACGTATCGGGCCGTACCTGCCTGATCATCGACGACATGATCGACACTGCCAACACCCTGTGCAAGGCTGCTTCGGCGCTGAAAGAGCGTGGTGCGGTCAAAGTGGTCGCCTATGCGACCCACGCGGTGTTCTCGGGCCAGGCGGTCGACCGCATTCAGAATTCCGACATCGACCAAGTGGTGGTGACCGATACCATCCCGTTGTCCGCCCAGGCACGCGCCTGCTCGCGCATCCGTCCCGTATCGATCGCCGGCCTGATGGCCGAGACGCTGCGCCGGATCAACAACGAAGAATCGGTGTCCTACCTCTTCAACGAGGAACTGGTTTCGACAGGCGCCTGCCTGCCGTAAACATCGCTCGCGCTGGTCGCGGCGGAGCGGTGATTTTTAATCGGGGCGGCATTGTCCGCCCGCAAAGGAGTTTTACCATGGCATTGGAACTGATTGCTGCCAAGCGTGTTGAACAGGGCACTGGTGCGAGCCGCCGCCTGCGTCACGCTGGCCAAACCCCGGCTGTTATCTACGGTGGCGACAAGGCTCCGGAAGCAGTGACCGTTGACCACAACACCGTGTTCTACGCACTGAAAGACGAAGCTTTCCACACCAGCGTGATCGAGCTGATCGTTGACGGCGCGAAAGAGCCAGTACTGGTGCGTGACTTCCAGATGCACCCGTACAAGCAGCAAGTGATGCACGTTGACTTCCAGCGCGTGAACATGAGCGAAAAAGTTCACGTTCGTGTACCGCTGCACTACGTGAACGCTGACGTATCGCCGGCTGTGAAGCTGCACGGCGGCCGTCTGTCGTACATCCTGAACGAAGTGGAAGTCCGCGCTCTGCCGGGCAACCTGCCGAACTTCATCGAAGTGGACCTGTCCGCTACCATCGGCGGCCAGATCGTTCACCTGTCCGACCTGAAACTGCCGGAAGGCGTGGAAAGCGTTTCGCTGCTGCGCAACGAAGACCTGGCCATCGCTTCGGCTTCGGGCAAAGTCAAAGCCGAATAAGTCTGCCTCTGGCAAGACCTCAGCCCGTTGTGTGCCTCGGCCACAGCGGGCTTTTTCATTGAGCGAACGAGATGAGTGGAATTCGACTGATCGCCGGCCTGGGCAACCCGGGGCCGGAGTATGCGCGCACCCGACACAATGCCGGCTTCTGGCTGCTCGACGAGCTGGCCTGGCAACTGAAGGCCACGTTCAAGTCCGAGAGCAAGTTCTTCGGCGAGGTGGCACGCGCCAACACCCCAGCCGGCGAAGTGTGGCTGGTGAAGCCGATGACCTATATGAACCTGTCCGGCCAGGCGGTGGTGGCGTTGGCGCGCTTCTACAAGATCCTGCCGGATGAGATTCTGGTGGTGCACGACGAGCTCGACCTCGACCCGGGCGTGGCACGCTACAAGCAAGGAGGCGGTCACGGTGGTCACAACGGCCTGAAGGACATTATCGCCAAGCTTGGCTCGCCGAACTTCTGGCGGCTGCGCCTCGGCATCGGGCATCCGGGCGAGCGCAATGAGGTGGTCAACTTCGTGCTGAAGAAGCCGCGCAGCGAAGAGCAGGAACAGATCGACGGCGCAATCCTGCGCGCCCTCGACACGCTGCCGACGGTGCTCTCCGGCGATTTTGCAGCGGCGATGAAGATGCTGCACACTGCGCGCTGAGCCGCCCGATAGCATTTTCAACCCGATTGTCTCGGTAAGGCTGGACTTGCCCGGTTTGTGGCATCGCAACCTCGCGGGGTGCCGTCCGGCAATGGCGAGGGGCTTGGGCGCGCAAACTGATATAATTGTTTTTTTGTGAATTTCCGTCTGCGGGTGCGCGGCCGGCCAAGCTTGGCCGAAGCGCGGTGACCGGCAGCGTGGACCCGTTTCAGAAGGACACCTCATGAGCCTCAAGTGTGGCATCGTTGGTCTGCCGAACGTCGGCAAGTCGACCCTGTTCAACGCCTTGACCAAGGCCGGCATCGAAGCCGCCAACTACCCGTTCTGCACCATCGAGCCGAACGTCGGCATCGTCGAGGTGCCGGATACGCGTCTCGACGCGCTGTCGAAGATCGTTAACCCGCAGAAGATCCAGCCGGCCATCGTCGAGTTCGTCGACATTGCCGGCCTGGTGGCAGGCGCCTCCAAGGGCGAGGGCCTCGGCAACCAGTTCCTTGCCAACATCCGCGAGACCGACGCCATTGTGAACGTGGTGCGCTGCTTCGACGACGATAACGTGGTACACGTGGCCGGCCGCGTCGACCCGATCGCAGACATCGAGACCATTGGTACCGAACTGGCGCTGGCCGACCTCGCCACCGTCGAAAAAGCCATCCAGCGCGACGGCAAGAAGGCCAAGTCCGGCGACAAGGAAGCGATCCGCCTGGTCGGCGTGCTGGAGAAGGTGCGCGCGCACCTCGACCAGGGCCATCCGGCCCGTTCGCTCGGCCTCGATGCGGAAGAGATCGCGCTGCTCAAGCCGTTCTGCCTCCTGACGATCAAGCCGGCGATGTACGTCGCCAACGTGGCCGAGGACGGTTTCGAGAACAACGCACACCTCGACAAGCTCAAGGCGCTGGGCGACAAGGAAGGCGCGCCGGTGGTGGCGCTGTGCGCGGCGATCGAATCGGAGATCGTCGAGCTCGACGACGCCGACAAGGCCGAGTTCCTGGCCGAGATGGGCTTGGAAGAGCCGGGCCTGAATCGCCTGATCCGTGCCGGCTACGATCTGCTGGGCCTGCAGACCTACTTCACCGCCGGTGTGAAGGAAGTGCGTGCCTGGACCATCCACAAGGGCGATACCGCTCCGCAGGCGGCCGGCGTGATCCACACCGACTTCGAACGTGGTTTCATCCGCGCGCAGACGATTTCTTATGCTGATTTCATTGCCTGTGGCGGCGAAAGCAAGGCCAAGGAAGCCGGCAAGATGCGCTCGGAAGGCAAAGAGTACGTAGTGCAGGATGGTGACGTGATGAACTTCCTGTTCAACGTCTGAGTTGTTGCGCTGCAATAGAAAAGCCCGGTGGATGCCGGGCTTTTTTCATGGTTGTACCGGCTTGTCAAAACGGCAGGAACGGCGCACCAGCCGGCATGCTTCAGGGTAGGTGAAAGAGGGGGTATGGGGTGGGGTAAGGGTGGGATAGAGGAGAGAAATTAAGCCAGATGACATAAATCGCACCGTTCGCCGGAAAGGTATTTGACAACGCAGATTTTTACTTTAGAGTCGCGACTTGTGTGCGTCGGATAGCTGCGGATCTCAGATATGGTTTTGATTTTCCAAAGAATATCGTTGCTGACGTTATTATTTGGTTCGTTGGGGCTTTTGCTGCTGGCCAGTGCCTTTTGCCGCGCCGACGAGCTTTTGGATGCGTCGTTGAATGAACAGGTGGTCCAGGTGCCGGTGGGGACTACTCATCCGGTCATGCTGCAGGCCACGCTGTTCAAGCCGAGCGGCCCTGGCCCGTTTCCGCTCGTGGTGATGAACCATGGCAAGGACGCTGGCCATCCCGAGCAACAGCCGCGCTATCGCGCCCGCTACGCGACGCGCTATTTCCTGTCGCGGGGCTACGCGGTGGTGCTGCCGATGCTGCGGGGCTTCGCGGGCTCGGGCGGGCGCTTCGAGCTGCACGACTGCGACATCGAGGCGGATGGCCGGCAGCAAGCTGCCGACATCCGTGCGGTGATCAGCTATATGGCGAAGCAGCCCGACATCGATGGTCAGCGGATCATCGTCGCCGGCCAAAGCTTTGGCGGCTGGAACACGCTGGCGGTCGGTACGCTCAACTATCCAGGCGTGCGTGGGCTGGTCAACTTCTCGGGCGGGCTCAACGAGCCGCAATGCCCATGGTGGAGCTCGCATCTGGCTGATGCCGCCGGCCATTACGGTGCGGCTACCCACGTACCGTCACTCTGGTTCTACGGCGACAACGACAGCATCTTCTCCACCTCCACTTGGCGCGGCATGCTCGAGCGCTATACCGCCTCGGGTGGCAAGGCCGAGTTGGTGGCAGTCGGCAACTTCCTGAATGACTCGCACAATATGATGGCGCATCCGGAGGGCTTGTCGTTGTGGGCGCCGAAGGTCGATGCTTTCCTGGCGAAGCTCGGGATGCCGAACCGGACCATGTACGCGCGCTATCTGCCGACCGGATTCCTGCCGGAGGCGCATTATGCCGCCGCCGGTAATGGCGAGGTGGTAGCGCAATCGGTTGGGAAGGGGGGGGCGGAGACCCGGACCGCTGCCTTGCCTGTCACGACGCCTATGGGGAGCTCGGACTAGCTTGTGGTTGGTGGTATGGCTTGAGGAGTGGGGCGTAGCTGCAGCCTGGCCGATAGCAACATAGAATGTCAGCGATAGGCATTGCCAACTGGCCAAATAGAGGCAAAGTTGGTAAATTCCTAGTTGTTATGTTGTTATTAATATTAATAACTAAAGGTCATATGTAGATGAAAAAGCTGCTTGTTTCGCTGGCCATGCTGGCCACTGCCTCGTCGGCATTTGCCGCCGACCTGATCGACACCGTGCACCAGCGTGGCACGCTGAAGATCGGCCTGGAAGGGACCTATCCCCCGTTCAACTTCAAGGACAGCAAGCAGCAGCTGACCGGCTTCGACGTTGACGTGATCACCGAAGTGGCCAAGCGTCTGAAGGTGAAGCCGGAATTCACTACCGCCGAATGGAGCGGCCTGTTGGCTGGCCTGCAGGCCGGCAAGTTCGATGTGGTGGTCAACCAGGTGTCGATTACACCGCAGCGCCAACAGGTGTTCGATTTCTCGGTGCCATATACCATTTCCAGCCCGCAGCTGATCGTACGCAAGAGCGAGACGCGCAGCTTCAAGAGCCTGGACGATCTGAAGGGCAAGAAGCTTGGCGTCGGCCAGGGCAGTAACTACGCCGATATGGCCAAGAAGGTCGCCGGGATCGAGGTGAAGACCTACCCGGGCGCACCGGAGTACCTGCAGGATCTGTCCTCCGGCCGCATCGACGCGGCGCTGAATGACAGTCTGCTGATCCCGTTCGCGATCAAAGAATCGAAGCTGCCGGTTAAGGCCGGCGCACCAGTCGGCGAGACGGTGACGATGGCGATTCCGTTTGCCAAGGGCAACCCACAGTTCAAGAGCGCGATCGACGGTGCCCTGAACGGCATGAAGGCTGACGGTACCTTCAAGAAGATCTCGGTGAAGTGGTTCGGTATCGATGTCTCCAAGGCGCCGGTGGCGAAGAAATAAGCATCGTTTCGCGCTAAAATAACCGCCATTGCCTTGCGCCCCCGCTCTACGCGGGGGCGTCGTCTTTGGGAGAGTGCATGGATCATCCTTGGTGGGAGCTGGTCAAGCTGGCGTGGCCGGTATTGTTGCAGGGCACCGGCTACACGCTGGCGTTCGCGGTGGCATCGATGGTGCTCGGCCTGGCGCTCGGTTTCGTGGTCGCCTTGGTACGGGTGGCGAAGGTGCCGGTGCTGGCGCAGATCGCCGCACTGTATGTCAGCCTGATACGCGGTACGCCGCTGTTGGTGCAGATCTTCGTGATCTACTACGGCCTGCCTAGCATCGGCATCGAATTCTCGCCGCTGAGCGCCGGCATCCTGGCGCTGACGCTGAACGTGGCTGCGTATCTGTCCGAGAGCATGCGCGGCGCGATCGCCGGGGTGCACAAGGGACAGTGGGACGCCGGCCTGTCGCTGGGCTTCTCCTGGTGGCAGACGATGCGTTTCGTGGTGGCACCGCAGGCGCTGCGCCTCGCTGTGCCCAGCCTGTCGAACAGTCTGATCTCGCTGATCAAGGACACCTCGCTGGTGTCGGTGATCACCGTCACCGAGCTGATGCTGGCGACCAAGGAGCTAATCGCGCAGACTTTCCAACCGCTGCCGCTGTACTTGGCTGCGGCGGGCGTATACTGGGTCCTGTCGGCCAGCTTCGAGCGGCTGCAGAAGCGGGTCGAATTGCGCCTGGAACGCGCGCACCAACGCTGAATGCGGCCGAATAGAGAGCCAGCATAGCGCCCCGTTGCCACGGGGCGTTGTCGTATCCGCGAGCCGGTGCTCAGGCCCTCAGCTTGGCTTCGAGAACGGTGCACACATGAGCCGGTCGTTTGCTCGCCGAGCATTGTGGTAAGTTGCTATACCAGCTGTGCATGGCCGGCAAACGCCGGTTTGACTGCTGAATGAGGCAGAATATAGCGTGCATTGTTGAGGCTTTGTCGGGAGTTACGCTAGGCAGCATGCGGAGGGCTCTGCGTCGTTACGATGGGGCTGTGGTGCAAACAGCGCTTGGCCACGTCTTGATCGGTGCATTGGCAGCCTGTTCCCGACAGAGGTTGGTCCGTTTACCGTAGGGTAGGGGTCATGAAATTTGAATGGGTAGCTCGAGGCCGATTTCCGGTCGGTTTGGGCTGTCCACTAGCGAAACAGCGGGAGAAATCGAATGAAATTTGCGACACGGGCGATCCACATCGGACATGACCCCGACCAACATAATCGCTCCGTTATGCCGCCGCTGTATCAGACCTCGGTGTTCGCCCACCACCATGTCGGCGAGGAGCTGCCGTACTCGTATGCGCGCAGTGGCACGCCGACCCGTGCGGCACTGGAGGACTGTCTGGCTAGCCTGGAGAACGCCCGCTACGGCCTGGCCTTCTCCAGCGGCATGGCGGCGATCGACGCAGTGCTGCGCGCTAGCCTGAAGCCGGGTGACGCGGTGTTGGCAGTGGCCGATCTATATGGCGGTGCCTACCGCCTGCTGACTCGGGTACTGGCCGAGCAGGGCATCGAGGTGCGTTTCGCCGATCTTTCTGACCCGGCCAGCCTGGCCGATCAGCTGACGGCGAACGTCAAGCTACTGTGGCTGGAGTCGCCGACCAACCCGCTGCTAGGCATCGTGGACATCGCAGCACTGTCAGCCGAGGCGCATCGCTACGGCGTGGCGGTGGCGGTCGACAATACCTTTGCGACACCGTATCTGCAGAACCCGCTCGAACTGGGCGCCGACATCGTGGTGCATTCGGCGACCAAGTATCTGGGCGGCCACTCCGACGTGCTGCTGGGACTGGTGGCCTTGAACGATGAGGCCCGTTACAAGGCGATCCGCTTCATCCAGAACTCGACAGGTGCGGTGCCGGGGCCGCAGGACTGCTTTCTGACCTTGCGTGGTATCAAGACCCTGGCACTCAGAATGGATCGCCACTGCGACAACGCCGAACGCGTCGCCGCCTTCCTTGAGGCGCATCCGGCGATCGAGCGGGTGTTCTACCCGGGCCTGCCGGAGTTTCCGAACCACGCGCTGGCGACGAAACAGATGCGCCGTTTTGGAGGCATCGTGTCGGTCTATCTGAAGGACGACAGCCGCGAGGCGGCGAGCCGCGTTGCCGAGCGGTTGAAGCTGTTCGCCTTGGCCGAATCGCTCGGCGGGGTAGAATCGCTGGTGAACCATTCGGCGACGATGTCGCACGGTTCAGTGCCGGTCGAACAGAAGCAGAAGCTCGGCATTCGCGAGGGGCTGCTGCGCTTGTCGATTGGCATCGAGGACATCGACGACTTGCTCGCCGACTTGGCGCAGGCGCTCGGCTGAGCTCTGCCGTGGAGGAGGATGGGAGGCTGTTTGGGCAGACCGGGCTGATAGGCGAAATAGAAGCCACGAGGAGGGCCGGTCCGGTCGATGCCTGAGCTGCTCTGCAAGGTCAAGGCTATGCTGAGCGGCTAGGAAAAGGGGGTGATGCGTCCATTTGGCACGTCGATGCTAGAATGGCGGCCATGCGATTTTCCCTGTTCCATTTTATCCGCATGCGGGCGACTGCCTGCGCGGCGTTGTGCGCAGGCCTCATTGCCGCCTGCGCCAGCACTAGCGGACCGGTTCCCCCTGGCTATTACCGCGTCCAGCAAGGCGATACGCTGTATCGCATCGCCAAGAACAACGGTCGCAGCGTCGGCGAGCTGACACGCTGGAACAATCTCGCCAACGCCGCCCAGATCGATGCAGGGCAGGTGCTGCGCGTGGTGCCGCCGGCAGGCGGCGCTCCGGCGCCGACCAGGCCGTTGCCGCCGGCGGGGTCGGCCCATAAGCCGACGCCTGCGCCGGTTCCTGCTCCATCCCCCGCTCCGTCTCCCTCCTCTGCTCCATCTCCAGTTCCCGCGCCGTCCAAACCGGCTCAGGCCTTGTCGCTGCAGTGGCCGGTGAAGGGGCCGTTGCTCAGACGTTTCGACGGCAGCGCCAGCAAGGGTATCGATATCGGTGGAGGCGCAGGCACGTCCATCCAGGCCGCCGCCGCCGGCAAGGTGGCGTTTGCCGGTACCAATATCCGTGGCTACGGCAACCTGGTGATCATCCAGCACAACAGCAACTACCTGACTGCCTATGCCAATAAC
Organism: Crenobacter oryzisoli; assembly: GCF_030385785.1. GTDB lineage: Bacteria > Pseudomonadota > Gammaproteobacteria > Burkholderiales > Chromobacteriaceae > Crenobacter_A > Crenobacter_A oryzisoli. The sequence goes on from NZ_JAUEDK010000038.1 coordinate 17,687, forward strand.
CAGAGCCTGTTGGTCAAGGAAGGGCAGCGTGTCAGCCAGGGGCAGAAGATCGCGTTGATGGGCAGCACCGCTGCCGACCGCACCCAGTTGCACTTCGAACTGCGCTATCAAGGCAAGGCGATCGATCCGATGCAATACCTGCCTTGAAACGTAGGCATTGAATAGAAACGGCCGCCCAATGGGGCGGCCGTTTGCTTTTGAGCCTCCCAACCCCGCCGCGCGGGCCAGGCGTTCGCGAAGAAACGGAAATACGGTACAAGGAGAACGGCGGCGTCGAGATGACCGACACGTCATTGGTGCAAGCTGTTGCGAGCCTGCTTTTGAGGATCGGGTTCAGGCTGTTTGTGACGGCAGCGGAGCGGCCCGCAGGTGGCTCAGCTGGCGCCGGTACCAGAACGTCCACAGCATCAGCCCGCCGTAGATACCGTAGCCTATCAGCGGCGATACCGCCAGGAAGCGCTCGCTGCTCCAGTTCCACGCCATCCAGCTGCGCAGCGCGGTTTCGCCGGTCAGCCCCATCCCCCAGGCCAGGGTCATCATGCGCAGCGCGCGGCGCATCACTGGATTATCCTGCCAGCGTCGCTGCAGCTCGTCGGCCCGGTCGCCACCCTCGCGCCGCAGCGTCGCGTGCGCCAGGTGATAGATCAAGGGCTGCCGGAACAGCAGGGAGACAAGAAACACCAGGCCGATCACGCCGGACAGCAGCGACTCGCGCAATAGCAGCAGACGCGGGCTGCCGCCGAGCACGAGGCCCAATAGCGACAGCGCGATGCCGCCGAGTGCCAGGGCACTGATCGGATCGAGCCGGCGAAACCGCGCCAGCTCGACCAAGCTCCATAGCATCGGCGGGATCGCCGAGGCGACTAGGCCGCCGAATTCGCCAAAGCGGTCCACCGTCAGCTTGTAGGCGAGCCAGGGCAGCGCCAGGTTGACGATCAGGTCGAGCACGAAGACGAGGCGTTTGGACATCGGGTCCTTCTGTCAATGGCCCAAGGTTGGCCGAATCGCGGCGCCTTGGGCCGGATGGAAAAACGGCGCGGAAAGTCCGCGCCGTGGTCGTTTACTGCTTTACGCAGTCGACGCCGTACACCCGGCGCCCGTCGCGCTCCTGGGCGATCAGGCCGTGCACATCGGTCTCGAAGCCCGGCAGTTCGCGGTTGAAGTCCTCGGCGAAGCGCAGGTAGTCGACGATGGTCTTGTTGAAGCGCTCGCCCGGCACCAAGAGCGGAATGCCCGGCGGGTACGGGGTCAGCATCACCGCGGTGATGCGGCCTTCCAGTTGGTCGATCGGCACCCGTTCGATCTCGCGGTGCGCCATCTTGGCGAACGCGTCCGACGGCTTCATCGCCGGCACCATGTCCGACAGGTAGACCTCGGTGGTCAGTCGGGCGATGTTGTGGCGGCGGTAGACGTCGTGGATCTTCTGGCACAGGTCGCGCAGGCCGACGCGCTCGTACTGCGGCTGCTTCGCGACGAACTCCGGCATGATGCGCCACATCGGCTGGTTCTTGTCGTAGTCGTCCTTGAACTGCTGCAACAGCGAGATCAGCGTGTTCCAGCGGCCCTTGGTGATGCCGATGGTGAACATGATGAAGAAGCTGTAAAGGCCGGTCTTCTCTACCACCACGCCGTGCTCGGACAGGTACTTGGTGACGACCGCCGCCGGAATGCCGCTGTCGGCGAACTCGCCGTCGACGTCCAAGCCCGGGGTGATCAGCGTTGCCTTGATCGGGTCGAGCAGGTTGAAGTCCTCGGCTACCGGGCCGAAGCCGTGCCAGCGCTCGTTGGCGCGCAGTGTCCAGTCGGCCGGGTCGCAGACGCCGTCGTCGGACAGCTTATCCGGCCCCCATACCTTGAACCACCAGTCGTCGCCGTACTCCTCGTCGACCTTGCGCATTGCGCGGCGGAAGTCGAACGCCTCGACCAGCGATTCCTCGACCAGCGCCTGGCCGCCCGGTTGCTCCATCATCGCCGCGGCCACGTCGCAGCTGGCGATGATCGCGTACTGCGGGCTGGTCGAGGTGTGCATCAGGTAGGCTTCGTTGAAGCTATCAGTATCGAGCTGACGGTTGACCGGATCCTGCACCAGGATCTGCGATGCCTGGGACAGGCCGGCGAGCAGCTTATGCGTCGACTGGGTCGAGAAAATCATCGACTCCTGGCAGCGGGGCCGATCCTCGCCGATGGCGTGGAAGTCGCCGTAGAAGTCGTGGAAGGTTGCGTGCGGCAGCCACGCTTCGTCGAAGTGCAGCGTGTCGACCTCGCCGTCCAGGAGACCCTTGATCTCCTCGACGTTGTAGAGAATGCCGTCGTAGGTCGACTGGGTGATCGTCAGGATGCGCGGCTTGGCGTTCGGGTGCTGGGCCAGGATCTCGCGCGCGAACGGGTTGGCGAGGATCTTCTTCTTGATGGTGGCCGGCTCGAACTCCGACTTCGGGATCGGACCGATGATGCCGTAGTGGTTGCGGGTCGGCATCAGGAACACCGGCACCGCGCCGGTCATCATGATCGCGTGCAGGTTCGACTTGTGGCAGTTGCGGTCGACTAGCACGATGTCGCCGGCGGCGACGGTGCTGTGCCAGACGATCTTGTTGCTGGTCGAGGTGCCGTTGGTGACGAAGAAGCAGTGATCGGCGTTAAAGATGCGCGCGGCGTTCTTCTCCGAGGAGGCCACCGGGCCGGTGTGGTCGAGCAGCTGGCCGAGTTCCTCGACTGCATTGCACACGTCGGCGCGCAGCATGTTTTCGCCGAAGAACTGGTGGAACATCTGGCCGACCGGGCTCTTCAGGAATGCCACGCCGCCGGAGTGGCCCGGGCAGTGCCAGGAGTAGGAGCCGTCGTAGGCGTAATCGACCAGCGCGCTGAAGAACGGCGGCGCCAGGCTATCGAGATAGGACTTCGCCTCGCGGATGATGTGGCGCGCGACGAAGTCCGGCGTGTCTTCGTGCATGTGGATGAAGCCATGCAGCTCGCGCAGCACATCGTTGGGGATGTGGCGCGAGGTGCGCGTCTCACCGTACAGGTAGAGCGGAATGTCCGGGTTGCGGCGGCGGATCTCAGCGACGAAGGCTCGCAGGTTGGCGAGCGCTTGCTGGGTCTCCTCGGGGGTGCCCGAGCCGAACTCCTCGTCGTCGATCGAAAGGATGAAGCCGGCTGCGCGACTTTGCTGCTGGGCGAACGAGGTGATGTCACCGAAGCTGGTATAGCCGATCACATCCATGCCCTGAGTTTCGATGGCGGCCGCAAGTTCGCGGATGCCGGAGCCACTGGTGTTTTCGGAACGGAAATCTTCGTCGATGATGACGAGCGGAAAGTGAAAACGCATACCTGAGTCCTTACTGTCTCGGTGCGCGAGGGGCGAGGAAAACACCTGCCTTGGGGCGCTGGGGAGGGGGCGCTTTGCGCCGCGGTGCGTACTGGATGCGTGGTACCTGCGAGGCAGGCTGAGTTTGCAGCCTATCCCCGGGCCCGATTCGGCAACCGTCCGCCAGCCGGCCTGGAACTACCCGGAAAAACGGCGCGTAGTGTAGCCCTTTTGCAGGGTGCATTGTTGTCGGATTACGTTACAAAGTGTGTCGCGGTGCCAGCCGGCACGGCAGACGGTCGGTGCAGGAGACAAGATCAGCACCGACCTTGCCTCGCAGCTACGGCAGAGTGCGGCTGTAAATCGTTGATTTTATGGCATGGGTGACGAGTCGTCGTGTGTGGGGGCCGGCTTGTCGGCCAGCTGGGAGGCATGTTGTTTTTTGCGCCGCCGGGCCCGGTAAAGACCGAGTGCCTTCACTGTTATCGCTCCGCCGGTCAGCACCAGCAGCAGCGTGAGCGGCGCAGCGACCAGATAAGGGAAGAAGCCGATCGCCAGCGCCAGCGCCAGCAGCGACAGGCCGATGGTCAGGAACGATGCCGCCTCGCTGGCATCGACGTTGCGGCTGCCGCGCACCACGGCGCCGACGGCATCGCCGATCCGCGCCGCTTGGCGGGCAGCGGCCGAAGCGCCGGCCGCTGCCGAACTGCGCGGCGAGACCGGCAGCAGCACATCGCGTGGCCGGCGCCGGGTCAGCGTCGGGCGTTGACGCGGCCCGGCCAATACCACTTCGGTAGCGTTCTGCAGGTCCTGCAAGAACTTGCTGGCCAATTGACTGGCCAGCACCTCGTCCTCGATGGCGACGTCGATCTCACGGTTGGCGAGCCAGCTTGACGCGTTCAGGTTGGTCGAGCCAATCCTGGCCCAGCGCCCGTCGGCAACGGCGGTCTTGGCGTGGATCATCGGACCATTCCATTCGAACACCCGTACCCCGGCCTCCAATAGCGGCCGGTACAGCGTGCGTGACACGGTGGCGATCCAGCCGATGTCGCTGGAGCGGGGCACCAAGAGGCGGACATCGACGCCATCACGAGCTGCGTTCTGCAGCGCGGCCAGATAGGTGCCGGCACCGATGAAGTAGGCGTCGGTCAGCCACAGCGTGCGGCGGGCGAAGCTGGCAATCATCAGATCAAGCCGCATCACGTTGGCGGTGGCCGGCGTGGTGGCGATCAGGCGGGCTGCAACCGGGCCGGTCGGCCCCGCGTGAGGGGGAGGGGCATCATCCGACAGTGGTGTGCCACAGCTCTCCCAGCTGTCGGCGAACGCCGCTATCGCGTCGGCGACCAGGGGACCGGCAAGGCGCAGCCCGGTGTCGCGCCAAGGTGGCAGTTGGCGCGCCGGATTGCCTTCCCAGAGGCTCGACACGCACAGCCCAGACACGAAAGCCTCTTGACCGTCGACCACGATCAGTTTGCGATGGTCGCGTCCCAACAGGCTCAGCCCCCCTACCAGCGACGGGGGGTTGAACGCACGCACTTCGCCGCCAGCTGCGACGATGGGCTTGAAGAAGCCGGTGAGGTGCTCCTTCCAGGAGCCAAGCCAGTCGTACAGCAAGCGCACCTTTACCCCGGCGGTTGCCCGCTCGGCCAACAACTCGCGCAGCTGCCGACCGTAGCGGTTATTGGCGAAGATATACATCTCGATTAGCACCGATTCCTTGGCACCGGCGATCGCGTCCTTCCAGGCCGGGAAGTTCTCGGTGCTATCGAACAGGAGCTCGACTCGATTGCCGTTGACCAATGGGGCGCCGGCCGATCGCGAGAACGCCTGGTCGGCCAGCTGGCGGATCAGTTCGAGCTTGGCCGACACTGGCTCAGTCTTGTGCATGTATTTTGCCTAACAATATCCATTTCTCTTCCTTTTACGATGGATTGGATTGTTCGGAATGCTTTTCCAGTAGGTCGTGTTTTCGAATGTCAACGTCGGAAAAATGGAAATAAAACCGTCAAAAAAGTCTAAGAATTTTCAATATTTTCGGCAAAAAATGCGCGCAAACGCTTGTTTTTAATAGGCTTATGCGCTGCACAAAAAGCGGTTGCGGCTGCTGTTGCCTTACCTTTAGAATCGAATCATTCGTTTCACAAATATCAGCAGGTAGAAGGTATGGATAGACAGCGCTGGCTGCAGGGTACCCTGTATAGCCCGGATTTCGAACAGGACAGCTGCGGTTTTGGCCTTATCGCCCAGCTCGACGATAAACCTAGCCACTGGTTGGTGGAGACCGCGATCTCTTCGCTCGCCAAGCTGACCCACCGCGGTGCGGTGGCGGCCGACGGCAAGTCGGGCGATGGCTGTGGCCTGTTGTTCCGCAAACCGGACGGTTTCCTGCGTGCAGTTGCCGAAGAGGGCGGGATCGGTCTGAAAGCGTCTTATGCCGCTGGCTTGGTATTCCACCATCCCGACGAGGAGGCCGGCAAGCGCAGCCTGCGGCGCCTGAAGGAATATCTCGAAGCCCAGCAGCTCGAGGTCGCCGGTTTCCGTACCGTGCCGACTGACGTCTCCGCCTGTGGCGAGGCCGCGCTGCAGACGCTGCCGGCCATTTCTCAGGTATTCGTGAACTGCCCGTTCGGCATGGACGAGCTGACTTTCCAGCGTCGTCTCTACATGGGCCGCCGTCTCGCCGAGAAGGCCAACAAGGCTGATGACGCCTATTTCTACCTGCCGACGCTGTCACCGCACACGATGTCGTACAAGGGTCTGGTGACGCCGGACAACCTGGCGAACTTCTTCCTCGACCTGAAGGACGAGCGCTTCGAGTCCAGCCTGGCGGTGTTCCACCAGCGCTTCTCGACCAACACCTGGCCGCAGTGGAAACTGGCCCAGCCGTTCCGCTTCCTCGCCCACAACGGCGAAATCAACACCGTGCAGGGCAACCGCAACTGGGCCAAGGCGCGCGAGCAGATTCTGCAGTCGCCGCACCTGGATATGGACACGGTACGTCCGATCGTGCAGACCGACGGTTCGGACTCGATGAGCCTCGACAACATGCTCGAAGGCCTGCTGATGGGCGGCATTCCGCTGTTCCGCGCGCTGCGCCTGTTGGTGCCGCCGGCCTGGCAGAACGTCGACTCCACCGACAAGGACCTGCGCGCCTTCTACGAATTCAATTCGATGCACATGGAGCCGTGGGACGGCCCGGCCGGCATCGTGCTGACCGACGGCCGCTATGCCGCCTGTCTGCTGGATCGCAACGGCCTGCGCCCGGCGCGCTGGGTGCTGACCCGTGACAATGTGCTGACCATCGCCTCGGAAGTGGGCGTGTGGGACTACAAGCCGGAAGATGTAGTGCGCAAGGGTCGCGTCAAACCGGGCCAGCTGTTCGCCGCGGATCTTGCAACCGGCGACCTGCTGATGCCGGAAGACATCGATGCGCAACTGAAAAGCGCCAAACCTTACCGCCAGTGGATCAAGGACAGCGCCCAGTACCTGGAACTGTCGATCGAGGACGATAGCGGCATCGAGGCGCTGAGCGCCGACGAGCTGCTGCAGCGCCAGAAGCTGTTCAACCTGACCTTCGAAGAGCGCGACCAGATCCTGCGCGTACTGGCCGAAGACGGCCAGGAAGCGATCGGTTCGATGGGCGACGACACCCCGATGGCGGTGCTATCGCGCAAGATCCGCTCGCCGTTCGACTACCTGCGCCAGCAGTTCGCCCAGGTGACCAACCCGCCGATCGACCCGATCCGCGAGGCGGTAGTGATGTCGCTGAACACCGTGTTCGGCCCGGAACGCAATATGTTCGAGGAGTCGGCCGAACACGCCAAGCGCCTCGAAGTGCGTAGCCCGGTGCTGTCGCATGAGAAGTTCACCCGCGTCACCACCCGTCCGGAAGCGCACCTGAAGGCTACCACCTTCGACCTGTGCTACGACCCGCTGGAAACCGATCTCAAGTCGGCGATCGAGAAGCTGACCCAGCATGTGGCCGATGCGGTGCGCGAAGGCACGGTGGTGGTGGTGCTGTCCGATCGCAACGTCGGTGAGAACCGCCTTCCGATCCACGCGCTGTTCGCCACGGGTGCGGTGCATCATGCGCTGATCGACACCGGCCTGCGCTGTAAGACCAATATCGTGGTGGAAACCGGCTCCGCTCGCGACCCGCACCAGATCGCCGCGCTGATCGGCTACGGCGCGACCGCGGTCTACCCGTATCTCGCCTACCAGACCATCGTCGAGCTGGTGAACCGCGGCGAAGTGTCGCTGAAGGTGAACGAGGCGCTGCAGCACTACCGCAAGGGCATCAACAAGGGTCTGCTCAAGGTGCTGTCGAAGATGGGCATCTCGACCATTGCCTCCTACCGCGGCTCGCAGCTGTTCGAGGCGGTCGGGGTGCATCCGGACGTGGTCGACCTGTGCCTGAAGGGCACGGTGACCCGCATTGCCGGTGCCAACTTCGACGACTTCGAAACCGACCAGAAGCAGCTGTCGCGCTTTGCTTTCAACCCGATGCGCCCGCTGGCGCAGGGGGGCTTGCTCAAGTATGTGCACGGCGAGGAATACCACGCCTACAACCCGGACGTGGTCACCATGCTGCAGAAGGCGGTGCAGAACGGCGACTACGACGCGTACAAGACCTATGCGCACTTGGTGAACGCCCGCCCTGTGGCGATGTTCCGCGACCTGATGAAGCTGAAGGACGTGACCCCGATCGCCATTGAGCAGGTCGAGCCGGTCGAGAGCATCCTGAAGCGCTTCGACTCCGCCGGCATGTCGCTGGGCGCGCTGTCGCCGGAGGCGCACGAGGCGCTGGCCACCGCGATGAACCGTTTGGGTGGTCGTTCCAACTCCGGTGAAGGTGGCGAAGACCAGTCCCGCTACGGCACCGAGCGCATGTCCAAGATCAAGCAGGTGGCTTCGGGCCGCTTCGGCGTCACCCCGCACTACCTGGTGAACGCCGAAGTGCTGCAGATCAAGGTAGCCCAGGGCGCCAAGCCGGGCGAAGGCGGCCAGCTGCCGGGCGACAAGGTGTCCCCGCTGATCGCCGAGCTGCGTCACTCCAAGCCGGGCATCAGCCTGATTTCGCCGCCGCCGCACCACGACATCTACTCGATCGAAGACTTGGCCCAACTGATCTTCGACCTGAAGCAGGTGAACCCGGAAGCGCTGGTGTCGGTGAAACTGGTGGCCGAGCCGGGCGTCGGCACCATCGCCGCCGGTGTGGCCAAGGCCTACGCCGACCTGATCACCATCTCCGGCTACGACGGTGGCACCGGTGCGTCGCCGCTGACCTCGGTGAAGTACGCCGGTACTCCGTGGGAGCTGGGTCTGACCGAGGCGCAGCAGGTGCTGCGCGCCAACGGCCTGCGCGGCCGGGTGCGGATGCAGACGGACGGTGGCCTGAAGACCGGTCTCGACGTGATCAAGGCGGCCATCCTCGGCGCCGAGAGCTTCGGCTTCGGTACCGCGCCGATGATCGCGCTGGGCTGTAAGTACCTGCGCATCTGCCACCTGAACAACTGTGCGACCGGTGTCGCCACCCAGGAAGTGAAGCTGCGTTCGAAGTACTTCCTCGGCTTGCCGGAAATGGTGATGAACTACTTCAAGTTCGTCGCCGAGGAAACCCGCGAGCTGATGGCTCAACTGGGCGTGCGCACCATGGAAGAGCTGATCGGTCGCCTCGATCTGATTGAGCTTGTCGGCGGCGACACCGCCAAGCAGCAGAAACTCGACCTGACTCCGCTGATCTCGCAAGGCCACATTCCGGCATCGGAGCCGCACTTCTGCGTGAGCGAGCGCAACCCGTCCTTCGACAAGGGCGAGCTGGCCGAGCAGATCCTGGCCGACGCGCAGAGCGCGATCGAGAACAAGCAGATGTTGACGCTCGAATACGGCATCGAGAACATCCACCGCTCGATCGGCGCGCGCCTGTCCGGAGAGATCGCCAAGCGCCACGGCGCCGCCGGCCTGCCGGACGGCTGCCTGACGGTGAAGTTCAAGGGCTCGGCCGGCCAGAGTTTCGGCGTGTGGAACGCCCAGGGCCTGCTGCTGGAGCTGGAAGGCGATGCCAACGACTACGTCGGCAAGGGCATGGCCGGCGGCCGCGTGGTGATCTACCCGCCGAAGGGTGCTAGCTACAAGTCGAACGAAGCGACCATCATCGGCAACACCTGTCTGTACGGCGCGACCGGTGGCCAGTTGTTCGCGGCGGGTATCGCCGGCGAGCGCTTCGGCGTGCGTAACTCGGGCGCCCTGGCGGTGATCGAGGGCGCGGGTGACCACTGCTGCGAATACATGACCGGCGGCTGCGTGATCTCGCTGGGCGAGACCGGCTACAACTTCGGTGCGGGCATGACCGGTGGTTTCGCCTTCGTCTACGACCCGAGCGAGAAGTTCGCCTACCGCGTCAATAACGAGCTGATCGACATCCACCTGATCAACGGCGAGGCGATGGGCATGTACCGCGCGTTCCTGCTCGACAAGATCGCCAAGCACGTGGAACTGACCGGTTCGGAAGCGGCGCGCGCCATGCTGGAGAACTTCGACGACTACGTCGACTATTTCTGGCTGGTGAAGCCGAAGGCCGCCAAGCTCGACAGCCTGCTCAAAGACTAAGCCGCAAGATCGCAGGTTGGCCGAACTCGGTTCGGCCAACCCGACAACGACAGGCAAGGATAGGAATGACCTCGGCGCGGGCCGGAAGCCGGCGCCGATCACCGGAAGACCACCATGGGTGACGTATTCAAGTTTATGAATCTGCAGCGCAACCCCGGCGACAAGGTTGACGTGGCAGTACGCAAGATCGAATTCAAGGAAATCTACACGCCGCTGGCCAAGGCCGACGCGGCGGAGCAGGCGGGCCGTTGCCTGTCCTGTGGCAACCCCTACTGTGAGTGGGAGTGCCCGGTTCACAACTACATCCCGAACTGGCTGAAGCTGGTCCAGGAAGGTCGGCTGTTCGAAGCGGCCGAGATGTCGCACAAGACCAACAGCCTGCCGGAAATCTGCGGCCGCGTCTGCCCGCAGGACCGCCTGTGCGAGGGATCCTGTACGCTGAACCAGGGCGGTTTCGGCGCGGTAACGATCGGTTCGGTGGAAAAATACATCACCGACGAGGCATTCAAGGCCGGCTGGCGCCCTGACATGTCAAAAGTCGTCTGGTCCGACAAAAAGGTCGCAATCATCGGCGCCGGCCCGGCTGGCCTCGGTTGCGCCGACATTCTGGTGCGCAACGGCGTGAAGCCGGTGGTGTTCGACCGCTACGAGGAAATTGGCGGTCTGCTGACCTTCGGCATCCCCGAATTCAAGCTGGAAAAGGACGTGGTGAAGACCCGCCGCCTGATCATGGAAGAGATGGGCGTCGAGTTCCGCCTCAATACCGAGATCGGCCGCGACGTCAGCATCGACGAGCTACTCGAAGAGTACGACGCGGTGTTCATGGGCATGGGTGCCTATCAGTACATGAAGGGCGGTTTTGACGGCGAGGGCCTGCCGGGCGTGCTCGAAGCGCTGCCGTTCCTGGTCAACAACGTGCGCAACAGCATGGGCACGCTGGACGGCGAAGCCCATCTATCGATGGCTGGCAAGCGCGTGGTGGTACTCGGCGGTGGCGACACAGCGATGGACTGCAACCGCACCTCGATCCGTCAGGGCGCCGAGAGTGTGATCTGCGCCTACCGTCGCGACGAGGCGAACATGCCGGGCTCGAAGCGTGAAGTGGCCAATGCGAAGGAAGAGGGCGTCGAGTTCCTGTGGAACCGCCAGCCGCTCGGCATCGAGCAGGCCGCCGACGGTTCGCTGCGCCTGAAGCTGGCCGAGACCCGCCTCGGCGACGCCGACGCGAAGGGCCGGCGCAACGCCGAGGTGGTGCCGGGGTCGGAGCAGTTGCTCGAGTGCGACCACGTGATCGTCGCCTTCGGCTTTCAGGTCGAGCGCCAATCCTGGTTCGATCAGGCTCAGATTGAGACCGATCCGCGTGGCCGTACCATTGCCAAGAGCTGCGGTGAGCACAAGTTCCAGACCAGCAACCCGAAGATCTTCGCCGGTGGCGACCAGGTGCGCGGCGCGGACCTGGTGGTGCGTGCGGTGTTTGAAGGCCGCCAGGCGGCCGAGGGCATGCTGGCCTACCTGGGCGTGTGGTAAACGAGTGGTAAAGGAAACAGCGTAAAGTCAAAGCCCACCGTGTGTGGGCTTTGTCTTGCCTGGGCCTTGCTGTACTTCGGTACGCCCCGTTACACGTTACTCTGTCGGCATGGAGTGCCTTGCTGGCATAATGTGGGCCTGCTTCTACAAAAAGCTCCAAAACTAGTTTTATGCTGATGATCGTCTTTGGCGCACTGCTGGCGTCTTTTTTGATGGGTGTCCTGATCATCCGCTTCCTGCATGTGCATGCCCGCTTCACCGCGGATCATGATTTGAACGGTGTGCAGAAGTTTCATGCCACACCGGTACCTCGCATCGGCGGAGTGCCGGTGATGGCCGGCATCGTGGCGGGGGCTTGTGTCGCGAGCCTTAAGTGGCAGAGTGTCGAAATGTGGTTGCTGCTGGCCTCGTCGCTGCCGGCCTATCTGGCTGGGCTGACCGAGGATGTCACCAAGCGCATCGGGCCGTTGCCGCGTTTGCTAGCCACGTTCGTCGCGGCAATGCTGGGGTTCTGGCTGTTGAAGGCGGGGCTGAGCCGTTTGGCCATCCCTGGTGTCGACAGCATTCTTGAGCGCTATTGGTTTCTATCCCTGCTGTTCACCGTTTTTGCAGTGGGCGGCGTTGCTCATGCGATCAACATCATCGATGGCTACAACGGCTTGGCCGGCATGGTGTCGATCTTTATCTTTCTTGCCCTCGCCTATGTCAGTTTCAAGGTGGGCGATATCTCCCTGTTGGGATTGAGCCTGGCTGCTGTGGGCGGCCTCGTCGGTTTCCTGTGCTGGAACTTCCCCCGTGGCTTGATCTTCGCCGGTGACGGCGGCGCTTATCTGGTCGGTTTTTTGATCGCTGAGGTTTCTGTGCTGCTGGTGGCTCGCCATCCGCAGGTATCTCCGTGGTTCCCCTTGCTGCTGGTCATCTACCCAGTGTTCGAAACGTTGTTCTCGATCTATCGGCGCAAGTTTCTCCAGGGGCGGTCGATCGGCTACCCGGACGCCCTGCATTTGCACCAGATGGTCTACAAGCGCATGGTGCGCTGGATGGTCGGTTCGCGTGAGGCACGCCACCTCACCGATCGCAATAGCCTGACGTCTCCATATCTCTGGGCGCTGACTTCATTGGCGGTCGTGCCAGCCATGCTGTTCTGGGACAACACCACGGCCTTGCTTGGCTTCGTCGTGCTGTTCGTGCTTGCCTACGTTGGTCTGTACCGGATGATCATCCGCTTCCGTACGCCGGGTTGGCTGGTGCTGCGCAAGAAGCGCAAGCATTGACCACCCGTTTACTCGCTTGTCTACACACAGCACACAACCGGCCCAGGGCCGGCTGTGTCGTTTCTGCGGCGGCCTAAAACCGTCGCCGGCTTGAAATCGGCCGGTTCTTGCCCCATCTGGGTTTGCATCGTCGGGGGCCAGTGGCCTCTTGAAAAGCCCCAGGGTCATCCCTATTATTAGCACTCGATACCGGAGAGTGCTAAAGCACCCGGTCAATCCGCTGATTTGATTGAGCTTTCATTCTCAACGCCAACGCTTATTTGGAGAGATCAATGGCAATTCGTCCTTTGCACGACCGCGTGGTCATCAAGCGTCTGGAAGCTGAAGAAAAAACTGCTTCCGGCATCGTTCTTCCTGGCGCTGCCGCCGAAAAGCCGGACATGGGCGAAGTGCTCGCCGTCGGCAACGGCAAGATCCTGGACAACGGTGAACGCCGCGCGCTCGACCTGAAAGTGGGCGACAAGGTGATCTTCGGCAAGTACTCCGGCCAGACCGTCAAGGTAGATGGCGAGGAAGTACTGGTGATGCGCGAAGAAGACGTAATGGGCATCGTGGAATAAGTCACGCCCCGCGCAACACGATCAACCGAATACTGATTTGGAGAAGCAGCAATGGCAGCTAAAGACGTAAAGTTTGGTGATTCCGCCCGTCAACGCATGGTCGCTGGCGTGAATGTTCTGGCCGATGCGGTCAAAGTGACCTTGGGCCCGAAAGGCCGTAACGTGGTGCTGGACCGCTCCTTCGGCGCCCCGACCATCACCAAGGACGGTGTATCGGTCGCCAAGGAAATCGAACTGAAGGACAAGTTCGAGAACATGGGTGCGCAGATGGTGAAGGAAGTTGCTTCGAAGACTTCCGATGTGGCCGGTGACGGCACCACCACCGCGACCGTGCTGGCGCAAGCCATCGTGCAGGAAGGCATGAAGTACGTGACCGCCGGCATGAACCCGATGGACCTGAAGCGCGGCATCGACAAGTCGGTGGTCGCCCTGGTCGAAGAGCTGAAGAAGATCGCCAAGCCGTGCGCGACCTCAAAGGAAATCGCCCAGGTGGGCTCGATCTCGGCCAACTCTGACACCGACATCGGTGAGATCATCGCCAACGCGATGGAAAAAGTCGGCAAGGAAGGCGTGATCACCGTTGAAGACGGCAAGTCGCTGCAGAACGAACTGGACGTCGTGGAAGGCATGCAGTTCGACCGCGGCTACCTGTCGCCGTACTTCATCAACAACCAGGACAAGCAGATCGCCCAGCTGGACAACCCGTTCGTGCTGCTGTTCGACAAGAAAATCTCGAACATCCGCGACCTGCTGCCGGTACTGGAACAAGTGGCCAAGGCTGGCCGCCCGCTGCTGATCATCGCCGAAGACGTTGAAGGCGAAGCGCTGGCGACCCTGGTGGTCAACAACATCCGCGGCATCCTGAAGACCGTCGCCGTGAAGGCTCCGGGCTTCGGCGACCGTCGCAAGGCCATGCTGCAAGACATCGCCATCCTGACCGGTGGCGTGGTGATCGCCGAGGAAGTCGGCCTGACCCTGGAAAAGGCCACTCTGGACGATCTGGGCCAAGCCAAGCGCGTCGAGATCGGCAAGGAAAACACCATCATCATCGACGGCGCTGGTTCTGCTGACCAGATCACCGCACGTGTCGGTGAGATCCGTCGCCAGATTGAAGAGGCGACCAGCGACTACGATCGTGAGAAGCTGCAGGAACGCGTGGCCAAGCTGGCCGGCGGCGTGGCCGTGATTAAGGTTGGCGCTGCGACCGAAGTTGAAATGAAAGAGAAGAAGGCTCGTGTCGAAGACGCGCTGCACGCGACCCGTGCCGCCGTTGAAGAAGGCGTGGTGCCTGGCGGTGGCGTTGCGCTGCTGCGTGCTCGTGCGACCCTGGAAACCCTGAAGGGCTCCAACGCCGATCAGGACGCCGGTATCAAGATCGTGCTGAAGGCGATCGAAGCGCCGCTGCGCCAGATCGTGCAAAACGCCGGCGACGAGCCGAGCGTGGTAGTGGCCAAGGTGCTGGAAGGCAAGGGCAACTTCGGCTTCAACGCCGGCAGCGGCGAGTACGGCGACATGATCGAAATGGGCGTGCTGGACCCGGCCAAGGTGACTCGCACCGCGCTGCAGAACGCCGCGTCGATCGCCGGCCTGATGCTGACCACCGACGCCATGGTAGCCGAGCTGCCGGAAGACAAGCCGGCAATGCCGGACATGGGCGGCATGGGTGGTATGGGCGGCATGGGCGGCATGATGTAATCAAGCCGTTCGGCTAACCCGCCGACCGAAAACCCCGCGGATTTCCGCGGGGTTTTTTCATGCCAGCGCGCAGCGTGCCACAATGCAGGCATTGTGAAGAGGAACAATGTATGCAACTGACCGAACTGATCCGGCTGCTTGACGGCACGCTCGAACCCTGGCGCTTCAAAGACTACGCCCCGAACGGCCTGCAGGTGGAAGGGCGCGCGGAGGTAAGGAAGGTGTTGACCGGCACCACCGCATCACAGGCGTTGATCGATGCGGCGATCGCCGAAGGCGCCGATGCGATCCTGGTGCATCACGGTTATTTCTGGAAAAACGAAGATGCCCGCATTACCGGGATCAAGCGGGTGCGGCTGAAAGCGCTGCTCGAGCATGACATCAGCCTGATCGCCTATCACTTGCCGCTGGATGCGCATCCTACGCTAGGCAACAACGCCACATTGGCCGAACAGCTGGGGCTGGTGGCCGAGGGGCAGACCGGCGACCAGGGGCTGCTGTGGTATGGCCGCTGCACCGCGCCGATCACCGCACAGAGCCTGGTCGAGCGGGTCGACACGGCTCTGACGCGACCGCCGTTACTGCTCGGCGACCCGGCGCGACGCATCGAACGGGTATTCTGGTGTACCGGTGGGGCGCAGGGCTTCTTCGAGCAGGCGATTGCCCAGGGGGCCGATGTCTTTATCACCGGGGAGGTGTCGGAGCAGAACTATCATATCGCCGAGGAAAGCGGCGTCGCCTTTATCGCGGCGGGTCACCACGCCACCGAGCGCTACGGAGTCAAGGCGCTCGGCGACTGGCTGGCGACCGAAACGGGACTGGCTGTTGTGCATGTGGATTTGGCTAACCCTGTTTGAAACAGGGTTTTTTTGTTTGTCGAGCCGCATTATTTAGATAACATCTTCAAGTTCATGCTCTTAATCGGGTAAGATTGACCAGTTAATATGCTCGGTTGCCAAGTTAGGGATGACTGAAAATGAATGAAAATCAAGTGGATACGGGGCGCCGTCGGTTTCTGACGGTGGCGACCAGCGCGGTAGGGGGAGTAGCCGTGGCTGGTGTGGCGACGCCGTTTCTGATGAGTTTCTTCCCCTCGGAGCGGGCCAAGGCGGCCGGTGCGCCGGTGGAGGTGGACATCAGCAAGATCGAGCCGGGCCAGAAGATCAACGTGGAGTGGCGCGGCAAGCCGGTTTGGCTGCTTAACCGTACTCCGGAGCAGGTGAAGAACCTGTCGAAGAACGATGATCGCCTGGTCGACCCGAAGTCCGAAGTCGACCAGCAACCGAAGTACTGCCAGAACGAAACCCGTTCGATCAAACCCAACCTGCTGGTCGCCGTAGGCATCTGTACTCACTTGGGCTGTTCGCCGACCTTCCGCCCGGACCTTGCGCCGGCGGACCTTGGCCCGCAATGGCTCGGCGGTTTCTACTGCCCGTGCCACGGCTCCAAGTTCGACCTGGCCGCCCGCGTGTTCCAGGGCGTGCCTGCTCCGAAAAACCTTGAAATCCCGCCGCACAAGTATCTGTCGGATACGCGCGTGCTGATCGGCGAAGACAAATAAAGGCTGAGGGCGAACTCTAATGAACAACAAAGGGCAAACCATTCTCGACTGGATTGACGAGCGCTTCCCGCTTACGTCCACGATGAAGGCGCACATCACCGAGTACTATGCGCCGAGGAACTTCAACTTCTGGTACTTCTTCGGTTCGCTGGCCATGCTGGTGCTGGTGATCCAGATCGTTACCGGCATCTTCCTGACCATGAACTACAAACCGGATGGCACGCTCAACGGCGCCGGCCTGCCGGTGGCGTTCGCGTCGGTCGAATACATCATGCGCGACGTGGCCGGCGGCTGGATCATCCGCTACATGCACTCCACCGGCGCCTCGATGTTCTTCGTCGTGGTCTACCTGCACATGTTCCGCGGCCTGATCTACGGCTCGTATAAGCAGCCGCGCGAACTGATCTGGGTGTTCGGCTCGTTGATCTTCCTGTGCCTGATGGCCGAGGCCTTCATGGGCTACCTGCTGCCATGGGGCCAGATGTCGTTCTGGGGCGCCCAGGTGATCGTGAACCTGTTTGGCTCGATCCCGGTGATCGGCCCAGACCTGTCGGTGTGGATCCGTGGTGACTTCGTGGTGTCTGACGCGACGCTGAACCGCTTCTTCGCCCTGCATGTGATCGCCGTGCCGCTGGTGCTGCTGGCGCTGGTGGTGGCCCACCTGGTGGCGCTGCACGAAGTCGGCTCGAACAATCCGGACGGCGTGGAGATCAAGAAGCACAAGGATCCAGCCACCGGCATCCCGCTCGACGGCATCCCGTTCCACCCGTACTACACCGTGAAGGACATCCTCGGCGTCGCGGTCTTCCTGGTGGTGTTCTCGGCGATCGTATTCTTTATGCCGGAAATGGGCGGCTTCTTCCTGGAGCACCCGAACTTTGACCCGGCCGACCCGCTGAAGACCCCGCCGCACATTGCGCCGGTGTGGTACTTCACTCCGTTCTACGCGATCCTGCGCGCGATTCCCTCCTTCCTCGGTACCCAGGTATGGGGCGTGCTGGGCATGGGCGCTGCCGTGGTGCTGATCGCACTGTTGCCGTGGTTGGACAAGTCACCGGTCAAGTCGATCCGCTACCGTGGTCCGAAGTTCAAGATCATGCTGACACTGTTCATTATCAGCTTCATTGGCCTGGGTACCCTCGGCGCACTGCCGCCGACCGCGAGCCGCACGCTGATCTCGCAGATCTTCTCGGTGCTCTACTTCGCATTCTTCCTCGGCATGCCGTTCTACACCAAGAACGACGTCGGCCGCACCCCGGTGCCGGAGCGCGTGACCGACACCAACGGCCGCCGCCAGCTCGTGTTCCTGGTCCTGGTCGCAGTGACCGTGATCGGCGCGACGCTGTTCGCCAAGCTTGTGTAATCAAGGGGATGACCGACATGAAAACCAAAATTCGTCATCTGCTCGCCGCTGCCGCGCTGATGCTGCCGCTGGCGGCTCATGCGGCCGAAGAGGGCCCGGCGCTGGACAAGGCCGAGATCGACATCCAGGACACCGAGAGCCTGCAGCGTGGTGCGCAGGTCTTCCTGAACTACTGCCTGTCCTGCCATTCGGCGAGCATGATGCGTTACAATCGCCTGATGGACATCGGTCTGTCCGAGCAGCAGATCAAGGACAACCTGCTGCCGGACGGTGCCAAGATCGGCGACCAGATGACGGTGTCGATGACCAAGAAAGACGCCAAGCTCTGGCTGGACAACACCCCGCCGGATCTCTCGCTGACTGCGCGTTCGCGTGGTGCCGATTGGCTGTACACCTATCTGCGTAGCTTCTATCGTGATCCGAGCCGCCCGACCGGATGGAACAACCTGGTGTTCGACAAGGTGGCGATGCCGCACGTGCTGTGGGAGTTGCAGGGCGATCAGGTGCTGAAGACCACGAAGGACGCCGAAGGGCACGAGGTGAAGAAGTTGGAGCTGGTGAAGGCCGGCACGATGACCAAGCTGGAGAACGGCAAGGCCAATACGTTGGACTACGATAAACGTATAAAAGATCTAACTAACTACCTGGTGTTCATGGGCGAGCCGGCGCAGGTGACCCGCCGCCAGATTGGTTATGCCGTACTGATGTTCCTCGGCTTGCTGCTGTTGCCGCTTACCTACTTCCTGAAGAAGGAATACTGGAAAGACATTCACTAAGCGCAGCGAGGCATGGCTGGAAGAGGGCGGGGATATCCCCGCCTTTTTGCATGGAGCGGCTGGTTTCACGCTGCGCTTGGTCGCGGGTGAGTAATCGTGTGAAGAAAGGGGTAATTCCCCTTGTCTGTCAATGGGTTGTCTGCAAAAACTGGAAAAAGGAACCGCGTGGATGCTACAATCGCACGGTTTAACGATTGCCATTTCCAGGGATAACCATATCACCATGATGACCTTGTACTCCGGGATCACCTGCCCGTTCAGCCAGCGCTGCCGTATCGTCCTGTTCGAAAAGGGCATGGATTTCGAGATCATCGACGTCGACATCCATAACAAGCCGGAAGATCTCGCGGTGATGAATCCGTACAACGAGGTGCCGGTGCTGGTCGAGCGCGATCTGATCTTGCATGAATCGAACATCATCAACGAGTACATCGACGAGCGCTTCCCGCATCCGCAACTGATGCCGGCCGACCCGGTGATGCGTGCCCGCGCCCGCCTGTTCCTGTTCCGCTTCGAACAGGAACTGTTCGCCCACGTGAAGACGCTGGAGAGCGGAGCCACCGGTAAGGAAGCCAACAAGGCTCGCGAAGCGATCCGCGAGGGCCTGACGATGATCGCCCCGATCTTCACCAAGCAGAAGTTCATGCTCGGCGATGAGTTCTCGATGATCGACGTGGCGATCGCGCCGCTGATGTGGCGTCTAGAGCACTACGGCATCGACTTGGGCAAGGCTTCTGCGCCTATCCTGAAGTACGCCGAGCGCATCTTCCAGCGCCAGGCCTTCATCGACTCGCTGACCCCGGCCGAAAAGGCCATGCGCAAGTAAGGAGCGGCCATGTCCGGCAGTACCAAACCGTATCTGATCCGTGCGCTGTACGAATGGTGCTGCGATAACGGACACACGCCGTACGTGGTGGTGTGGGTCGACGAGCACACCGACGTGCCGCGCGAATTCGTGAAAAACAACGAAATCGTGCTGAATATCGGCCCGGGCGCCACCAAGAACCTGCACATCGACAACCAGTGGCTGTCGTTTTCAGCCCGCTTCGGCGGCGTAGCCCGCGAATTGTGGGTGCCGGTCGGCAATGTGATGTCGATTTTTGCCCGCGAGACCGGAGAGGGAATGGGCTTCGAGGTTGAGAAGACCGAGCCGACTCCGCCAGTACGCGAGCCGGTGGCGCTCAAGCCGGTAGAGTCGGGGCCCGTCCCGGCGACCTCCGGCACGACGCCGGATGGCGACCCGCCACCGCGTCCGAGCGGTCGGCCGTCTCTGCGCATCGTCAAATAGGCTGCCGTTCGACTATCCCGCCTACCCGCCGCAGGCGGGTTTTTCATACCGGGCAACCGTTATCGACGTTCCGAGGCGATAAGCCGCTCGGACCGCAATCTTGATGGAGAGTGTTATGAAGGAACCCCAATTGATCCAGTCCCTGCAGGCACGCGGGCTGGTCGCGCAGACCACCGATGCCGAGGCGCTCGATGCGCTGTTGGCCGAAAAGTCGGTGACGCTGTATTGCGGTTTCGATCCGACTGCCGACAGCCTGCATATTGGCAGCCTAGTGCCGCTTCTGACGCTCAAGCGCTTCCAATTGGCCGGCCACCGTCCGATCGCACTGGTCGGTGGGGCTACCGGCATGATCGGCGATCCGAGCTTCAAGGCCACCGAGCGTAAGCTCAATACGCTCGATGTAATCGCTGGCTGGGTCGACAAGATCCGTGCGCAGGTCGAGCCGTTCCTGTCGTTCGAGGGCGAGAACGCCGCCATCGTCGACAACAACTACAACTGGCTTGGCCAGATCAATGTGCTCGACTTCTTGCGCGATGTTGGCAAGCATTTCTCGGTCAACGCGATGATCAGCAAGGAGTCGGTGAAGCAGCGCATCAACCGAGACGACGTGGGTATCTCGTTCACCGAGTTCTCTTACAGCCTGCTGCAGGGCTACGACTTTGCTGAACTCAACAAGCGCTACGGCTGCCAGCTGCAGATCGGCGGCTCGGACCAGTGGGGTAATATCACCGCCGGTATCGATCTGACTCGCCGCCTGAACCACCAGCAGGTGTTTGGCTTGACCCTGCCGCTGGTCACCAAGTCGGACGGCACCAAATTCGGCAAGACCGAGAGCGGCACCATCTGGTTGGACGCGAAAAAGACGTCTCCGTACAAGTTCTATCAGTTCTGGCTCGGCACCGCCGATGCCGACGTCTACCGCTTCCTGAAATACTTCACCTTCCTGGAGGTCGAGGAGATCGACGCAATCGAAGCGGCTGATCAGGCAAGCGGTACCAAGCCGGAGGCGCAGCGCATCCTGGCCGAGAAGGCGACCGAGCTGGTACACGGCCGCGATGCGGTGGTGGCGGCGCAGCGCATCAGCCATAGCCTGTTCGCGGAAGACCAGAGCTCGCTGACCGAAGGCGACTTCGAGCAGCTGGCGCTCGACGGCTTGCCGACTGTGACGCTGTCGCGCGAGCAGGGCAGCCTGATCGACGCGCTGGTGGCCGGTGAGCTGGCAACGTCGAAGAGCCAGGCGCGTGGCTTTATCGAGAGCGGTGCGGCGGTGGTGAACGGCGCCAAGGTCACCGAGCTGAGCTACGCGATGGGCGACACCGATCGCCGCTTCGGCCGCTATACGCTGCTGCGTCGCGGCAAGAAGAACCACTGCCTGGTGATCTGGCAGTAATCGCGACGATTCGGCCAACCTCGAAGGTTGGCCACATGCAAAATCGCGCCGTGATGGCGTAATGCCGTTCACTTAGCAGATCGAACCTGTTTGATTGGGTAACGGGACGGCAGCTTTTTCACCACGCGGGGGCATTCACGCCCCCGCCGTTGTTTCGGTAGCAACAACTCCCCGAGGCGTTCCCGCAGACGCAGCAAGCGCGCCGGCAAGGTGCCGGGGCTGCTGATCGCCAGCCAGCTCCACTCATAGCGCAAATAATGCAGCGCTGTCGTAAAGCTAAGATCGGTCGGCGCAACCCCCACTTCCCGCGCGATCTCAGCCATCTCCAGTCGGACCAGGTTGTAGGCCAAGAGCGTCCCCCAAACTTCCTGTCGGACGGTCTCTGGAGTGCCACTGCGTAACGTCAATTCGTCCCCCAACATGTCCTGCTTCAGCTCGCGGTAGCTGGTCTCGATCTGCCAGCGTTCCTGGTATTGCGCCGCGATCTCCTTGGCCGGCCACGCCTTGGCATCCAGCAAGGAGGTCAACAAGATGCGCCGGCGCCCATGCCGAGACACCGTTTCGATGGCCCGCGCTTCCCAGTGGGATGGCAGGGCCGGAGTGTGTTCCCTTGCTTGCGGCGACACCTTCATTCGG
>NZ_JAUEDK010000039.1 GCF_030385785.1 Crenobacter oryzisoli
CAGCAATGGCCCCGGCCAGACAATACGCTTCCATCGCCTTGATCTGAGATTCCAGATCATCCTTTTGACCGGCGCGGGACACCCGGCAATACACCACCGTCAGCCGACGTTCCGGTGCACCACCTAGTATGGTGCGAACATCCGACTCGTCAAAATAACGGTGTCCCGACGGCATCCGTTTAGCCGTCAGTTTGCCTTCTCGTTCCCAGCGGCGAACCGTACTGGTCGCTCGACCGATGCGCTTGGCGAACTCATTGATTCGATATTGCTTGCTCATAGTGAGCAGTTATAAACAACTAGGAGCAAATTTCAAGTAACAGTTGTTAGCTCCTTGCCATTCGCGCCCGACTCTTTTGAAATGACGAATAAGCACGGCACGGTGTCTGTTTTGTTGGCAATGACCTGTGCGGATTACGCGCCCGCCTCTCCGGAAGGTGGGCTTGGACTCGTTCTTGAATCCGTTAAATTATCACTTGCTGCCCCTTGTATGGAGGAGTATTTGGGGATAAATTGATAGTTGTTCATATGTCAAATGAAATATTTAGAGATCGACTTGGCCAGCGAATACTCATCAACGCTGCGGTAAAAAAGCCGGTCTAGCCAGGCGCTGGAACCCCCGGCAACCCAAAGCAATTTCTGATAACTTACTTGCGGTGCCGCATGGGGTGCCTGGTTCGTTTGGCATAAAATCAGCTTCGGTCGATCACTCGCTATAAGGGGAAAGATAGTGAGTTTACTGGTGTTACTATTCAGCTTGGTATTGGCGCTGTCGGTCGTTATCGGTCCTGTTGTTAGACAGAAACTATTGGTACGCGGCCTCCCCTTAGTACAGGACGAAGACACACAGTTGTAGTAACGGCAGGTCGGAATAACTGTCCCTTGGCGAAAGCAACGAACGGATGCTTCAAGATGTCGTGCACTGGAAGCAAGGCTTTGCGATCTCTTTCAATTGCAGCTTCCGGTAAACCTGGGCTTTGTTAATGAAATGGACGCCCTCAGGATGACCATTACCTTAAACCACCCGAACGTTACTGCCATAGAATGACGAGCGATTGTAGGGGGGGCTGCCGCTCCACTACTGCTTGAGCCAGCGCATGTATAGGTTACGCTTGCGCGCCAGCACTCCAACGTCCTGCTGTACGATTACCGCGAGCCGATGCCAGGCTGACGCTGAGTGATCTGTTCGGCGGTTGGTTGATCATGCTCCTACCTTGGCAGGCACCAAGGCGCGGCGATGAATACGCAGAACCAGGATGGCAGCGATTAGGCACAGCCCACCCGACATCATGGTGGCCAACGTGTAAGTCCCCAGACTGTTACGCAACATACCGCCGATCAAGGCCGCGCACGCCGCACCCAACTGGTGGCCGGCCACCACCCAGCCGAACACAATGGGGGCATCCTGCTTGCCGAACACATCGTTGGTGAGGCGCACGGTGGGCGGGACCGTCGCCACCCAATCCAACCCGTAGAACAGCCCGAACAGCGGCAAGCCGAAGTAGGAAAAGCCAAAGGCGTAGGGTAGATAGATCAGCGCCAGGCCGCGCAGACCGTAGTACCAGAACAGCAGCACACGGTTGTTGAAGCGGTCCGACAACCAGCCTGATAAGGTAGTGCCGATTAGATCCAGCGCACCCATGGCCGCCAAGATACTGGCGCCGCCCACTTCGCTGATGCCATAGTCACCGCACATGGCGATGAAATGGGTACCGATATAGCCGTTGGTGCTGGCACCGCACACGAAGAAACTGAAGAACAGCAACCAGAAGTCACGCACCTTCATCGCGCGCCCAAGCGCACCGAATGCGATGGCGATGGGGTTCTGGCGGTTGTCGTTGGTGGTTTGTGGCGCATCGGCCGGCTCACCGTATAGCGGCAAACCCAGCGAGGCTGGCCGTTCGGGCAGCAACAGGTAGACCAGGGGCAGAATCACCGCCGCTCCTCCCGCGACGGTTAGCACCACCTGGCGCCAGCCATAGTGCTCGACGATGGCGGCTAAGAGCGGCAGGAACACCAGTTGGCCGGTAGCGGAGCTGGCCGTGAGGATGCCCATGGCCAAGCCGCGCCGCTCGGCAAACCAGCGGTTCACCACCGTGGCTCCCAGCGTCATGGCGGTCACCCCGCTAGCACAGCCCACGATCAGGCCCCAGATCAGCCACAGCTGCCAGGTTTGTTGCATCAGGCTCGACAAGCCGATTGCGACAGCGAGCGCCGCAAGCGCGACAAGTACCGTCCTGCGTAAGCCGAAGCGCTGCATGGCGGCGGCGGAGAATGGCCCCATCAGACCGAACAAGGCCAGGTTGATCGACAGTGCCAGCGAAATCGTCGCCCGGCTCCAGCCAAAGGTATGCTCCAGCGGCACCATCATCACGCTGGGGGTCGCGCGCGTGCCGGCAGTAATCAACATCACCAGAAACGTGACACCCAAGGCGACCCACGCGTAATG
Organism: Crenobacter oryzisoli; assembly: GCF_030385785.1. GTDB lineage: Bacteria > Pseudomonadota > Gammaproteobacteria > Burkholderiales > Chromobacteriaceae > Crenobacter_A > Crenobacter_A oryzisoli. The sequence continues at coordinate 2,447 of NZ_JAUEDK010000039.1, forward strand.
AAAGCGCCCTCTGGTCCAATTGGCGATAAGTTGCATCGGGTTCTCCTGTGGCGCGGTTCCGCCTGCTGATACTTGTTACTAGTCAGTCACATTGTGTTGCGATGGTATGTACTGATCGGTAACATGTCAACTGCAACGAGGAGAATGTCATGAGCAGTGAGATTGATGCTGCCGCCAAACCGACACGCAAGGTCTTGCAAGGGGCGGAGGCACAGGCACGGATACTGGAGGCGGTAGACGAGTTGTTCTACCGGGAGGGCGCACGCGCCGTGAGCGTGGACGAGGTCGTCAAGCGCGCCGGCGTCAACAAGATGAGCGTGTACCGCCAGTTCGAGTCCAAGGATGATCTGTTGTTGCACTACCTGGCGCGGCGAGACGAGAAGTTCTGGGATTACTTCAACGCCAGCCTGTCCAAACACCCGGACAAGCCTCGCGAGCAACTGTTGCAGTTCTTCATCGACCTTGCCGGCCGTGCTGCACAGCCTGGATATCGAGGTTGCCCGTTCGTGAATATCGCGGTGGAGTTTCCCGACCCTGCTCACCCTGCACGTCGCATGGTGGCGGAAAACAAGACGCGACTGATGCGTCGCCTGCTGGAGTTGACGACGCAGGCCGGGGCTCAAGATGCGCAAGCCTTGGCCAATGGCTTGGCTTTGCTGATTGAAGGCGCTTACGCCGCGAGTCAGACCTATGAGCCTGGGCATCCCCTGCTGGCTGCGCTGCCACAGGTAGCTGAGGCGATGTTGAGGGCGGCCGACATCCCTAGCGCATGATGGGACTCTGAGCTGGGCAGCTTTCACCTAACTTGAACCAACCGGTCTCTGCGAAAACCGGGGCGGTTCAAGTTTCCTGTCAAAAGTCCGTTTACACAGAATTCTTCACACCTCCGATGCCGACTCAGGAAGGGGGCGTCTATCCAATTAACCATGACCTTGCGAGCGGTTGGCGGTGCGACTGTTTTCCGCTGAGCCTGCGCATGGTCGAGGAGGTGCTGGCTGCGCGCGGTATCGATCTGATGCGGCGAGACGGTAAGGCGCTGGTCAGTAACGTTCGGCCAGGGCATCGCCCGGCTCATCCCCGCCCTGGGGCGAGGTGATACATGGCTCCTCGACGATGTGCTGGTCACCCTCAGCGTGCAGGAAGCATTCGCGGTGGTGCGCGGAGGAGGACCAACATGGCGCGGTGCACGCCCGTGCTTCCTGAGCAGCTTGCGCATGAGGCTCCTGGCCGCAAGTGCTTCGGCATCGAGAATGGGTTCGGCCAGTAGGCGTTCAACCTGGCGTTCTCGGTTTCGAGTTCCTTCAGTCGCCTTGCGTCGGCGACATCCATGCCGCCGAACTTGACTCGCCAAGTGTAGAACGAGGCATCGCAAAAGCCGTACTGGCGGCGCAACTCCTTCACCGGCACGCCGGCCTCGGCTTGCTTCAGAAACCCAATGATCTGCGCTTCCGAAAATCGCTTCTTCAAGTCCGTTCTCCATGCGGAAAACGAACTTTACTAAGTTTCGGGTAGCCCTGTTTATGGGCGCAGGTCACCCCAAAGTGGCGTAGTGTCACATCACATGCTACCCAATTTCTCAAGGTAAAGCGTATAATTCATTTAGAATATTCAAGGTAGAAATAAAGATTTCTGATGATTTCATTGTTACTGCAGCCCATCGAGCACATCGCCTCGACAGACATCCTCAGTTGCGGACCCGAAACACCTATCTATGAAGCTGCCAGCTTGATGGTGCAGTCCGGCTGCGGTTCCATAGTCATCATGAATACACAAGGTGAGGTTCTGGGTATCTGGACCGAGTCTGATGCATTGCATGTCGACCTCTCAGAAGAGGCTAGTTACCAGCATCCCATTCAGGATGTCATGAGTAGTCCAGTTATCACCTTGCCTCACAGCATGACCGTGCATGATGCGGTGGTAAAGTTTCGCCAACACAACATTCGCCATGCGTTAGTAAAGAAATTCGAAACTATCATTGGTATGGTTTCCCTGTCTGATGTGGTGTTGTGTCAAGGTCCCGAGGCGTTTCTTGGACTCAAGCGGGTGGGTGCTATTAATGCGCATCCTGCAGTCATTCTTCAGGGTTCCGATAGTTTGCCGGTGGCCGTGAATACTATGCGTCAGAGAAATTTAACCGCTGTCGGTATACAGCTTTCTGATGGCAGCTTTGGCATCCTCACTCAGCGCGACGTAGTGCGGCTGGTCGCCACCGGGCAGAGGCATGCCGAACTGGGCCAAGTATGTACCCGGCCGTTAGTTGGTGTGCCGCTTTCCACCAGTCTGCTGCAGGCGCGACAGGTGATACTACACCACCAGATTCGTCATTTGGGGGTGTTTGACGACCATAACCAGTTGGTTCATATCATCGGTTTTCGCGAAATTATCCAGAGCATCGAGCACGAATTCCTGCTGGAGCTGCATGAAGCCCTGCGCGAACGCGATGAAGCTTTGCTGAAGTCCCAACAAAGCCTATTGCTAGCTGACAAGGTGTTTGAATCCACAATGGAAGGCATCATTATTACTGATGCCAAAGGCATTATTAGATCAATTAACCCGGCATTCAGCCGTATTACCGGTTATAGCCGTGATGAAGCAGTCGGAAATTCGCCGGCTATTCTCAAATCCGGTAAGCAGCCCCCTGAGTTTTACGAATATCTGTGGCGTTGTCTGCATCAGGAAGGATCCTGGCAAGGCGAAATAGTCAATCGTCGCAAGAATGGTTTGCTGTACACCGAGCACCTAAGCATTACGGCAATCCGTGATGAGCATGGCGAGCCCCAGCATTATGTGGCAGTATTTTCTGACATCACGCAGCGAAAACTGGCGGAAGAGCGCCTCCACTTTTTGGCTAACCACGATGCACTTACTGGCCTGCCTAATCGCACATTGTTTATTGAGAAGTTGCAGTCGGCGGTAGGGCAGGCGAAGCAGTATGAGCGACGCTTTGCCTTACTGTTTATCGATTTGGATCGTTTCAAGCAGGTCAACGATACGCTGGGCCATCATGCTGGTGACGAATTGCTGATACGTATTGCCAATGAACTGCAGCACATCGTACCGAGCCTATCCACTGTATCTAGGCTGTCCGGGGATGAGTTCACGATCCTGCTGGAAAATATAGTCTCGATGCAGCAGGTTGCCTACTGGGCGCAAAGCATTTTGGATGCTATTTCGGCGAAGTCCAGCGTGGCCGGACACGAGGTATTCATTTCTTCTAGTATAGGAATCAGTATCTTCCCCGAAGATGGTTCGGTTGCTGACGAACTGCTGGTGAATGCCGACACCGCGATGTATCGGGCAAAAGAGCGAGGCAAGAATAATTTTCAGTTTTACACGGCTGACATGAACGCCAGCGCTATTGAGCGAATGAAGTTGGAGTACGGACTGCATAGAGCCTTGGCTAAAAATGAGTTGGAAGTGTGGTATCAACCCAAAGTGGCACTTGATAGCACTCGTATTGTCGGAGCTGAAGCCTTGCTGCGCTGGCGCCATCCGGAAATGGGGATGATTTCGCCCGGTCAATTTATTCCTATCGCCGAAGAAAGCTCGCTGATTACTAGCATCGGAGAGTGGGTTCTTGACACCACCTGTGCAGACATTCGCTCTTGGCGCGATGCTGGGTTGTTGGATGGCCGTATTGCCGCCAATATATCTGGCCTCCAGCTTAAGTACTCAAACATTGTTGAGACTGTGTCACGTATACTCAAAAAATATGATCTTGATAGCTCGGTGTTGGAGCTGGAAATTACCGAGAACGTTGCCATGGATGAAGATAGTGGCATGGTAGAAGTGCTGCATCGCCTGCAGACCTTAGGCATTTATCTGTCCATCGATGATTTCGGTACCGGTTATTCATCATTATCTTACCTAAAACGTTTACCGGTACGAGGCCTAAAGATCGATCAATCCTTCATCAAGAACTTGCATCAAGACCGCGACGATGCCGCCATCACTCAAGCCATCATTTCTATCGCACGCAGTTTGGGACTGGATTTAGTCGCTGAAGGTGTAGAACTGGAAGAACAGCGCCAGTTTCTGGTAGAGAAAGGCTGCTTATGCGGACAGGGCTTTTTATTCAGCCGTGCAGTACCGCGCGAAGAGTTTGCGGAACTTCTGAAAAAACAGGGGGTACTACAGCTTGTTGAGCTAGGCGAGCCTGCATGAAAATGGCTGTCATGAAACCGTACATGGCCAACGCTATCTATTACGTCGGGTACCGATTATCAGCTACACGGTGTGGTGGTACTACCGTTTTCAGCTGAATCTGCGCATGGTCGAGGAGGTGCTGGCTGCGCGCGGCATGGATCCGGACTATGAGAGGAGCACGCAGAGTTCGGAAAATAAAGCACGCTAAGCCGATGGCATTCATGCCGCCACGCGCGCCTCGTTTGGCTTGTAGCTCATTGTGTCAGATTGGAGCACACCCTAACCGGATGTCAGGGTGGCTGGGTGTTCGGTCGAGGAGGATGAGATGAACGTCTCCCATCCCCGCGAACCGTGAGGACGGGCTAGAGGAAGGAAGTTGGATCCTCACGGGCCGACGGTATCAGAGCGCCTAAAGTGGAAGATCACGAAGGTCTTCACAGGCTCCAAGATGGAACTTACGCCAGTAGGACAAACTCAGAAGCTGCGCCGCAGAAAACTGGGATCTGGGGCTGAATGTTGAGCACCGTCAGTACAAAGTATTGAATAACCGGGCGGAGCACTCGCACCAGCCAACGCGAGTGCGCGAGAAAGTGATGCACCGTGTCAAATCAGCTAGCCATCGGCAACGATTCACGTCGGTCCCTGATCAAGTCAGCAATCTGTTCATGCTCGGCCGCTACGACGCTATAACACGAATGCGCAGCACCAGCGCGGGGTGCGCATCCGGGCCTTTGAGGCTTGGGAAAGGGTAAGTTGCGCCCCGGTGCTTGGACGCCTCGCCGCATGAGTCCGTTTTCCTCAAACACCGCATTGTCGTTCGGTCTCTCATTCTTAACTTGAATTTGACAATACCGTCGGTATGTCACGCCAGGGCGCACCGGTGCGCAACATCCAGAACACGGCGTTGATGAAGCGGCGATTGTCGCGTGAGACACCTCCCCAGCAGCCTTGTCGGCTGGGGAGGGTGGCTCCAGCAAACACCAAGTCGTGTCGGAGAGGTCATGCCGGCGATGAGCCAGGGTCGTGAGCATGGCAAGGTCGTTCACGCTCGCAGTGTAACGGGGGGCTCTCACAGCGGTACGACTCGTAACGACACCATCTAGCGCAAACCTGCACCAATGCCGGATTTCAGGTCCCGATCAACGTCTAGCCAGAATAGTGACTTGCATGTCCAAATGGGTCATCAATTGAATGGCATGGCGTAGTAAACCAGCGTGGACCGTCTTCCGTCATATAGAAGTGATCCTCCAAACGCACGCCAAACTCACCCGGCACACAAATCATCGGCTCATTACTGAAGCACATGCCAGGCGCCAGTGGCGTATCGTCGGATGAAACCAAATATGGCCCTTCATGGAGGTCGAGTCCAATACCATGCCCTGTCCGATGAGGTAGTCCTGGCAGCAAATACCCAGGGCCAAAACCATCTGATGCAAGCTGTTTACGTACAGCAATATCTACATCACCGCAGCAGGTGCCGATTTGCGCCGCGGCGAAAGCAGCCGCCTGGGCCGCCTTTTCCGCGTTCCACACCTGGCGCTGGCGTTCGTTCGGCGTGCCAAACACATAGGTGCGAGTGATATCGGAAAGGTAGCCATGCAAAGCGCAGCCAGTATCAATCAACACCATGTCGTTGGCCTGCAGCGTCTGTGGCTCCTTCACGCCATGCGGAAATGCCGTGGCGCCGCCGAATAGCACAATGCAGAAGGTGGAGCCGCTGGCTCCAACTTTGCGGTGCGCTTGCTGGATGAAGGCCTGCACTTCGGTAGTAGTAATGCCTTCATGGAGGATACTGGCTGCCGCCTTGTGCACCGCCAGTGTCATATCCTTGGCACGCTGCATCAGAGCCAGCTCGGCCTGCGACTTGCACATGCGACACCAGGTGATAACGTCCCTGGCATCGATCAACTGTGCTTCCGGGCAGCTTTTGGCGATACCGTCCACGGTAAAGAACGGTGTGCTCCCGTCGATTGCCAGCACCAGCCCTCCATCCTGCTGCAGTCCTCGCATAATACCGGCCAGCAGCTGATAGGGGCTTTCGTGCTCATGCCAGCTATGCACTTCGCCTTCCAGTACCATGAAGTCGCGCACGGTGCCCAACTCGAACCACGGCGCAATAAATTGCACTTCGCCACGGCAGGGCACAATCGCTCCCACCATGCGCTCGCTGGGATGCCACTGCAGGCCAGTGAAATAATTCAGACTGGTGCCGGCGTGCAGATACAAGGCGCCAATGCCCAATTCGCGCATGCGCTGCTGCGCAGAGGCGATGCGCTGGCGGTATTCCAGCAGCGCTATAGGTACGACTCCCGCCGTCATATCCTGCAATGCGGCCAACGCCTGCTCTCTGCTGCTGCCGCCTACTCCAATTGTCATGCTTGCCCCCTGCTGTGTGCCGGCTATAGTCGCGATGTTGGCCGCAACCGGCGCTATGAATTGAACAATGGCAACGTGCCGATGGAAATGATCACCGCCTCTACAGGGCCGATATTTTTGAGCTGATGCTTGCGGTGCGAATCGATGTGAATCGAATCGCCCGGCGACAACTCAAAATCTCCGTCTTCCAAGTGGTACTGCACCTGGCCCTCCAGCACATAAACCAGTTCCTCCCCGTTGTAAACTGTGAACTCCGAACAAAAGCCCACCGGCAAGAACATCTTCCCAGAAGGGTTTTGTTAGCGACTCTAAGCCAGAACCATACTTAACGAGCACGAGCATGTGTGTCGCATTAGAAGCGGTCTAGCCTGTAGGCTTCCAGTGGCATCAACCCAGAGGGAACCCTGGAGGAGGTCGGTAAAACTGCCATCTGTGCGACAAGCTCGGCAGTGACCGCAGCCTGGGTCAGCCCCAGATGCTGATGACCGAAGGCAAGTAGCACCTTGCCGTTACCCACCCGATCAATGATCGGCAATGAATCCGGCAAGGACGGCCGAAAGCCCATCCACGGTATGGCATCCTCGGCGTTCAGGTCGCGACTGAACAGGCCCTTGCTCAGCCGGTGCAATTGCCAAGCACGCTCCATGTTCGGCGGCTGCTCAAGGCCGGCGAACTCCACGGTGCCAGCCAGCCTCAGTCCCCCCGCCATAGGGGTCATGATGAATTTGCGTTCTAGCGAGGTGACCGCGAATGGCAGCCGCTTGTGCTCATGAGGCAGCATCAGATGGTAGCCACGCTCAGTATCCAGAGGCACATGTTTGCCGGTAAGCGCCGCAGTGAGCTTTGCTGAGTGGGCACCGCAGGCGATCAGTACCTGACGGGTCGCCAGACTACCTTGGTCTGTGGCCAGTGAAACGCCGTTCTCATGCAGCTGTCCACTCTCGACTCGTTGCTTGACGAACTGCACGCCGCTGGCCTTTGCCGCTTCTACCAGCTCGCAAACCACCTGGTACGGGTCAAGGAAGTGTCCTGTACGAGGATAGAACAACCCACCCTGGATTCTTTCGCTCAACTGTGGAGCCATCTCGCGGATGGCCCCGGTCGGCCACATTTCGACCGGGACCTGCTGTTCGCGCATGCGCGCCTGTAATGCTTCGATCGCCTGAAGTGACTCGGCGCGTTCGAACACTAGTAATGAGCCGTCTTCCTTCAACAGCTGGGGGCGAGCGATTGCCTTCAGCAGCCGCTGCCATGCGCCAAGGCTGCCTTCATTGAGCGCACGTATGCCAGCCACGGTACGCTGGAACGGTTCCGGGCGCAGGTTTAACAACAGCCGGATGAACCATGGTAAGGCGCGTGGCAGGTACTTCCAGTCCAAGCGCAGCGGACCCATAGGGTCCATGAGCATGCCCGGCAGGCGCTTGAGGATCGACAGATCGGCAATGGGAAACACCTGCTCGGTTGCAAGGTGCCCGGCATTACCGAACGAAGCGCCCCGGCCAGGGTCTTGTTGGTCGACTACCACCACCCGCAGGCCCTGGCGCGCGAGCTGCAGGGCGCAGGCAACGCCAACGATGCCTGCACCAATCACGGTGATGTCCACACTTGAAGGCAAGGAGTTCGACATAACCTAGACTTCTCTTTGGCCATCGAGCAGGCGACGCAAGTGGAACGGATTGCTCTGCTGTAGTGCGGCAGGTAACAGGCTGTCCGGGAAGTCCTGATAGCAGACCGGGCGCAGGAAGCGCAGGATCGCGGCAGTACCCACCGAGGTGCTCCGTGCATCGGAGGTAGCCGGGAAAGGCCCGCCATGGACCATGGCATCGCACACCTCGACACCCGTTGGCCAGCCATTGACCAACAGGCGGCCGGCCTTGCGCTCCAGGGTCGGTAGCAAGGCCCTGGCGTTTTGCAGATCGGGCTCGTCCAGCTGCAAGGTCGCGGTCAGCTGGCCTTCCAGGTGCTCAGCGACCTGGCGCACTTCCTCATCATCGGCACATTGCACGATCAGGGACGCAGCGCCGAATATCTCAGTCAGCAGGGCCTGGTCGGAAAGGAAGTCCCGTGCTTGGGTCACAAACAGATGGGCTTGGCATTGATTTGGGCCTTCAGCGCTCAGGCCAGCGGCAACTGCCTGGGTAAGGGGGTGCTTGGCCAGTGAACCGACACCGGCCTGGTAGGCGTCAAAGATACCCGGTGTGAGCATGGTCTGTGCCGGGCTTTGCCGAACGTGCTCTGCGGCGACGCCGAGGAAGCGGTCTAGATCCGCGCCTTGACGGGCGATCACCAAGCCCGGGTTGGTGCAGAACTGGCCCGCGCCCTGAGTCAGCGAGGCGACGAAACCCTGTGCCAGTGCTTCGGCACGTGCCTGCAGGGCCGCTGGGAAGAGGAACACCGGGTTGATCGAACTCATTTCTGCATAGACCGGGATCGGTTCAGGACGGGCCTGGGCAGCCTGGCACAAGGCGATGCCGCCGCTGTGCGAACCGGTAAAGCCTACGGCCTTGATGCGCGGGTCGCTGACCAGGGCAATACCCACTTCTCGGCCAGAGCCGAACAACAGCGAGAATACGCCTTTGGGTAGGCCGCACTTCGTCACGGCACGGGCAACAGCGCCGCCGACCAACTCGCTAGTACCCGGATGAGCGCCATGGGCCTTGACGATTACAGGACAACCGGCCGCCAGGGCTGAGGCAGTGTCACCGCCGGCGACGGAAAAGGCCAGTGGGAAATTGCTCGCGCCGAACACCGCTACTGGGCCCAGCGGCACCTGTCGCTGGCGCAAGTCCGCACGCGGTAGCGGCTGGCGCTCTGGCAATGCGGTGTCGACACGTACATCCAGCCATTCACCGGCACGTACAGTGCGGGCGAAAGTACGCAGTTGGCCGCAGGTGCGGCCTCGTTCACCCTGGATGCGGGCACGCGGCAGGCCGGTTTCAGCCACGGCGCGCTCCACCAGTTCATCGCCAAGGGATTCGATCTCGTTGGCAATGGTTTCGAGGAATTCGGCGCGGATCGCCAGTGACGTCTCACGATATTGATCGAACGCTGCCCAAGCCAGGGCGCAGGCCTGGTCCACATGCTCGCCGGAGCCGCCGGGATAGCCTGGCTCAAGCGGTTTGTTGGTGGCCGGATCGATTGCCCGGATCGTTTCGCGGCTGCCGGCGATAGCTTCACCGCCGATCAGCATCTTGCCTGTCAAAGTCATGGCGATTCCTGGAAAAAGGGTAACCCGGCTGTGCAACGAGGTGGTTACACAGAGAACACAATCAAGAGGCGACGCGCATCGGAGCGCCGCCGTGAAGGTCGGGGCTGTACGTTAGGCGACGTTCAGTTCTGCCGACCAATTGCGGTACCACTCGCGGAACAGCGCGTACTGGTTCTCGGCGTAACGACGCTGGGCATCGCTGAGCATGTCGGTCTCGTTGAAGTGCAGGGTGTATTCCTTGTCGCCGTTGAGCACCATCAGGTGCTTGTAATAGAGCACCAGGTCACAGCCTTCATCGAAAGACGACAGCACCACCAGCGCCGACTCCAGCTCGCGGGCAAGGCGGCGGGCCTTGGCGTCGCCCTTGGCAGCCTGCTTGCTCAGGGCCACCAGGTGCAGCACTTCGCGCGGCAGGGCGTTGCCGATGCCGGTGATGGCGCCGGTGGCGTTGCAGTTGACGAAACCGTGTACGACCTGGGTATCGACACCGACCATGAGCGTGACCTCATCGTCCTTGGAGGTGATGTTCTCGGCGGCGTAGCGCATGTCGGTGGCACCACCGAATTCTTTGAAGCCAATCAGGTTCGGGTACTCGCGGCGCAGTTCGAAGAACAGGTCGGCGCGGGTGGCGAAACCGTAGTAAGGGCTGTTGTAGATCACTGCCGGCAGGCCTGGGGCGGCTTTGAGGATGGCGGCAAAGTGCGCCTTCTGAGCGGCCGGCGAAGCGCCACGGGAGAGCACACGGGGGATGACCATCAGGCCGTGGGCGCCAACCTTGGCCGCATGAGCCGCGTGGGAGACAGCCTCACGGGTGTTCACCGCGCCGGTGCCGACAATGGTCGGGATTCCGGCAGCCACCAGACGCGCCACGCCTTCTTGACGCTCGGCTTCGGTCAATAACGGCCAGTCGCCCATGGAGCCGCAGTACACCACGGCGCTCATACCGATGTTGATCAACTCGCGACCCTTAGCCACTAGAGCGTCGAAGTCCGGTTTACGCTCGGCGGTGCATGGGGTCATTAGGGCCGGAATGCAGCCGGTGAAGATGTTATCGCTCATTAGTTTTGCTCCTTGAAGCATTCATTCGGGTGATAGAGGTAAAGGGGCCGCAGGGGCGGCGTCTGACGTGGTAGCTCAAATGCCCCACGCAAAGGGATCCTGTTCATCGATTAGCAGGGTGCTGTCAGCCGTCATGTAGGCACGGCCGGTGATGAACGGGCGGATGCGCTCGCCTTCTCGTTCGTAGCGGCCTTCGAACTGGCTGGCAGTGATGCTGGCCTGAACCCAGCGCTCGCCCTCGGCCAGCTTGCCGTCGGCCGCCAGGCACGCCAGCTTGGCGCTGGTACCGGTGCCGCAGGGCGAGCGGTCGTAGGCCTTGCCTGGACACATGACGAAGTTGCGGCTGTCGGCTTGGTCGTCGTCGGCAAACAGCTCAACATGGTCGATCAGGGCGCCGTCTTCCCCGCGTATGCCCTGGTCCTCCAAGGCCTTGAGCATTGCCCAGGTGAACTCCGTCAGGGCTTCGGCATTATCGAGCTGTAACGACTGCCCGTGATCGGCGACCAAGAAGAACCAGTTGCCGCCCCAGGCGATATCGCCGTAGACGCGGCCGTGGCCGGGCACATCGACCGGAACCTGCTGACGGTAGCGGTAGGCCGGTACGTTGCGCAGGGTCACCGTGCCGTCGTCATGCAGGGTGGCACTGACTGAGCCGACCGGGGTGTCGATCTTGTGCACGCCGGGCTGGATCTGCCCCAGGTGGTGCAACGAGGCGACCAGGCCGATGGTGCCGTGGCCGCACATGCCGAGGTAGCCGGCATTGTTGAAGAAAATCACGCCGCAGGTGGCATCTGGCGACACCGGTTCGCAATACAGGGCGCCGACCAGCACATCGTTACCACGCGGCTCCAGCAGGCAGGCTCTACGCCATTTGTCATGCTGGTCGCGCAGTGCGTCGCGCTTCTCTGCCATGGTGCTGCCGGCCAGCTCGGGAAAGCCTTTCATCACTAGGCGAGTGGGTTCGCCGCCAGTGTGGGAATCGATGATGTGTACCTGTTTCATAAACTTGTCCATTTAAAAGAACCAATAAGCTTCGAATACAGTCCTGCCAGACGCTGAGTCATTCATTAGTTCAGCAGGCCCTCGATCTCCTGCAGCAGGCTGCGGTCCACCCAGACACCGTCACGTTCGGAACGTTTCCTAGCCTCGAAACGGCGCTGCGATGGCAACCGCGCGCCCTGACTGGTGATGGCTGTGAACAACTGTTCGGCGCGTTGTTGGCTTTGCGCGAGGTCATCGCCGAGAAACCGTGCTGGGTCGAAGGCCAGCAGCAGTTCTCCATGGCAAGGCGTCGCGCCGACACCGTCGTCGAAGGCCAGGGATTCGGCGCTGGTCATGTCGCCAATCAACGCACCGGCCAGCAGCTCGATCATCGCTGCCAGCGCCGAGCCCTTGTGCCCACCGAAGGTCTGCATGGCGCCGGTCAGAGCGGCGTGTGCATCGGTGGTCTACATGCCGTCGGCATCTACCGCCCAACCCAACGGAATAGGTCGCTGCTGGCGAGCGTGCAACTCAATATCGCCGCGGCGATCGCACTGGTGGCGAAGTCGAACACAAAAGGTTCGCGGCCCCGCCGTGGCCAGGCGAAGGCAAGCGGATTGGTGCCGAACACACCTTTGCTGCCGCCCTCCGGCACCATCCAGGCAATGAAAGTTGTTTCTTGAACTTGCCTGACATGGTTTCGCCCTCTTGTGGCTTATTGGATAGGCAGGTGTGTCGTCACCTGGAGTCCTCATGCTGGGAATTGCTCAGGATGAAACTGTGGTTACGACGACGTACTTATTGAGAATCCAGCATGAGCCCTGCAGCGCATTTCGATGGCCATAGAATGACCTCATCGATGCCTATGATCTTGATGGTTTTCTTCATTTTGGATGACGAAATCGGCATAGTTTGCATTGGTGGTGTGCGGCTTGTGTTGCAGCCTCATGAGCGGCTCGACATGACGCAAGCCTTGCTGCAAGCTTCTTGGCTTGCCCCTGGAGCAGGTACTGGAAGGGGAGTTGCACGGATACCGGGGGGAGTGGAATTCATGACACCGAACGCACTTGCGATGTTGTGCCAGGGGGATGAGCAGCGTCGTCCTGAAACCATCGAGGAATTGCTGGCGGGCATGGCGCCGTTGCTACCGATGCTGGATGTTATTCCGAATGCGGCAATATTCATTAAGGACGTGCAGGCGCGCTACCTTAATGCTAATCGCACTTTGGTGCAGCGCTGCGGCTTAAAGCAGCTGCAGCCGTTGTTGGGTAAAACCAGCGCTGAGGTATTTCCAGCGCAGCTGGGCCCTGGATATACAGAGCAGGATCGACGGGTTCTGGAGCAGGGATTGGTTCTTGAGCACCAGTTGGAGCTGCATCTTTATAAGAGCCGCGAGCCTGGTTGGTGCCTGACGTATAAATGGCCGTTATACAACCGAAACGGAGAAATCATCGGGTTGATGGGCGTATCGGTCGACCTGCAATCGGCTAGCAACACGCATCCTGCTTATCAGCGCCTTGTTGCAGTGGACGAATACATTCGTGCCAATTTCAATCTCCCCATTACCATGGATGAGTTAACGAGGATTGCCGGTATTTCAGCCGCGCAACTGGAACGGTACTGCAAGCGGGTATTTCATCTAACGCCGCGGCAAATGATCCACAAGGCGCGTCTGGAGCATGCGCATCGGTTGCTTCATACCGACATGTTAATTACCGATGTGGCACTACAGTGCGGCTACACTGATCACAGCGCATTCAGCCGGCAATTCAAGGCTCTGACCGGATTTACACCGCGGCAGTATCGACAGGCTACAGAACGAAACTAATGGATAAGCATCCTAACCACAGGCGTGTACCTAATGGCAGACTTGATCGAGGCAAGGCCAATCTTGAAGCGGATACGCAGCTTACCGAAATCCACCAACCAGGCATGCGATTTCAAGAAACAGAAAAGCCCGGCCTGCTGCTTAATGCCAGTCAGTTAAGACTTCGGAGCACAGGGCCTGTAAAAAGGGAGCATGTTCAACATGCTCCCTTTTTTGCTGGATGAGCCTACTCCAACACGCCTTATGTGAAACCCTGCCCCGCGTCCCCGCACGTCTGGAAACGTTGGCCGCATTGATTGATCCAGCCTGGATCGAACAGGCGCTCGCCGCCACTGGCAAGGCCTCCATCCGGCGGCGCAAGTTGCCCGCTGACCATGCCGTCTGGCTGGTGATTGGCTTGGCGTTATTTCGGAACTTGCCGTTATGGCAAGTCGTACAGCAACTGGCATTAAGCCTGGATGAACAGGCACTGCCAGTGCCCAGCGCCAGCGTGCAAGCTCGTCAGCGCCTGGGCGACGAGCCACTGGCGCACCTGTTCGGCTTGCTCACCCAGGCCTGGAGCCGCCCACAGCACAGTGAGGCCTTACGGGTACTGGCGGTTGACGGCGTGGTCTGGTGCGCCCCGGATACCCCCGAGAATCGCCAGCAACTCGGGAGCTGCCGCACGCAGCACGGCGCTTTGCCGTGGACGCAGATTCGTGCCGTGTGCCTGATGGATACCCTCAGCCATGAACTGCTGGATGCCCGACTGGGCGGAATGGACTGCGGCGAGCTGACCCTCGCGACGTCTTTGCAAGGGTTGGATCATTCCCTCACGCTGTTTGACCGAGCCTACTTCTCGGCAGCCTTCCTGCTGCAGTGGCAGGGGCAGGGCGTATCACGGCACTGGCTGATGCGGGCCAAGGACAAGTTGCGCTATGAGGAGGTGGCATTATTGGCCCCTGGCGACAGCGTGATCCGCATGCCGGTTTCCCCGCAGGCCCGCCGGCAGCACCCTGAGCTTCCCCGCCATTGGCAGGCTCGCTTGATTGAGGTGGAGGTTGCCGGGCAGAAGCGACGTTACCTGACGTCCCTGATGGACCATCAAGCCCATCCGGCGGAGGTACTGGCCCGGTTGTACTGTGAACGCTGGGAAATCGAGTTGGGGTTTCGGGAAATCAAGCAGTCGCTGCAGGATGCCGAGCCAGTGCTCCGTAGCAAACAGCCTGAGTTGGTACGCCAGGAGCTATGGGGAGTGCTGATCGCCTATACACTACTACGGCGCTGGATGCGCGAGATGGCGAAGCATGCCAAGGTGGAGCCGCGGCGCATCAGTTTCCACACTGCCAGTTACGCGATACTGAATGTGTTGTGCTTTGCCAGCATGGCGTCTGCCAGCACGTTGCCAGCACAACTGGCGCGTTTGCTGGAGCAGTCCCGGCTGTTTATATTACCCCCTCGCAGGCCAGGCCGGCATTACCCACGGGTCGTCAAGAACAGGGCACATAAATATCCAACGAAAAATGCCAGTCAGCGCTAACTGACTGGCATTAGGCCTGCTGCTGGGCTTTCTGTTTACCCGATCATTTAGTGCACGGGCTCAGACACGTCGGCCATCACCTCGTAGTCCTCCTCGAAATGGGCCGCCGCAACCAGGATATCCGGATCCTGTGACGTCGTTGTCCCGATAATTAGGGCCACGGTATCTTGCTCTCCATACGGGCGGGCAATGGCCTGAAGATACCAGCCCTGCCACCAGGTCAGGATGACATGCTCGATAACGAAGCAACAACGCGTCTGCTTGTGGCGTACCGACTTGCCGAGCAGGGGGTGTCCGGTGAGCCTTGTCGTGTCTCGCTCAGCTATTCCGGCGGCCTTGCGAGCTTCGCAAACCCGTCGATAGTGCTCCAGGTTCCATTGCTGCGTCAGACCAAAGGTGCCGGTACTTACTCGATCCATATCGCTCCTCCCTTTCCTCCCTTTCCTTAGGAAAGCACATCAAGCAAACTTCTGCCTTGCCAAAGCCTGCTTTCACCATCGTCAGCCACCCACCGGCGCATGGCAGAACGGCACCACCAAAGACGCCAATCACCAGCAACGACAGGCCGAGGCCCAGTGCCATCGGGTGCTGTTAATGAAATGGACGCCCCGGAAGGGGGCGTCCATTTCATTAACAAAGCTCACAGTGATTGTTTGACATTTGATGCTCAACCCTGGTCAGGCACCCAAGTCACATCACTGAGTGGAAGAATCACCTGGTCCAAATAGTTAGCCGCCCATTTGCATGAAATGGCACATTTCCGAGATTGTTCTGGAAGCAGGAATGAAATGTAGGGAAATACCGAGTCGGCGCGCGATCTGGGACGTGGAGAACAGGCCGCACACCACATCACCCTCAACAACCAGTGCATGCTGCCGGCCAAGCTGCTGCATGGTCGCCAACATATGACCGACTTTGGCCGCATGGACCTCCCGTAGCGACAATGCGTCCACTTGATGCCGTGGGGTCATCACATCGCTGACAAGCAAGTCAGTACGCTTCTTGCCTTGTTCGCGCAGGCATTGCAGCGGACGCTCGCCCAACACATCAGTAGCTGTCACCAGCCCAGACAGACGGCCGGCTTCATCCACCACGAACAACAACCGAATGGCTCGGCGTACCATCAGTGCATGCGCCTCATCCAGACTTTCATCCTGCCCGATGGTAACCGGTTGGACTTTACTCAGATCGGTCATCACCTCGATGGCGGAGCTGTCCAGACCTAATGCAGGCGAAGCCTCGTCATCAGACTTCATCAAATCCGCATGTCCAGAAAGAGGAAGGGCCGACAAAGAATGGTATGGAAAGTCCATGTTGACTCCTCTCGCTTACTAAAGAAGCGCGTTAACTGTGCCGGCTATAGTCACGATACCGACCAAACGGAATGGTATGGAGCCACGGCTTTTGGGTTTGCTCGGTTCGGCCAGCACCATGAAGCCGTGCCCTTTGAACGGCTTATCGCCGGCGTAGCGCATGGAAGTGGAACTGGATATCCGACCAGCGCAGCCCAACCGCGGAGCGAATGAATCCCCCGGCCTCAAAGTGATTGCTTGCACCCAAGCCATCCTTAGAACAGTAGCCAGCGCAAACTAATCATCGCCTTGGCGAACAGACCCATCTTGCCGTTCAGGAAGACCGGCTCCTTACTTTCGAATTGTATGTAAATTTCGGAGTGATCTTGCAGGATTTCTGTTCCCCAAATCGTGCTCAACGTTGATTATTGGAGTCATCCGCACTCCGTTGACGCGGATTGCGCCACCCAACTGAAGCCTCTTGACGCTCAGTCGCGCCGTAGGAACGTGATTGCAAAATCCGCAGCACCTCGCGGTGCGGCATGAATTGGGTAATGTCCGAGTCGTAGAGTCTGTGTTTCACGTTCCGTGCAGCGTGGGAGTCCGCTTGGATTACGTCCCCGTTTGGTTCTTGTGCCCAAAAAACAGCCCCGATGGAGGGCGTATCGGGGCTGGCAAGTTACTTGATGGGAAGAATCGAGAGAAGTGGCATGTTCAGACCCGGCCTAGCAACAACGTCCGCTAGTACCCCGCCCACGCCTTTCTCCATCGTAAGCCCTGCTTTGGCAAACCGGCCGCTGTACAGGAACAGACCAAACATTCGTCTCTCAGTGAAAGAGCAATGTGATGTAAGCGCGACAAAAGCCGGCTAAAGCGACCTGAACATGTTCCACATGTGCGGGGGCAGGCAAAGAACTCACCAACGAGACGCCGCCATTCCTGGAAGTCTTCCGATTGTCGGAAATGCACCTGGAGAACCGGGCTGGCCGACGACGGAACATGACGACGGCAGACGCAACGGACAAACCCAGTACAGGCCACCACAATGAAAGGACAAATACCCATAAGTGCTATAATAGACATTATTGCCAATAATTTGACATAATCCTTATTACACGAAGTCATGGTGGCTTTCTAAGTGTTGCATAACCTTCTGATATTCCTTTGTTTGTGACGCAACATCACGCTTGTTTCTGGTATGTTTTCTTGGTCCTGAATGTTGCGTAATGCTGAGTTAACCGTGGCAAACTTTAGGGGGCCACTGTGCTTACAGTGTTTTCCGATGCCTGTCTGCCGCAAACATTGCGTGCGTCAGTGCTGGTCGAGCAGTGTCGATTGCCTCACTATTGGGCAACAGTGTGGATGGCAATGACTATGGGGGCGCTGGCGGAAACGACTCGCGTCAACAGCGCACGGCGCAGCTCGGAGCGCTGGAACACGGTTGCGCCGATGTTGAGCACCAAGGTGACTACGGCGGCGAACTGATTGGTATATTAGTATTAAGAGCCGCTAACAAAACCTACTTGATGCCGACGTGAAGTCCCATCTGGCAAGCATGAAACGCAGTCTTGTCAGTCAGAAACGCTGGAATCGTTGCAGCAGCTGTTGCCAACAGTGTCTCGCTCACGCAAAGGTTGCCGTCCTCGCCTGGATGACAAGGCCGCCCTCAATGGCATCCTGTTCGTCCTCACCGCTGGCATCCCTTGGGAGGATCTGCCGCGGGAGCTGGGGTTTGGCAGTGGGATGACCTGCTGGCGGCGTCTACGCGACTGGCAGACTCAAGGGATCTGGGATCGTCTTCACTTGGTGCTGTTGACCCAACTGCGTCAATGTGACCAGATCGATTGGAGCCACGCCAGCAGTGACGGGACCAGTGTCGCCAGCCCCCGGGCTGCCGAATTTGCCGGCGCTGGTGGGTGAGTCGAAATCGTACGCGGAACGCTTGTTCAGTTTTCCTGATGTCGGCCCATTGGCGGAAGCGGATTCGATCAAGGCGGTGCAGGACCCGGTGCGCCAGTCGGGGGAAGAGATTGAGCAGCTGATCGACATCTACAGCTCGTCTCATGGTGATATGGCGTTTACCGTTCCGCTGTTCGATGAGTTCATGCGCCGTGCCATCCCTCAATACGCGGCGATAAGCACCGCTTAGTTGAGTAGAGCCAAGGAATCTCACCCTAACGCCCTCCCAGAACCGTATGGAAGCCTCTCGACTCATACGGCTGCTATTGCCCACCGTTTACTTGATGACAGATTCCGCTGGAACTATAGAACAAGAAAATCAAACGCCGTGCCAACGTCGTCGGGATATTCCTGAACGAGGCGAACATTTGCCGGTTGATCGGTGCGGTACTGATGGAGCAGAACGAAGCATAGCAAGCTGCAGCACCATGGCCTTCTTTTTTGATCAGAACGAGCCTATCACCCTTGTCCACTGGACATGGTTTGCGACCGGTGAGTCACCATGCGTGTATACAGCATTTTAATATTGTTGCTCCCAGTTTTAACGAATAAAAACGGGAATAGGCCATGGATCATGGCAGCCATCGAGGAGAAAAACATTACCCTGGCAAATGAAAAGGATGTTTGCATATGCTGGAAATATGTTTCTCCAACGGTCGAAGGATGTTTTGTAAATGAACGAAATAGAGAGCGCATCAAAAATTCCTCCATAAACCTAAGCAATGTCACTGAAAATGCAGGACCATCACAAAAATTGTACACGCAAGAGGAAGGAATTTAATTTTAATTAAATCAGTAAATATTCTTCATGTTAGAAGTTTTTCCTATCATTTCACAAATTAATAGGGTTTATTTCTATAAATATTGGCTTTGTCGAACAAATAAAAAATATGACACAATTTTACACGCCATTGAAAAATTGCTCACAATTTAGAGTAATAAATTCACGCGGTTAGCTTGCATGGCGAAACAGGTTTTATATATTTAACAAAGCCGTTTCAGAGGAAAACTGGACCATATCTTTGTCGAGACAAACAGATAATTGGCCGTCTCTATTGAGGGGCTGGACAGGTAGTCTTGTACCTGGGAGAAGGGGGCTTGCTCACCGTCATGCTACCCACCAGGGTGGGTCTGACAATTTGTACAATAAAGTCTAAGAAACAGATGCAACTACGAGGTGAAAAGCATTGGATCACTTACATCAAATGATCCAAGGGCAACGCCGTTGTATACTTGATAACCTCCATGGCAAAGCCTGCACTCACATCCTGCAACTCCACCTCTTTAATCAATTTCTTATAAACTGCATCATAACCTGCGATGTCCGAAACAACGATCTTTAGTAGATAATCGATATCACCAGTCATACGGTAAATTTCTACTATTTCTGGAATGGTACGAGTCCCTTTTACAAATAGCTGCGTCCATTCTTCGTTGTGCTGACTCGTACGAACTGCAACAAATACTGTCACCCCTAGCTTCAAACTGGCAGGGTTACAAAGCGTCACCTGCTTTTGAATGACTCCACTATCCCATAATCGCTGCACCCTTCTCCAGCAAGGCGTTGGAGAGAGATTTACAGCGTTGGCAAGGTCATTCAGCGATAGAGATGCATCCTGCTGAAGCAGCGTTAAGATTTGAATGTCTTTTTTATCCATTGAACAGCGCCATAATAAAGTATTAAGTAGCGTTATCGGCCAGAGGAGTAGCACTCCACTCGAGCCAGCAGGCATCCCACAAGATTCTTGTCCTGAGATCAGTCATGGTCGGCTGACAGGGCGGGCAATCTCCCTCATGGAGAAAGGCCAGATGATCGGACACATCAAGCCGGTCATTCAGGTCAAGGTCGATCAAGCCACTCATTGCATTGCCGCTCCGGATCGAAAATCGGATCTAGCAAAATACCTTCCAGCTTTTCCTTTGGGAAAAAGGCACACTTCCCCCCAAGAGCCGACTCAGCCACACATTGGCCTTTTGCAAATACACCTCGCTACGAGCGTATTGATCTTACTCCACAAGCAACTCCATACAGCACAGCCCCAGTCTGGCGATGGTCGCAGCAGTCTGACGTAGCGGTTGGACTGCATGGCACCAATCATCACCACATAAGGTTGTTCCCGGCGATGATGTCTTTGCATTGAGATATTTTAGCTTACGCGCTTTGTTGTCCCCCTACCAGCCCGGGGTGATAACCGGGCTTAAGATAGACTTTGGGGTCACCTAGCCACTGCATGGAGTGGGACAAATACTCGAGCGGGGATCGGGACATGACTGAGCACAACATGCCGATGACTATGGGATAAACTCACCGCAACTCCCCGTTTGTCGAAATGAACAGGCAAACCAACAGCCCCATCCGTGTCAGCTACACTGCGGCAGCCCAAGGCGACCGAATATCGGAAAGAAAACGCTGGGCCCGTGGGTGTTCCGGTTGTCGGAAGAAGCTCTCCGGCTTCGCACGCTCGAGCACCTTGCCCTGATCCATGAAGATCACCCGGTCGGCCACCTCGCGTGCAAAGCCCATTTCGTGGGTTACGCACACCATGGTCATACCATCTTTGGCCAGCCCTTTCATCGCTTGCAATACCTCACCCACCATTTCCGGGTCGAGTGCGGAAGTGGGCTCATCAAATAGCATGACAGGAGGGTTCATGGCCAAAGCACGGGCAATCGCCACACGCTGTTGCTGTCCGCCGGACAGCTGCGCAGGGTAAGCCTCGGCCTTGTGTGCCAGCCCGACCCGGTCCAGTAAGGCTAGCGCCGTATCACGCGCCTCGGCTCGGCTCTTTTTCAACAGGCGCATCGGAGCCAGGGTGCAGTTCTGCAATACCGTCAAATGGGGAAACAAATTGAACTGCTGGAACACGAAGCCGATCCGGCTGCGAAGGCCATCCACATTCACCTCTTTGGCATAGATGTCCTGTCCATCGATCTGGATGCACCCGCTCTGGATTGGCTCAAGGCGGTTCAGCGTTCTAATCATGGTGGACTTACCAGAACCAGACGGGCCACACACCACGACGACTTCGCCTTTTCCGACACTCTCGCTGATATCGGCCAATGCGTGGTAATCACCATACCATTTATTGACGCTTTCCAATTTTATCATGGCATTACACCTTTACGGAACGAACGGCGAGCTGACGCTCCAGCCAGAAAGCAAAACGTGATAAACCAAAGCACATCACAAAATAAGTCAAGCCAAGCAGCAAATAGATCTCTGCCGGTTTGGTCATTAGTTGCGTGCTGATTTGCCCTGCCACAAATGAAACCTCCGACAAACTGATGATATAGCCAAGCGAGGTTTCCTTGACGGAGGAAATAAACTGGTTGACCAATGATGGCAGCATATTACGCAGGGCTTGAGGCAAAACTACCAGCACCATCGACTGTAGGTAAGAGAATCCGAGTGAACGGGCACTTTCCATTTGCCCTCGTGGCAGACCTTCAATACCGGCTCGGATAATTTCAGAAAGATAGGCACCGTCAAATATTACTAGCGCTGCCAGCATGGTGCTGAACTGGTCTGTTTTGTGCCCGGTCAGTGTCGGCAACAAGAAATAAGCCCAGAAAATGACCATGAGCAGCGGCGTGCCGCGAATGACATAGATTAAGCCAGTAACGGGCAACCTCAACATGGGGAAAGGGCTAATCCGGCACATGGCTAGCAGCAAGCCAACAGGGAGTGCAAACAAAAGGGCCAATGCTGCCAATATCAGAGTCAGCGCCAGCCCTCCTAAAGGTCCGTGTGGATACTGGCCGATTAAATAAAACACCCCAAAGTTCTTGAGAATATCGAACATGTCAGGCACTCCTAACTGGATAGCGCTGCTGATACCAACTGGATAGCAGGGTAATCAATAAAGAGATGCTCAAATATGCAGCCGTTGCAAAACTGAATGCTTCATAGCTTCTAAATGAAGCACTTTCCACCTGCTGCGCCTGGTACATCATTTCCCCAACCCCAATCACCATGGCAATACTGGTGTTTTTCCAGAGGTTGAGCATTTGGCTAATCAGAGGTGGAATAGTCAACCGCAAAGACTGGGGCAATATGACTAGGCGCATCGTATCAAGAAAGCCAAAGCCAAGAGCTCGCCCTGCCTCCATCTGCTCCTTAGGTATCGATCGTATGCCGCTTCGGATATCCTCAGCCATATAAGCCGATGTATAGAGAACCAATGCAATTACTGAACTGGCTGCTTCGACATTGCGTTCATATAACCAAGCCTTGACGGGTTCTGGCAATATTTCCGGGGCGCCAAAATACCAGAACAGCATATGCGCCAGGAGTGGAACGTTGCGGATGCTTTCAACATAAGCAATGGCGGCTGCCCGAAAAATGGAGACGGGAGAAAGCCGCAACACCGCAATGAGTAATGCCATGGGCAGAGAAAAAATCAGGGTCAGTAAGGCCAACTTAATCGAGAGCAGCA
The DNA here is from genome assembly GCF_030385785.1 of Crenobacter oryzisoli. Classification (GTDB taxonomy): domain Bacteria; phylum Pseudomonadota; class Gammaproteobacteria; order Burkholderiales; family Chromobacteriaceae; genus Crenobacter_A; species Crenobacter_A oryzisoli. The sequence goes on from NZ_JAUEDK010000039.1 coordinate 25,251, forward strand.
AGCCAGCAACCAGCCAATCATGATATTGCCCTGACAATAAAACAGAGAGATTGAAGTTATACATTGGCTCACTCCAGGCCCGGAAAAAGCCGGGCCCACGTCAAATTAGTCTATTTTATCGGTAGCGATCTTGAATGTGCGTTGTTGGAAATGCATATTGGTGCTTGGGCCGAACCACTTCATAAACAGCTTATCTGCTTCTCCGGAAACTTCAAGGTTATGCAGCACTTTATTGATCTGATCATGGAAAGCCGGCTCTCCTTTCTTCAAACCAAAGGCTAGATGCTCGGTAGAAATGCTCTGAGGAAGAATAGTGTAATCTTTTGCTGCAGCACCAAGCTTGGAATAATTATCCAGCAGCGACGTCTCATCATTAACGTAGCCAATTCCCTTACCTTGCTGCAAAGCAAGGAAAGCTTGCGGGCTATTGTCGAACGATACGATTTCGGCGGTAGGCAGTGCCTTCTTAGTATTCTGTTCCATCGAAGAGCCCTTGACCGTCAGAACCTTCTTACCGGCCAGACTTGTCAATTGATTCACGCCACTGGACTTTTTTACCATCACCTTTTGGCCGGTAATGAAGGTGGACAACGAAAAGTCGATCAAGGCCTCACGCTCATGATTATGTGTCAGAGAGGCCGCCAACAGATCCACCCGGCCTTGCTGCAACTCCGGAATGCGAGCGGCCACTGCCAGCTGTTTCAATACTGGTTTGACGCCAATGCTCTTAGCCACGTCGTTGCACAGATCGACTTCGTAGCCCACTATCTCCCGGCTGGACTGATCCTTGATGAAGCTAAATGGTTCATCAGTGCCCAGCACCCCGCATACCAGTTCGCCCTTCTGCTTGATGTCCGCCAACTGGTCGGCCATGGCGTGTACGCTGACACACCCAAGCAGGGCCAGGGCGGCAAACTGCGGGGCAAACTTCACGACATTGCTTTTTTTCATCATTTTCTCCTTTGTACAAAGTCTCCAGCGGCTGCTGGCAGATGTAGCGGGCTGAGTTTGTCTTTCAGGGTCAAACATCAACCGTTTCACGCAGCCTTTCCAGGCCGGCATGAAGATCGGCAATCAAGTCATCCGGATGTTCGAGCCCGACATGAATGCGAATCAGTGGGCCCTTGCTATGCCAAGACGTCGCAGTACGGCAGGAGGCAGGATCGGTAAGTAAAATGAGGCTTTCATACCCTCCCCAGCTATACCCCATCCCGAACAGTTGCATGCCATCTAGCATGGCAGAGACCGCTGACGCCGGCATGGCTTGAAGTTGGATGGCAAATAGGCCACAGGCGCCAGTGAAATCTCGCCGCCAAATGTCATACCCGGGGGAGCCGGGCAAAGCGGGATAAAGCACCTGCTCGACCTCAGGCTGCGCTGCCAACCAGGCAGCGACTTGATGCGCATTGCGCTGGTGCCGCTCCAAACGGGCAGAAAGGGTGCGCAGACCGCGCAGAGCGAGGTAGGCATCGTCTGCGCTGATGGAAAGTCCAAGTTGTTTATAAAAGCCCCGCACTTGGGGGTAGAGTGCCCTGCTAGTCATGATGACCCCCATCAGCACATCCGAATGACCGACGATATATTTGGTAGCGGCATGGATCGAGATATCAACTCCGTGCTTGAACGAGGGGAAATGGATTGGTGTGCCCCAGGTATTATCAAGCATGACCACGGCACCATACTCGTGCGCAACTGCACTGATGGCCGGAATATCCTGCACTTCGAATGTAAGCGATCCAGGCGACTCTACGAAAACCACCCGGGTATTGGGCTGCATCAGTTCGCGAATGCCCCCGCCGATTTTCGGGTCATAATAAGTTGTTTCAATTCCTAGCCGTTTGAGCGTTCCTTCGCAGAAGGCGCGCGTCGGGTCATAAACCGAATCGGTCATTAGCAAATGATCACCGGGCTTGAGCATGGCCAGCAGAGCACAGGTCAGGGCAGACAAGCCACTAGGCGTCAGCATGGCTCCGAAAGCGCCCTCCAGCTCACATAGGGCCGCCTCCAGAGCTCGTGTGGTGGGGTTACCATGACGACCATAAGTATTTAAAGTGCCATGCACCGCTTGCAGGGCTTCTACCGTTGGGAATAGCAAGGTGGATGCCCGATAAACCGGAGTGTTGACTGTTCCACCTAATTTCTTCGGTTCCCTCCCGCTGTGGGAGAGCAATGTTTCATGGTGAAACTTAGGCGCCTGCATGCAATTTCCTCATCGGGGTCGAAGGGGAGTTGCCTCCCTCGTTTACAGAATTTCTACACCTCGTGAGGAAACTTTATCCTTCAACTTCAAAAATAGGTTTTCTTATTTTGGTTAAAATTACGTGGTATTTAGAAAAAAATTCTCTAATTACTCTAAAGACTAGAAATTTTTTCTACACCAAAGCTATCTGCCACGTATTTCAGCCACCTCAGCAATGAACTCGCACTACTAGCAGGATAAAAATCACCTTAAGAAAAATCTTTTCATCGCAATTGGGTTTGTTCATGTAATGGCCCCTCTTTCAGAGCCGGCATCGCGGTGCCACGGTGAGTTTGCCTCCGACTCCCAGACCGAAGGGAGCGTCACTATGAACATCACGACGATCGGGCTGTGTGCAAGCCTTCACTGGCCGGAGTAAGTGCTCATAAGAAATTGGTCTGATTCTTGTCAGAACTCGCATGGACTCGATTGACCACCGAACCGCCTGAAGTGCACCGTACAACTGACCGAGGACGGGCGCCTGACGTTGCAACAACTCGCCCTGAATCACCGGCATCGGGACATTCGCACTCGCGCTACTGGTATGTTGCACCTAGCTCGCGGACTCAAGCACAAGGAGATTGCGGCTGAGATCGGCGTTAGCCATCACCCCCTCTACAACTGGTCCAAAGCCTGGCGTGATGCCGGTTTTTGCTGGCCATTGGTCGGCCACCATGGCGGGCGTGGCCCTGCCTTACCCCCGGGGATGATTGTGACGGCGGTCGCCGCCGCCCAGGAAAAGTCCATGACTTTAGCCAGGATTGCCCAGCGCGTCGAAGTCGAACACGGCTTGCTCCCTGGAAACCCTGTCCAAGGCGCTGAAAGGCGCCGGACTCTCCTAAAAGAGGCCCGCGTCTCGTTGAAAAAAGCGAGACGCCGAGGCCTTTGCCGTGAAAGCGGCAACGCTTGCCAAGTAACAAGCAGCAGCTCGTACCGGTGATTGCCGACTGTTCTACTTTGACAAAGCCGGATTCTCGGCGTCCCCGTCTTTGCAGGACGGCGTATTCCCACGCGGCAAGGCGCACAGAGTGGATTCCAACCTCATTGCAAATGTTCGGTGCTGGGGTGCTCGACTAGGCGGTCAATCCGCTGCAGTATGTGGTCCCTGCCTGAGGGGTCAAGTGCCCGACAGTCGTTCTGTTTCTGGATCAACTGGCCCAACAAGGCGATAGCCGCGTGACCTTTGCGGTCATTCAGACGGCGCTGACGCTGAAGGTCTTGTTCAAGCTCGCGTTGCGGCAAGCGCGAGGCTTGGTATGCAGTGTGTTGAAGCTGTTAGGACTGGACTGGCCGGCGCCCTACTTCAGCACGGTCAGCAGATGGCAGGCCACCCTGGCCGTCAACATTCCTGTTTAACGTCGGGCCGAACCGTTGCATCTGCAGGTTGACCGCACCTAGATCAAAATCTGTGGTGAGGGCAAATGGAAGGTCAAAAAGGGCGGAGCCGAGTACCGCCGGGCTTGGCGTAAGGTCCATTTGGCCATCGATTCCGTGACGCTGGATGTCCGGAGTCATCGTGCCGCCGAGGCGGTGGAAAGACCACACCGACTTTGCCCAAGCGCGGAATGACACCTTGGCCGCTGCCAAGCATCTGGGGGGCGGTTATGGAAGAAGTGGAGCCATTACCATCGGCGCAGCCTGGTCGAAACGACCATGATGCATTTCAAGTTGTTGGGGGAATGACTGGCAGCTCGCCAGCCGGCGCGGCAGGTAGCCAAGGTATCTGTGCGCTGTGCGATTCTGAATACGTTCAACCGGCTGGGCGGGCCGGTGACGGTTGCTCACGCCTGAAGTCCGCATGGGGTTGGGGCCGGTTGGCCTGCGCCAAAGTAATGCAACAACCCCGTTTCCTTCAATCGGCAGATTGGTAGTCGGCTCAGGCGTTGCTGCGACCGCGCCTCAGACTTCCCAGTATTCCTTTTCCCGACCCTGCGAGCCGGGATTGAGCTGCTCGTGCAGACTGCGCAGTTTTTCCGGCTCGCCACGCACGCGGAACCAGCTGCCCTCTTCCTCTGCACGCTCTTCCAGCACCTGGCAGTGGCTGTAGATTTCACCACGCAGCTGTTGCGTCGACCACGGCAGCAGCAGCTCGTCTTCCACCAGATCCTGCTGGAAGAAGGAGACGATAGTCGCGCGTAGGCTGGCTACTTCCTCCGGACGACGCGCACTCATCACCACGCAGCCCGGATAGCGTTCCTGCAGTTTGGCAGTCCAGGCAGCCTGCTCGGCTTCATCACCAACATGGTCAATCTTGTTAAACACACGAATGCACGGCACTTCGTCGGCGCCGATTTCCTGCAGCACCTCGTCGGTCACTTCCAGCTGGCGCTGGAAACCGGGGTCACTGGCATCAATCACATGCAGCAACAGCGCCGCATCCAGCGCTTCTTCCAGCGTAGACTTGAAAGAGGCCACCAGTCCGTGAGGCAGGTTCTTGATGAAGCCGACAGTATCGCTGACCAACACGCGCGGCACACTTTCCGGGTAGAGAGCACGCACTGTGGTGTCCAGCGTGGCGAACAGTTTGTTGGCCACTAGCACCTCGCTGCCAGTCAGCGCCCGCATCAGCGTGGACTTGCCGGCATTGGTATAACCCACTAGCGATACCCCACCCAGGCCCTGGCCCTGACGTTCCAGACGGCGCGCGCGCTGGGTCTTGCGTTCCAGTTCCATGGTGATGATTTCGCGTTGCAGCTCGGCGATGCGGTCACGTACCTTGCGACGGTCCAGCTCGGTATGCGATTCACCGGCACCACGCCCACCCGTGCCGCTGCGCTGCCGTCCTTGCGGACCGGCCAGCTTGGCCGCTTCACGCAGACGCGGCGCCATATAGCCGAGACGGGCGATTTCCACCTGAGCGCGTGCCGCGCGCGAGCGGGCATTACGATGGAAAATCTCCAGGATGACCATGGTGCGGTCCATTACCTCACAACCAACGGCCAGTTCCAGATTGCGCGCCTGTGACGGCGAGATTTCGTGGTCAACCAGCAGCACGTCGAACTCGACAGTACTGGGGCCCAGCTCTTGTGGCTCTTCTTCCAGCTCGCCGACGCGGATGCCACGATTGACGAACATGCTGATTTCTTCCAGCTTGCCCACGCCCAGATAGGCCGTGCGGTCGAAGCTGTTACGCTTTTGAACAAAAGTCTGCACCACTTGAAAACCCAGCGTCTTGGCCAACTCGCTCAGTTCGACGAGCGAGGCCTCGAACTCGACATCACTGACATCCGGCAACTGGACCGAGGTCACAATGGCGTAGCGAGGCTTCTCTTTGACTTCTGTTTGCATGTGCAGATTGCTTTATTTGGTGACGAGCCCAGATATTACTTACAAATGGCACTTTCCGCTGGCTGGATGAGTGACTGGCAATCGATCCCCAGCCACCGGCAGCCCCCAGGAAAGCAAGCGCCACCATCTGGGCGCACACCGGCTGCTACCACGCAACGCCTTCCTTGACCACGTGGCTGGTGCCACCGATACTCCTGCGGCCCCAGGCCACAAGCTCCCCACACTCATACCCGTCACCATTCATGCCATTCACTTCTATAGGCCTGCAACCCTCACTGGTTCAGGCCGCCCTCAGTCAGGGCTACATTGCCCCCACCGCCATCCAGGGCACCGCCATTCCTGCCATTTTGCAGGGCCGTGATGTGCTGGCCACCGCGCAAACCGGCTCCGGCAAGACTGCGGCCTTCTGTCTGCCGCTGTTGCAGCAATGGCTGACGAGTCGCCAGGGTTCGCCACGTCAGGTCCAAACGCTGATCTTGCTGCCCACTCGCGAACTGGCGGTTCAGGTCGGCAACACCCTGCGCGAACTGGCCCTGTCCCTGCCTCGGAGCGTGAAGGTGGCCGTGGTCTATGGCGGCGTCTCCATCAACCCGCAGATGATGACCCTGCGCGGAGGGGCCGACATCGTGGTGGCCACCCCTGGACGACTACTGGACTTGATCGCGTCCAATGCACTAAATATTTCCACCGTCAGCTCCCTGGTACTGGACGAGGCCGACCGTCTGCTCGACCTTGGTTTTGCTGACGAACTTGGCAGCCTGCTGGCCTTGCTGCCCCCCTACCGGCAGAACCTGCTGTTTTCCGCTACTTTCCCGCCCGCCGTCCACACACTGGCGGAACAACAACTGAGCCAGCCACTGCGCATCGACATTGCGCAAGCCGCTGCCACTGCACCGGATATCCGCCAGCGCGCCATCGAAGTGGATGCCAGCCAGCGCACTATGTTGCTGCGCCACCTGTTGCAGACACATGGATGGGACCGGGTACTGGTGTTCGTGGCCAGCCGGCAGGCTGCCGACCGGGTGACCGGCAAGCTGCAAAGTGCCGGCATCCGTGCTGCTGCCCTGCATGGCGATTGCAGCCAGGGACAGCGCGGCCAAGTACTGGCCAACCTCAAGTCGGGACAACTGCAGGTCCTGGTGGCCACCGACGTGGCGGCTCGCGGCATCGACATTCCCCTCCTGCCGGTGGTGTTCAACTACGATCTGCCACGCTCGCCAGTGGACTACACCCATCGTATCGGCCGTACCGGCCGAGCCGGTGCTAGCGGCGAAGCGATCAGCTTCATCAGCGCCGACTGCGCCGCCCATTTCCAGCTGATCGAAAAGCGGCAGCAGCTACGGCTGCAGCGCGAACAGATTGCCGGTTTCGAGCCAACTGTCACCGCGAACGTCGTTAACGCAGGCTACACCGCAGAACAAGCCGGCAACGGCGGCATCAAGGGCAAACGCAAGAGCAAGAAAGACAAGCTGCGCGAAGCCGCCGCTCAACAGCAGGCGGACAACAGCTAGGGCGAGTCATGGCGACAGTGCTGTGGTCAGCTCCATATGACGGCCATCATATGGTTCCGACCACAGATCATTTGGGCGCAACTATAGTCACCGTATGACAACGTCGCCCTCAGACCTCTTGCAGGCTGCCCCAACGATCGGCCACGTCATAGCCGTGCGCGGCCCTGTGGTGGATATTCGCTGCCTGCGGCCACCTGCGCTCGGTCAGGCTCTGCAATTGCTTGCAGATGGCGAGATCGTCACGCTTGAAGTGTTCCAACATCTGGATGAAACGTGCGTACGTGCCATCGCTCTGCATCCCACCAATGGCCTCTCGCGTGGCCAAGTGGTCACCGACACTGGCGGCCCTTTGGCAGTACCGGTCGGCGATGACTGTTTGGGGCGCTTGCTCGACGTGCTGGGGCACCCGCTCGACGGTGGACCACCGCTCAAAGCCAGTTTCCATTGTCCGATCTTGACCCCTGCACCGCCACTGATCGACACAGTGCCCGCCGAAACCATGCTGCCCACTGGTATCAAGGTCATTGACCTGTTGTGCCCATTTGTACGCGGTGGCAAAACCGGGCTGTTCGGCGGTGCCGGCGTAGGTAAGACAGTGCTGATGATGGAGTTCATGCATTCAGTAAGTAGCCTGTACCGGGGCGTGTCGGTGTTCGCCGGGGTGGGTGAACGGATACGCGAAGGACATGAGCTATGGAAAGAGATGAGCAAAAGTGGCGTCATGACGCGCTCTGTACTGGTATTCGGGCAAATGGACGAATCACCTGGTGTCCGCTACCACGCAGGCTTCACCGGGCTCACCTATGCTGAATACTTACGTGATCACGGCCACGGCGAAGTACTGTTCCTGATGGACAACCTGTATCGCTTCGTGCAGGCCGGTACCGAGATATCTGGCTTGCTTGGGCGCATGCCGGCCAGTGTGGGCTACCAGCCGACGCTATTGACCGAAGTAGCCAGTCTGGAAGAACGCATCCTGTCGACCCGGACCGGCGCCATCACCGCGGTGCAGGCGGTGTACGTCCCTGCCGACGACATGAGCGACCCGGCGGTGACCGCCATCATGGCCCACCTAGATGCCAGCGTGATCCTGTCTCGCGAGCAGGCGGCGCGCGGCATCTACCCGGCGGTGGACCCCCTCGCCTCGGGTAGTCGACTGCTCGACCCGCGTGTGGTGGGCGAACACCATTACCGGGTGGCGCGTGCGGTGCGAGAGCACCTGGCACGCTACAAGGAGTTGGAAGACATCATCGCCATGCTCGGCGTAGAAGAACTTGGTGCAGAAGACCGCCGTGTGGTGGCCCGGGCACGCCGGTTGCAGCGCTACCTGACCCAGCCGTTCGAGGTGGTAGCCGAGCATACTGGCCTACCCGGCGTGTCGGTTGCCCTGGAGGCCACACTGGGTGACTGCGAGCGCTTTCTCGACGGTGCCTACGATCATTTGGCCGAAGAGGATTGCTATATGCGCGGAGCCATGCCGATATGAGCGCGCTGACACTCGAAATGCTCGACGGGCACAACATAGAGCGGCTAGAGAACATCGTCAGCCTAGTGGCCGAAGAAGCGACCGGGCAATTCGGCCTCCTGCCCGGGCATGAGGCCCTGATCACCGCGCTGCAGCCAGGACTGGTGCGCTGCCGGCTTAGCGATGGCAGCTGGCGCCACCTCGCCTGCAGCGGCGGTGTATTGCTCTGCCGTAACAACTTGGTGCAACTGGTGAGCGCACGCTTTCTAAGCGCCGAGCATCACGAACAGTTGACCGCCCAACTGGAGAATCGGCTCCAGCGCGAACGGCGCGACCGCACCACCGACCAGCAAGCGCGAGTGGAACTCGAACGGGCATTGATCAAACGGTTGCGCGAATGGTCAGAGGCTCGTCGCTCATGAGCCGACGCGACGACAAGCTGCGCGATAGCCTCAAGATGCAGCTTGAGCGTCGCCGGCGGTTCAAGCCCTCCGGGCCGATCGGACTGATCCTGATCGGCGGCACAGTTGGTTTGCTGTTCGTGGTGCCGCTACTGCTCGGTGCCTACCTCGGACGCTGGCTCGATTCACATCAGACCGGTTACTCGGTGCGCTGGACAGTCAGTTTGATTGTGCTCGGCATCGTTGTCGGCGCCTACAATGTGTACCGCTTTCTGAAAGGGCTGGACCAATGAATGGTCTATCCGGCAACACCTGGTTCACGGTGGCCGGTATCGGCCTGAGCGAGACGCTACTGCTGTCGATAGCGCTGACCGGGCTGTTCGCTTTGCTAGCTTACGTGCTCGGGCGCAGCCTGTCCGCCAGCCCGGGCCGCCTGCAGGTGGTGGCCGAAGCCGCGCTGACCCTGATGACCGAGGCGGTAGCCGAGGTGGTGCCGCCAGCAGCGGTACCGCGTGTGCTCCCTTTTATCGCCACGCTGTGGCTGTTCATTCTGGCCGCCAACCTGCTTGGTCTGGTACCGGGCCTGTCGGCGCCCACGCGCGACCTTTCGGTCACCGCAGCGCTGGCGGTACTGGTCTTCTTGGCCGTGCACGTGTACGGCGTCCGCGCAGCTGGCTGGCGCCGCTACCTGCGTCATTACCTGCAACCGAGCCCGATCCTACTGCCGTTTCACCTGATCAGTGAACTCACTCGCACGCTAGCCTTGGCGGTACGTCTATTCGGCAACATGATGAGTCTGGAAATGGCTGCGCTTCTGGTGCTGCTGGTGGCCGGATTTTTGGTGCCGGTGCCCTTGCTGCTGCTACATGTGATCGAGGCGCTGGTGCAGGCCTATATCTTCGGCATGCTGGCATTGATCTATATCGGCGGCGCCCTCGAAGCCGCGTCGACATCAGAGTCTCCCTCCCCGAAGGAGCCTGCAACATGACCGACATCCACCTTTTCAGCACAGTGTCCACCGTGGTGGCCGGCTTGGCCATTGCAATGGGTGTGTTCTTTCCCGCTCTTGCCATGGGGCGTGCCATCGCCCAAGCACTTGATGCGCTGGCGCGCCAGCCCGAAGCGGAAAAGGCGATCAGCCGTACCCTTTTCATTGGCCTCGCGATGATCGAGTCGCTGGCAATCTACTGCCTCGTGGTGGTGTTGATCATCCTGTTTCGTAACCCGCTCCTCGAATACTTGCTGCATTGACGGAGAGTGGCCATGGGCATGGATGCCACCACCTTCATCCTGGAAATCGTCAATTTCCTGGTTCTTCTGTGGCTAATGACGCGCTTCTTGTACCGGCCACTGCAGGCAGCCATCGCCAAGCGGCAGCAGCAAGATGCCGAGGCGCGCCAGTCGTTGCAAGCCGCACGCGCCGAACTTGAAGCACAGCGGGCCCAATTGGCTGCGCAGCAAGCCGACCAGGAAGGCCTACGCGACGCCGCGCACCGACAGCTGGCAGTCGAAATCGAGGCCGAGCGCACGCGCCAGCTGGCCAAGCTGGATGTCGAGCTGGATGCCGAACGCGCCAGGGCTGAGGCGCGCCTGGCGGCTCGTCTGGCACAGCAAGCTCAGCAACAGGACGTGGCGGCGGCACAGCGCGCCCAAACTTTTCTGCGCGGCTATCTAGAGCGGTTGGCCGGGCCGGAACTCGAGCAGGCCATCATCAGGTTGTTCCTGGCAGACCTGGCTGCGCTGCCGGAGGAACGTCGCAGTCAGTTGCTGGGCAGCGCTGCCGCCGTAATCGAGGTAACGAGTGCATACGAGACCGCTGAGCCACTGCGCCGTGAAGTCGAAACCGCCCTCACTGTGCAGCTCGGCACCGCATCGGGGTTTCGTTGGCAGCAAGAGCCGGCACTTATCGCCGGCTTGGCCGTTCGGCTCAATGGACATTTGCTGGAAGCGAGCCTAGCCAAATCACTCGAGGCGTTTCACACCTCATCACTCGCGCCGAACCAGGTGTAGACCGGATGAACACCGTGACGCCAGCCATTGGCCTTACCATTGAGGAGCGCGGCGAGATTCTCGGTATTGCTGATGGCATCGCATGGATTTCCGGTCTGCCCTCGGCGCAGCGCGGCGAGCTGCTTGACCTCGAAGACGGCAGCTACGCGCTGGCCGACCAGCTCGACGAGAAGCTGATCGGCGCCATCCTGCTCCACCCATCGCGCAGCATTGCTGCCGGCACGGGTGTGCGCCGATCAGGCCGCAGGCTAACCATCCCCGGCGGCGACACGCTGCTGGGCCGCGTGGTCGACCCTCTCGGCCGCCCGCTGGACGGCTTGCCGGCCCCGCAGCGTACCACGCCGTTCCCTCTCGAAGCGCCTTCCCCGTCAATCACCGCTCGAACCGTTGTCAGCCGCCCGCTTTACAGCGGCAATACTATTATTGATACCTTACTACCGATCGGGCGTGGGCAGCGTCAGCTGATCATCGGCGACGACGGTACCGGCAAGAGCGCATTGGCGCTCGACGCCGTGATCCACCAAATTGGCCAAAACGTGCGCTGCGTCTATGTATTGATCGGTCAGCGCCGCGCCGCCGCCATAGAGGTGATCGACCTGCTCACGCAATCGGGCGCACTCGCCCACACCACCGTGGTGGTGGCCGAAGCCAGCGCGCTGCCGGGCATCCAGTACCTAGCGCCGTTCGCCGGCTGCGCACTGGCGGAAGGATGGATGCGCGCAGGCCACGACGTGCTGATCGTGTTCGACGATCTTGGTCAACACGCGCAGGCCTACCGCGAGCTGTCGCTGCTACTGCGCCGCCCGCCCGGGCGTGAGGCCTATCCAGGTGACATTTTCTACCTGCACTCTCGCCTGCTTGAACGCGCCACTGCCTTGGCTCCCGAGCACGGTGGCGGCAGCCTGACCGCACTGCCGATCGTGCCCACCCAGTTGGGAGAACTGGCGGCCTATATCCCGACTAACCTGATTTCGATCACCGACGGCCAGATCTACCTGAGCCACCCCCTGTTCGCTGCAGGCATTCTGCCCGCCATCGACATCGGCCGTTCGGTGTCGCGCATCGGCGGCAAAGCGCAAGACCGGCCGATCGCACGCGAAGCCGGCCGGCTACGGCTCGACTACCTGCAGTTTCTTGAACTGGAAATGTTCACCCGCTTCGGGACGCGGCTGGAACCTGGCATGTCTGAGCGAGTGGCGCGCGGACATCTGCTGCGCGAACTGTTTCGGCAAGGCCGACTGGAACCGCGCCCAATTACCTACCAGATGGCCTGGCTCATCGCGCTTAACCAGGGCTGGTTGGATGGTCTGGATGCCAATGCATTAGTACCACTGCTCGCACAGCTTGCCCGGCACACCGCCAGCGCACCAATACTGACCGCACCGCGCGAACAGTGGATTGCAGCCGTGTCCGGCTGGCTGGGTCGCTCATGAGCTGCACCGCCCTGCGCGAGCACCTACGCCTGCTCGCCGACCTGTCCAAGATCGTCAGCGCCATGCGCAACCTCGCTTACGCCGAGCTACAGCGGCTCAACCGCATGGTGGCGGTGCAAGCGCATACGGAACAGGTGGTATTGCAAGCCTTGGCGGATAGCAGGGCTGGGCAACTGGCCGGCTCTGGACAGGCGTATTGGCTGGTGATCGGGGCGGAACGTGGCTTCTGCGGAGGCTTCAATGAAAACCTGCTGAACGCCTTGCCGGTGCTGAACATGAACCACCCCAATACGGTCTGGTTCGCGTCCGGCGAGCGTCTGTGCCAGCGCTTGTCGCCCTTGCTTCCCCCGTTCGAGGCACTCTCTGGTTGTAACTCGGCAGAAGAAGCCTCCGAATCTGTAGATGTCTGGCTCGATACACTGTGGCCACGATGGATCACCACTGGGGGCGGCGCAGAACTCTTTGTGCTGCACCACGCTGAACATGGCTTGTGCGAACGCCGTCTGCTGCCACTGCCGGTACTGCCCGCCCCTTCGCCAGGGGCGGAACCACTACGTACGCTACCGAATGCAGTGCTGCTGCCCAAACTACAGGCCGAGTGGCTACGCGTTGGCCTTTTGGGGGCACTGTACCAGTCGCTCCTGCATGAAAACCGCTGGCGACTGGCACAGATGCAACGCGCCCAAGATCATTTGGATGAGGCTAACAGTCGCCTGATGCGCGCCTACTTCCGCCAGCGCCAAGCCGACATCACCGGAGAGCTGGAAACGCTGATGTCGTCGCTTGATGTTACAGCCACTGATCGGTCCGGCTTGAGAGGGGAAGAATGACATCACTGGTCTGTGAGCTTGGGCGTGGATTTCGGATACCAAGCGTAGTCAGATATTCCCAGCAATCCTTGTGCTGTGTGCTGTCGGTCAGCACCAGTGGTTTTGCCGACTGGAAGGCAGGCGGCGGAACGGCACAATGGTTGTCGGATGCCCAGCTATTGGGGCTGATTCGAAGCGTCCATGCCGAATTCAACGGTGCCTATGTCTCGCCCAGAATTTACCAAGAGCTCAAGTTTCGTGGGCTCCCAGTGAGCAAGGCACGGATTCGACGTCTGATGTAGCGGCACGGCATTCGTGCCCGCGCAAGCGACGCGACAAGGTCACCACCGACAGCAAGCATGCGCTGGCCGAATTTCAGGCTCCATTGTCGGGGTCTCGTTGCTGACTAGGATACCCGTGGGGCCATCAACTCTTCGATGTCACGGAAGCTCAGAGTAAATCGGAAGTACAGTCAGACAGCATGGCAGATGATTTCGGCCGGGTATCGGTGTCGCCGGTAGTTTGGACGGGAGTTCATGCCAAAACTCTACCGGAACCGCTGCTGGCGTTATGTTGTAAATGCCTGCCCGTACATCCACTGACCGCATATCAGGATGGTGGTCTCGTTCATGCGCCAGCTTGTTCCCACGGGCGCTTGCTACGACGACACGTCTTGCTGCGACACATCCGATCAGAGTTTTCCTGTGCTATTTTGACAAAATGCTATGCGCAAGCGTTTTTTAGCTGGCTCACTGCAGGCAAAGTACATTCCAAGACGGGACTGGCTTGTCATCCATATGTTCAGTGAAGCGACACTTGGAGCTAACAACTGTTACTTGAAACTTGCTCATAGTTGTTTATAACTGCTCACTATGAGCAAGCAATATCGAATCAATGAGTTCGCCAAGCGCATCGGTCGAGCGACCAGTACGGTTCGCCGCTGGGAACGAGAAGGCAAACTGACGGCTAAACGGATGCCGTCGGGACACCGTTATTTTGACGAGTCGGATGTTCGCACCATACTAGGTGGTGCACCGGAACGTCGGCTGACGGTGGTGTATTGCCGGGTGTCCCGCGCCGGTCAAAAGGATGATCTGGAATCTCAGATCAAGGCGATGGAAGCGTATTGTCTGGCCGGGGCCATTGCTG
>NZ_JAUEDK010000004.1 GCF_030385785.1 Crenobacter oryzisoli
ACTCGAACTTGAACTGCTGCGGCGTATTGTCTTTCACCGCCTTGGCCAGCCAGCTCATCTCATCGGCCGTCACCTTCGGTGGACGCCCCGGGATCGGCTTGGCCAGCAGGGCGTTTTGGCCGCCATTGGCAAAGTCTGCTAACCAGCGAAACACCGTGCGCGGGTTGACACCGTAGGCGGCTGCTACGCTTTGCACCGATTGGCCCTCTCGAATCGCCTTGACGGCTTGCTGGCGCATGACCTGGAGGGTGTGGTGGTCAATCCCGCGGGCGTCAGAGTTTCGTTTGCATTTCATGAAGAAAATTATCACATGAAATGGCATTACTTTCTAAAAGGTTAGTATCATGTTTTTTTCGTGAGAAATTTTGGTGTGGTGACGAATTTTTCATTAAAAATCAAAATGTAAAGCCAACACGGAGCGAGCGTAGCATTAAGACTGTCCAAACTGGTGAGCTAAAGCGAATGCGTGCTTGCCGAGTGTTGATAAGTCGGCCAATCCTACAAGAGAGTTCGCAGCATCGCCACCGATGCTTGCTCCACGATGGGCAAACTTAAGACAGGGTCCCACGAAGTTTGCGATTGTCCCTGCCTCCGTAGTCCCATCAGACGATGTTCCCCCTGTTCCCCATGGCTACAGTCCGCCCCATGCACTGGCGGTCTGCGCCAAGCGCACGGAACAGGAGGAGCACATGATCGACATTCGCGGCCTGGCCTATATCGTGGCCGAGGCGCAAGACCCGCAAGCGTGGCGCCCGTTCGGCGAACAGGTGCTCGGCACGATGGTGAACGACGCGCCGGACGGCGGCATGTACCTGAAGCTCGACGAGCGTCACTTCCGCATCGCGGTGCAGCCGGGTTCGGCCAACCGCTACTACGCCTCGGGCTGGGAAGTGGCCGACCAGGCGGCGTTCGACGCGGCGATTGCTGCGCTCAATAAAGCCGGGGTCGAGACGATCCGCGCCGATGCGGCGCTGAAGGCGGCGCGCCAGGTACTGGACCTGGTGTCGTTCGTCGACCCTTCCGGAAACCGCCACGAGCTGGCGCTGGGCTTCAAGAGCGATTTCGCGCGCTTCGCGTCGCCGCAGGGCGTGCCGCACTTCGTCACCGGCCACCTGGGCATGGGCCACACCGTCCTGCCGGCGGCCAACTTCGACGCCACCGCCACTTTCTTCCGCGACGTGCTGGGCTTCGGCGTGGCGGACACCTTCACCCACCGTTTCGCGCCGGACGCCCCGGCGCAGCGCATCCACTTTCTGCATTGCGGCAACGCCCGCCACCACAGCCTGGCGCTGTTCGAGGGTGAGGTGCCGTCCGGCTGCGTGCACGCGATGGTCGAGGTGCCGAGCATGGACGAGGTGGGCCGCGCGCAGGACCGCATGGCCAAGGCCGGCGTGAAGCTGATGGCCACGCTGGGCCGCCATGTGAACGACCACATGATGTCCTTCTACATGCTGACGCCGTCCGGCTTCGCGCTGGAGTACGGCTGCGAGGGCCGGCTGGTGGACTGGGACGAGCACGTGGTGTTCGAGTCCACCGCGGTCAGCCAGTGGGGCCACGATTTCAGCGTTGGTTTCAGGGAGTAATGCGATGACCCGGCAACTCGATAAACGGACAAGCCTTGCCGAGGTGGTGGGGCAGTTGAAAAGCGGCATGACCATCGGCATCGGCGGCTGGGGCCCGCGCCGCAAGCCGATGGCGCTGGTGCGCGCCATCCTGCGTTCGGACCTGAAAGACCTGACCATCGTCGGCTACGGCGGCCCGGAGATGGGCATGCTGTGCGCGGCCGGCAAGGTGAAGAAGCTGGTGTACGGCTTCGTGTCGATGGACTTCATTCCGCTGGAGCCGTTCTTCCGCCGTGCCCGCGAGCGCGGCGAGGTGGCCGTCAGCGAGCTCGACGAGGGCCTGCTGAACCTGGGCCTGCGCGCTGCCGGCATGCGTGTGCCGTTCCTGCCGACCCGGGTGGGCCTAGGCACCGATCTGCTCACCCACAACCCCGAGCTGCGCCTGGTGCGCTCGCCGTATGCCGACGAGGAGACGCTGCTGGCGATGCCGGCGATCCCGCTCGACGTAGCGCTGCTCCATGTCGACTACGCCGACCGGCTCGGCAACACCCAGATCCACGGCCCCGACCCGTTCTTCGACGAGCAGATGGCGCGTGCGGCGGAGCGCACCTTCGTCACTGCCGAATACGTAGTCGACAGCTTGGCCGAAGCCTGCGGCGACAGCGCCAAGCGCAACTATTTCGAGCGCTCGCTGGTGTCCGGCGTGGTGTACGCGCCGGGCGGCGCGCATCCGACCTCGTGCGCGCCTCACTACGGCTGGGACGCCAAGCACCTGAAGGACTACGTGGCCGCAGCCGGCGAGGACGACGGTTGGCAGCGCTACGCCAACCAGTACCTGGGCCGCGACGAGGCCGACTACCTGCAGCGGGTCGGCGGCGTGGGCCATGTGACCCAGTTGCCCATCCCCGTGTTGTAAGGAGCGAACGATGAGCGAATTCACCCTGAGCGAACTGGCCATCGTCGCCTGCGCCGAAGTCTGGCGCGACGAGGGCGAGGTGCTGGCCACCGGCATCGGCACCATCCCGCGCATCGCGGCGGGCCTGGCCCGGCTGACCCACAACCCGGCGCTGCTGATGACCGACGGCGAGGCGTACCTGATCGAGGAGCCGCTGCCGCTGGGCCCGCGCGAGGAGAAAGCCAAGTTTTCCGGCTGGATGCCGTACAGCCGCGTGTTCGACGCGGTGTGGCGCGGCCGCCGCCATGCGCTGGTGACGCCGACCCAGGTCGACCGCTTCGGCCAGGGCAACATCTCATGCATCGGCGATTTCAAAAAACCGAAGGTGCAGATGCTGGGCATGCGCGGCTTTCCGGGCAACAGCATCAGCCACACCAATTCGATGTTCATCCCCGGCCACAACCCGCGCGTGTTCGTGGCGGGCGAGGTCGACGTGGTGTGCAGCGCCGGCTACAACCCGGCACGTTGGCCCGACGGCCGCGTCCCGGCGAGCCTCGACATCCGCCGCATCGTCACCGACCTGTGCGTGATGGACTTCGGCGGGCCGGATCACGGCATCCGCGTGGTGTCGCTGCACCCGGGCGTGACGCTCGACGAGGTGCGCGCGGCGACCGGTTTCGAGCTGGCGGTGTCGGCCGACTTGCGTGAGACGCCGCGCCCGACCGAGGAGCAGCTGGCGATCATCCGCCGTCTCGACCCGCACAATCTGCGCGCGGCGGCGATCAAGAACAACCCGCCGGGCATCCGGGCACGCTGAGGACATCTCCATGGACAAGATGGACAAGGCGACAAGCAATCAGCTGGAGCCGCCGCTCGATACGGCCGAGGTGGTGCTGTACGAGTCTGCCGACGGCGTGGCCTGGATCACACTGAACCGCCCGGCCTACCACAACGCGCAGAATTCGAAGATGACCTATGCGCTCGACGCCGCGTTCCGGCGCGCCACCGACGACGACGCGGTGAAGGTGATCGTGCTGGCCGGTTGCGGCAAGCATTTTTCGGCCGGTCACGACATCGGCACGCCGGGGCGCGACATCGATCAGAGCTTCGAGCGGGCGAGCCTGTGGTACGACCACGTGGGCAAGCCGGGTGGGGAGTTTCTGTACGCGCGAGAGCAGGAGGTGTACCTCGGCATGTGCCGGCGCTGGCGCGATATCCCCAAGCCCACCATTGCGATGGTGCACGGCGCCTGCATCGCCGGCGGGTTGATGCTGGCCTGGGTGTGCGACCTGATCGTGGCGAGCGACGATGCGTTCTTCGCCGACCCGGTGGTGCGCATGGGCATCCCCGGCGTGGAGTATTTCGCCCACCCTTACGAATTGAGCCCGCGCATCGCCAAGGAATTCCTGTTCCTGGGCGAGCGGATGTCGGCCGAACGCGCCTACCAGATGGGCATGGTCAACAAGGTGGTGGCGCGCGAGGCGCTGCAGGACGAGGTGCTCTCCATCGCCGGCCGCATCGCCGCGATGCCGCGCCTGGGCCTGGCGCTGACCAAGCAGGCGATCAACCACGTCGAGGATCTGCAGGGCAAGCGCGCCGGTATGGACGCGGCGTTCGCCTGGCACCACTTCGCCCATGCGCACAACGAGCTGGTGTCCGGCGACAAGCTCGGCGGCTATGACGCGCGCAGCATGGCCGCCTCGCAGCGCAAGGAGGCGGAATGAACGCGCTCTACGTGCCTACACCGCAGGAGAACGGCTGGTTGCAGACCGACATCGTGCGGCTGCTGGGCTGTCGCTATCCAATTATCCAGACCGCGATGGGCTGGGTGGCCGACGCGCGGCTGACCGCGGCCACCTGCAATGCCGGCGGCTTCGGCTTTCTGGCCGCGGCGACGATTCCGGCCGACAAGATCGAGGCCGAGATCGCCCGGCTCAAGTCGCTGACCGACAAGCCGTTCGGCGTCAATCTCCACATGTTCCAGCCCAATGCAACGCAGGTGATAGCCCTGTGCATCGAACACCAGGTGCGCGCGGTCAGCTACGGGCGCGGCCCGGACAAGGCGACGGTGAAACGGCTGAAGGACGCCGGGGTGCTGTGCATCCCCACCGTCGGCGCGGTAAAGCACGCGGTGAAGGCGGTGCAGCTCGGCGCCGACGCGGTCACCGTGCAGGGCGGCGAGGGTGGCGGCCATACCGGCAGTGTGCCGACCAACATCCTGCTGCCGCAGGTGCTCGACGCGGTGTCCGTGCCGGTGCTGGCGGCCGGCGGCTATTACAACGGCCGGGGTCTCGCGTCGGCCTTGGCGGCCGGTGCGGCCGGGGTGGCGATGGGCACGCGCTTTTTGATGACGCGCGAGTCGCCGGTGCCGGCCGACACCTTGGCGCGCTACCTCAAGGTCGACGACGTCAATGCGATTGCAGTGTCGCACGCGGTCGACGGCCTGCCGCAGCGGATGATCGCCAATGCGTATCTGGACAAGCTCGAACACAGTGCCGGTTGGCGTCGCCTGGCCATCGCGCTGGGCTCGGCCTGGCAGTGGAAGCGGCAGACCGGCATGAGCGCCGGGCAGATGCTGGCGGTGCTCGGCAAGAGTTTGAAAGAGGACCGGACGAAGTTGGCCGAAACGCTGATGGCCGCCAACGCGCCGGTGCTGATCCAGCGCGCGATGGTCGACGGCCACCCGGACGAGGGCGTGCTACCGAGTGGCCAGGCCGCCGCCGCCATCGCCGAGCTGCTCAGCTGCGAGCAATTAATTTCATCGCTGGTGGCCGAGGCCGAAGCCTGCCTCGCCGCCGTCTACCACCGTCAGCCTACCCAACAGGGAGCCGTCGCATGACGCAGCCTTTCCATATCGATATCCAGCAGGGCGTGGCGGAACTGGTGATCGACCGGCCGCCGGTCAACGCGCTCGACAACGCCGGCTGGCTCGCATTGGCCGACGCCATCGACGCGCTCGGGCAGAACGACAACGTGCGGGTGATCGTGATCCGCGCCGAGGGGCGCGGCTTCTGCGCCGGCGTCGACATCAAGGAGCTGGACGCGCATCCGGAGCTGATCGTGTCGGTCAACGCCGGCAATTACGTGACCTTCCGCGCGATTCATCGCAATCCGAAACCGGTGATCGCGGCGCTGCACGGCTTCGTGCTGGGCGGCGGCATCGGCATCGCCGGCGCGGCCGATGTGCTGTTCGCGTCCGAGTGCGCGACCTTCGGTGTGCCCGAGGTGGACCGCGGCGCGATGGGCGGCGGCGCCCACCTGCAGCGGCTGTTTCCGGTGCAGAAGGTGCGCGCGATGTACTTCAGCGGCGAGCCGATTTCCGCCGCTGAGGCCTACCGGCTCGGCGCGATCGAAAAAGTGGTGCCGCGCGAGCAACTGCGCGACACCGCGCTCGACTTCGCCCGCCGCGTCGCCGCCAAGAGCGCCGCGATGATCCAGCTGGCCAAGGAATCGCTCAACGGCGTCGAGGACGGCAACCTGGAAGACAAGTACCGCTGGGAGCAGGGCTTCACCCTACAGGCCTATCTGTCGGCCGATTCGGCCGAGACCCGCCGCGCCTTCGTCGAGAAGCGCGAGGCGCAATTCGCCAGCCAATGAGTCACTGAACACGGAGATCCCCATGGAGCTGGACTACACCGACAAGCAGCGCGCCTTCCGCGCCGAGATCCGCGCCTGGTTGGCTACGCACGTGCCGAAACAGCCGCTGCCGAGCTTCGACACCGAGGAGGGCTTTAAAGCCCACCGCGAATGGGAGCGCACCTTGTTCGAGGGGCGCTGGAGCATGGTCACCTGGCCGACCGAGCTGGGCGGGCGCGGCTGTGACCTGATCGAATGGCTGATCTTCGAAGAGGAATACTGGCGCGCCGGCGCGCCGCTGCGCGTCAACCAGAACGGCGTGTTTCTGCTCGGGCCCACCATCATGGACTACGGCACTGAGGAGCAGAAGCAACGCTTCCTGCCGCGCATCGCCGCCGGCGACGACATCTGGGCGCAGGGCTGGTCGGAGCCGAACGCCGGCTCGGACATGGCGGCGATCCGCACCAAGGCCATCCGCGACGGCGACCACTACGTGATCAACGGCCAGAAGACCTGGTCGACCCGTGCGGTGTGGGCCGACTGGCTGTTTGGCTTGTTCCGCACTGACCCGGAGTCGAGCCGCCACCATGGGCTTTCGTTCGTGCTGGTGCCGCTCGATACCCCCGGCATCACCGTGCGGCCGATCCGCCAGCTCAATGGCGAGACCGGCTTCGCCGAGGTGTTCTTCGACGACGTGCGGGTGCCGGTGGAAAACCGCCTGGGCGACGAGGGCGCCGGCTGGTCGGTGGCGATGGCCACCGCCGGTTTTGAGCGCGGCCTGATGCTGCGCTCGCCGGCGCGCTTCCAAGCCACCGCGGCGGCGCTGGTGCGGCTGTACCAGGCCAACCGCGCTCATGCCGACCGCGACCCGGCGATCCGCAATGCGGTGCTCGACGCGTGGCTGCGTGCCGAGGCGTACGCGCTGGCGACCTACCGCACTGCCAGCCGGCTGATCCAGGGAGGCGAGATCGGCGCCGAGGCCAGCACCAACAAGATCTTCTGGTCGGAGCTGGACCTGAAAATGCACGACGCGGCACAGGCGATCCTGGGCGCGCACGGCGAGCTCGTCGCCAGCGTGCCGCGCGAGGGCGCGATCGGCAGCTGGATCGATGGCTTCCTGTTCGCCCAGGCCGGGCCGATCTACGCCGGCACCAACGAAATCCAGCGCAACATCATCGCCGAGCGCCTGCTCGGCATGCCGAGATAGTCGGGCGTGCGCTCATGCATTTTGTGGATTGCGCTGGCCCGGCAAGCGGGCATACGCACGGCGGGCGGTGCTGGCCTTGGCACTCCAAGGCCAAGCCGACCAACACAGCAGATGGCCGGTTGCCGGGCCAGCCCTTCGGGGCCGGGCTCTGCCGGCGCATCGCTTCATCGTTCGTTTTTTGCAGTGAATGACACTGCGGCAAAACGCTCTCTTTGCGCTGCATCCGGCAGAGCCCGGCCGCAACCGCAAAATGCATGAGAGCACGCCCTGGAGGAATCGCATGGACTTCACCTTCACCGAAGACCAGCTGGCGCTGCGCGCCAATGTGCGCAGCGTGTTCATGAAAGAGGTCGCGCCGGAGCTGCTGCGCGAGCTGTGGGAGACTGACACCGGCCGTTCCGCCGAGCTGTGGCAGCTCGTCACCGAGCAGGGCCTGACCGCGCTGTCGGTGCCCGAGGAATACGGCGGCCTGGGGCTCG
The DNA here is from genome assembly GCF_030385785.1 of Crenobacter oryzisoli. Taxonomy (GTDB): domain Bacteria; phylum Pseudomonadota; class Gammaproteobacteria; order Burkholderiales; family Chromobacteriaceae; genus Crenobacter_A; species Crenobacter_A oryzisoli. The sequence continues at coordinate 7,720 of NZ_JAUEDK010000004.1, forward strand.
CTGACATCGACTGGGTGCTGATGGCGCAGGAGGTCGGCTACTACGGGCTGACCGAGCCGCTGATCGACACCGCCTGGGTCGGCGCGGCGCTGATCGCTGCCTTGCCCGAGTCGGCCGCCGCGTTCAAGGACGTGTGGCTGGCGCGCATCGCACACGGCGAGGCCAAGCTGGCGATCGGCCACCCGCTCAACCCCTTGGTCGAGAACGCCCACGTCGCCGATCTGCTGTTGCTGAATCACCGCGACGAGGTGCATGCGGTGCCGCGCGGCCAAGTGACCTTGACCGCCCACGCCAGTCTAGATGCCTCGCGGCGACTGTTCGCGGTGGAGTGGACGCCGAGCGAAGCGACCCGGCTTGCCGACGCCGAGGTTGGCCGAACGCTGTGGGCCGACGCGCTGAACCGTTCGGTGCTGGCGGTGGCGGCGCAGCTGTCCGGCCTGGTGACGCGGGTGCTGGATCTGGCGATCGACTACACCGCCGAGCGCAAGCAGTTCGGCAAGCCGATCGGCAGTTTCCAGGCAGTGAAGCATCTGCTCGCCGACGTGGCGGTGGAGCTGGAGTTCGCCAAGCCGGCGCTGCTCCGCGCCGCCGTATCGCTGGCGAATGGCCATTCGAAAACCGGACTGCACGTGTCGCATGCCCGCCTGGCGCTGGCCGACACCGCCACGCTGGCCGCCCGCCACACCATGCAGGTGCACGGCGCGATGGGCTACACCTGGGAGCTCGACCTGCAGATCTTCATGAAGCGGATCTGGGCGCTGGCCGCCGTCTGGGGCGACAAGGCCTTCCATCTGCAGCGCGTCGCCGACCATGTGTTGGCCAGCGATACCGTGCTCGACCCCTCGCAAACCTTCGCCGCCTGAGAGCCACCATGAAAACAGCCTATATCGTCGACGCGCTGCGCACCCCCACCGGCAAGCGCCGCGGCAGCCTGGCCGACATCCACGGCGCCGACCTCGGCGCGCACGTGCTGCACGCGCTGGTCGAGCGCAACGCCATCCCGGCCGACGAGTACGATGACGTGATCTTCGGCTGCGTCGACACCATCGGCCCCTTGGCCGGCAATATCGCCCGCAGCAGTTGGCTGGCCGCCGGGCTGCCGCTGCAGGTGCCCGGCGTCACCGTCGACCGCCAGTGCGGCTCGTCGCAGCAGGCGGTGCACTTTGCCGCGCAGGCGGTGATGAGCGGCACGCAGCATGTCGTCGTCGCCGGCGGCGTGCAGACGATGAGCCGCATCCCGATCTCGTCGGCGATGCTGGCCGGTCAGGCCCTTGGGTTTACCGACCCGTTCTCCGGCAGCGTGGGCTGGCGCGAGCGCTTCGGCGAGCAGCCGGTATCGCAGTTCCACGCCGCCAAGCTGATCGCCGAGCGCTGGGGCTGCACCCGCAGCGACATGGAAGCGTATGCGCTGGAAAGCCACCGCCGCGCCCGCCACGCGCAGGCTCAGGGCTATTTCGACCGCGAGATCGTGCCGATTGCGGGCCTCGCGGTCGACGAAACGCCGCGCGACACGTCCTTGGCCAAGATGGCCGAGCTGGAACCGCTGGAGCCGGGCAGCCCGCTCACCGCCGCCGTGTCGAGTCAGACCTGTGACGCCGCAGCCGCATTGCTGGTGGTGTCCGAGGACGCGCTGAAGCGCTACAACCTGACCCCGCGCGCGGCGATCCGCCACCTGAGCGTCGCGGCCGACGACCCAGTGTGGATGCTGACCGCGCCGATCCCGGCGACCAAGCTCGCCTTGAAGAAGGCGGGGCTGACGCTGGCCGACATCGATCTCGTCGAAATCAACGAGGCATTCGCCTCGGTGGCGATGGCTTGGCTGAAGGAGACCGGCTACCCGCATGAGCTGACCAATGTGAACGGCGGCGCGATTGCGCTGGGGCATCCGCTCGGCGCCACCGGTGCGCGGCTGATGACGACCTTGCTGCATGAGTTGGAGCGGCGTGGGGGGCGGTATGGGCTGCAGACGATGTGCGAGGGGGGCGGGGTGGCGAATGTGACGATTATTGAGAGGTTGTAGTGGGTTAGGCCAAAGCGGCGCAGTGGTGTCGCTTTGGCTTTGATCGACGATGAGTTTTGCTGTACGTGACTGTGTGGAGCGTTGGTGGAGTTGGAGGGTTGCCGGTTCCGCCCGGCGGACGGGCAGGGGGCTTTGCTTGCCCAAAGCCCCCTGCACCCCAAAGGGCACCCCTGCGAGCACCGAAACCCCGGCCAAAACCACCTTGGCAAGGCGCCGCCGAACTCGCAGCGCGCTACCGTCGCGCTGCTCGAACAGACGGCGGCTTAAAACCTTGCCAAGGTGCTTTTGACCGGCGGCGCTCGAAGGGGGAGGGGCTCGTCTCCTGTGGTGGCGCTGGAATTTGAAAGATCGACAGCTGCGGTCCTCTATCTCTTATTGAGAGTGCCAGAGCGCCGGCCAGAATCACTTTGAGACGATCCCGCCGAATTCACTGCTGAGGGGGCATGCAATGTGGCACGCAGAAGCCGGCTTCCGTTGCACTGCCTGAACAGTTGGCAGCTTAAAACCTTGTCATGACCCTTTTTGCTGATGGTGCTTGAAGGGAGATCGCCGAATGTCGTGGTAAGTGGTTTTGAGCCGGAGATGCCACCGAGTTTGAGCCGCTCACAAGGTTCTATGTTGCGGTCCTCGATGAGGAGTCCGCTGTGTAGAACAAGCGACACAGTCAAGTGAACGCAACAACGTCGGGTAAGATGTCGTTGGCAGTTCCATCTAGGGTACCGCTACAAACGGCAGCCCATCCCCCTTGGATGCCGCCGAAAAAATCCGGTCCGGCCAGGTTTTAAGCCGCCGTTTTGTTTGAGCGATTCGACGTTAGCGAATCGCGAGTTCGGCGGCGCCTGGCCGGGCCGGATTTTTTCGGGAACCCGAAGGGCGGCAATCCCGGGGGCGCCTTTTCTTTGGTTCGTTTCTTTTGGCGAGGCAAAAGAAATGAACCCGCCTGCCGGGCGGGACCGGCAAGCTCACCTAATCACGAATTCTCAATTATTCCCTGACCGCCCTGCGCCGAACGACGCGCACCATCACATGCAACGCGTCGTGAGCGTTCCCCACCCTCTATCCCCCATCTAGGCAATTCGGACGATGCCCCCACCGCCCCATCAGCGGATGCTATCCCCAACCCCCGGCCCATCCGGGATGGCAAGACACACTGCAAGGGGACCTTCATGGGCATCTGTGACAACCGTACCGTCATCATCACCGGCGCCGGCGGTGGCCTGGGCCGCGCCTATGCGCTGGCCTTCGCCGCCGAGGGCGCGGCGGTGGTGGTCAACGACCTGCGCGCCGAGGCGGCCGAGTCCGTCGTCGCCGAAATCCGCGCATCCGGCGGCGACGCCATCGCCAACTACGACGACATCACCAGCATGGACGGCGCGCGCGCCATCGTTGACGCGGCGCTGGCGGCGTTCGGCGAGGTGCAGGTGCTGGTCAACAATGCCGGCGTCTGCCGCGACCGCATGTTCGTCAGCCTGTCCGAGGACGACTGGGACGCGGTGATGCGCGTGCACCTGAAGGGGCACTTCTGCCTCGCCAATGTGCTGGCCAAGCGCTGGCGCGACCAGGCCAAGGATGGCTTACTTGTGAATGCCCGCATCATCAATACCAGCTCCGGCGCCGGCCTGCAGGGCTCGGTGGGGCAAAGCAACTACAGCGCCGCTAAGGCCGGCATCGCCGCGCTGACGCTGGTGCAGGCGGCCGAGCTGGGCCGCTACGGCATCACAGTAAATGGATTGGCGCCGTCGGCGCGTACCGGCATGACCGAGACGGTGTTCGCCGACATGATGAAGGTGCCCGAGGACGGCGGCTTCGACTTCTGGGACTCGGCCAACGTCGCGCCGCTGGTAGTGTGGCTCGGCAGCGCCGCATCGCGCCATGTCACCGGCCAGGTGTTCGAGGCGGCCGGCGGCAAGATTTCCATCGCCGACGGCTGGCGCACCGGCCCCGAGGTGGACAAGGGCGCACGCTGGGACCCGGTCGAGGTCGGCGCGGCGGTCGACGGCCTGCTGGCCCGCGTGGTGCCGGCGCAGCCGGTGTACGGCAGCTGAGGGCCGCGCGATGAATCTGGAACTCGATCAGGACCGCCAGATGATCCGCGATGCGGCGGAGGATTTCCTGTCCGCCTACAGCGATTCGGCCAAGGTGCGCGCTGCGCACGAGGCGGGCGGCATGGACGCCGGCGTCTGGCAGCGCATCGCTGCCGAGCTCGGCTGGTGCGGCATTGCCGTGCCGGAGGAACACGGCGGGCTAGGGCTCGGGCTGTTCGAGCTGGCGCTGCTGCAGGAGCAGGCCGGTCGCTTCCTGCTGGCTGCGCCGCTGTTCTCTACCGCTTGTCTTGCCGCGCCCCTGTTGGCCGAAGCGGGCACGGACGCGGCGCGGCAGCGCTGGCTGCCGGCGCTCGCGGCGGGCGAGTTGACTGCCACGGTGGCGCTGTCGGCGCGCGGGCTCGACCCGTTCGCCGTCGGCGACGGGGTGAGGGCCGAGCCGGACGGCAATGCCTATGTGCTGACCGGTCGCTGCCGTCACGTGCCGCAGGTGCTGGGTACGGACCTCGTCATCGTCGCGGTGCGGCTCGGCGGCGAGCCGGCGCTGTTCGCGCTGCCGGCTGATACCGCCGGTGCGACGCTGATGCCGCTCGAGACACTCGATCAGGGCCGGCCCGTCGCTGAGCTGGTGCTCGATGGGGTCCGGCTGCCGGCCGACTCGTGGCTCGATGCCGGCGATGTGGCGGCGATTCATCGGGCCTTGTCCCACTCTGCGATCGCGCTGGCCGCAGAACAGCTCGGCCTCGCCCAGCAGTGCCTGGACCTGACCGTCGCCTACGCGCAGGAGCGCCAGCAGTTCGGCCGACCCATTGCCGGCTTCCAGGCGGTGAAGCACCGCCTGGCCGAGGTGCTGGTGAAGGTCGAGGCGGCGCGCTCGGCGGTGTACGGTGCGGCGGCGGAGGTTGACGCTGGTGTGTCGGATAAGGAGCTGCTGTTCGCCGCCGCCAGTGCCAAATCATTTGCCGACGCGGCGGCGCGCTTCGCCGCGCAGGAGGCGATCCAGCTGCACGGCGGCGTCGGCTTCACCTGGGAATACGACCCGCATCTCTATTTCAAGCGCGCGCAGGCGTTCAGCCATTGGCTCGGCTCTGCCGACGCCTGGCGCGAGCGCGTCGCCGCGCAACTGCTGGAGGATGCCGCATGAGCGAGCAGATCGAATCGTTGCGTCGCGAGCTGGCCGACTGGCTGACACCGCGCCTGGCCGGCCCGTTCGGCCAACTGCGCCACCGCGGCGGCCCCGGCGACGAGGATGCATTGGGCGTCGAGCGCAAAGAATGGGAGCAGGAACTGGCGCGCGGCGGCTGGAGCTGCGTGGGTTGGCCGACAGAGCACGGCGGACGGGGACTCTCCATCGCCGAGCAGGTCGCCTTCCACGAGGAATACGCACGCCTGGGCGGCCCCGGCCGGATGGGCCACATCGGCGAGGGACTGATCGGCCCGACCTTGATCGCCTTCGGCACCGAAGAACAAAAACAGCGCTTCCTGCCCGGCATCGTCGCCGGCACCGAGTTCTGGTGCCAGGGCTATTCCGAGCCGAACGCCGGCTCGGATCTCGCCAACGTGCAGACCCGTGCGGTGCGCGACCCCGATACCGGCCATTGGCGGGTGCACGGCCAGAAGGTGTGGACCTCGCTCGCGCACGAGTCGGACTGGATCTTCGTGCTGGCGCGCTGCGAGCCGGGCTCGCAGGGCCACCAGGGGCTGATCTTCCTGCTGATGAAGCTCGACCAGCCCGGTGTCGAGATCCGCCCGATTCGCCAGCTGACCGGCACCTCCGAATTCAACGAGGTGTTCTTCGACGGCGCCGTCGCCGAGGCCGGCCATGTGGTCGGCGCGCCCGGCGACGGCTGGAAGATCGCGATGGCCTTGCTCGGCTTCGAGCGCGGCGTGTCGACGCTGGGCCAGCAGATGCACTTCGCCCACGAGCTGCAGCTGCTGGTCGACACCGCCAGAAAAAACGGCGGGGCGAAGATCCCGGTGATCCGCGCCCGGCTCGCCGAGGCGGCGCTGGGGCTGAAGGTGCTGCGCGCCAATGCGCTGCGCATGATGAGTGGAGCCGACGACGGCCAGCTGCGCCGCGAGGCGCTCAGCTACAAGTACGCCTGGTCGAACTGGCACCGCGAGCTGGGCCAGCTCGCCGCCGACGTGCTCGGACCCGACGGAGACGTGATCGATGGCGAGTTGAATCGGCTGCAGCAGGTGTATCTGTTCAGCCGCTCCGACACGATCTACGCCGGCACCAACGAAATCCAGCTCAACCTGATCGCCGAACGCGCGCTGGGCCTGCCGCGCGAGCCGCGTCCCGTTGTTCCATCGAAAGGCTGATATGACCCAGATTCCGAACTACGTACCCGGCCACGGCCTGTTAAAGGGCAAGTCGGTGCTGATCACCGCCGCGGCCGGAGCCGGCATCGGCTACGCCGCCGCGCAGCGCGCCGCCGAGGAGGGCTGCCGCGCGCTGATGATTTCCGACGTGCACGAGAAAAGGTTGGCCGAAGCGGTGGAGCGGCTCAAGGCCGACACCGGTCTCGAGGCAGTGTTCGGCCAGCTTGCCGACGTCACCGACGAAGCGCAGGTGCAGGCGCTGATCGCGGCGGCCGAGGACAAGCTGTCCGGCACCGACGTGCTGATCAACAACGCCGGCCTCGGCGGCTCGAAGACGGTGGTCGAGATGACGGACGAGGAGTGGCACAAGGTGCTCGACGTCACGCTGACCGGCACCTTCCGCATGAGCCGCGCGATGCTGCGCACCATGCAGGCGCGCGGCCGCGGCGGGGTGATCGTCAACAACGCCTCGGTGCTGGGCTGGCGCGCGCAGAAGGAGCAGGCGCACTACGCGGCGGCCAAGGCCGGGGTGATGGCGCTGACGCGCTGCTCGGCGCTGGAGGCGGCCGAGTTCGGCGTGCGCATCAACGCGGTGGCGCCGTCGATCGCCTTCCATGACTTCCTGAAGAAGTCCGCGCCCGCCGAGCTGCTGCAGCAGCTGGCCTCGCGCGAGGCGTTCGGCCGCGCCGCCGAGGTGTGGGAGGTGGCCAACGTGATGATGTTCCTCGCCAGCGACTACTCGTCCTATCTGACCGGCGAGGTGATCTCCACCTCCAGCCAGCATGCGTGAGGCGGCGATGAGCGAGCTCTTCCATACCGTCATCGACTCGCCGGCCGCGATGCAGGCGGCGGTCGGGCAGGAGCTGGGTGTCACCGCCTGGCTCGCCATCGAACAGCCGCGCATCGATCTGTTCGCCGGGGCGACCGGCGATGCGCAGTGGATCCACGTCGACCCGGTGCGCGCGAAGGATGGCCCGTTCGGCGCCTGCATCGCGCACGGCTACCTGACGCTGGCGCTGGTCAACGCGTTTTTGCCGCAGATCTGGGACGTGCAGAACCTGGCGATGGGCGTGAACTACGGCTGCGACCGGGTGCGCTTTCCTGCGCCGGTAAAGGTCGGCCAGCGGGTGCGCGGCCGCGCCACGCTGAGCCAGGTCGAACCGGTGGGCAAGGCCTTGCAGGCGACGGTGCGCGTCACCGTCGAGATCGAGGGCAGCGAGCGCCCGGCCTGCGTGGTCGACACCATCAGCCGTTACACCTTCCAAGCCTGATACAGACTCAAGGGGATTAAGCATGTCGAGAATGAATGAAGCGGTGATCGTCTCGGTGGCGCGCACCGCCATCGGCAAGGCGTTTCGCGGCGCCTTCAACGATACCGAGGCGCCGGTACTGGGCGGCCACGTGGTGCGCGCGGTGCTGGAGCGCGCCGGGGTCGAGGGCGATGCGGTCGAGGACGTGCTGATCGGCGCCGCCGCGCAGCAGGGCACCCAGTCGTACAACCTGGGGCGACTGTGCGCGTACACCGCCGGCCTGGGCGAATCGGTGCCGGGCATGGCGCTCGACCGCATGTGCGCGTCGGGGCTGATGACCATCGCCAGCGCCGCCAAGACCATCATGGCGGGCGAGCAGGACATTGTCGTCGCCGGCGGGCTGGAGTCGATCTCGCTGACGCAGAACGCGCACAAGAACACCTTCCGCGCCCAGTCGCAGGCGGCAATCGCCGCCGTGCCGGCCGCTTACATCCCGATGATCGAGACCGCCGAGCTGGTGTCGCGCCGCTACGGCATCAGCCGGCTAGATCAGGACGCCTACGCCTTGCAGAGCCAGCAGCGCACCGCCGCCGCACAGGCAGCCGGGCGCTTTGCCGACGAGATCGTGCCGCTGACCTCGACCAAGCTGCTCTACGACAAGGCCGGCGAGGTAACGGGCTCAGAGACGGTGATGCTGGCGCAGGACGAGTGCAACCGCATCGACACCTCGGCCGAGAGTCTCGCCGCGCTGAAGCCGGTGTGGAAGGGCGGGCAGTGGGTCAGCCAGGGCGAATTCGTCACTGCCGGCAATGCCTCGCAGCTGTCCGACGGCGCGGCGGCGGTGCTGGTGATGAGCCGCCACGAGGCGCTGAAGCGCGGCCTGTCTCCGCTCGGCGTCTATCGCGGCCTGGCGGTGGCCGGCTGCAAGGCGGACGAGATGGGCATCGGCCCGGTGGTCGCGATCCCGAAATTGCTGAAGCGCCACGGCCTGACCGTGGCCGACATTGGTCTCTGGGAGATCAACGAGGCGTTCGCCAGTCAGGTGCTGTACTGCCGCGATCAGCTCGGCATCCCCAACGACCGGCTCAATGTGAACGGCGGCGCCATCGCCGTCGGCCACCCCTTCGGCATGTCCGGCGCGCGCCTCACCGGCCACGCGCTGCTGGAAGGGCGTCGCCGCGGTGTGCGCTACGCGGTGGTGGCGATGTGCATCGGCGGCGGCATGGGCGCGGCCGCCTTGTTCGAAATCGGCTGAGAGGCTTTGGCCGACCTTTATCCTGACCCGGAGACCCACCATGTCCGAGCAACCGCAAACCGTCCGTATGCGCACCGCACTGCAGGCCTATCTCGACGCCCTCAATCGTAACGACGCCGACGCGGTGCTGGCGCTCTACAACGACAACCCCACCGTCGAGGATCCGGTCGGCAGCCCGCCGCTGGTCGGCCGTGTCGCGGTCGAGGCGTTCTACCGCAAGGTAGCGGCGATGCCGCTGCGCCTGGAGCTGGCCGCACCGATCCGCGCTTCGCACGGCAACGCCGCCGCGATGGCCTTCGACGTGCTGGTCGGCGTGCCGGGGCAGGGCCAGCGCATCAGTGTGATCGACGTGATGACCTTCGACGCCGATGGCCGCATCGCCAGCATGAAGGCGTACTGGGGCCCGGAGGATGCCAAACCGCTCTGATGCTTGCCTGAAAAGTGGTTGCTCCTTGCCTTGCCCCTACGTTGCACACGCAGGGGCAAGGCTTTTTTGAGGGCAGGGACGTATCCCCATTCGCATGGCCTGCCGACATTGGGTCCCGCCGAGGAGCTTGAGCTCTGCCAGCGCGATGTCCGGCAAGCCGCTGACGCTTCGTCTACCATGGGGGGCAAGTCGATGCCACCGCACGGAGCCCAGCATGACGACACGGTTTGACGCCATCATCATCGGCACCGGCCAAGCCGGGCCGTCGCTTGCCGCAAGGCTCTCCGGGGCCGGAATGAAGGTCGCGATCATCGAGCGCAAGTCCTTCGGCGGCACTTGTGTGAATACCGGGTGCATCCCAACCAAGGCGCTGGTTGCGAGCGCCTACGCGGCACACCTGGCGCGGCGGGCGGCCGACTATGGCGTGGCGATAGACGGCACGGTCAAGGTCGACATGCCGCGGGTGAAGGCACGCAAGGACGAGATCTCCGGGCGCTCGAGCCGCAGCGTCGAGCAGTGGCTCAGAGGGCTGGCCAACTGCACCGTATACCAGGGGCACGCCCGCTTCGAGTCGCCGGATTCCATCCGTGTGAACGACGAGGTGCTGAGCGCCGAGCGCATCTTCATCAATGTCGGCGGACGCGCGCTGGTGCCGCCAATGCCGGGGCTCGACCAGATCGATTTCCTGACCAACTCGACCATGATGGATGTCGATTTCCTGCCGCAGCATCTGATCGTGATCGGCGGCAGCTATATCGGGCTGGAGTTCGGGCAGATGTACCGTCGCTTCGGCAGCGCGGTGACGATCATCGAGAAAGGGCCGCGGCTGATCGCGCGGGAAGACGAAGACGTGTCGCAAGGCGTGCTCGAGATTCTGCAGAACGAAGACATCGGCGTCGAACTGCGCGCAGAATGCATAAAGGTCGCGAAACGCGGCGACCAGATCGCGGTTCAGCTCGACTGCGCCAGCGGCATGCGCGAAGTCGTCGGGTCGCATCTGCTGCTTGCGATCGGCCGCATCCCTAATACTGACGACCTCGGGCTGGATCAGGCGGGCGTTGACGTCGACCCGCGCGGCTACATCACGGTCGACGACCAGCTGCGCACCAATGTGCCGGGCATCTGGGCACTGGGGGACTGCAATGGACGTGGCGCGTTCACACACACCTCATACAACGACCACGAGATCGTTGCCGACAATCTGGTGAACGGCGACAACCGCAGCGTGCGTGACCGCATTGTCGCCTACGGCCTATTCATCGATCCGCCACTCGGGCGCATCGGCATGAGCGATGACGAGATCCGCCGCTCTGGCCGGCCGGCACTGGTCGGCAAACGCCTGATGACGCGCGTTGGCCGTGCGGTGGAAAAGGGTGAAACGCAGGGTTTCATGAAAATCACGGTCGACGCGCAGACGAAGGAAATCCTGGGCGCCGCCATCCTTGGCACGGGCGGAGACGAGGCAGTCCATTGCCTGCTCGACACGATGTATGCGAAGGCTCCCTACACGGTGGTTCAGCGCGCGGTTCATATCCACCCGACCGTCTCGGAATTGTTGCCGACGGTACTCGGCGAATTGACGCCGCTGGACGGATAACAGATAGAACAGGCGGCGGGTTTGCCGCCTGTTTACCTCAGTGGTTCTTATGTCTTGACGTAGGGGCACTGCGCGCCTCCCTATCCCCCATCCGGTCGGGCCACCTCCGGCCGATGCTGCTTGTCCCTTCCCGGACGCATCACAATTTCATGCCTCCCCGCACCACCCCTATCTCTCGGTGGGCCCGTTCTCCCTCAAGTCATTGCCGTTCTAAAGCGGTCACGTCCTCCATTCGGACGATGTGGCCGCGCCGCCGCGATCCGAATACTGGCGAAAAACCGGCCGGGCATGTCGACCCGGGCCGTTGCCGCTGCGAAGGGGCATCGCGAAGGAGAACGCCATGATCAAGCTCGCTGTCTGTGCCGTGTTGCTGGCGGTGCTCGCCGCCGTCTATGTGTACCGGTCCGATTCGGCCGATGTCGAGGCCTGCGCCGACGCCTCCTGTGGCAGCCACGCCCTGCAATGCGACTTGCTGGCGCTCTTCCAGCATTAGCACCTGTGATGAGCCTGCTCGCAGCCAGGGGCAGATTCATCACAGGCTCTGTCCACTCCTCCATTCGGACGATGCCGCCGATCCCGTCTCGTTCGAACAATCGCAGCAAACAACACGAGCCGGCGCTCGCCGGTCCCGCAACGAGAGGAGCACCCCCATGACTAGACTCGTCGGGCTCGCCATGTCGCTGATCACCCTGATCGCGGCGCTGGTGGCCTTTTCCCCGCGGCCGATGCCCAGCTTTCGGCCAACCCGGCTCGATGCCAACGAGCTGATCGTCAACGGTGTCGCCCAGGCCGGCGCGCGCGTGGTGGCGGTCGGCGAGCAGGGCCACATCCTCTATTCGGCCGATGACGGCTCCCACTGGCAGGAGGCCGAGCTCGGCAAGGCGCGCGGCTCGACGCTGAACCAGGTGTGGTTCGCCACGCCTGATGTCGGCGTCGCGGTCGGCCACGACGGTTGGATCGTGCGCACCACCGACGGCGGGCGGCACTGGCAGGAAGTGGCATTCGATACCAAGCGCAGCGACCCGCTGCTCGGCGTGTGGGGCGACGGCAAGGTGCTGTTCGCCTACGGTAGCTTCGGCCAACTGCTGAAGTCGGACGATGGCGGCGTGCACTGGGCGGCGCAGCCGATCGATGCCGACGAGCGCCACCTGTACGGCCTGGCCGGCCAGGGCGACACCCGCCTCTTGGTCGGCGAGCAGGGCACGCTGCTGCGCTCCACCGACGCCGGCGCCAGCTGGCAGAAACAGGCGCCGTTCTACGCCGGCTCGCTGTTCGGCGCGCTGGCGCTGGGCAAGGGCGAATGGCTGGTGTACGGCATGCGCGGCCATGTGTTCAAGAGCGTCGACGACGGCGCCAGCTGGCAGCCGGTGGCGCTGCCGATCCCGGTCACGCTGTTCGGCGGCGCCAAGTTGGCCGACGGCAGGGTGGTGCTGGTCGGGCAGGGCGGCTCGGTGTTGGTGTCGCCCGACGGCGTAGCACCGTTCGCCGTGCTGCACGCCGGCGGCCGGCAGAGCCTGACCGCGGTGCTGGCCGGCCGCGACGGCAGCGTCTACACCGCCGGCGAAACCGGCATCGCCCGCGATGCTCGGCTGTCCGCCCCCGTTTCCCCATCCGCCTCGCCACGGAGCTGACCCATGAAGACCGTTTCCCTGCTCGACCGGGCTGCCACGGCGCTGATCGCCTGGCGCCGCCCGCTGCTCGTGCTGTTTCTGGCGCTGACCGCGCTGTTCGGCTACACCGCCACCCAGCTCAAGCTCGACCCGGGCTTCAACAAGATGATCCCGTTGAAGCACGAATACATGCGCACCTTCACCGACTACGCGCAGACCTTCTCCGGTGCCAACCGCGTGGTGGTCAACCTGCGGTGGAAGGGCAAGGGCGATATCTACAACCCGCAGTTCCTCGACGCGCTGCGCCGCGCCACCGATGAGGTGTTCTTCATCCCCGGCGTCGAGCGCACCCGGGTGTTCTCGCTGTTCACGCCGAACGTGCGCTACATCGAGGTCACCGAGAAGGGCTATGTCGGCGACGTGGTGGTGCCGGCGCACTTCACCGGCAGCCAGGCCGACCTCGACACGGTGCGCCGCAACGTGGCCCGCTCCGGTGAGATCGGCAGCCTGGTGTCCAATGACCTGAAGGGCGCACTGATCCGCGCCGAGTTGTTGGAAGTAAACCCGGCCACCGGCGAGCGGCTCGACTATGTCGAGGTGGCGAAACGCCTGGAGGAGATCCGCGCCAAGTTCGGCAAGGAGAACATCGAGGTCAACATCACCGGCTTCGCCAAGCTGATCGGCGACGTCGAAGCCGGCCTCAACGGCGTGCTGGTGTTCTTCGCCATCGCCTTCGCCATCACCGCGTTGCTGCTGTTCGCCTACAGCCGCTCGCTGAAGCTGACCGTCGTCGCGCTGCTGGTGGCGCTGCTACCGGTGGTGTGGCTGCTCGGCCTGTTACCGCTGTTCGGCCAGGGCATCGACCCAATGTCCATCCTGGTGCCGTTCCTGATCTTCTCGATCGGCGTATCGCACGCGGTGCAGATGACCAATGCCTGGAAGCAGGAAAAACTCGCCGGCGCCACCTCCGAAGAGGCGGCCCGCCAGGCCTTCCGCAAGCTGTTCGTGCCGGGCTCGGTGGCGCTGCTGACCAACGCGCTGGGCTTCATGGTGATCATGCGCATCGACATCGCCATCGTGCGCGAGCTGGGCCTCACCGCCTGCCTCGGCGTGACGCTGATGATCGTCACCAACAAGCTGATGCTGCCGGTGGTGCTGTCCTACCTGAAGCTGGAAGCATCGGCTGCACAGAGTCGCCACGATGCCAGCCGCCGCCACCCGCTGTGGTGGGCGATCTCCGGCTTCGCCGAGCGCAAGCGCGGTCTCGCCGCCTTCGCAGTGGCGCTGGCGTTGCTGGCGGTCGGCACCGTGCAGTCGCGCCACCTCGCCACCGGTGACATCGGCAACGGCGTGCCGGAGCTGCGCGCCGACTCGCGCTACAACCGCGACAACGATGCCATCGTCGGCCACTACAACGTCGGTGTGGACGTGCTGACCGTGGTGGTCGAGACCAAGGGCTATGACGACGCCTGCCTGCACTACCCGGTGATGGCGGCGATCGACCGCTTCGAACTGTTCATGCGCGGCGTGGACGGCGTGCACTCGGTGTACAGCGTGCCGTCGGCGGCCAAAGTATCGATCGCCGCCAGCAACGAGGGCCACCCGCGCTGGGCCGCGCTGCCGCGCAACCGCGAGGGGCTGACCCAGGGCGCCAACGGCTTCAACCCCGACCTCGGCCTTAACACCGACGGCTGCGGCGCGATCCAGATCCTGATCTATCCGAAGGACCACCAGGGCACCACCATCGCCCACATCGTCGCCGAGGCGAAGCGCTTCATCGCCGCCGAGCAGGTGCCGAACCTGCGCTTCCGCCTGGCCGGCGGCAACGTCGGGGTGATGGCGGCCACCAACGAGGCGGTGGAGAACGCCGAGGTATCGATGCTGCTGTCGATCTTCGGCGCCATCGCGCTGCTGTGCTTCGTCACCTTCCGCTCCTGGCGCGCGGTGCTGTGCATCATCGTGCCGCTGACCATCGTGTCCATCCTGTGCAATGCGCTGATGGCGACGCTGGGCATCGGCCTGAAGGTGTCGACGCTGCCGGTGATCGCGCTCGGCGTGGGGGTCGGTGTCGACTACGGTATTTATCTCTTCGAGCGCATTCAGCACCAGATGCACCACGAGGGCCAGGGGCTGCGCGAGGCGTTCTACCAGGCGATGTGCCAGCGCGGCACCGCTGCCGCCTTCACTGCGGTGACGATGGCGGCCGGCGTGGCCACCTGGGCGCTGTCGGCGCTGAAGTTCCAGGCCGACATGGGCGTGCTCCTGGCCTTCATGTTCCTGGTCAATCTGCTCGGTGCGGTGTTCCTGCTGCCGGCGCTGGCGGTATGGCTGGGCGTCGGCGAGACCGCGCGCGAGCGCAAGGCGCGGGTGGCACTGTCCGAAGCGGGCAGCTGAGCCGGTCCATCAAAACAAAACAGCCACGCCCAAGGCGTGGCTGTTTTGTTATTGGGCACGGATGGTACCTCTGCTTCTCTGCAGCGTATCTGACCGGCGACTGGTTTTGACTCGGAGTGCCCCCCAATTGACTGAGAATTGTCAGTTTTCGGCTGAAGTGGCCGGTTGGTGAGCGGCTCGGGAAGGGGCAGCTTCCGACCCAGTCCTGACCTTCGTTGTCGATTACGTTCAACGGCAGGTATTGGAGTGGACCTGTCTCTCCAGTCTGTGGCTAAAGGGCAAGATGTCGACCTTATATGGAGCACCACCGAGGGCCGAGCTGGAGTCTGCGTACTAGCTTGCCAGTTAGTCAGCCGAAATCGCTACTGTGCTGGGGACTTGGTGGCAGGAGGTCGTAATGGAATTTGGCCCCATCACCAAAGCCCTTGTGCCCGCTTGTGACCTTCTCACTATCCCTCTGTACTCGCATGCATCCACACACACAGGCAAGGACTGTCTAGACCAATTGCTGCAGCCAGTGCATTAATAAACTGCACAAATTCCATATTGTTCAACCGTGGCTACATTCCCATAATCTGGATCAGCATGCTAGGAAGCATGGCCTTTCCGTCATTAAGGAGATGTCGATGGTTGCTGTTGTCCGATTTGATCAATGTGGAGGCCCCAATGTCTTGTACATTGAGGAAGCAAGCCCAGCCAACCCTGGGGCGGGGGAAGTATGGATCGAGCAAGCTGCGATCGGGGTGAACTATCTGGATGTGATGCAGCGTAATGGCGCGGTGAAAATTCCCCTGCCATCCGGCTTGGGGCTGGAAGGTGCCGGCCGCGTGACCGCTATAGGGGAAGGGGTAAGCAATGTTCAGGTGGGTGATCGGGTCGCTTATGCCACCGGGCCGCTGGGCGGCTATGCCAGTGGACGCATCTATCCTGCCGAACGGCTGGTCAAACTGGCGGACAGCCTGTCATGTGAAGATGCGGCCGCCATCCTGTTCAAGGGCATCACCGCACAGTACCTGCTCAAAACTACCTACCCGGTAGGCCCGGGCACCACCATCCTGCTCTACGGCGTGGCAGGCGGCGTGGGTGCCCTCATGGCACAGTGGGCCAAACAGCTGGGGGCATTCGTGATTGGTGTCGTGTCGAAAGAGGCCAGCGTGCCCAAGGCGGAAGCGCTGGGCTGTGATGCGGTGCTGGTATTCGACCCGTCCACACTGGCCAGCGAGGTTGGCCGCATCACCCGCGGCAGCAAGGTGGATGTGGTGTATGACCCGATTGGCCGCTTGTCGTTTGAGGCATCGCTGGACAGCTTGCGCCCGCGTGGGCTGATGGTGTCTTTCGGTGCCTCGTCCGGCGTGCCGTCCGCGGTTGAGCTGGCCACGCTGAATGCCAAAGGTTCGCTGTTTCTCACCCGGCCATCGCTGGCCGCCCATACGGCCAACGACGCGGAGTACCACGCAAGGGCGCAGGACGTGCTGGCCGCCGTGAGCAGCGGCGTGATCGCGCCACGCATCTGGGAGCGTTACGCTTTGTCCGATGTGGCAGCCGCCCACGCCGATCTCGAAGCCGGGCGCACCTCCGGCAGCATTATCCTGCAGCCATGATGTATGACACATTTGACAACCAGCGTAGCGACGAAATCGCCGCCCTGCTTGCCGTGGCATCCGAGGGCTCGTTCGTGGCTGCCGGCCGCTTGCTCCAGCGCCACCCGACCGTGGTATCCAAGCGGGTTGCCGCCCTGGAGGCGCGTCTGGGCATCCGGCTGATTGAGCGCACCACTCGGCAAGTGCGCCTGACGGATGCCGGTGCCCAACTGACGCAGAAGCTCCGTACCGCCATCGATTTGATTACCGAAGCAGAGCAGGAAGCCTCCGCCGGCGCAGCGGAAGTCCGCGGGGTCTTGCGGGTGGCCTTTCCTGCTGCCATGGGGCGGCAATGGCTGGCTCCCATGCTGCCGGCGTTCCTGGAAGCTTATCCGCAGGTATCCATCGTGGCTGATTATAACGAGCGCTTCGTGGACATCATCGCCGAAGGATTCGATCTGGCCATTCGCATGGGCGAGTTGCACGACAGCCGGCTGATCGCCAAAAAGCTTGGCGATCATCGCCGCATCTTGTGTGCTTCTCCAGCGTATATTGAAGCCCACGGCCAGCCGGCCCATCCACAGGAGCTGGCCGATCACAACTGCTTGCGTTTCAGTGGTTTTTCGTCCTATCCAGAGTGGCGGCTGACCTGCGGCGAGCAGCAGCAATCTGTCCTGGTAGCGGGGTCGATGACCAGCAATGACAGCGAGGCACTGCTGGCAGCAGCCCGTGCCGGGACGGGTATCTTGGCCGCCGGCGAGTGGCTGATGAGTCGCGATATCGCTGCCGGCAAGCTGGTGCGGGTGCTGCCGGATTGGCAGATGGATGCTCAAGGTGGCATTTACCTGGTTCGTCCTTCGGCCCGGTTTGCAGCAGCCAGCACGCTGGCCTTCAAATCCTGGATCGAGGCCAGATTCAACGCCGGACTCCCTTGGCAAATCGGGGAGAACTAAGATGATACTGTCAGATAATAGCGGTCACCCGCAGCGTGGCGCAGCCTTGTCGGTGACTTCATCGTGCCTGTTTGCCGCGCTGTATTACTACGCCACCTTGCTTTCTCCACTCAGTGGCGAGCAAATCTTTGGCTGGCGCATGCTGCTTACCCTGCCTTGCGTCACCCTCTTCATGCTTGTTGGCAGAACGTGGGAGCCTGTCGCGCAGGTGTTCGCCCGGCTCAGGCGCAGGCCATCGCTCCTCCTCGGCTTGGTATGCAGTAGTACCTTGCTGGGCACACAACAATGGCTGTTCATGTGGGCGCCGCTAAACGGCCGCGGGCTGCAGGTGTCGCTTGGGTATTTTCTGCTGCCTTTGGTCATGCTGCTGGTAGGCCGGCTGTTTTATCGCGAGCCTCTTTCCTGGCTTCAAAAGCTGGCCGGCGTGTCCGCTGCCTGTGGCGTAGCGCATGAGCTATATCGGGTTGGTGGCTTCTCTTGGGAAGCCTTGCTGGTAGCGCTTGGTTTCCCGCTGTACTTCATGCTGCGCCGCCGGCTGGCCACCGAACACCTGGGCGGGCTCTGGTTCGACATGCTGCTCACTTTGCCCTTTGCCGCGTGGGTCGTGCTGGGGCAGCACGGCAGTAGTCAGCCATTTGTTCAGTATCCCCGGCTGTACCTGTTGGTGATCGTACTGGCTCTGATCAGCGCCACGGCCTTCATGGCCTATATCACCGCCAGCCGGTTGTTGCCGATGGGTTTGTTCGGCTTATTGGGATACGTGGAACCAGTGCTGATGCTGCTGGTTGCCTTGATCCTAGGAGAGCACATTCAGGCCGACGAATGGCTAACTTACCTCCCCATCTGGGGCGCCATTGCTCTTCTGGTCGTCGATGGAATACATCATGTCTTTCGCGGAAAGTAGTTTGAAATGGGCCTGACGATTCTGGAGACAAGCTACTCTGTTCCGCGTGACGTGGGATGTGAGCACATTCCACTTCCGGCAGGTTTCAGAGTAGAGCAGCTATTCAAACGGCGGTTGTACCAACCCGTTGAATTTCCGCTCCTGGCCGGTAGCTGACGCTTAGTCCATACAGTCTGAGCGTCAGCCTAGGCCGAGCTTCGTACTCCCGAGTCAGTATCATCGACGGTCGCTTCTGGGCGTATTCGCCGCCACATAGGTTTGAATCTAACGCTTGCAGTGGTGGCGACTACTCACCAATCGCGCCCCGCAACATCGGAAATGCCCGACAAGCACCAGCACCCCCCTTCGATCTACGATGAGAAGAACGGCTGCATCATTGTCAGCCAGCTCTGGAGACCCAAGCCTCGGCATGCCCCGCCAAACAGCGATGAGGGCATGCGAGGCGACGTCTTCCTGGCATCACGGGAGGGCAAGCCATGCTAGACGAACCCCATGATCCGGCAGTCACCGTGGTTAAGGTGCACCCTGACCGGGAAATCGCCACGACCCAGCGCTTGCCCTATTTCGTGGGCATTTCTGCCGTCACTGCGGGCGCAAAAGGCCTGTCGATGTACCTCGTCGTCGTTCCGCCGGGTGGCCATGCCGAGCCGCACGTTCACTGTGGCTATGAGACGGGGATCTACGTGCTGGAGGGGCGTGTCGAGACCCGATTCGGGCCCGGCTTGCGCCAGTCGGTTGTCACCGAAGCGGGTGACTTTCTCTTTATCCCGCCAGGTGTGCCGCACCAGCCGTTCAACTTGAGCGCTACGATGCCCGCCAGGGCGATTGTGGCGCGCAACCTGCCCGATGAGCACGAGCAGGTTCTACCGTACGACCCCTCTGGTGAAGGATAGGGGCGGTGCATATAGATAAGTCGCGGTATCCGGGGCAGGGCCATTGTCCGCATCGTGCCGCTAGGTCAGGGGCGGGCCGCGGCAGTCGCTGTTCTCCTGGCAATAAAGAGCCTGAACGCTTTGCAGGGCCAAGCTCGCCGCTCAGCGGCGATCACGCAGTCCTGGGCTCTGGGGCTTTTGTGCCAAGCTGGGCGGCTGGGCTGCCGATCGTTTTGCGTCTAAGGTTCGATAAGGGCTCATGCGGCTTGCCGACATGCACGCCCAACGAACCGGCAGCGGCTGGTTTTATCTGCGAATTTTGCTAAGGCAGGGGCTGGGGAGAATTCGCGATGTACAAACAGGCGAACACCGTACCAGGCTGGGACCTCAGTCAGATTCCGCTGGATTCGATCGAGGTATCGAGGGTCAAGCCGCAAGAGGACTTGTTCTATCTGGTGACGGCCGCGTCGTTCATCGAAAGCGGCGCCGATCTCTACACCGGCAATCTGGCCGGCTATTTCGATGGCGATGACGAGGTGACCGACTGGCTCACCAACCGCTGGCAGGTTGAGGAAATGCGACACGGCCGCGCCTTGCGCGCCTATGTCTGCCACGTCTGGCCGGAGTTCGACTGGGAGCGAGCGTTTGCCGCGTTTTTTGCCGACTATGCTCGGCAATGTATCGTCGATGCGTTCGAACCGACGCGGGCGCTCGAGCTGGCGGCGCGCTGCGTGGTCGAGACCGGCACGTCCACCTTCTACCAGGCGCTGGCCGCACAAGCGGTCGAGCCGGTGTTGGCCGGTATCACCACCCGGATCCGGGCGGACGAGATCAGTCACTTCAAGCATTTCTACCGCTACTTCCGGGCCTACCGCGAGCGCGAGGCCCCCGGTCGCCTGCGCGTCCTGGCCGCCGTCGGGCGGCGCATGGGCGAAGCCCGTAGTGGGGACGGGGAGTGCGCGCTGCGTCATGCCTTTGAAGTCCGGCAGCCCGAGATGCAGGGCGACCGAGCAGCGTTCCAAGCGCTCAACAAGCGGCTCGGCCAGCAGATGAAACGGCATTATCCGGTGGAGATGGCCGTCAAGATGCTGCTCAAGCCGCTCGACCTGCCGCCACGGTTCGCCCATGCTCTGCAAGGACCTTTGACCCGGGCGCTGAGCCTCGCGCTGCATTAGCGGATGATGCGCTGGCGCTATTGCGAGCGGTCTTTGGCTGGTGTCTCCGGCTGCTTACTTGGGGGGCAGGCGGCGGAGAGAACGGAAGGTGATGTCCGGATGACCCGGAATGGCTCAGACGTCCGTCCAGCGGCGGTAGGTCGCGGCCTGGCCGTGATTCACGCCGTCGCGATCGACAAGATTCCACACGGTGACGTCCTCGATCCAGAAGCGGCGGCCAGACTTCGAGATGCGCAGTCCGCGATAACCGCTCGCGTAGCCCTGGCGTCGTACCGTGTCGAGCAGGCGGTCCCGTTCTTCCCGGTTGGGCTGCTCGGCCGACAGCCGGGAACGCAGCGCGGTCATTTCGTCCCAGTTGTATTCGAAGCAGCGCTGCGCTGCCTGGTTGGCGTAGACGAAGCGCGGGTCGGCGTCGGTGTTGTGAGCCACCACGCAAAACGGCGCATCCTCGTACAGCCAGCGGGCAGCCTCCGCCGGCGCAACGCTCGGGTCCAGCAGCGAAGTGCCCACCAGGCGCAGGTGGCTGTCGAGCAGCAGGGCGCAGAAATCGGGGTCGAGCGGTGTGGGCATGAGGCAGTCCGAAGGGCAGGGCGCGCGGCGCCGATGGCGAGATTATGCGCGCCATCGCACCAGCGTGTCTGCCCGCCGGCACTCAGTCCTTCAGCGTCGATGAGAACTCGTTGACCACCTCGACCACCCGCTGTGCTCCCTCGCGGATCTGCTTGATGGCGTCGCCGGCCTCGTTGGCGAGCAGAGTGCCTTCCTCCACCTCGGCCAGGCTGTCGTTCATGTGCGCGATCATCGAGTGGGTGTCGGCCTGGATCTGGTCGATGGTGCGGGCGATCTCGGCGGTGGAGTTGCCGGTGCGTTCGGCGAGTTTTCTTACCTCGTCGGCCACCACGGCGAAGCCGCGGCCCTGCTCGCCGGCGCGCGCCGCCTCGATCGCTGCGTTCAAGGCCAGCAGATTAGTCTGGTCGGCGACGTCCTTGATGGTGTTGACGATGGAGGTGATCGCACGGGTCTGCTCGCCGAGCGTGCCGATCTGTTCGGACGCGCCGCGCACCTGCTGCTCCAGCTTGTGCATCTTGTCGATGGCCTGCCAGATGACCTGCTCGCCGTTGGCCGACAGGTTCTGGGTCTGCTGCGAAATCTCGAAGGCGGTCTGGGCGCTGTGCTGCTCGGCCTGGTGGCGTTTCACCCGCTGGCTGATGTCGCTGGCGAACTTGATCACCCGGTAGACCTTGCCGTCGTCGTCCTTCACCGGGTTGTAGGTGGCTTCCAGCCACAGCGCATCGCCGTTCTTGGCGACCCGTTCGCACTGGCCTGCGTAGAAGTGGCCGGCGCGCAGCTTGGCCCAGAACTGCTGGTACTCGGCGCTGGTGGCGTAATCGCGCGGGCAGAGCGCGCTGTGGTTGCGGCCGATGATCTCGTCGCGGCGGTAGCCGGTGATGGCGAGAAAGTTGTCGTTGGCGTCCAGCACCCGGCCATCCAGGTCGAACTCGATCACCGCCATCGAGCGGCCCAGCGCCGACACCAGGCTCTGGGTATGCAGCGCCTCGCTGGCACGCGCGGTGATGTCGCTGGCGATTTTCACCACCCGCTCTATCTGGCCGGCTGCATTGCGCACCGGGAAGTAGCTGGCCTCTAGCCACACCGTGTTGCCGTTGCGGTGGCGGCGCTTGAAGCGGCCGCGAAACGACTCTCCCTGGCGCAGCCGCGCCCAGAACTGGCCGTAGTCGGCGCTGTTGGCGAATTCCGGCGGGCAGAACTGGCGGTGGTGGGCACCGCACACCTCGTCGGGCCGGTAGCCCATGGTGCGGCAGAACAGCTCGTTGGCTTCCAGCACGCTACCGTCGGCGCTGAACTCGATCACTGCCGTGGTCGAGTGCAAGGCGGCCACCAGGTTCTTGAGGTGTTGGAGTTCTTCCTGCGTGCTGGCGAGCTGTCGCTGAAGTTTGCGGGAGGTAAACATGATCGCTGCCCGGTTTTAAATTATTTGCTTATTAAAGGCACGCGAAAGGAGGGGGTAAAACGGATCGTCTAAACGTCGGCGTGCCCGGAAGCAGACATGGTACTCGCAGCGGGTTTGCTGGTGCAATTGGCATACTTCACAAGTAACGATTTGGTATATAGATAGCTGTTTATATGGACATAATCGCTTGGTTTGAGTGATGTCTTTTGGCCGGGGAGCGTTTCCACACAAGCCGGTCTGTGTGCGTCCCGGCCCACGGGGCGGGGGCGCGGGCCGGTCACGACATTGTTAAGTGCTTTTTCAACAGGCGGTAAGGCTGCCATCCGGCTGCCACAGGTCCGGGTGCGGGCCGGCCAAGCCGCTCAGGCGGTGCAGCAGCGTTTTCAGTGCCAGTGCGTCGGTGTCACCGAAGCTTTGCAGCAAGTCGGCCTCGCGCGCCTTGGCGACGGCGATCAGCCGCAGCGCGACGTCGCTGCCGCGCGCGGTCAGCGCATAGCGGCGCTCGCCGTCTTCCTCGTCCACTGTCAGCAGGCCGCGCAACACCAGGCTGTCCAGCCGTGCCTCGGATAGCAGGCAGTCGGTCAGCGCATTGAGCCGGGCCAGTTCGGCGGCGCCGGCGCGGCCGCGGATGGTCAGCGTCAGCAGCGCGAAATACTCGGCGTCATCGAGGCCCTGTTCGCGCACCGCGGCGCGGATCGGCGCGTAGAACTGGAAGTGGGCGCGGCCGAGCAGGTAGCCCAGGTGGTCGTCGTCGAAGCTGCCGGCGAGTCGCGCCGAGCCGCCCGGAGCGCGGCCGGCGTCCTTGCTAGCGGCCAGCGCGTAGCGGCCGGCGTGGAACACCAGGGGCGTGGCGTCGCGGCGGTCGAACTCGATCACCTCGCCGACGAAGATGATGTGGTCGCCGCCCTCGTAGCAGAAGCGGGTCTTGCACTGGAAGCGCGCGGCACAGCCGGTCAGCAATGGCAGATCGGCGTGGCCAGTTTCCAGTTCGACGCCGGAAAACTTGTCCTCACCGCTCTTGGCGAAGGCATTCGACAGCGCTTCCTGTTCGGCCGACAGCACATGCACCGCCCAGTGCTCGGCCTCGGCGAACACCGGCATGCTGCGGGCATTTTTCGCCAGGCCCCACAGCACCAGCGGCGGGTCGAGCGAGACCGAGTTGAAGCTGTTGGCGGTCAGGCCGATCGGGCTGCCGTCGGCGGCGCGAGTGGTGATCACGGTGACGCCGGTGGCGAAGCTACCTAGCGCGCTGCGAAAGGCGCGGCGGTCGAAGGCGGGGGCGGACACGAGGGTTTCCATGGCGGTCTCCTTGCGCGGAATCAGGTCGGGGTGAAGCGGGCGGTGAGAATCAGCGGGTTGCTGGCCGGGTCGGCCAGCACCGCGCGCCATTCGTGCGGCCCCGCTTCGAGCGGGAGCAGTACACGGGCGCCGGCGGCGGTCAGGCGGGCGAGGGCGGCCTCAATGTCGTCGACGCGGTACACCAGTGCGGTGCGCTCGGTCAGGCGTTCCTCGCCGGCGGCCAGCGCCAGCGGCAGCGCGCCGGTATCGAACAGGCAGAAGCGCGCGCCGTCGCGGAATTTCTCTGTGTAGCCGAAGGCGTCGCGGTAGAAGGCGGCGGCGGTGGGCAGGTCGTCCACCGGTTGGATCAGCATGGTCAGCTGCATGGCGTGGCTCCTTCGGGCTGGATGTGCCGCCATTGTCTGCACGCGACCCAGTGCCGGCATCGTCCGAATGAATGGGGTTGGCCGAGCGGAAAGCGCGCGGTTTCGTTACTCCGAACGGACGATGTTGGCGGAGGGGCGGCTGGGCAGAATCGTCGCCAGAGGTAACGGATGGCGCCACCCAAGCGGGCCGCCCCGGAGCCCGCGACGGACAATCTAGCCAAAGGATGGGCACATGAAATTCTCCCTGATCTATGAAGCGCAGACGGTGGACGCCTCGCGTCTGGGCGATCGCCGGGTGTTCGACGAGATCGTCGAGCAGGTGGAGTTGGCCGAACAGATGGGCTTCGACGTGGTCTGGTGTGTCGAGCACACCTCGCTGACCAACTATGCGCACATGAGCGCGCCGGAAACCTTCCTCGCCTTTATTGCCGGGCGAACCAAGCGCATCGAGCTGGGCCACGGCGTGGTGTGCCTGCCGCCGGCGATGAACCATCCGATCAAGGTGGCCGAGCGCATCGCCACGCTCGACCTGTTGTCCAAGGGGCGGGTGCACTTCGGCGTGGGCAAGGGCGGCAGCCAGCAGGAGGCCGGCGCGTTCGGCTATGACCTCAACGAACTGCACCCGATGATTGACGAGTCGATGTACCTGATCCCGAAGATGTTCGTGCAGGACGAGATCGAGCATCACGGCGACTTCATCAAGATTCCGAAACGGCCGATCCATCCCAAGCCCTACCAGGACCCGCACCCGCGCATGTACATGGCCTGCACCAACACCGACACGCTGACCCGCGCCGGCCAACGCGGCATGGGCGCTCTGGTGCTGGGCTTCGGCGGCCCGGACGAAGTGGCGAAGAAGAACAAGGTCTACCGCGATGCGTGGGAAAGCCGCAAGCCGGAGCAGCAGGTCGGCTACCGCCCGACCCAGCATTTGGCAGCGCTATGCCCGGCCATCGTGCTCGACGACGGCATGCGCGCTCGCCAGATCGGCATCCGCGGTCAGCGCTATTTCATGGAGTCGCTCGCCTACTGGTATGCCGGCGGCGAGCGCCCGGACCCGGCCGCCTGGCAGGACGACCTAACCCAGGCCACCACCGGCGAGATGGTGATCAAGTCGCGCTTTGCCTCGGAAGAGGTGGTGGCCGACTTCTCCGACCCGGCGCTGGCGATGATGAACCCCAATCACGCCTACGGCACGGTGGAGGACTGCATCGGCTACGTGCAGCGCCTGCAGGAGGCCGGCGCCGACGAGATCCTGTTCATCTGCCAGATGGGTACAGTGCCGCAGTGGGCTCAGCTGGAAACGATCAGCAACATCGGCAAGTACGTCATCCCGCATTTCCGCGGCAAGTAACGCCGCATGGCTCTCCCTGGGCGGCGTTGTGCTCCTTCTGTTTGTGGTGGGCTAGTGGTGTGGAAGGAGGCTCCTTGAGCAATCTCTCGCATGAGGGCTTGCTCTTTTTTTATCTGTGTTTTCATGCGAGGACATAACATGTCGCAACCGTATTCGCTAACCCAGCCCTGTCGTCTGAGCGCGGTGCCGCGTTGGGACCATGAGACCGACGTGATCGTAGTCGGCTTCGGCGCGGCCGGGGCCAGCGCCGCCATCGAGGCGGCCGAAAGCGGCGCCGCCGTTACCCTGTTCGAACTGGCTTCAGGCCACGGCGGCACCAGCGCCTTGTCCGGCGGCGAGATCTATCTGGGCGGCAGCGGCGGCACGCCGGCGCAGCGCCAGGCCGGCTTCCACGACGACACCGAGGATCTGTATCGCTACCTGATGCTGGCCGGCGGGCCGGATGCCGACGAGGCCAAGGTTCGCCTGTATGCCGACCACAGTCTGGCCCACCACGACTGGCTGGTGGCGCAGGGCGTACCCTACAAGAACACCTTCCTGCCGCAGCGCATGCTGGAGCCGGAAACCGACGATTGCCTGATCTGGTCCGGCAGCGAGGAGGCCTGGCCGTTCGCCGAGCAGGCCAAGCCCTGTCCGCGCGGACATACACCGCAGTGGGCCGGCTGGGGCGGCGGGCGCTTGCTGATGGATGTGCTGGCCGCGCGCGTGAACGCGCTCGGGGTGGCGGTGCACCTCGACAGCCGGGTGCTCGCGCTGATCGCCGACGAAGCCAATGCGGTACACGGCGTGGTCGTGCGCATCGACGGCCGTGAGCAGTTCGTGCGGGCGCGCGGCGGCGTGATCCTGTGCGCCGGTGGTTTTGTGATGAACCGCGAGATGGTCAAACGCCACGCGCCGCATCTGCTGCGTTCGGACGATCCGATCGGCGGTCCAGGCGACACCGGCGCCGGCATCCAGATGGGCATCAGTGTCGGCGCTGCCGCCATCCACATGGACCAGGCCTTCGTCAGCCTACCGTTCTACGCGCCGGAGTCGTTGATCAAAGGCGTGCTGGTCAACGAACGCGGTCAGCGGTTCATCAACGAGGACTGCTATCACGGCCGCATCGGCCACCATATCCTGCAGCAGATGGGCGACCGCATTTACCTGCTGGCCGATAGCGCCACCTTCCAGGAGCCGGCCGAACTCGTCCGTATCGGCATCGCCGCCGCCGGTGACAGCTGGGATGAGGTGGAGAGTGATCTGGGCTTGCCGGAAGGCACGCTGAGCGCCACTGTCGAGGTGTACAACCGGCATGCGCGCAAAGGCGAGGACCCCCTGTTCCATAAAGGCGCCAAGTGGCTGACGCCGCTCGACCAGCCTCCGTTCGTGGCGCTGGATTGCCGAGTCGGTTACGCGTTCTATCCGCATTTCACGCTGGGAGGACTGGACACCTTGCCTACCGGCCAGGTGCTGACTGCCAAGCGAGAGCCGATCCGTGGCCTGTATGCGGCCGGGCGCACCGCCTGTGGCTTGCCGCGATGGGGGGGCGGTTACAGTTCCGGCCTGTCGCTGGCGGACGCTACTTTCTTCGGTCGTCAGGCCGGGCGTCATGCGGCTGGCGGGCAAACGGATAGATAAAGATTGACGGGACCGTGACGGCTCCGGTGCCAGGGCCGCGCAGCGTAGGATTGATGCTGCGCGGCTCTTGGCTTTGGTCAGACGGGGGAGGACAACAGCGCTGCTTCAGGCGGTTAACAAAGTGGTTTGCAATGATTGTGGAAGACCGGGCAAAGCCCGGTCTCGCCACGAATAGGCTGATTTCTCAGCCTGACCATCGACTCCCACTCCTTCGCTGGGCGAGGCAAAGCCCGGGGGGAGCCGCGTCGCCTCCAGCGCGTTTAGCGCTGGGAAGGAATATTGCCGCCGTCCACCACAATCTCGGATCCGGTGACGTAGCTGGCCTCGTCGGACAGCAGGAAGCGCACTACGCGGCCGATCTCGGCAGGACGGCCCAGCCGGCCGAGCATGATGCGGCGCTCGAAGGTGCCGGCCGGCAGGGTATCGACAACGGACTGGATCATCGGCGTCAGGATCTGTCCCGGCGACACCGAGTTGATGCGGATACCGTCGTTGCCCAGGCTGTCGGCCAGCGAGCGCACCAGAGACAGCAGGCCACCCTTGGAGGCGCTGTAAGCCGGAATCAATCCATTGCCCAGGGTGGCATTGATCGAGGCGATCCCGACCACGGCGGAACCGGGGTGAGCGCGCAGATCGGGGAGCATGGCCTGGACCAGCAGGGCCAGGGCGCGCAGGTTGACGTCCAGCACGGCATCCCAGCGTGCCTCGGTCAGTTGTTCCAGCCCGCTTTGATCCACTACGCCCGCTGCATGCACTAGGCCGCCGATGGCTGGCAGTTGTGCCCGAGTCTGCGAAAGCGCGGGTGCCAACGCCGCTGAATCGCGCAGGTCGATGCCCAGCCCCACGCTCGGTACGTCGTAGCGTTCGGCGAGAGCTGCCGCGACAGCTTTCGCCTTATCTTCCTGCACGTCCCAAATGGCGACGGGGCGCCCCACTGCGACAAGCGCCTCGGCACAAGCAGCGCCGATACCGGATGCGCCGCCGGTGACGATGACCGCTGTGGTCGGCGCATGGCGGCTGTTTTTGAAGTCGTCGATCGATTCGTTGGATTCGAGATGCACAGGCAACCTCCTGCTGTGTAGTGATAAACGCATCTTCAACGATGCGGGTCTCCGCATCTTTCTCAATTGTGTCGGGTCGCGCATCGTCCGAATGGACCATTCCGTTTTCCGCAGTGGTTGGCGTGTGAAAAAACCCTGCTCTACTCAGGGTTAGTCCGTCCGGACGATTTCCTCCATGCCCGGGCGCCGAACAATGCGCTGACTTGTTCAACCACCATGGAGGAGCATCATGACAGCATCCAACTCATCTGGCGGCTTGAAGGCGGAAGGCCGCTATGCTCGCGGCTGGCATTGCCTCGGCCTGGCGGCGGGCTATCGGGATGGTAAGCCGCACAGCCTCAATGTGTTCGGCACCCGGCTGGTGGCTTTCGCCGGCGAAGATCAGCAAGTCCACATTCTGGATGCCTGGTGTCCGCACATGGGGGCGGACCTTGGCTTGGGCGAGATCAGGGGAAATTCGGTGGTCTGCCGCTTCCATGGCTGGAGCTGGGGCGCAGATGGCTCTTGTAACGACATCCCCTGTGCCAAGCGTATTCCCCCCAAGGCCAAGACCAAGGCTTGGTTAACTTGCGAGCAGAACCAACTGCTGTTCGTATGGCACGACCCTGAAGGCGCGCCGCCACCTGCCGATGTCAGCATTCCACGAATCAACGCGTGTTTCTCGGACGAATGGACCGGGTGGACCATCCGCTCGATGGTGATTCATAACAATTGCCGCGAACTGGTGGACAACCTCGCCGACGTGGCGCATTTCGGCCCAGTGCACGGCTCGCCGGCCAGCTATTTCTGCAATACCTTCGTCGGTCATATCGGCTACCAGATGTTCCGCGGCAGTGAAAGCGAACTGCTCGGCAGTGCCCTGATTGCCGACAGTGCCTATTTCGGCCCGGCGTACCACATCACCCGCATGGTGGCGGAAGTCGATGGCAAGCCGGTGCACAGCATCCTGCTCAACTGCCATGTGCCGATCGACCAAGGCAGCTTCGAATTGCGCTACGGCGTGATGGTCAAGAAGATCCCCGGCCTGTCGGACGAAGAGAACGATGCCATTGCCAAGGCCTATGTCGAACAGGCGCACAAATCCTTCTTCCAGGATGTCGAGATCTGGCACAACAAGATCCGCATCGACAACCCGATCCTGGCCGACAGCGACGGCCCGATCTATCAACTGCGCGACTGGTACCGCCAGTTCTATACGGACGTGAAGGGACTGCCGGACGACCTGCACCAGGAAAAAGTGTTCGAGCGCCATGACGGCACATGGCGCGCGCTGTCCGAAGTGCCCGAGGCGGCACGTAGCCAACTGCACACGATCTGACCCGGTGAACCGCTATGCAATTGACTGACAAGGTGACCTTGATTACCGGCGCTGGATCCGGGATGGGGCGTGCTACGGCCGAGCTGTTCGCCGCCCAGGGCGCGACGGTGATTGCTGTGGATCTGAACGAATCCGCCGCACAAGGCACCCTCGAACGGATAGGGGGCGCGGCAGCAGGTATTGCCCGTGCTTGCGACATTGCTGACAGCCGCTCCGTTGAGCAGCTGTTCGAAGAAGTCGCCCGCCGTTGGGGCCGTGTGGACGTCCTCGTCAACAACGCCGGAGTCGGGCAGGTGCCTGGGGACGGCTTAGAGCACTACCAAGAGCGGCTGGTGCGGCGCCAGCAGCAATTGGCCGCAGGGGAGGAGGCGGTCCACACCGATATGGTCGTGGACCTCACCGATGCCGGCTGGCAACGGGTGATCGACATCAACCTCAACGGCGCTTTCTTTTGTTCGCGTGAGGCGGTGCGTTTGATGATCCGGGCCGGCGTAGCCGGCTCCATTGTCAATATCGCCAGCGTTTCCGCACTGACTGGTGAGGGGCCGTTGAGCTATTGCGCCTCCAAGGCGGCGCTGCTGGGGCTGACCAAATGCCTGGCGCGCGATCTCGGGCCCAGGGGCATCCGCGTCAATGCGATCTGCCCCGGGCCGACCCGCACCCCGATGATGCAGACGATTCCCGAGGAGTGGGCAAGAAGTCTTGAGCAGGCCATTCCGCTGGGCCGCATGTCGGAGCCGGAAGAAATCGCCAAGGCGGCGCTATTCCTGGCCAGCGGTGACGGCAGTTGCTTCACCGGCCAAACACTGTCCGCCAGCGGCGGCATGTACATGATCTAGGAGTGAATCACATGACAGGACGTTTGCAAGGCAAGGTTGCGCTGATCACCGGCGCAGGTACCGGCATCGGCGCGGCAACGGCCAGGCGATTCGCGGCAGAGGGGGCCAAGGTGGTCATCTGTGGGCGCCGCAAGGCGCCTTTGGAAACCGTGGTCGAGTCGATTCTAGCCCAAGGGGGGGAGGCTGCCTGGGTACAAGCCGATGTGACCGATGAAGCGTCGGTGGAGAACGCGGTCCAGACCGCCGTGAAGCACTTCGGTAGCCTCGACATCATGGTCAATAACGCCGTGAACTACACCTGGGGGGTACTGGAGCAAGTCAGTACCGACGATTGGCGCACATGCCTGAGTGGGAGCCTGGATCCCGTGTTCTTCGGCACCCGGGCGGCGCTGCGTGTGATGAAGGCGCAGGGTGGCGGCGCCATCGTCAATCTGGGCTCGGTGGCCGGGCTGCTCGGCAGCCCGGGGCTGTCCGCCTACGGTGCGGCCAAGGCCGGAGTGCTCAACTTCAGCCGCGCAGTAGCGCTCGAAGCGGCGCAATCCAATGTGCGGGTCAATGTGGTGATCCCCGGCGTGGTCTGGAGTGAAGGCACGCGCGAAGCCTTGAACAGTGAAGAAGTGGCACGCGGCACCGCGCGCGCGGTACCGATGGGGAGGATCGGTGAGCCGGAGGAATTGGCCAACGCCATCCTGTTCCTGGCTTCCAACGAAGCTTCCTACATTACCGGCCAGAGCCTCGTGGTCGATGGCGGAAAGACCTGCCGGCTGGATGTTGGCGCCACCGACTATGTGTCGGACACCTCGTCCGAACGGCGCGAAGCCGCCGGCCAGGGGGCCGAGCAGGGATTGGCGGGAGGTGAAGCACATGCATGACATGGCACTGCTGGACCGTCTCGATCGCCTCGAATCGCTCGAGCAAATTCGTCAATTGCCGGCCAAGTATGCGCTGGCACTGGACATGCGCGATCTGGATGCATGGACCGGGCTGTTTCCGGAAGACGTCGTAGTCGGCAAGGAGCAGATCGGCCGCGCCCATCTGAAGCGCTGGATCGACGACACCCTGCGCAACCAGTTTACGGTGACCTCCCATCACATCGGCGGCCACATCATTGAGTTCAAGGATGCCGACCATGCCTGCGGCGTGGTGTATTCGAAGAACGAACATGAGACCGGGCCGGAATGGGTGATCATGCAGATGCTCTACTGGGACGACTACGAGCGTATCGACGGCCGCTGGTACTTCCGGCGCCGCCTGCCTTGTTATCTCTATGCCACGGATCTCAACAAGCCGCCGATCGGCGATAAGAAGATGCGCTGGCCGGGCAGGGAACTCTACGAGGGTTCCTGGCATGAGCTGTGGCCGTCGTGGAAGGCATTCTGGCACAACAAGCCGAACGATAGCTTGCCCGACGTGGCGGCGCCGGCTCCGCTGGATACGTTCCTCGAGACCATGCGCCGCGGTTCGGCAGTCCCCAAGATCCGCACGCGTTGAACCCAGCCCGGGATGAGATCGCAGACATGACAGCTAATCTGTTCGAACCGGTCCGGCTCGGCGAGCTGGTGCTCCCTAATCGGGTCGTCATGGCACCGATGACGCGCAGCCGCGCCGCCGAAGGTGATGTGCCGACCGAATTACACGAGAGGTACTACGCCCAACGCGCCAGCGCGGGCTTGATCGTTGCCGAGGGCACTTACCCGAGCAAGCACGGCAAGGGCTACAGCCGCACGCCGGGTATCGCAACCGCCGCCCAGGTTGAAGCCTGGCGCAGGGTGACCGATGCCGTCCACCGCCAAGGCGGGCGCATGGTTCTGCAACTGATGCACGTGGGGCGGGTGGCCTCTTGCAACAACAAGGAACCGGATGCTGAAACGGTTGCGCCATCGGCCATTCGCGCGCACGGCACGCTCTATACCGACGCGAAGGGGCTGGTAGAAATGGACATGCCCCGCGCCCTGGACAGCAGTGAAATCCCCGGTGTGATCGAAGAATACCGGCAAGCCGCAGTCAACGCCTTGGCGGCTGGTTTCGATGGCGTGGAACTGCATTGCAGCAGCGGCTATCTGCCCATGCAGTTTCTGCTCGAATGCGCCAACCAGCGCAGCGACGGGTATGGCGGATCGCTGTTGCGGCGTCTCCGTTTTCCCCTTGAAGCGCTCGAAACCATGGCTGGTGCCATTGGCGCTGGGCGGGTCGGCCTGCGCATCTGCCCGGGCAATCCATACAACGACATGCGAGACGATGATCCTGTCGCCACCTACAGTGCCCTGCTCGACGCCGCGTCGTCGCTGGGGCTGGCCTATCTCCATGTCAGCCGTTCGCCCGATCCGGCGCTGGACGCTTTTGCGCTGGCGCGACGGCACTTTCGCGGCCCACTGATCCTCAATGACGGCTTTGCCGGCGCGAGCGCCGCTCAGGCCTTGGCGAGCGGGGCAGGGGAGGCCGTCTCCTTTGCACGCCACTACATTGCCAACCCGGATCTGGCAGAACGCTTGCGCGACGGTACTCCGCTTGCCCCCTTCGACCGCACCACGCTGTATACGCCGGGGCCGCGCGGCTACACAGATTACCCGCCCTACGCGGCCTGTCCGCAGCCCCCCGTGTCAACAATTGGAGCAACCGGTCCATGACAGACATCCTGCCTGCGATTCCTACCATCCCTCGTCTGCTGGAACAATCTGCACGGCGCTACGCAAATAGCGTGGCGATCGAGGACGGGGATCTGAAACTCAGCTATGCCGACCTGCATCTTGTCGCCAAGATCGCCGCCCGCGCGCTGATGGCGCTTGGTGTGGAGCAAGGGGAGCGCGTCGCCATCTGGGCGCCCAACCTCCACGAATGGATCGTGTCGGCTCTTGGCATTCATCTCGCCGGCGGCGTGCTGGTGCCGATCAACACGCGCCTGAAGGGGGCCGAGGCGGCCGACATCCTTGCGCGCAGCGGCGTGCGCGTGCTCATTAGCATCGGCGATTTCCTCGGCGTGCACTACCCGGACATGCTGGCCGAGCATGCCATCCCGAGCCTGGAACATGTTGTCGTATTGCGCAGTGCGCGTGCCGGCCAAACCAGCTGGCAGTCCTTCATGACACTGGCCGAGGGCGTGCCTGAGGCTATGCAGCAGCAGCGCAGTGCTGCGGTTGCCGCGGAGTCGCCGTCCGATCTACTGTTCACCTCCGGTACCACCGGCCGCCCCAAGGGGGTGGTCACCGCCCACGGCCAGAATCTGGCCGCCTTCGCCGCCTGGTCGGACATCGTGCGCTTGCAAGCCGGCGACCGCTACCTGATCGTCAACCCGTTCTTCCATGCCTTCGGCTACAAGGCCGGCTGGCTCGCCGCACTGATCCGTGGGGCCACCATTCTGCCGCACCAGCAGTTCGATGCGCAGGCGGTGCTGCGGCGCATCGCCACCGACCACGTGAGTTTTCTTCCAGGCTCGCCCACCTTGTACCTGAGTTTGCTCGCCCATCCGCAATTGGGCGAATTCGACCTGTCTTCCCTGCGCATTGCCGTTACCGGCGCCGCCAACGTGGCACCCGAACTGGTGCAGCGCATGCGGCAGGAGTTGGGCTTCGAATCGGTATTCACCGCCTACGGACTCACCGAATGCTGCGGCTTGGCCACCGTCTGCCGTCCGGAAGACGATGTGCAAACCATCGCGACCACGTGCGGACGCCCCTTGCCGGGCGTCGAGTTGCGCTGCGTCGATGGCGACGGCAACAGTGTGGCCGCCGGTACGCCAGGGGAGGTGCTGATTCGCGGCTTCAACGTGATGCAGGGCTACTTCGACGATGAAGCCGCCACCCGCGAGGCGGTCGACCGCGACGGCTGGCTGCATACCGGCGATGTCGGCATCGTCGATGAACGCGGCAATTTGCGCATCACCGACCGGCTCAAGGACATGTTCATCGCCGGCGGCTTCAACTGCTATCCGGCCGAGATCGAGAACCTGATCTCCAGTCATCCGGCGGTAGCGCAGGTTGCGGTGGTCGGTGTGCCGGACGAGCGCTTGGGCGAAGTGGGCAAGGCGTATGTGGTGCTGCGCACAGGGGCCAGTTTGAGTTCAGAGTCCTTCATCGACTGGTGCCGCGAGCACATGGCCAACTACAAGGTGCCACGCGCCGTCGCCTTTGTCGCCGCGCTGCCGCTGAATGCCTCTGGGAAAGTCATGAAGCAGGCGTTACGTGAGGTCGCCGCGCGCTAAGAACCTGTTTACGATCTCGCGAACGAAGGGTCAGCCAAGGCGAAATGGCGTGAAAAAGCGGAATGTACTTATCGAGTAGATAAGCATGTTGAGCGCCATTTCAACGCAGGATCACCCGAGTGCAGCAGATCGTAAACAGGCTCTTAGTCCGGCAATAGGACGCTGCCTCCACCCAGGTGCACCGCCTGCAGGTCTTCGATGAAGGCCGCCACCACATCGCTATGCCGCCCCTGTCGGGTCACCATGTGGAACGGCACCTCGTAGTGGAAGCGCTCCGGGTTGAGCGCGCGCAGCAATCCCTGCTCGACATAGGGCCGGGCGAAATGCTCGGGCAGGAAGCCCAGGTGGTGGCCGGACAGGATGAACACCGCTACCGCTTCCATATTGTCGGCCAGTGCGGTGATGGCACCAGCCGGCAGTGTCAGCTGCGCCTCGGGTAGCGGGTAGGAACGCCACGCCCATTCGTGGGCGGTGACCTCGTCGTGGGTCAGCGTGCCGGCGCGCTCGAACAGTGGATGGCCCTGTCCGCAATAGGCCACCTGCCGTTCGACGAACAGCCGGGTGTAGCTCAGGCTGGTGACGCGGTGCCAGAAATAGCCGACCGCCACCTCGATCTCGCCGCTGAGCAGTTTTTCCTCCAGTTCGCCCGGCGCGCGCACCGAGATCGAGAAACGCACTGCCTGGCTGCGTTCCTTGAAGCGGGCGATCGCCTGGCTGATGCGGGCGTTGTGGCTCATCGGCGTGTGGCCGATCAGTCCCAGGTGCAGCGTGCCGACCAGCTGGCGTCCCATATTGCGGGCGCGCTCGCCGATGTCGTCGACCACCGCCAGCAGTTCGCGCGCCAAGTCCACCATCCGCTCGCCGCGCGGGGTCAGTCGAAAGCCGCTGCGGCCGCGCTCGCACAGCCGGTAGCCCAGCCGGGTCTCCAAAGTGGAAAGCTGGGCGCTGATGGTGGACTGGCCGACGTTGAGGGTGGTCTGGGCCGGGGTGACGCCGCCCGCGTCGACCACCGCCAGGAAGACCCGCAACAGCCGCAAGTCGAGGTCGCTGATAGTTCGGAGCATGGCAGATCCTTGGCGCGCTTGTCATGGTCGCTTTGATACATCGATTTGTATCAATGTAAACATGGCGTCTTGCGTGTTTCAAAATTTTTTCTACGCCACATACTACTGAAAAACCGGCGTTATCGTCGTTTTGACAGGTTTCGATGTGGAGGAGAAAAACAGCCATGGAACAGCACTTCAACCAACCCCAGGGCGGCAATGAGATGCCGCGTTTCGGCGGCATCGCCAGCATGATGCGCCTGCCGCAGCAAAGCAGCACCGCCGGCCTCGACGCCTGTTTCGTCGGCGTACCGTTTGACCTCGGCACCTCCAACCGCACCGGCACCCGCTTCGGTCCGCGCCAGATCCGCGCCGAGTCGGTGCTGCTGCGCCCCTACAACATGGCCACCCGCGCCGCGCCGTTCGACTCGCTGCAGGTGGCCGACATCGGCGACGTGGCCACCAACCCCTACAACATCCACGACTCGATCGACCGCATCGACGCCGCCTACGACGAGATCGTCGCCAACGGCTGCAAGCCGATCACGCTGGGCGGTGACCACACCATCGCACTGCCCATCCTGCGCGCCATGCACAAGAAGTACGGCAAGGTCGGCGTGGTTCACGTCGACGCCCATGCCGACGTCAACGACACCATGTTCGGCGAGAAGATCGCCCACGGCACGCCGTTCCGCCGCGCGGTGGAAGAGGGCCTGCTCGACTGCAACCGGGTGGTGCAGATCGGCCTGCGCGGCACCGGCTACGCCGCCGAGGACTTCGACTGGTGTCGCGAGCAGGGCTTCCGCGTGGTGCAGGCCGAGGAATGCTGGGGCAAGTCGCTGGCACCGCTGATGCAGCAGGTGCAGGAACTGATGGGCGACGGCCCGGTGTACCTGAGCTTCGACATCGACGGCATCGACCCGGCGTTCGCGCCCGGTACCGGCACCCCGGAGATCGCCGGCCTGACCGTGCCGCAGGGCCTGGAGATCATCCGCGGCCTGAAGGGCCTCAACCTGGTCGGGGCGGATCTGGTCGAGGTATCGCCACCCTACGATCCGCTCGGCACCACCGCCTTGCTGGCCGCCAACCTGGCGTTCGAGATGTTGTGCGTGCTGCCCGGCGTGCAGTACCGCGACTGAGGAGAGCGACCATGACGCAAACCCAGCAAGTACTCGACGCCGCCGACGCGCTGGTGCGGGCCTTCGGCCGGCACGACACCGACGCCTACTTCGCCTCCTTCGCGCCACAGGCGACCTTTTTGTTCCACACCCTGCCGCAGCGGCTGGACAGCCGCGACGCCTACCGGGCCGTCTGGCAGGGCTGGGAGCGCGAGGCCGACTTCCGGGTGATCCGTTGCGAGTCCAGCGACCGCCAGGTGCAGTGGGTGGGTGAGGCGGCGCTGTTCACCCACACCGTGAACACGGTAGTGGCTATCGACGGCGTGGAACAGGCGCTGCGCGAGCGCGAGACCATTGTGTTCCAGCGCGATGCCGATCAACGCTGGCTGGCGGTGCACGAGCACCTGTCGCCGCTGCCGCAGGAGTGACTCATGACGATGATTGACGGCCTGTTCATCGACGGCGTCTGGCAGGCTGGCCACGGCGCCGTGCTCGAGGTGACCAACCCGGCCACCGCCACGCCGATCGCCCGGGTGTCAGGCGGCGACGCCGCCGCCATCGACGCGGCCGCTCGCGCCGCCAAGCGTGCTTTCCCTGCCTGGAAGCGTACCCCGGCGCACCAGCGCGGCGAGATCCTGCGTGCCATCGCCAGGGCGGTGGAGGAGGATCGCGAGCGGCTGGTGGCGCTGCAGATGCAGTGCAACGGCAAGCCGCGCTTCGAGGCCGAGCTGGACGTGGGCGACGTGATCGCCACCTTCGACTACTACGCCGAGTGCTGCGAAACCGGTACCGGCCTGTCGACCAACCCTGTGGCGCTGCCCGATGCGGCCTTCGCCGCCTCGGTGCGCTTCGAGCCGGTCGGCCCGGTCGGGCTGATCGTGCCGTGGAATTTCCCGATGGTGACCAGCGCCTGGAAGCTGGCGCCGGCGCTGGCCGCCGGCTGCACCGTGGTGCTCAAGCCATCCGAGCTGACCCCGTTGGCCGAGATCGAGCTGGTGAGGTTGGCCGAACGGGCAGGCTTGCCGGCCGGCGTGCTGAACCTAGTGTGCGGCGCCGGCGCCGAGGTGGGGGCCGCGCTGGTCGCGCATCCGGCCATAGCCAAGCTGTCGTTCACCGGCAGCAACCGGGTGGGGCAGGCGGTGATGGCCGCCGCCGCCGAGCGGGTGGCGCGCGTCAGCCTGGAGCTGGGCGGTAAGTCGGCGCTGATCGTGCTCGACGACGCCGACCTCGAGCAGGCGGTGAGCCTGGCGCTCGGCGGGGCATTCTTCAACGCCGGCCAGATGTGCTCAGCCACCTCGCGCATCCTGGTCGCGCATGCGGTCTACCCAGAGTTCGTCGAGCGTTTCCGCGAGGCTGCCGCCGCGCTGCATCTGGGCGCGCTGGGCGAGGAGGGGGTCGAGATGGGCCCGCTGATCAGCCGCGCCCAGCAGCGCCGCGTGCTCGGCTATATCGAGCAGGGCTTGGTCGACGGTGGCCTGCTGCTGTGCGACGGCCGTGCGGCGGCGGAGGGCGAGGGCTTTTTCGTCGGTCCGACCGTGTTCACCGACCTGCCAGCCGGCAGCGCGCTGTGGCGCGAGGAAATCTTTGGCCCGGTGGCCTGCGTGCGTAGCTTCGGCGACGACGCCGAGGCCGTCGCCATCGCCAACGACAGCGACTTCGGCCTGGTGGCGACCCTAGTCGGTGGCGACGCCGCGCGCAACAAGCACCTGGCGGCCGAGCTGGAAGTGGGCTTGGTGTGGATCAACAGCCCGCAGGTGATCTTTCCGCACACCGCTTGGGGCGGTTTCAAACAGAGCGGCATCGGCCGCGAGCTCGGCCCCTGGGGGCTGCGCGCATTCCAGGAGGTGAAGCATGTCGTTGCCGGCGTAGCGAATTGAGCCGCGGCCGGCGACCAGGCAGGTCCCACATCATCGCTCGGACACCCACACAAAAACCCGGGGTCCGCTTTTAGTCTGCAAGGAGAAACCCATCATGACTCAGCAATCGGGAAGCCACGCCGCACCTCGCGGCGGCATCGAGGTGCGCTCGATCGACTACGTGCCGGAGCACGAACGGCACGGCAAGGTCCGCGACCAGGGGCCGTTCTGGTTCCTCGGCAATTTCCAGTTCTTCACCATCGCCATCGGCTTCATCGGCCCGAGCATGGGCCTGTCGCTCGGCTACACCGCGCTGGCCGGCATCATCGGCATTCTGTTCGGCACGCTGTTCATGGCCTTCCACGCCTCGCAGGGGGCGGAGCTGGGCCTGCCGCAGATGATCCAGTCGCGCGCCCAGTTCGGCTACCGCGGCGTGGCGCTGGTGCTGATCGGCACGCTGTTCACCTTCGTCGGCTTCAACGTGGTCGACGTGGTGCTGATGGCCAGCGGTTTGCACGGCATCTTCGGCTGGAATACGGTCGCCATCACTATGGTCACCTCGCTGATCGGCATGCTGTTGGCGATCTACGGCCACGACTGGCTGCACCGCGTGTTCAAGTGGATCTTCTACCTGAGCCTGCCGCTGTACCTGATCTTGTCCGTCGCGATCCTGATGGGCGGGGCGGGCGGCAAGGTGCCGACCACCGGTGGCTTCACCTGGGTGGCGTTCGCGGCCCAGATCGCCGCCAGCGCCAGCTACAACATCACCTATGCGCCGTACGTGTCCGACTATTCGCGCTACCTGCCGCGCCACACCCCGGCACGTTCGATCATCGCCTCGGTGTTCTGGGGCGCGGCCAGCTCGGCGATCTGGCTGATCGTGCTGGGTGCCTGGCTGGCCACCCGGCTTGGCGCTTCGGACGGCCTCGTGGCGTTGTACAGCTCGGGCAATGCGGTGTTCCACGGCTTTGGCGCGCTGATCGCGCTGTCGTCGATCGCCGCGATGGTCGCGACCATGGGTCTGAACGCCTACAGCGGCATGTTGACTGTGGTCACCGCGCTCGACTCGCTGCGCAAGGTGACGCCGACCCGCTCGCTGCGCGTGGTGGTGATCGGGGCGCTGACCGTGCTGTGGGGCGGCATCGCGCTGGTCACCAGCGTCAACGCCATCAACATGCTGTTCGCCGCGCTGACCATCATGCTCTACCTCCTGGTGCCCTGGACCGCGGTCAACCTGGTCGACTACTTCTACGTGCGCCGCGGCCGTTACGCGATCACCCACCTGTTCACCCCCAGCGGCATCTACGGCGCCTGGGGCCGCCGCGGGCTGATCGCCTACACCGTCGGCTTCGTCGCCACCATCCCGTTCTTCGTGCTGCCCGAGGTGTATAGCGGGCCTATCGCCAAGCTGATCGGCGGCGTCGACATCGGCTGGCTGGTCGGGCTGCTGGTGTCTGGCATCAGCTACTACGCGCTGAGCCGCTCGCTGGACGTGGTGGCCGAGGAGGCGGCGATTCAGGCCAGCGAATGGGCGTTGGGTTCACTTACAGCGGTGCCGCCGAGCTCCAGTGAGGATAAGCCGTTGCCAGCAGTGCCAGCTTAATCTATTAAAAACCGCCCTCGTTTGAGGGCGGTTTTGTTTTGGGAGAAGGGGGATACCCGTTTCTATCTGACAGTAGTAGTGCTCTGTGCGTGCGATAGACAAGGTGGTCTAAATGGTTGGTCAGAATAAGCCTTTCCAACCTGGACGACCTTGCACTAAGGGACGGATGTCAAACAATTTACTTGAGACTAAATTGGTACATAAGTCAACGGCATCATATTTTCCATAAGGACGCCATTTTCCTGCTTCCTGTACCTCTGTTTTACAACCAGTAATCTCTAGCTCTTTTGGATTGGTCGATTTAATTTTAACCAACATTCTTAGTGGGGTTGGTAGCTTTTTTGGGGTTTTTCTCGGCTTTCTAAGGAAGTTAAGTTCTTCTGGATAGTATTGATTTGTCTGTAATGTCCACCAATCTGATTCAGTGCAGCTTAAATGGTTGTACTCTGCACGAATAGACAGTGTAGTGTATTGCTCGTTTATATCATTTCCTATCGTCCGAAATAGTATTAGGTTGCCCTTGTTTTTTAGTAATGCTACGGAAAATCCCAGAGTTGTAGCCGCTAAATTTTGGTCTGTTTTCTGCAGATTTCTGATTATGTTTTCATATTTACCCGGTTTACCAACTTCACTTGCTGTATCGTCAGGTACGTAAATTCCATCAGAAATAGTAGGACAGGTGGCCTCAGAGAGTCCTGGAAGAAGAAATAGAATTATGAGCTTAATAGCTAGGATAGATTTTTTTTCCATGATTGAGATGTATCTAGATGATCAGCAAGCTCGCCTTGATAAAACTGGGAAGATTTAGTTTTGAATAAGTCTGAATCATTTTTCCTAACGGCAGCCAGAGATGTAACCAAGCTTTTACCAACAGTGGCCCGTTTCTGCCAGTGAGAGTCGGATGGATCATCCGAGGAGCAATTGATCACATTGGAGTCTGACAAAATGGTCAGCGACATTGAGCTCTAAACTGTTCAGTATTGTGAAAGTTTGAGATAACTAGCTCAGTTGACGATTTTTCAGTATTGGTTGGCGTTGCTGGTTATTGAAGCACTTTGCTAGCTAGCTTTTTATGGAGGCTAAATTTTTTAACAAAGTCTTCTTGAGGGACGCTTTTTGTTTTCAGCTTTCTGGCCTGATAGACCGTTGCTTAGCCTATCAAGCCTTCAAGTTTTATAGTAATAAAAAATAATGCATGAAATAGATGTTTTCTTATTGGATATCAGGGCATTTCTTATCGATTTTTCTATAAGCGTCATGATTTTTGCTGTTGATATAATGTAACTCTAGTTTTCCATCACTGTTAAAATGCGCTTTTATGGTTGAAAATATTACGGCTGACTTGGTGTAAAATTGAAATTGTGAGTCATTATATTTTACATACCAAAATTTTTTTGAGTCGTCTTTAGAAAAAATTGGGGCAATACTTAACCCGTCTTCGACTGGCTTTAGCACGCAAGATCGGTTGGCATCGACTGCCATTGCGTCTTGGACTGGACGAGATACCCCGTTTTCTTTCTTGTAGAAAAAGCTAACCGAGCATGGGCTTCCACAAGAGAAAGATATCTGAGCCAGCTTGGATGATAGCCATCTGGCGGATACGCTACTAGTTGGTATGTCTTGAAATATGGTTTTCTTTGTGCCATTTGAATTAACCCAAGCTGTGCAGCTCGAATCAGAGCAAGTGTATGAAATTGA
This sequence comes from Crenobacter oryzisoli, assembly GCF_030385785.1. Classification (GTDB taxonomy): domain Bacteria; phylum Pseudomonadota; class Gammaproteobacteria; order Burkholderiales; family Chromobacteriaceae; genus Crenobacter_A; species Crenobacter_A oryzisoli. Next base: position 49,468 of record NZ_JAUEDK010000004.1, read on the forward strand.
CTCCAATTTTTCTGGAGACTTTACCGTTGTTTCTTCTGCCGAGACTAGAGGTGATGCAAGTAGCATGAGAATAAATGATAATTTTTTCATGTTTTTATTCCTTAAGCTAACCAGTGTTTGTGGGTACGGTAGTTATTGATTCGATCAGAATTCGCCGTTTTGTTTGGTGAGAGAGAATATTCGTACCCGTTGCAATGCGTTCTGATATTCCTTTGAGTAGGCTGGCATGTTTCCCCATGGCAAGTGCTATCCGTATTTTTAAAGGGAGTAAATAACTTCTTTTCCTGTTTTTATTTGCAATATTAATGGATTGTATATATAGCAGATTAGACAAAAAACCAGTCCGCCATTAAATAATAAAGACAGAGGGAGAGAAATGGTTGAGGATAAAATAGAGAACACTTGAATATCAAAATGGCTGACCAAAAATTTTGGTATTGTCATTGATAGAGGGTAAATTGGTGTGAAAGCAGCAAAAATGTACCAAGGAGGAGTTAGGCCTGTTCGTAGTGACTTCATTGGTTTTTCTTGCACCCCTCGTTTGAAAATAAAATAGCTTCCGTGGTCTTCGTATAATTGATCTCTTAATTTTTGATTGTTAAATAATTCCTTCATACATATAGCTATTTTTGCGCACCACCATATGTTTGGCGCTAGCCCTGCGAAAATACCTAGTGTCTTCAGCCATGTGGGGAAAGTGCTATTTATAAATGGAGTGAACAGCATAACGTTAAGCCAAAAGCATATTGAACTCAAGGATACTGAAAACAAAATCCCTAACTCAATTTGAGAGCTTCTTGCCCTAATTGCTATTATGATTGCCGAAGTAATTCCAATTGTTATTATGCACCATCCTAATTTAGGAACTACTTCGAATTGATTTGTTCCATGTGTTTCGTTTGCAAAGAAAATGCCAAGCAACCCAAGGATGATAATTAGTGTGCTGAATAGAAAAGATATAAATCGTATATCTGTGCGTGAAAGAGTTTTCATTTTATATGGTCAGGGGCTCCGTGGGGCGTTGCGGCTGCAGGCGGCTAACGTCAGAGTAATCAGTACGAAGATAAGTAGGCGCATAACTAGCCTTTGTCCGAGATGGCTGGATCGGTGCGTAGGAAGCCACGCAGTGAGGTGTAAGGGGCTACTTAGCGATCGGATTCGCGACGTTTGTTTTCCTTGATGATCCAATTCCAAGCCTTGAATGCTTGGCCAACATCAGTCTGCGCTCCTTTACCAGCGGTATGGATATCCCATAAATCAAGACGCGCCTGCTTGGCGCTATGCGATCACCCACCTGTTCACCCCCAACGGCATCTACGGTGCTTGGGGCCGCCTCGGCCTGATCGGTTACACCATCGGCTTCGTTGCCACGATACCGTTCTTCGTGCTAGCCGAGGTATACATCGACCTGATCGCCAAACTGATCGGCGGCGTGGACATCGGCTGGCTGGTCGGGCTCTTGGTGTCGGGCATCAGCTACTACGCGCTGAGTCGCTCGCTGGACGTCGCGTCGGAAGAGACGGCGATCCAGTCCAGCGAATGGGCGCTAGGTTCTCTCACGGCGGTGCCGCTGAGTCATGGAGAAGACAAGCCGCTGCCGGCTGTGCCGGCCTGAGTAACTAGAAACCGCCTCCGTTTGGGGGCGGTTTTGTTTTGGGGAACTAAAGCTTGTCTTCGAGGCCGCTGGCTCTTTCTGAATTGCCGCGGGTTTGCTAGGTAGCTCGATGGCGGGCTACCTCTAGCTCCAAAAGCAGTCATTACTCGTCTAAAGCCGAGTTACTGCTCAATCTCTCGGTACCAGATGGTGCTACCGTAACTGGATTCCGGGAAGTCCGGCATGACCTCGCCAGCCTGGAAGGCTCGCCGGGACCCCTCCTTGGCGGGAGACCACCACCATCCTGCTTGCGGGCAGGGCTGGCCAGCCTCGGTACGACTGCTAGCCAGTATCTGCTTTGGATAAAAGCCTTCCTGGGGAACCTCAATGAACTGGCCGGGAACGCGTCGTACCAGGGTCCAGCGGGACGGATACACATCTTGTGCTTCAGCCCACCAACCGTACTCATCCTTGACCAAACCTTGGCGAACCCAAATGCCAGGTTCTTCTTGCCACCACCGACCCGGATGCAGGAACTGCGCGGCGGTGTTCTCCGCATCCGGCAGATACACACCACACTCCTTGACCTGATCACCAGGAGTGATCACCACCGAATGGTCGAGCTCATAGGCAGGGATTCGAGTGGGAAGCCGAACATCCGTTCCACCCAATACGTCGTTGGGATCGTCAAAATTGCAGCTCCAAGTTAAATCTCCAGCTTGCCATGACCCGCCAATCGTGTAGCCGACGATTTTGTCCAATGCAATGGCCTTGTCTAGTGCATCCCAAAATGCGGTTCCCAGCGGTTCAGGCATCCAACTCGCGTCGAACTCGCCAATGTTCTTATTGATATTGCCGCCATAGGTACCGACTAGGCCACGATACGCTTGAGGATCGTTATGGCTACGCAGAATGCAGCCTTCGATCAGGCCATCGAGGCTGGAGCGCAGATTGGGTAGCACCAGTCCTCCCCAGACCACGTCCGGCTGCTCGCTGGTATGGCGGCGTCGCAGGTCGGCGGGCAGGTGGTGCATGAATTCGTCCAGACACTGCTCGCCGAGCCGCACCGCTTCGCGCATCGCGTCGCGGACATTGCAGAAATGCTCCAGCGAGGTGAAATATTCCAGCAGATAGATTTCCTGTGGGTGAAGTTGGGCCATTGTGATGATTCTCTAATTAGTTGCCGTACCAGTTATGGGTGAGCTTGGGGATGCCGACAAAGACATCCTGATCCCCCGGAATGTCGTCGGTGTAGCCCCAACCAGTCGGCTTGCGTTTGCTTAGATACTCTTTCTGCAATTGTGTCGGATCGAGGACGATCTGCACCCCACCGCCTTCGAGTTTGATCTCTTCAGCCTTGTCCAGTTTTTGAGTTGCCGCTCGCCCTTCCCAGACCTTGAGCGGTTGGCCCGGCGGTACCGTATAGGTCACATATTCGCCGTTACCATTCCAGTGCTTCCACACGGCAAAGCGTCGCCGCCAGTCAGCTTTGCTGCTCAGTGCCTTGAACTCGGCTTCGCGCATCCAACAGATGCTATTGTCGGAGGAACGAGGGTCGACTACCCGGTAAAGGGTCTCACCAGGCTGAACCGTCGCGGCCTTCATGCTCGCATCGAAGGTATCAAACTTGCCCTTCAATGCGCGATTAGAGCTGTCCTTGCCAATATTCGGCCAACCTTCATTGAATTTGGCGCTGGCGCTGGGGGGTAATCCCTCTAGCTGTCGATAAGCTACTTTGGGTGTGATATCCGCCCACTTCGGCTTATGCTGACGAATCAACTCTGCTTCGCCGACATTGTTAATGCCCGCATACTTGTGTGGGTTGGTCTTGTCGACGACGCCGCGGTAGGCCTTGTCGCCTTCGATCTCCAAGCGTCGTGCCAAGCGCTCAAGGGTGTCATTCAAAGGCCCCAGCGCCTTGCTCAAGCCATCGTTGGCCTTTTTGCGTATCCCTAGGATTAGGTCGATTGTCTGCTGCACTGGCCGTTTGATCGATGCCGGGCCCCAATCGGCCGCCCGCTGTAGGATGGCTTTGGCTACTTCCAGTAGCCGGTCAAACTCTTTGAGTAAAGCGCTGACGGTGACTTTGGCCTTGACCTTGCGGACCTGCTCGGCGAGATAGCGGTAGGGGTTGTAAATGCGCAGCGCTTTGAGTGTTTTGCGTACAGCAGGCTGATCCAGCAACTTGTTGAGCCCTGAAACCGCAGCGTCGAACGCCTTCTTGTTCGCGACTTTGCCGGCCATGTCGAATCCGGCCTTGCGGAAGTACAAGAACATCACCTTGCAAGCCCCCTTGGCGAAGGAGCCAAGTACCGGGAACAGCCCAACCAGTGTCAGAGCAAGTGCGACCCATGCGCCGATGTTGTTCTCATCGCGATTGATGGCGCGGCAGTTTGCAACCAGGTCGCGTACATCGCAGATCTGATCAACATACGGAATCATCGAGATCACCGTACCGGTGACTATCTGCCCGGTGGTTTGGTTCTCGTTGAAATCGCCTTGTACCACTTCCCAAATCCATAGCCCCATTGCCTCCAAGTTGGAGCCGAGGCTGTCAATCCAGCTTTTGGGCGCAGCGCGATACCAGGCCAGTGCTTGTTCGAATTGATCCATGCTGCCTATTTCCCTTCGCTGTTGGCAGGTAGTTTCTGTTGCACCTGATCCAGCAGTTGCTGCAAGAGATCGGCAGGTTGCTCCGGCTTGGGTGGAGGCAGTTCGTAGCTGACTTGGACGGGCTCGAGAGGTACTGCCTCATGACGGGCGGAGCCCTGTGCGCTGAGCTTGCCGGTGAGCGTCGCGCCGCTATCGAAACGAATCTTGTACTTGGCGCCCTCAACCGGGTCACCTTCGGCATCGGCGAAGTGGACACCGATCCAATGTGGCCCAGGCTCGGGTAGGGCTGGGTATTCGGGAGGTATGCTTGCTGCTCCACTTAATGCATGGCTTGCTCCCTTCACGCTCACCGTGCCGGGGCAGTGCACCTCGATATTGCCGCTCTTGAGGCGGATATACGCACCACCTGCAGTCAGCAGGATTTCCTCTTTGGCATTGACGACGATGCGCTCTTTGCAAGAGGTGATCTGAATATCCTTACCCCCGGTCACCTCCACGCTGTCACTCTGCGCCTGCAGCTGCACCTTCCCCTTCGCCGCAATCAGCTTCAGGCTGATCACGTCCTTCACCCCGGCCACGAACAGGCTGAGGTGCTGGCCGACGTTGTGGATCCAGCGCCGCCCCGAGGTCTGGTTGGTGTCGCGTTGCGCCACCAGGTCGAGGTTGGTGCCGGCGGCGACGGTCTGACTCTGCGCGGTGACGCTGGCGATGCCGGCCGGGGCGGACAGCACCAGCAGCGGTTGCTGGCCGGCCTGATCCTTGGCGGTGTTTGCGTCTTTATCGGTGTTGGTCCCGGCTTCCCAGGCTTTTAGCGCTGCGGCGTGATGGTGCAGGTGGCCTTTATCACCTTTGCCACCCTTGCTGTTGTCGGCTTGGATTTGCTCCGGGCCGGTCTCCATGGTGTCGGCCAATTGGCCGGTGGCGGTGTCGGCCAGGCTCTGGCTGAGGCTGAGCGCGGCGTCGAGCTGGCTCTGCGCATGCTCGCGCGCCAGCTGCTTGCCGGAGGCTGAGGGCTGCGCCTCGGTGGTAATTAATAGACCATGCCCGGCGCGGATCGCGCCGTGCTGGTCGGTGCGTAGTTCGAAGCCGTCGCCGCGCGGCTGGCCCTTGCCGTCACTGCGCGGGTGGATCAGGAAGCCCTGGTTGAGCTGGGTCTTGCCATGTTCGCTGGACAGCTTGGCGCGCACCTCGCCGGGGGTGTCGTCGAACAGCAGTTCGTTGTACTGCCCGCCGTGGTGTTCTTTCGATTTGATGCCGGACAGCGTCTTGTTTCCCGGCAGGCTGCCGGCGCCGCTGAAGGCTGGGCTGGGGTGGCTGCCGTTGTACAGGACGCCCGTAATGACGGGGCGGTCGATATCGCCTTCGATGAAGTCGACCAGCACTTCCTGGCCGATCCGCGGGATGAACTGGTGGCCCCAGCCGGCGCCGGCGCTGGGCATGGCGACGCGCAGCCAGCAGCTGGAACGTTCATCCAGATTCGCTCCGTTGTCCGGGTGTTCGTCGGGGCGCTGCCAGTGGAACTGCACCTTGATGCGGCCGTGGGCGTCGGTGTGGATTTCTTCCCCTTGCGGGCCGACCACGGTGGCGGTCTGCACGCCGCGGCTGGTCGGCTTGGCCTGGGCCGAGTGCGCGTAGGCCGGCGGCAGCGGCAGGCCGCGCCGCTGCGCCTGGAAGCGGGTCTGGAACGGTGCCGGGGCGTCGGCGGTTTCATTCGCGAACAACCCGGGCGCGGCGACGCGCAGCGAGCGGGTCAGCTCGCCCGGCAGGTTGTTGGTGGCGGTAAAGGTCTGCCGGGTGACGACGAATTCGCGCTGTTCGGCCGGGTCGGTGTCGTGGGCCGGGTGGTCGTCGAGGCGGAACCAGTGGCCGGCCACCAGGTTGCGCACGCTGCCGGCGCCGTCGAACGACTTGGCCTGGGCGTCGTGGGCCTGCTGGCGCAGCTGGGCGTAGCGCCCGAGCTGCTCGGTGTCGCCAGCGTAGTAGAGCCCCTGCGGGTCGTAGTCTTCCAGGCTGGCCTGCAGCGCGCTGCCGCCATCGCCCTGTTCGACGCGGGAGGCGTCGCCGCTGTGCTGGGTCGCGACCGGCTGGTAGTCGAAACTGGCCAGACTGACCCGCCCCGGCACGATCTGGCGGCTGCCGCGCCAGTCGGTCAGGCCGTCCTCGGCCTCGGTGGCATCGCTGCGGTGGAAGCGCACCCGTTCCAGCGGCGCCGCCGGCAGCCGGTACGGGTCATCGGCCACCACCAGTGTCACCTGGGGGACGTCTCCTTCATTGCCTTCATGGACGAAGTGCCAGTGGTAGCCCTCCTCGTGCAGCAACCGCACGATGAAGTCGTAGTCGGATTCGCGGTATTGCAGGCAGTAGCTGCGTACTGGCGCGTCGCCACTGAGCTGGAAGTCCCAGTGCTGCACTCGGGCGAAGCTGGGGTTGGCGGCCCGGTGTTCGGCCAGCACTTGTTGGACGATGTCGGGGACGGACAGGTCCTGGAACACCCGGCTGGTGCGGCGGTGGCGCAGCAGCGCGACCGGCGGCTCGATGGTCAGGCCGTAGCGGGCGAAGCCGCCGTCGCTGCCGAGCGCCTGGGCGGCGGAGACCACCCCGCAGCGCGCCACCGCGGCGCCGTCGGCGTCCTGCACCGTCAGGCGCACCGGCTGGCCGAGCAGGTCCTTCAGCGCGAGGTCGGTGTCGGGCGACAGGCAGGTGAGCTGGTAGCGGTAGGCATCGGACAGCGCTTCCTCGCCGTCGAGCTGCTGCGGCAGCAGGGCGTCGGTCCAGCGGCGGCCGTCGCCGAGTTCGAGGGTGAGCAGACGGGAGTGCTGGTTGAAGGCGGCGGCGAAGCTGGCGAGCAGAGAGGTCAGGTCGGTGGTCATGGCAAAGCCGGCAGGGCGGAGCGCATGCCGGATGGAATAATGCTGAAGGCATTATTATGCCATTATCAAGTTTGTTGACGTAAGCATTATCAATGCATTGTCGACTTGTCAGCGATAGCCGGGGGATTGGCGTAGATAAGCGGATGTCATTGAGGTCGGGCGCAAGGTGGGAATAAAAAAAGCCCGCCAGGGGCGGGCCAACGGAGACACCCGGCGCTTGGCTCGCCGGGAGATGACACTCAGGCTGCGCGTTCGCGCGCCATGTTGATCGCGGTGTCCTCAATCATGTCCTCCTGGCCGCCGATCATGCCGCGCCGGCCCAGTTCGACCAAAATGTCGCGCGCCGGCACGCCGTACTTGGCCTCGGCGCGCTTGGCGAACAACAGGAAGGACGAATACACCCCGGCGTAGCCGAGCGTCAGGGCGTCGCGGTCGATGCGGATGATGTTGTCCATCACCGGCAGCACGCGGTCCTCGGCCACGTCCTGGATCTTCCACACGTCGACGCCGGTTTCGATGCCCATGCGGTCGCACACCGCGACGAATACCTCGAGCGGGGTGTTGCCGGCGCCGGCGCCCAGGCCCGCTGCGGCAGCGTCGATGCGGTTGGCGCCGCATTCGATCGCCGCCAGCGAGTTGGCCACGCCCATCGCCAGGTTGTGGTGGCCGTGGAAGCCCAGCTCGGTGTCCGGTTTCAGCTTGTCGCGCAGCAGGCCTATGCGCGCCTTCACGTCCTCGGGCAGCATGTAGCCGGCCGAGTCGGTGCAGTAGATGCAGTTGGCGCCGTAGCTTTCCATCAACAGTGCCTGCTCGAGGATTTTCTCCGGGCTCGCCATGTGCGCCATCATCAGGAAGCCGACGGTGTCAAGGCCCAGCTGGCGGGCCAGGCCGATGTGCTGTTGCGACACGTCCGCCTCGGTGCAGTGGGTGGCGACGCGGATGGTGGCGACGCCCAGGTCTTTCGCCATGTGCAGGTGCTCGACGGTGCCGATGCCGGGCAACAGCAGCGCCGACACCTTGGCCTGCTTCATCTTCGGGATGACCGCCGAAAGGTATTCCTCGTCGCTGTGCGCCGGGAAGCCGTAGTTGACCGAACTGCCGCCCAGGCCGTCGCCATGGGTGACCTCGATCAGCGGTACGCCCGCCTCGTCGAGCCCGGTGGCGATGTCGATCATCTGGTCGAGCGTCATCTGGTGGCGCTTCGGGTGCATGCCGTCGCGCAGGGTCATGTCGTGCAGGGTGATTTTGCTCATGCGGGTTCTCCGATGGCGGCAGGGGCGAGGCGGCCGGCGAGGATTTCCTCGGCGATGCGTTCGGCGGTGCGTGCGGCGGCGGCGGTCATGATGTCGAGGTTGCCGGCGTACTTGGGCAGGTAGTCGCCGAGACCCTCCACCTCCAGATAGATCGACACGCGGTTGCCGTCGATCACCGGGCCGTTCACCAGCCGGTAGCCCGGCACGTATTGCTGCACCTCGGCGATCATCGTCTGCACCGAGGCGGTGATCTTGTCGGCGTCAGGCATCTCGCGGGTCAGGCAGTGGATGGTGTCGCGCATGATCAACGGCGGTTCGGCCGGGTTGAGGATGATGATGGCCTTGCCCTCGTCGGCCCCGCCCACCTTGGCGATGGCGCCGGCGGTAGTGCGGGTGAACTCGTCGATGTTCTTGCGCGTACCGGGGCCAGCGCTTTTGGACGACACGGTGGCGACGATCTCGGCGTAGTTCACGTGCTGCACGCGTGACACCGCGTACACCATCGGGATTGTCGCCTGGCCGCCACAGGTGACCATATTGACGTTCGTGTGGCCGGCCTTCAGGTGTTCGGCCAGGTTCACCGGCGGCACGCAGTAGGGGCCGATCGCCGCCGGGGTCAGGTCGATCATCATCACGCCCAGCTCGTTCAATTTGCGGCTGTTCTCGGCGTGCACATAGGCGCTGGTGGCGTCGAAGGCGATCTGGATGTCGTCGGCCAGCACGTGCGGAAGCAGGCCGTCGACGCCGTCGGCGGTGGTTTTCAGCCCCAGTTCACGGGCGCGTGCCAGGCCTTCCGATTCGGGGTCGATGCCGACCATCCAGACCGGCTCCAGCACCGGGCTGCGTTGCAGTTTATAGAGCAGGTCGGTGCCGATATTGCCCGGCCCGATCAGCGCGCAGCGGATCTTACGCATGGGTGTCCTTTCTCAGATGAAGCGCACGGCGGCGCTGCCGATGCCGGCGATGTCGAGGTCAAAATGGTCGCCGGCCACCACCGGCACCAGCGGCACCAGGGAGCCCGACAAGATCACCTCGCCGGCCAGGAAGGGGATGCCGAAGCGCCCCAGCGTGTTGGCGAGCCAGGCCACCGCTTCAGCCGGGTGGCCCTGCACCGCGCTACCGAGACCCGTGGCGACCTCGACGCCGTTGCGGCGCATGGTCAGCCGGGCTTCGGCCAGGTCCAGCGCGCGTGGTGCGACCGAGCCCTGGCCCAGCACGTAGACGCCGCAGGAGGCGTTGTCGGCCACGGTGTCCTGGATGCGGATGCGCCAGTCGTCGATGCGCGAGTCCACCACCTCGAAGCAGGGCAGCACGCATTCGGTGGCGTCCAGGATGTCTTCGCGGGTGATGGTGGTGCCCGATATGTCCTGCTTTAGCACGAAGGCGATCTCGCCCTCGATGCGCGGCGCGATCAGGCGCTGCTCGGCGAGATCGACGATGGCGTCGTTCCACAACGCCATCGCGTCGGTGAGAAAGCCGAAGTCGGGCTGGTGCACGTTGAGCATTTCCTGCACCGGGCTGGAGGTGACGCCGATCTTCTTGCCGATCACCTTCTCGCCTTCGGCCAACCTTCTCTCCAGAAAGCGCGTCGAGATGCGGTAGGCGTCGTCGACGCTGATCGCCGGGTGGCGCTCGGTCAGCGGCGCCAAGGTGTGGCGGCCACGCAGTGCGGCGAACAGCTCGTCGCCGAGTGTGTTGAGGAGGGCGGCGTCCATCTCAGCCCTCCGCCAGGAAGTCGAGGCAGGCGCGGTTGAAGTAGTCGCGGTGCTCGACCATCACCCAGTGGCCGCAGCGGTTCAGCAACGTGACGCGGGCGTTGGCAATGCCGGCGGCGATCTTTTCGGCGCCCGAGGTGGGGTTGAAGCGGTCGTTCATGCCCCAGAAGCACAGTACCGGGCAGGCGATTTCGTTCAATCGGTCCGTCAGATTCGGCACCCGCATCGTCGACAGCACGGTGCGCGGCTGCAGGGCGCAGATCGCGGCCCGCTCATCGAGCAGGCCGTCGTCGATCAGGCTCGGGTCATAGAGCTGTAGCGACATCAGCGCGCGCATGCCCTCGCGGTCGATCGGGCCGGCGGCGAAGCGCGCCACCATCTTCTGGATGCCTTCCATCTGGAAATAGGTCTCGCGTTCCTCGACGCCGCCCGGCGCCATCAGGATCAGCTGTGTCACTCGCTTAGGGTGGTCGAGTGCGTACTTCAGTGCGATGGCGCCGCCCAGCGAGTTGCCGACCAGAACGCAGCGCTCGATGTCGAGCGCGTCGAGCAGACCGGCCAGCGCGTCGACGAAGTAATCGAGCACGTATTCGGCGTCTTCCGGTTTGTCGGACAGGCCGTAGCCGGGCAGGTCGGGGACGACGATGCGGTAGCCGGCGGCGAGGAAGGCTGGCGCGGTGCGCTTGAAGTTGCTGTAGCCGCTGGCGCCGGGGCCGCTGCCATGCAGGAACACTACCGGCAGGCCGGCGCCGGTGTCGTCGTAGTGCAGGCGCAGGCCGCTGCCCAGCGTGACGTAGCGGCGCTCCGGGATGGGGTGTTGGCTCATCTCGCTCTCTTTCTGTCAGTCGGACACCGCCCGCGCGGTGATCCCTCGGCGACGATGCTCGGCCGCCGGCCCCGCCGGGTCATCGTCCACACGGACTAAAGCGCGGCGCGGCGCTTGGCCTAGCATGGCTCGGTCAATCACAGGCACAGGGAGAACAGGGATGCAGCAAGCGAACGCAACGTTGACCGAACGGGTGGTGTTGGTCACCGGCGGCACCAAGGGAGTGGGGGCGGGCATCGCCCGGGCGTTTCTGGCGGCCGGTGCCACGGTGCTGGTCTGCGCGCGCAACGAGCCGGAGGCGTTGCCCGCGGCGGGCGGGCGCGTCGCCGAGTTCGTGTCGGCCAACCTGAAGGAGCCGGGTAGCGCCGAGGCGCTGATCGACGCGGTGCTGGCGCGGCACGGCCGGCTCGACGTGCTGGTCAACAACGCCGGCGGCGCGCCGTACGCGCTGGCGGCCGACGCCTCGCCGCGCTTTCACGAGTCGGTGATCCAGCTCAACCTGCTCGCGCCGCTGCATCTGGCGCAGCAGGCGAATAGGCAGATGCAGCAGCAGGACGGGGGCGGGGTGGTGCTGTTTGTCGGCAGCGTCAGCGCACTGCGCCCCTCACCCGGCACCGCCGCCTACGGCGCGGCCAAGGCCGGGGTGCTGAGCCTGGTCGAATCGCTGGCGGTGGAGTGGGCGCCCAAGGTGCGGCTCGCCGCGGTCAGCCCCGGGCCGGTGCTGACCGAGCAGGCCGAGCGGCACTTCGGTGACGCGGCCGGCGTCGCTGCGGTGGGCGCGACGATTCCGCTCGGCCGCATGGCGCATCCGGACGACGTCGGCAACGCCTGTGTCTTTTTGGCGTCGCCGGCCGGGGCCTATGTCAGCGGCAGCAATCTGGTGCTGCACGGCGGCGGCGAGCGGCCGGCGTTTCTCGGCGCCGCCAATGCGCAGCACTAACGACAGCTTGAAGCAAAGCCCGGTCCGGCCGTGCCGGCGCCGCTGCACGGCGGACCGGGATAAAACGGCGGCCGGATGCACTAGTCCGCTCAGACGATGTTGGCCGCATGCCCCCTCTCCGACACTCGGCTCACCTGGCGACACAAGACCAGCGGGATCCATCTGGAGGAGAGTGCAGGATGAAGCAACGGTATCGAGCTGTTTCGCGCACCGCGGTGCGCCGCTGTACACCGGCATTGCTGGCCGGCGCCCTGGCGCTGGCCCAGCAGGCCGAGGCCGGCCAACTGACGGTGGGGCAGGATCAGGACACCACGATCTCCTACGCCGCCACGCTGAGCTACGGCCTGGGCGTGCGCGCCAAGAATGCCGCCGACGAGCTGATCAATCCGAACAAGGTCACGTCGACCGGCCAGTTCGTGAACATCAACTCGGACGACGGCGACCGCAACTTCAAGAAGGGCAGCCTGATCAACAACCGCCTCAGCCTGTTGGCCGAAGCGGATCTGCACCACGACAACTACGGTGCCTTCGTGCGTGGTAGCGCCTTTTACGACGAGGCCTACCACGGCAACAACGACAACACCTCGCCGTCCACGATCAACAAGTTCGGGCAGTTCAACCACTTCTCCGACGCGGCCAGCTACTACGAGGGTTCGCGGGCACGCGTGCTCGACGCCTACCTCTACGGCAACTTCAAGTTCGGCGAGGGCAAGAGCCTCGATCTGCGCGCCGGCAACCAGGTGGTCGCCTGGGGCGAGAGCCTGTTCTTCCCCGGCATCTCCGGTGCGCAGGGGCCGGCGGATGCGACCAAGGCGAATGTGCCGGGGGTGGAGGTCAAGGACATCCTGCTGCCGGTCGGCCAGGTGTCGGGGCAATTGTCCCTGTCCGAGCGCTGGAGCCTGCTCGGTTATTACCAATACCAGTACAAGCCCAACGAGCTCGACGCGGTGGGTGGCTATTTCTCGTATTCCGACCTGGTCGGCCCGGGCGCGGCCTACGCGCTGCTGCGCCCCGGCATCTTCTCGCCGTTCGGGTTCGCGTTCCCGCCGGCCTCGCCCAACATCCTGGGCAACGGCTTCCCGTTCACCGGCGAGAACAAGGCACGCAACAGCGGCCAGTGGGGGATGGGTACCCGTTTCCGCGTCGGCAACGAGACCGAGCTGGGCCTCTTCTACCTGCGCTACCACGACAAGAACCCGTCCGTGTCGGTGAACTTCTCGCCGACCCCGGCGATGTTCCAGACCATGGGCTTCCCGGCGGTGATGCCGACCAGCTACAGCGTCGACTACCTGGAAGACATCAAGCTCGCGGGCGCGAGCTTCACCACCCGCCTCGGCGACACCAACGTCGCCGGCGAAGTCAGCTACAAGCAGGACGTGCCGATGCTGGTCGGCACCCCCTTGGGGGCGATGACCAGCCGCGGCGATGCGACCCAGGCGCAGTTGTCGTTCATCCAGTCGATCGGCCCGACCCCGATCGCCGACGCGATCTCGCTGCTCGGCGAGGTGGTCGACGTCTACGTCAACCGGGTCAAGAGCCTGTCGGTGACCGCGCTCGGCGGGGCGAGCTTCAACCAGCTCGTCGACGACGAGACCACTTTGCGCACCCGCAACGCCTGGGGCTACCAGCTCGGCGCCACGCTCACCTACAACAACGTGTTCGACGGCTGGGACCTCGACGTGCCGCTGACCTTCGGCCAACTGGTCAAGGGCGTACCGGCGGTGGCCGGCTCGATCGGCGCGTACACCGGCGAGGGCGACATGCGCCTCGGCATCGGCGCCAACTTCAAGTACCTGAACAACCTACAGCTGGGCCTCAGCTACAACGGCTTTCTCGGTTCGCCCAATCCTCGCCTGCGGCCTCTCGCCGACCGCGATTACTGGGCTCTTAACGCGAAGTACAGTTTTTGACGATTTCTGACGAGGAGTAACGCACATGGCTATGCATCGCATTCCGACCCTTGCCCTTGTGGGGGTGTGTCTGGCCGCCGCCTCTGCCAGCGGTTGGGCCAAAGTGTCCCAGGCCGAGGCCGACAAGCTCGGCAAGGAACTGACCTGCATCGGCGCCGAAAAGGCCGGAAACAAGGACGGCACCATCCCGGCCTATTCGGGCAAGTGGCTGGGCGTACCGCCTGGGCTGGGCTACAAGGGCACCGGTACCCCGCTGCCCGACCCGTACGCCAGCGAAAAACCGCTGTTCGTGATCACCGCGCAGAACATGGCCCAGTATGGCGAACGGCTCACTCCGGGGATGAAGGCGCTGCTGAAGAAATACCCGGACAGCTACAACATCCCGGTCTACCCGAGTCATCGCGACTTCCGCTACGCCGAATGGGTGTGCAAGACCGCCAAGGAGAACGCCCTGGTCGGCGAACTGCAGGACGAAGGCATGGGAGTCGACGCGCTGACCGGTGCGCCGGCGTTCCCGATCCCGAAGAGCGGGCTGGAGCTGCTGTGGAACAGCCTGTTACCGGTGCGCGCCTGGAAGGAACAAGCGGTCTACGATCAGGCGGTGGTCTATCCAAAAGGCAATATCGCCTGGGGGCGGGTCAAGTACGACATCCTGGCACCGGTGAACGACCCGACCGAGAAGCAGCGTCCGCATACCACCAATGTGCTGTCGTCCTACTTCCTGACCTCCGTCTTGCTGCCTGAGCGCCAGGCCGGCGAAATCTATGTCGGCAAGGAGTCGAACAACTTCAAGACCACGCCGCGCGATACCTGGTCTTACAATCCGGGCACCCGCCGGGTGCGCCAGGCGCCGCAGTTCGGCTTCGACATGCCGTTCGGTCCGGGGGGCTTTCGCACCGTCGACGACGATCGCCTGTTCAACGGTTCGCCGGAGCGCTACAACTGGCGCATCGTCGGCAAGCGTGAGTACTACATCCCATACGACGCCTACCGCTTCGACGATCCGTCGCGCAAGTACGCCGACATCCTGAAGCCGGGCCACGCCGATCCGGACGCGATGCGCTACGAGCTGCACCGGGTCTGGGTGCTGGAAGCGACGCTGAAGCAGGGCTACCGCCACCAGTACGCCAAGCGAGTGATGTACCTCGATGAGGACACCTATCACATGGTGATGGCCGACAACTACGACGCGCGCGGCCAGTTGTGGCGCGTTGCCCAGCAGAACTATGTGTACGCCTACGATATGAAAGCGTTCCAGGCCCGCACCGCCCTGTTCTATGACCTAGTGTCGGGCGCCTACCTGGCCGATCGTCTGTCCAACCAGCAGAACGCGCCATCGCTGAACGCGGCCAACTTCACTGCCGACCACTTCACGCCGGATGCGGCACGCCGCGCCGGGCGCTGAGTGGATTGATCCCGGAAGAGGGGGCCTTTGGCCCCCTTCTTTCGTGGCGGCCCGCTTTCGGCCAGTCTTTGGCCTGACTCTTCATAAGGAACACGGCATGTTGCAGCTTGCCTTCACTCCGGCCCGCCTCGGCCGGCTCGCGCTACCCAACCGTTTCATCAAGACTGCCACCTTCGAAGGCCGTACCCCCGGCGGGCGCATCGACGACGCCACCTGTGCCTTCCATGCCGGCTTCGCCGCCGGTGGGGTGGGGTTGACCACCGTCGCCTACTGCGCGGTGGCACCCGATGCGCGCACTTTCCCCGACCAGCTGGTGGTCAGCGAGGCCAGTCTGCCGGCGCTGACACGGCTGGCCGACGCGGTGCACGCCGCCGGCGGGGCGGTCTCGGGCCAGCTTGCCCACTGCGGCGGCTTCACCAAGGTCAAGTCCACCGAGACACGTCGGCCGAAAGGACCGTCGTTCGGCCTCAACGACTACGGCCTGCTGCACGGCGTGCCGTTCGCCGGGGCGATGGATGCGACTGACATCGCGCGCACCGTGCGCCACTACGCCCGCGCCGCCACCTTGCTGAAGCAGGCCGGTTTCGACGCGCTGGAAATCCACATGGGCCACGGCTATCTGTTGAGCCAGTTCATCAGTCCGGCCACCAACCGGCGCCGCGACGGCTATGGTGGCAGTCTGGCCAACCGGATGCGGCTGCCGCTTCAGGTGCTGGCGGCGGTGCGCGAAGCGGTCGGCGAGGGCTTTCCCTTGCTCGCCAAGATCAATCTGGACGACGGCGTGGCCGGCGGCGGGCGGGTCAGCGAGGCAGTCGAGGTGGCGCGCCTGCTGGAGGCCGGTGGCATCGACGCGCTGGTGTTGTCCGGCGGCCTGGTCAACCGCAGCCCGATGCACCTGTTCCGCGGTGCCAGCCCGCTAGACGCGATGATCGCGCGCGAGCCGGCGGCGCGGGTGCGCATGGCGATGCGGCTGTCCGGCGGCAAGCTGTTCCCGAACCTGCCGTTCGCGCCGCTGTATTTTCGCGAACAGGCGCTCAGGGTGCGCGACGCGGTCGGCTGCGCCGTGGCGTATCTGGGTGGCGTCACCTCGGGCGACGACGTCGCGCAGCTGATGCGTGACGGTTTCGACTATGTGTGCGTCGGCCGTGCGCTGCTGCATGATGCCGCTTTCGTGCAGAAGCTCGCCGCCGATCCAGGCCATGTCAGCGCCTGCAGCCACTGCAATCTGTGCGTCGCGACGATGAGCGACGTGGGCGGCACCCGCTGTGCACTGGTCGCCTGACTGCGCAGGGCGCGGATTTTGCAGTACAATCCGCCGATAACTCTGCACGAAGGATAGCTAGATGTACCAGTCGGACTTCACCAAGTTTATGAACGAGTACCTCGACAAAAACCCGGCCGTGGATACCGAGCGCCGCGAACTGCGCCTGACCTGGTGGGACCGCAAGCTCGACGCCAAGGAGCAGGAAGGCTTCAAACAGGCGCGCGTGGCGCAGAAGCCCTACGTCTACCAGCCGGAGTAAGCCGGCACGGCCCCGACGCCGTTCGGCCAACGTTGACGCCCGCTTGCGGGCGTTTGTTTTTGGAGCTGTCCTAACCCTTGCCGGTGATCGCAGGGGGAGGGCGCCGAGGATCTGGCATGACCCGACAAACACTCTCCCTCGACACGACGCTGTCCGATTATCTCCTGACCATCGGTGTGACCGAATCGCCGCTCTTGCGCGAGCTGCGCGAGGAGAACGCCGGCCATCGTCTGGCCAAGATGCAGATCGCCCCGGAGCAGGGCCAACTGCTCGGCTGGCTCGCGCGCTTGATCGGCGCGCGCCGCTACCTCGAGATCGGCGTGTTCACCGGTTACAGCAGCCTGGCCGTGATGCAGGCGCTGCCACCGGACGGCGAGATCGTCGCCTGCGACGTCAGCGACGAGTTCACTCGGGTGGCGCGCCGCTACTGGGAGAAGGCCGGCGTCGCCGAACGGATCCGGCTGGTGTTGCAGCCGGCGCAGAAGACGCTGGCCGAACTGCTCGCTGCTGGCGAGACCGGTCGGTTCGACATGGCATTCATCGATGCCGACAAGCCATCCTATCCGGCTTATTTCGAGGCCTGTCTGCAGCTGGTGCGCCCCGGCGGCGTCATCGCCATCGATAATGTGTTTCTCAGCGGTCGCGTCGTAGAACCGAAGCCGGAAGACCCGCCAGGCGTACATATCCTTCATGAGTTCAACGCCCGGCTCGTCAATGACGCGCGTGTTCATCCTGTCACCTTACCGATCGGCGACGGCCTGACCTTGCTGATCCGGCGCTGATTCTGGCAATACCATTTGCATGTTTATTCGGCCAGCCCTACCCGGTTGGCCGAATTTACTTCCGGTGCTGAACTTTCTTGCGTACTGCCCGGTCTTTTCCTTCTGTCATCGAACCCCTCGCGACGGGTGCTATTATGGTCCGGTCGCCTCTGCATTATTGAATATGCTTAATCGTCGCCCCCGCCGCCTGATGAATCAGATGAACGTGGTGCCCTACATCGACGTGATGCTGGTGCTCCTCGTTATTTTCATGGTCACCGCCCCAATGTTCACGCCGGGCGTGATCGACGTGCCGAGCGTATCGCACGCCAAGTCCGCCGATGCGCGCCCGATCGAGGTAATCGTCAATGCCGACGGCACCTATAAGCTCAGCGATGAGGGCGAGAGCCACACGCTCGCCAGCCTCGATGAGCTCAAGCAGGCCGCACCGAGCGCCACCGCCGGCGATCGTCCGGTCGCCGTCTCGGCCGGCAAGGACCTGAAGTACGACGCCGTGGTACAGGTGGTCAACGCCCTGCATGAAGTCGGCGTGAAGAAAGTCGCCTTGGTGGTGAAGACTGCCAAATGATGGTCCGCCGCAATGCCAACCCCCCACGCTGGCCGCTGGCGGCCTCGATCGGGCTGCACCTATTGCTGATCGGCGGGCTGATCTGGGCCAATTTCCGTCAGCCGCCAGTGACCGAGGCGTTGCCGGCCGCGGTCGAGTTGTGGACCAGCGCGCCGCCACCACCTCCGAGCGAAGCGGTCAAGGTCGCGCCGGCGCCGGTGGCGAAGCCCGAGCCAGCCCCTGCACCCGAGCCGGCCCCGCCGCTCGATACCCGCGATGCCGAGGTCAAGCTGGGCAAGCAGGAGCCCAAGCACCACAAGCTGGTGGAGCCGAAGCCGCAGCCCGAGGTGAAACACAAACCGGTGCCCAAACCGGTCGAGCCGCCGCCGCCCGAGAAGAAGCCCGTCGAGAAGAAGCCAATCGAGAAGCATCTGGCCGAGAAGGCGCCGGTCGAGAAAAAGCCGGCTCCGGCACCGGAAAAGCCGCAGGAAAAGGCCAAGCCGAAACCGGCTCCGGTCGAAACGCCGAAGCCGATGGCCAAGGCCAAGGAACACCCGTCAGGCAAGGGCACCAAGACCGCGCCGCGCTACAACAACGAGGCCGATGACCTCTTGTCGTCGCTCGATAGCACCAACACCACCCGCAAGGGCAACGCCAAGATCGACCAGGCGGGCGGCTCGACCGGTGTCGCCGGCGGATCGGCCTCGGGCAATGGGGTCAACCTGAGCGGCTACAAGTCGCAGGTGGTCGCGCGGATTCGGCCGCTGGTGCAGATACCGGACAGCATGCAGGGCAATCCGGCGGTCGAAGTGCGAGTACGTGTGTTGCCCGACATGAGCGTGAGCAGTGTCACCCTGGTCAAGAGTAGCGGCAACACCGCCTATGACGAAGCGGTGCAGCGAGCCATCCGCGAGGCGGGCAACTTCCCGCCGCGCCCAGCCGGTGCCGACCCGGGGCTGTTCCGCTCGTTCAACCTGATTTTCCGCCCCCACTGAGCGGGGCTAGCCGATTAGAGGACTGTGATGCAACTAGCGTTTTTCCTGAAAGACCGCCGCTGGCTGTGGATGGCCTTTCTGGCGGTGCTGCTGCCCTTGGGGGCTCGTGCCGAGGACATGACCATCGAGATCGTCGGCGGCGGCAGCAACCAGCATGCCATCGCTGTCGTGCCGTTCAAGAGCGAGACCAGCGGCGTCAACGAGGCGCTGACGCCGACCATCAAGAACGACCTGTCTCTGTCCGGCGTGTTCCGGATGGTGCCGACCGAGGGTGTCGCCAACGTGCCGTTCTCCGCGGCCGACGTGAAGTACCCGCTGTGGCAGGCGGCTGGAGCGCAATTGGTTGCGGTCGGCAGCGTCGTGCCGACTGGCGGCCAGTTCCGCATCAGCTTCGCGCTGCAGGACGTAGCGCAGAAGAAGACGCTGACTTCCGGCCAGTTCACCGTCGGCGCCGACCGCGCCCGCGACGTGGCGCACACCATCGCCAACATGATCTACGAGGCGATCACCGGCCAGAAGGGCATCTTCAATACCCGCATCGTGTACGTGCAGAAGATGGGCTCGGAATACCACCTCCAGGTGGCCGACGTGGACGGCGGCCGTGCGCGCACCGTGCTGCGCTCGAAGGAGCCGATCATCTCGCCGTCGTGGTCGCCGGACGGCAACAAGCTTGCCTACGTATCGTTCGAGACCAAGAAGCCGGTCGTGTGGGTGCAGGACCTGGCCACTGGCCAGCGCCGCATGGTCGCCAACTTCAAGGGCAGCAATTCCGCCCCCGCATGGAGTCCGGATGGCACGCACTTGGCAGTGACGCTGACCACCAGCGGCAACTCGCAGGTTTACATCGTGCCGGCGAATGGCGGTTCGCCGCGACGCCTGACGCACAGCAGCGCGATCGATACCGAGCCGACCTGGAGCCCGGACGGCGGCAGCATCCTGTTCGTGTCCGACCGTGCCGGCGGCCCGCAGATCTACCGCATTGCGGCCAACGGCGGCGAGCCACAGCGCCTCACCTATGCAGGCAGCTACAACGTGTCGCCGAAGGTGTCGCCGGACGGCAAGAGCTTCACCTACATCCGCCGCGAAGGCGGTCGCTTCCGGGTGATGATCCAAACCTTCGGGAACAACGACAGCCGCGTGCTGTCCGACGGCAGCTACAACGAGCGACCGAGCTACGCTCCCAACGGTCAGCTGGTGCTATATGCCAGCGATCAGGGGGGGAAGAGCGTGCTCTACGCTGCCACGACCGATGGCGGCAGTCGCGTGAAGCTCGCCGTGATCAACGGCAGCGTGCAAGACCCGGCCTGGGGGCCGTCAAGTAATCCGTAACGTTAATAAGGAGAACAAGCATGAACTGGAAACAGCTTGCTCTGGGTGCTGCCACTGTCCTCGCATTGGCCGCATGCTCGAGTACCAAACCGATGGATCCGGCTGCAACGGCGCCTGTTGCCTCGGGTAGCGGGGCAAACAGCGGCGCCACCGCCGGCGCACAGCAGGGCGGTGCGGTCGATCCGTTGAACGACCCGAACAGCCAGCTGGCCAAGCGCAACGTGTACTTCGATTTCGACTCTTCGTCGGTCCGCTCGTCCGAGAAGCCGACCGTTGAAGCGCACGCCGCTTACCTCGCCGCCCACCCGGACCGCAAACTGCAGGTCCAGGGCAACACCGACTCGCGCGGCAGCCGCGAGTACAACCTGGCACTGGGCCAGCGTCGTGCCGAAAGCGTGAAGAACGCGATGCAGGTGCTCGGCGCCAAGGACAGCCAGATCGAAGCGATCAGCTACGGCAAGGAAAAGCCGAAGTCTAACGGCAGCAGCGACGCCGACTACGCCGAAAACCGTCGTGATGACATCGTCTACCAAGGCCAATAAGGCTCGGGTATGACAAAATACTGGCCGGGGACGCGCGAGCACCCGGCCAGTTTGTACATACTGGGCTTATCAGGCATCGGCTTCGAGCCGGAGCCGATGCCTGACAGGCCCAAGGGGGAAAAAGACATGAAAGCAGCGGTTTCGGCCGTGCTGCTGGCCAGCCTGCTGGCCGGCTGCGCCACCACCAGCGATATCGAAGATACGCGTCGCCAGATCGACACCGTCAACAAGCAGGCCCAGACGCGGCTGAGCACCATCGAGTCCAAGCTGTCCAACGAGAAGCTACTGGAGATGGTCAGCCAGGTAGAAAGCCTGAAGGCCGAGGTGGCCAAGCTGCGCGGCGAGTCCGAGGTGATGAACTACAACCTGCAGACCACGCAGAAGCGCCAGAACGACCTCTATAACGACCTCGACAGTCGCGTGGCCAAACTTGAGGGCCACGCCCCGGCGGCAGCCGGTGGTGCGACCGGCGCTTCGGCCGATGGGGGCAGCGGTAGCGCGGCCAACGCGGGCAGCAACGCCGGCACTGCCCAGGCGAGCCCCGATTACGACAAGGCGATCGGGCTCTTGCGCAACCGCGACTTTGAGAAGGCGGTCGGCGCGCTGAAGGGCTTCATCGATGCCAACCCGACTTCGCCGCAGGTGCCGGACGCCACCTACTGGCTCGGCGTCGCGCATACCGCGCTGCGCCAGTACGATGCCGCGATCGAGATCCATCGCCGCTTCGTCGAGCAGTATCCGAGCAATCCGAAGGCGCCCGACGCGCTGCGCAACGTCGCCAACTGCCAGCGCGACCTCGACCAGATCGACGTGGCCAAGAACACGCTGCGCCGTCTGATCAAGCTCTATCCGAGCAGCGCCGCAGCGGTGAAGGCCAAGGAACAGCTCAAGCATATGTAAGCGTTACAGCCGCGCTGCCGGCCGTTCTGACAGGGCAGCGGTTTGGCGAGTGACTATACTTCACCTATAAAATCTTGATTTGAAGAAAGATTTTATAGGTGGAATAGGTGCCCTATGGCGGCGAAGCCCCCGTCATTCGGCAAAAATCGGGTAAAATGCCGGGCTTCCTCAATCAGCGAATGGGCTCTGCACCATGATCGACGTTGGCATCGTGATGGGTAGCAACAGCGACTGGGAAGTCATGCAGCACGCTGCGCGCGTGCTGAAAGACTTCGGTGTCGCTTTCGAAACGCGCGTGGTCTCCGCCCACCGCACTCCTGATCTGTTGTTCGAATACGCCGAAACCGCCGAAGCGCGCGGCCTGAAGGCCATTATCGCCGGCGCCGGCGGCGCGGCTCACCTGCCGGGCATGCTGGCCGCCAAGACCCACCTGCCGGTGCTGGGCGTGCCGGTTCCGTCCAAATACCTGCGCGGCGAAGACTCGCTGCTGTCCATCGTGCAGATGCCCAAGGGCATCCCGGTCGCCACCTTCGCGATCGGTGAGGCCGGTGCAGCCAATGCGGCGCTGTTCGCGGTGGCGCAACTGGCCAACGGCAATCCACAGCTGGCCGAGGCGCTCAAGGCCTTCCGCGAGAAGCAGAAGCAGACCGTGCTGGCGATGGCGCTGCCGGAGGTGCAGTGATGGCGGCAATCCTCCCGCCGGCGATGCTCGGCATTCTGGGTGGCGGCCAGCTTGGTCGCATGTTCGCCACCGCTGCCAAGACCATGGGCTACCGCGTCACCGTGCTCGACCCGGACGCCGACGCCCCGGCCGCGGCCTTCGCCGACGTGCATCTGTGCGCACCGTACAATGACCAGGAAGCCTTGCACATGCTGGCGTCGACCTGCGCGGCGGTGACCACTGAATTTGAAAACGTCAACGCCGACGCGATGCGCTGGCTGGCCGGCCACACCCGGGTCAGCCCATCCGGCGACGCAGTGGCGGTGGCGCAGAACCGTATCCTGGAAAAGAGCTGGATCAACAAGGCCGGCCTGCCGACCGCGCCTTTCCTGGCGCTGGAAACGGTCGAGGATCTGCACGTCGACCTGAGCAACTATCTGCCGGGCATCATGAAGACCGCGCGGCTCGGCTACGACGGCAAGGGCCAAGTGCGCGTGTCCACCCCGGAAGAGGCGCGTAGCGCCTACGCCAATCTTGGCGGCCAGGCCTGTGTGCTCGAGAAGATGCTCGACCTGAAGCTGGAGGTGTCGGCGATCGTGGCCCGCACCACCAATGCGCAGGAGGCCTGTTTCCCGGTGGCGGAAAACCGTCACGAGAACGGCATCCTCGATGTCAGCATCGTGCCGGCCCGCATCGAGCCTGAGTTGGCCCACCGGGTGCAGCAGATGGCGCTGCAGCTGGCGAACGCGCTCGACTACGTCGGCGTGCTGGCGGTGGAGT
Source organism: Crenobacter oryzisoli (assembly GCF_030385785.1). Classification (GTDB taxonomy): domain Bacteria; phylum Pseudomonadota; class Gammaproteobacteria; order Burkholderiales; family Chromobacteriaceae; genus Crenobacter_A; species Crenobacter_A oryzisoli. The sequence continues at coordinate 72,653 of NZ_JAUEDK010000004.1, forward strand.
TCTTCGTGCTGGAGGACGACAGCGTCGTGGTCAACGAGATCGCGCCGCGTCCGCACAACTCCGGCCACTACACCATCGACGCCTGCGTGACCAGCCAGTTCGAGCAGCAAGTGCGCACGATGTGCGGCCTGCTGCCGGGCAAGACCGACCTCTTGTCCCCGGTGGTGATGGTGAACCTGCTGGGCGATGTGTGGCGCGAGGACGGCGGCGAGCCGAACTGGGCGGTGCTGTGCGAAGCGCCGAACGCCAAGCTGCACCTGTACGGCAAGAAAGCAGCGCGCCCCGGCCGCAAGATGGGCCACTTCACCGTGCTGTCGGCCAAGGTCGACGATGCGCTGGAGCAGGCCGAGGCGCTGAAGGACACGCTGTAAGAGTACCGGGCGAAACCAGTGGGTTTCGCCTTTTTCCATGCGACTGACTGGACTTAACCACCTGACGCTGGCGGTAAGCGACCTGGAGCGTTCATTTTCGTTCTACCGCGAGTTGCTTGGCGCGAAACCGATGGCCCGCTGGGAAAGCGGCGCCTACCTGACTGTCGGTGAGTTGTGGCTATGCTTGTCGCTCGATGCGGCGGCTGGCGAACGGCCACATCCGGACTACAGCCACATCGCGTTCACCGCGACGCCGGACGAGTTCCCGGCCTGGGTGGAGCGCCTGATGCAGGCCGGCGTCATGGTGTGGAAGGACAGCCGCAGTGAGGGCGAGTCGTTCTATTTTCTCGACCCGGACGGGCACAAGCTGGAAATCCATGTCGGCTCGCTGCTGAGCCGGCTTGCCGCGTGCCGTGAGGCGCCGTACCGCGGCATGCGTTTTTTCGACCGGGACGTGGAGTGATAGGCTGACCCGGCACGAATATCAATGCGGTCGCGGTGCGTGGCTTCGTCGTTCGGATGCCCCCGCGGTCGTGCAAAGAAGTACTGAAACATCTTGTGAAGGATCCTGATGATGACCGGCAACACCACTCCAACGCTGACCAGCCTGAAGAAAATCTACTCGGGCAAGGTGCGCGATCTGTACGAAATCGACGCCAAGCGCATGCTGATGGTCGCCACCGACCGCCTGTCTGCGTTTGACGTGATCCTCGATGAGCCGATCCCCGAGAAGGGCAAGATCCTCACCGCGATCTCCAACTTCTGGTTTGACAAGCTCAAGGACATCGTGCCCAACCACCTGACCGGCGACGTGCCGGCCGACGTGGTCAGCGCCGCCGAGCTGCCGCTGGTCGATGGCCGCTCGGTCGTCGCCAAGCGCCTGAAGCCGGTGCCGGTCGAAGCGATCGTGCGCGGCTACCTGGCTGGCTCGGGCTGGAAGGAATACCAGCAAAGCGGCACCGTGTGCGGCATCCAGCTGCCGGCCGGTCTGCAGGAGGCCAGTAAGTTGGCCGAACCGATCTTCACTCCGTCGACCAAAGCGGCGGTGGGCGACCACGACGAGAACATCTCGTTCGAGCGCTGCGCCGAGGAAGTGGGCCAGGAGCTGGCCGAAAAGGTGCGCGACACTGCGATCGCACTCTACAAGGCGGCCAGCGAGTACGCGGCCAGCCGCGGCATCATCATCTGCGACACCAAGTTCGAGTTCGGTCTCGACGAGGACGGCACGCTGGTGCTGATGGACGAGGCGCTGACCCCGGACTCCAGCCGCTTCTGGCCGGCCGACAGCTACGCCGAGGGTACCAATCCGCCGTCGTTCGACAAGCAGTTCGTGCGCGACTGGCTCGAAGCCACCGGCTGGAACAAGACCCCGCCGGCCCCGGCCGTGCCGCTTGAGGTACGTCAGAAGACCGCCGACAAGTACCGTGAGGCGCTGACCCGGCTGACCGAGGCCTAAGCCGCGCTGTCGTTGCTCCGACAAAGCGTTTCGCCTGCAAGGCGGCCCACATGGGCCGCTTTTTCATTGCCGATCATGACGATACCGCTTGTTACCTTGAATACCGCCCGGCTCGAACTGCTGCCGGCCGAGCCCGGCTTCGCGCGGGCGCTGCTGGCTTTCGAGCTGGCTAATCGCGACCACTTTGCCCGCTGGGATCCTGACCGCGACGCGCTCTACTTCACCGAGCTGCATCTCGGGCTGCGGCTGCGCCAGTATCAGCGCGAGGCTGAGGAGGGGCGAGGGGCGGCGTTTCTGTTGGCGCCCAAGGGCGAGCCGCAGCGGATCATCGGCCAGATCACTTTGTCGCAGATCGTGCGCGGCGTGTTCCAGGCGGCCTATCTCGGCTACCGGATCGACGCGAGGTACGAGGGGCAGGGGCTGATGCATGAAGGGCTGACGGCGGTCCTGGCGTTCGCCCTCGATACGCTGCGCTTGCACCGCCTCATGGCCAACTACCAGCCCGACAACGAGCGCAGCGCCCGGCTGCTGGCGCGCTGTGGTTTCCGCATCGAAGGGCTGGCGCGCGACTACCTGTTCCTCAACGGTGCCTGGCGCGACCATGTGCTGACGGCGCTGACCAATCCGGATCCGTTGTTACTGCCCTGAAGGGTGGGAGCGTTCGTCCAGCGTTGGCAATAAAAAACCGCCCGAGAGGGCTAATGCCGTTCACTTAAGGAAAAAGCACCGCCCACCAAGGTGGAAAAACGGTGCTTTTTTGTTACTTCCAAGCGTTCTTCGAAGCTAAAAACCGGACTGAACGGCTTAAGTGAACGGCATTAGCCCGAGAGGGCGGTTTTGTGTAGCCGGATGCGCGGACGATCAAGCGGTCTTCGGATTGATCAGGATCTCGACGCGGCGGTTCTTTGCGCGACCCGCGGCAGTCGTGTTGTCGGCGACCGGCTGGGCTGGGCCGTAGCCTACTGCATTGACCCGCGGTGTGGCGACGCCGCGGTTCTCCAGGATGCCTGCTACGGCCTGGGCACGGCGCTGCGACAGTGTCTGGTTGTACTGGGCGGTGCCAGTGCTGTCGGTATGGCCAGAGACGGTGATGGTGGTGTCAGGGTATTGGGTCAGTACACCGGCCACGTCGCCCAGCGTCTTTTGCGCCCCGGTGTTCACGTCGTACCTGTTCACCGGGAAGGTGATGTTCTCAGGCATCACCAGCTTGATCTGGTCGCCGACGCGTTGTACCTGCACCTGCGTATTGGCTAGCTTGTCTCGCAGCAGTTTTTCCTGGTAGTCCATGTAGGCACCGACGCCGGCACCGACTGCGCCGCAGCCGAGTGCAGCATTGCGTGCGCCGCGCGAGCCGTGAGTCAGCCCGCCAACGATGCCACAGGCAGCGGCGGCGCTGAGACCATACATCGCGGTCTTGCTCATCTCACTCTGGCCGGTTTGCGGGTTGGTGGTGCAGGCGCTGGCGGCCAGGGCACCGACAACGGCAAAAACGAGGGCGGGGCGGGTGAGTTGCATTGTGTTCTTGACTCCATGGAGAAGGGGGTGAACCCGGTCAGTCGGCATGGCCGCCACGTCCTAGGGTGGCCAATTGACCATAAGCATACGGTAATTTTACTCGGCTGCCAGTTCGATATTTTCGTGTCGAAGACATGGTGTGATTTTATTTTGTTAAAAATCAATAATTTATTCGGTAAGCCTTAACGTTTGCTAACACAAATGGCTGATCCAGGTTGCAGTTTGTCCCGGACTGAGTGTGGCCTGCTCACATCGCAGTAAGTTCTGCCGCGTCGAGTTCACCGGTCTGCAAGCGCCACAGGCCGGCATAGACGCCTCCGGCCGTCAGGAGCGACTCATGCGTGCCACTCTCCACCACACGGCCCTGCTCCAGCACGTGGATAGTGTGGGCGTGGCGGATGGTCGACAGCCGGTGTGCAATCACCAGTGTGGTGCGGCCCGCCGACACATGGGCAAGCGAACGCTGGATTGCCGCCTCGGTCTCGTTGTCGACCGCGCTGGTCGCTTCGTCGAGCACCAGGATAGCCGGATCCTTCAGGATGGCGCGCGCCAGCGCCAGGCGTTGGCGTTGGCCACCGGACAGCTTCTGGCCGCGTTCGCCGATCGGCGTGTCGTAGCCCTGCGGCAGGCGGGTGATGAACTCGTGTGCCTCGGCTGCGCGGGCGGCGGCTTCGACCGCGGCACGCGGTGCATTCGGCTGACCGTAGGCGATGTTGTCTGCGACGCTGCCGTCTGTCAGGAACACGTCCTGGCTGACGTAGCCGATCGCGCGGCGCAGATCGGACAGGTGCAGCGTGGTGATGTCGCGGCCGTCGAGGCGGATTACGCCGCTGTCGGCATGGTAGAAGCGCAGCAGCAGCTTGATCAGTGTGCTCTTGCCCGAGCCGGTCGAGCCGACAAACGCCACGGTTTGCCCAGCCGGCACGGCGAGATCAATGTCATGCAAGGTCGGTGTGCCGCCGTAGCCGAAATTGACCCGCTCGAACGCCAGCGCACCACGCGGCGCTTCGACCAACCTTTCTCCCTCGTAGGCGATCGCGATCGGCACGTTCAGCACATTGAGCACCCGGTCGATCGACGCCATCGAGCGCTGGTACAGGTCGGCAATCTCGGCAAGGCCGGTGAACGGCCACAGTAGCCGCTGGGTCAGGTAGACCAGCACGCTGTAACTGCCGACACCGAGCTCGCCGTGTGTGGTCAGCCAGCCGCCGTACACCAGAGTGGTGACGAAGCCCGCCAGGATCGCCATGCGGATCACCGGGGTGATCGCGGCGGCCAGCCGGATCGCGCGGGCATTGGTGGTGCGGTAGCGCTCGCTCGCCTCGCGGATATGCTCGGCCTCGAACTCCTCGGCGGTGAATGCCTTGATCGTGGCAAGCCCCAGCAGGTTGTTGTTGAGCCGGCCGTTGATCACCCCGGCCGATTCGCGCACTGCCGCATAGCGCGGCGCGAGCTTCTGCTGGAACCAGAAGGTGCCGAACAGGATCACCGGTACCGGCGCCAGCGCCAGCCACGCCAGCTGCGGCGCCAGCACGAAGAACACGATGCTCACCAGCACCGACGAGCTCGTCACCTGAAGGATGCTGTTGGCGCCGCCGTTGAGAAAGCGCTCCATCTGGTTGATGTCGTCGTTGAGGATGGACATCAGGTTGCCGGTGCTCTTGTTCTCGAAGTAGCCAAGCGGGAGCTGCTGCACATGGCGGTAGGCGTCCAGGCGCAGCCGGTGCTGCAGACTCTGCGCCAGGTTGCGCCACTTCACCTCGTAGAGGAACTGGAACAGCGACTCGCCACCCCAGATCAGCACGGTCAGCACGCCGAGCCAGACGAGCTGATCAAAGGTGTCCTTGATGCCGAAACGTGCCAGGAACGATGCCTGCTTGTTGACGACTACGTCGACGGCGACGCCGATCAGCACCTCTGGCAGGATATCGAAGAACTTGTTGGCGACCGAGTAGACGCTGGCGAGCAGCGCGTCGCGTCGGTAGTCGCGCGCATAGGCAAACAGGCGGGAGAGGGCGTTCATGCGAATTGAATGGCGGGTGCAAAACGACATTCTACGCCGGCTGAGGTAGCATTCCCTATATGGACGCAACCCACACCACAAGGACGATGATGGATACCGAAACCCAGCGCGAGTTGTCGATGACGCTGCTGATGACCCCGGACATGGCGAACTTCTCCGGCAATGTGCACGGCGGCGTGCTGTTGAAGCTACTCGACCAGGTGGCCTACGCCTGCGCCAGCCGCTACGCCGGTGCCTACGTGGTGACGCTGTCGGTCGACCAAGTGATGTTCAAGCAGCCGATCCACGTCGGCGAGCTGGTCTCCTTCCTCGCCTCGGTCAACTACGTCGGCACCACCTCGATGGAGATCGGCATCAAGGTCGTCGCCGAGAACATCCGCGCGCGCACCGTGCGCCACACCAACAGCTGCTACTTCACGATGGTGGCGCTGGACGAGTCGGGCAAGACGGTGGCGGTGCCGCCGCTGACGCTCGAGAACGACACGCACAAGAGGCGCTTCCGCGAGGCGGAAATCCGCAAGAAGATGCGCATCGAGGCGGCCGAACGGATGCGCGAGAGCGCGCAGTGAATGAACCGTTTCGCCTCGTTCACGCCGACCCGCGCTTCTATCTGATTGACAAGGCACCGGGCGTCAATTTCCATTCCGAGGACGGCGAGGCAGGGCTCTTGCCCTTGCTGCGCATGGGGCTGGCCGACGACGCCTTGTGGCCGGTGCACCGGCTCGACAAGGTGACGTCTGGGTTGATCCTGGTCGCCCGTTCGGCCAATGTCGCTAATGCCCTGGCCGAACGCTTCGCGGCCCACCGCATCGACAAGTTCTACGTCGCGCTGTCGGCTAGCAAGCCAAAGAAGAAGCAGGGGCTGATCCGCGGCGATATGGCCAAGGGCCGCGGCGGGGCATGGAAGCTGTTGCACAGCACCGAGAATCCAGCCGTCACGCAGTTTTTCTCTACGTCGGCAGGGCCGGGCGTGCGCACCTTCCTGCTGCGGCCGCGCACCGGCCGCACCCACCAGCTGCGCGTGGCGCTCAAGAGCGTCGGCGCGCCTATCCTTGGCGATGCGCTCTACGGTGGCGAGGCGGCCGACCGGACTTATCTGCACGCCTACGCGTTGGCGTTCGAATTGGATGGCGAGGCGTTCAACTTCACCTGTCCACCGTCGGCCGGTGCGCATTTTAATGCCGCAACGCTGGCCGAACGGCTGGTGGGAGAATGGGCCACGCCGTGGGCACTCCAATGGCCGAGCGTCTGACTCAGCCGGCGAGTAGCCATGAAAAAACGCCACCCTTGGGTGGCGTTTTTCGTGTAGCGAAGCAATGAATCAGCTCAGGCCGTTCATCATCTTCTTCAGCTTCATCGACAGCAGGAACAGGATCAGCGATGCCGCGCCGGCCATCATCACGAACAGCATGAAGAAGTCGTGCAGGTTGGTGATCGCGTAGCCGAGGAAGTGCGGGATCGGCTTGGCCGGGTCCGGGTATAGCTCGGACAGCGTACCGGCGAACTTATTGGCGGCCGAGTTCGACAGGAACCAGATACCCATCATCAGGCTGGTGAAGCGTACTGGTGACAGTTTCACTACCAGCGACAGGCCGATCGGCGACAGGCACAGCTCACCGAAGGTGTGCAGCACGTACAGGCTGGTCAGCCACATCATGCTCACCTTCACGCCCGGTGCGAGGCCGTCGACGCCGAAGGCGATTACCAGGTAGCCGATAGCCAGGAAGAACAGGCCTAGCGCCATCTTCACCGGCGAGCTCGGTTCGTTGTTGCGTTGGCCGAGTTTGGTCCAGATCCACGCGAATACCGGGGCGAAGATCACCACCGCGATCGGGTTGATCGACTGGAAGAACGACGCTGGGATCACATGGCCCATCAGGTTGCGGTTGGTCTGCTCTTCGGCGAAGAAGGTCAGCGACGCGCCGGCCTGCTCGAACGCCGACCAGAAGAAGATCACGAACGCCGACACGATCAGGATTACCGCCAGGCGCTCCTTCTCGACACGGGTCAGCGGAGCGTGAACCACCTTCTCGCCGCTCTCGTGATGGCGCTTCGGCGCCATGCCGATCGGCTTGCCCTGCGGGTCGACCAGGTATTTGTTCTTGAACAGGCTGAACACCACCAGGCTCAGCAGCATGCCGAAGCCGGCCGCCATGAAGCCCCATTTGAAGTCGGCCGGGTTGCCGGTGTCACCGAGCGAGCCGCAGACGATCGGCGCGATCAGCGAGCCGGCGTTGATGCCCATATAGAAGATGGTGAACGCGGAGTCGACGCGCTTGTCGCCTTTCGGGTAGAGCTGGCCGACCATCGACGAGATGTTCGGCTTGAACAGGCCGTTACCGGCGATCAGGAAGCCCAGGCCGCCATACAGCAGTCCCGATGCCATCTGCGCATTGCCGGCGTGCATCGAGCCGGAGAAGAACAGCATGAACTGGCCGATCGCCATCAGCACGCCGCCAGCGATGATCGAACGACGGTTGCCCCAGTAGCGGTCGGCAATATAGCCGCCGATCAGCGGGGTCAGGTAGACCAGACCGGTATAGGTCCCGTAGATGTCCGAAGCGTGGGCCTTGTCGAACAGCAACGCCTTGATCATGAACAGGACGAAGATGGCGCGCATGCCGTAATAGCTGAAGCGTTCCCACATCTCCGTGACGAAGAGCAGGTACAAACCGCCAGGATGGGCTTGTGCAGCCTTGGACATGTTCCTGCCGCGCGGATGGGCTTGTGTGGTCATTGATAGTTCCTTGTGCTACTCGAGAGAACACCTGTTTGTTCGGTGCTTTGTGTACTTGTTGTTGTCCACGTCCCTTCGTGGGGGGCGCGACGATGATAGCCACAGCAAGTTCCGCAATGAAAGCGGAAAATTTTCTAATTAGAATGTCATTTTTCAAATTAGAACATCGTGATAAATGCTCGCTGGGCCACCCTTTGAGACCGCTGTTTGTAACTTGCTGGTTTGCAAAGGGTAAAGCCGCCATTTGGCGGCGCGCTATATTGCAGTTTGTATACTGTATTTGTCAAAGGGTCTGACAATCTATTGGCGCATTGTGTGGCTGAAAGTACCCTTTTAGCGTTAATTTTGTGTCATAATTTGGCATGACGAAGCAATAAATTCCTAAGCTCGCGTCTTTGTAGCAAGAGGTTATCGGCCAAAGTACAACCATTTCACATGCCAGAATGGTCTTTCGGCCTACCTGAGCCACATCGTGGCGGCAAGCCGGTGGGCCTACACTGGGGCGAAAGGAAGGTGCGGAGATGGAGCGAACATGAAAAAAGCGGAGCCTTTTGGCTCCGCTTTGGCCCGAGTCGGTTCGGTTTTAGTTACCGATGCGCTCCAGTGACACGGTCGGCTCGGCGGGGCTCGCTTGGTCGAGCACCGGAACCTGGGCCGCATTGAGCATCTTCAGCTCGCCGTCGACAAACAACTGGGCATCGACGGCATAGCGGTGGCCCGGCAGCAGGGCACGGCGGTCATAGCACAGCGAGAACGGCATCGGGAAGGCGCGCGGCCGGTTCAGGTACTGTTCGGCCAACACGCCGGCCGGGGCGTCGGCTTGGCTCACGTCAAGCAGGCGAACCTTGACGTGCACTTTGGAGAGTTGCAGCTTGCTGTCGGCAGGCACCGTCACGCTGCCGTTCAGGTAGGTCGGCGTGTAGCCGCCACCGGTGGCGCAGCCGGCCAACAGCGATGCGGCAAGACCGGCTAACAGCAGGCGGCGCTTCATCGTGATCGTGATTGCGGTCATTCTGTTGCTCCACCATCCGGCAGCATCGGGTCGAGTGTGACCTGAGGGCCATCGGCTGGTAGCCATTCGCCCTGGATGCGCCACTTGCCCTTCGGGTCTTCGAGTCGCACGTACCAGTGCTCGGCCTTGGACGGCGTCAGGCTGCCTTGATACAGGCCCGGGCTCACCATATTGAGTGCGATGGTCTGGTCGTGATCGGCCAGCGTCGGGTGCAGCAGGCGCAAAGTCAGCTGCGGGGCCAGCGGCTCCTTGCTCTTGATCATCAGCCGCACGGCGCGCATGTCGTCGCTGAATACCGCCTGACCGAGCAGTTGCATCTGGGCCGACACCCGGTCGCGATCGAGCTGCAGGTTGATCGCCTTGCCCTGGTTGTAATAGTCGTCGCTGACCAGGGTGTCCTTGGTGGTAACGGCAAGGTAGGCGTACCAGCTGCCGACGATGACCGACATCAGCGGGATGCCCACCAGGATCCACGGCCAGGGCTCCTTGTACCAAGGGCGTGGGGCTTGCGTTTTGACCTGCATCTTACTCTCCGATGAAACTTGATTTCTCTTCGTCCACCTGCCCGGGCTTGTCGAGCGATTCGATGACGAAATGAATCTCGTGGCTGCCCTGTGTGGCGTACTGCGGGTCGGCCTGGACGCGTACCGCCACCGTCTCGCTGCCAGTGCCGGGGATGCTGACCACCGGGGTGTCGGTCGTCAGCTTGATACCCGGCAGGCCCTTGACTGAGAAACGGAAGCGCTGGGTTTGTTCCGAGGTATTGTACAGTTTGATGCTATAGCTGTTCTCCAGCCAACCCTCGTTGGTCTCGCGCACCAGGGCCGCGCGGTCGCGGATGATGTCGACCTTGAACGGCTTGCGCATCAGCAGAGATCCTGTCGTCACTGAGATCACCGCCAACAGCAGCAGACCGTAGAGCACCACGCGCGGGCGGCGCAGCCGCGACAGAATCTGGCTCTCCGGGTAGACCTTGTTCAGCGCGTTCTCGGTGGTGTAGCGGATCAGGCCGCGCGGGTAGCCCATTTTGTCCATCACCGAGTCGCAGGCATCGACACAGGCAGCGCAGCCGATGCACTCGTACTGCAGGCCTTGGCGGATGTCGATGCCGACCGGGCAGACCTGCACGCAGATATGGCAGTTGATGCAGTCGCCCTTGCCTTCTTCGCGCGGGTTGACGCCCTTGCGCCGCGCGCCGCGCGGCTCGCCGCGCTCTTCGTCGTAGGAAATAATCAGCGTGTCCGAGTCGAACATCACCGCCTGGAAGCGTGCATACGGGCACATGTACTTGCATACCTGTTCGCGCATGAAACCGGCGAACAGATAGGTGAAGCCGCCGTAGAAGAACATCCAGAACAGTTCCCACGGCCCGTAATCGAAACGGGGCAGGGCGGTGGCCAGCTCGCGGATCGGCGTGAAGTAGCCGACCAGCGAAAAGCCGGTGAACAGCGAGAACGCGATCATCAGGCTGTGCTTGGTGGTCTTGATGCGCAGTTTGTGCGCGTTCATCGGCGCCTTGTCGAGCTTCATCCGCTTGGTGTGATCGCCCTCCACCCACTGCTCGATCCACAGCATGATCTCGGTGTAGACGGTCTGCGGGCAGGAATAGCCACACCACAGCCGCCCGGCGATGGTGGTCCAGGTGAACAGGCCGAATGCGCAGCACATCAGCAGCGCGGCGAGATAGACGAAATCCTGCGGCCAGATGGTCAACCCGAACAGGAAGAACTTGCGGTTCACCAAGTCGAACAGCACGGCTTGGCGACCGTTCCAGTCCAGCCAGGGGGTGCCGAGGTAGACGAGCTGGGTCGCCAGCACGAACAGCACCCGCCAGTTGTTGAATATTCCTTTGACCGAGCGCGGGTAGACTTTCTTGTGTGCCTCATACAGCGACACCTGTTCCAGTTCGTTCGGCGCGTCATCGTCGGGGCTGGCGGTGGCCGGTACGACCTTGATCGGAATGTTCTTCAAGGGGTCTGACATGGTATGCCTCGTAAGAAGGATTCGCGAAAGCCAGCCCGGCTGGCTTTGACGAAACCCACTCTATCAATTTACAAAAACATAGATCGTTTGTTGTAAAACATACTGCCCGCCTAGGCGGGCAGTATGGGGGGCGCCTTACTGTTGCTGCGGGGCGCGCGGGTTATTGGACAGGCCCCAGACGTAGGCGGTCAAGAGGTGAATCTTGCCTTCGCCGAGAAAGTCCTTCCAGGTCGGCATCTGGTTGCTGCGGCCGTTGGTGACGGTCTCGATGATGGTCTTCTCGGTACCACCGTACAGCCAGCTGCCGCTCGGGTGCGTCAGGTTCGGTGCGCCGATGGTCTGGTTACCGGTACCGTCCGCGCCGTGGCAGGCCGAGCAGATCGCCTTGAAGGTTTCCTGGCCGCGTGCGGCGCGCTCGGCGTCGTGGTGCTTGCCGGACAGCGACAGTACGTAGTTGGCCACGTCCTTCACCTTTTCTTCACCGAAGGCGGCACCGAACGGCGGCATCTGACCGTGACGGCCTTCGGAGATGGTCTCGTGGATCTTCTCCGGCGTGCCGCCGTACTGCCAGTCGTGGTGAACCAGGTTCGGGAAACCCTTGGCGCCGCGTGCATCAGAGCCGTGGCACTGCACGCAGTAGGTCTGGAACAGTCGCTTGCCCATTTCCTGCGCCTGCGGGTCGGCTGCCAGCGCCTTCACGTCCTGCTTCAGGTACTTGTCGTACAGCGGCTGGTACTTCGCTTCCGCGTCGGCGCGTTCCTTCTTGTACTGGCCGACCGAGGTCCAGCCGAACAGGCCCGGGTATTTGCCGAGGCCCGGGTACAGCACCAGGTAGGCCAGGCCGAACGCCAGGGTCAGGTAGAACAGCCACATCCACCAGCGCGGCAGCGGGTTGTTGTACTCAGCCAGATCGCCGTCCCAGATGTGGCCGGTGATCTCGACCTTGTCCCCTTTAACGACAACAGACTTGGTCTGTGAGTACAACAGGTAGCCGAGGCCGAGCAGGCCGGCGATCACGATGACGGAGATCCAGATCCCCCAAAAGTCACTGACAAAATCACTCATTTATTTTGCTCCGCTGGAAGGCTGGGAGGTCGGGGCGTCGACAGGCTTGTCCTCGTCGAACAGCATGTTCGCCGCCTCGTCATAGCGCTTCTTGGATTTCTTGCTGTAAGCGATCAGGACCACCACGATGAAGGTGCCGAAACACATCAGGGTGAATAGCAGCCGTCCGAATTCGGTTAGGTCCATCGTGGCTCACCGTGCATTCTTCAGTGCAAGACCCAGGCCCTGCAGATAGGCAATCAGGGCATCCATTTCCGACTTGCCTTCCACTTCGGCGGTGGCACCGGCGATGTCCTTATCGGTGTATGGCACGCCGACCTTGCGCAGCGCTTCCATCTTCTTCGGCACCGATGCCGCGTCGGCCAGGTTGCGGGCCAGCCACGGGAAGGCCGGCATGATCGACTCCGGCACCACGTCACGCGGGTTCATCAGGTGCACGCGCTGCCACTCGTCCGAGTAGCGGCCGCCGACACGGGCCAGGTCCGGGCCGGTACGCTTGGAGCCCCACTGGAATGGGTGGTCGTACACCGACTCGCCGGCAACCGAGTAGTGGCCGTAGCGCTCGGTCTCGGAACGGAACGGGCGGATCATCTGCGAGTGGCAGTTGTAGCAGCCTTCGCGAATGTAGATGTCGCGGCCGGCCAGCTGCAGCGCGGTGTACGGCTTCACGCCGGCCACCGGCTCGGTGGTGGATTTCTGGAACGCCAGCGGCACGATTTCCACCAGGCCCGCAACGCTGATCACGATCAGCGTGAACACGATCAGGAAGCCGACGTGTTCTTCGATGAGTTTTTGGATTTTTTCCATCTTTGCAGAACCTCTTTCCCGCTTAGGCGTGGTGAGTAGCCGTGATGGCCGGAATCTTGGCGTCCACGGCGCGACCGGCGGTCACGGTGCGGAGGGTGTTGTACGCCATCAGCAGCATGCCGGATAGGTACAGGGCACCACCCAGCACGCGTACGGCGAGGTACGGATGGGTCGCTTTCACTGATTCGACGAAGGAATAGGTCAGCGTGCCGTCCGAGTTCAGCGCGCGCCACATCAGGCCTTCGGTCACGCCCGAGATCCACATTGCGGAGATGTAGAGCACCACGCCGACGGTGGCGAGCCAGAAATGCGCTTCGACCAGCTTCATGCTGTACATCTGCTCACGGCCCCACAGACGCGGGATCAGGTAGTAAATCGAACCGATGGTGATGAAGCCCACCCAGCCCAGTGCGCCGGAGTGCACGTGGCCGATGGTCCAGTCGGTGTAGTGGGACAGCGCGTTGACGGTCTTGATCGCCATCATCGGGCCTTCGAAGGTCGACATGCCATAGAACGACAGCGACACCACCAGGAATTTCAGGATCGGGTCGGTACGCAGTTTGTGCCAGGCGCCCGATAGGGTCATGATGCCGTTGATCATGCCGCCCCAGCTCGGTGCCAGCAGCACCAGCGAGAACACCATGCCGACCGATTGGGTCCAGTCAGGCAGGGCGGTGTAGTGCAGGTGGTGCGGACCCGCCCACATGTAGGTGAAGATCAGCGCCCAGAAGTGCACCACCGACAGTCGGTACGAGTAGATTGGGCGACCTGCCTGCTTCGGGACGAAGTAGTACATCATGCCGAGGAAGGCGGCGGTCAGGAAGAAGCCCACGGCGTTGTGGCCGTACCACCACTGGACCATCGCATCCACGGCGCCGGAATACACCGAATACGACTTGAACAGCGACACTGGCACGAACGCACTGTTGACGATGTGCAGCAGGGCCACAGCCAGGATGAATGCACCGTAGAACCAGTTGGCAACGTAGATGTGTTTAACCTTGCGGATCCCAATCGTGCCGAAGAACACGTAGGCGTAGGCTACCCAAACCACAGTGATGGCCACTTTGATCGGCCATTCGAGTTCGGCGTACTCCTTGCCGAAGGTGTAGCCTAGCGGCAGCGTGATTACCGCGGCGACAATGATGGCCTGCCAACCCCAGAAGGTGAAGGCGGCGATCTTGTCGGAAATCAGGCGGACGTTACAGGTCCGTTGCACCACATAGTACGAGGTGGCGAACAGACCGGAACCGCCAAAGGCGAAGATCACGGCGTTGGTGTGCAGCGGGCGCAGTCGGCCAAAGTGGAACCATGGACCGAAGTTCAGGTCCGGCCACACCAGCTGGGCCGCGATCACGACCCCTACCAGCATGCCGACAATCCCCCAGACGACGGTCATGATTGCAAACTGCCGCACCACCTTATAGTTATAAGTGGATTGCGTTTCCATTTAAGGTTTTCTCCAAGGTTGCAAACTAGAACGATAAAGCATGGCAGCTTGATTCTCGTGCAGACCGTCCCCATGTATGGAAATGGCTGGCATCAAGCGGCAGAGATTCGTTTTACTTGCGCTAAATCAATGGCTTAACCATGCGGTGAGGCAAGTGGTTTGCATGATCCTACCCGCATGAGCGTCGACATGACGCACGCAGGCCCAGCAGCCAACGAATCATTCTAAATCAATCCCCCACGACGGACTAGCCGGTAAGCGGCGTCTGCAAGCCCTTTCCACTTTGCTGTTGCGCGGCCCAAGGGCACACGTGCGCGGCCCAAGGGCACACGGTTTGCTAGAGTACATCGTCATCGCGATGGCTGCTTTTGACCTGGATCAATCCCGAGCCGGGTCTAATGCCGCGGAAATGGTAAAATGCCGGTTTTCGCTCATCGCGATTGAGGTCCCCCCGTGTCGCTTGCCTATACGATCCGTGCCGCGTCCTGCGAAGCGCACCGTTTCGAGGTTACCCTCACCCTAGCCCGTCCTGCTAAGCAAGGACAGATTTTCCGTTTGCCGACCTGGATTCCCGGCAGTTATATGATCCGTGAATTTGCTCGCCACATCGTCGCCTTGCGGGCCGAGGCGGGCGGCAAGCCGGTCGCAATCACCCAGCTTGACAAGGCGACCTGGCAGGCTGAGCCGGTGAAGGGGGAACTGACGCTGCACTACGAAGTGTATGCATTCGACCTGTCGGTACGGGGCGCCTACCTGGATACCTCGCGCGGCTTCTTCAACGGCACCAGCGTGTTCCTGTCCGCCGACGGTTACGAGAGCGGGCCGTGCGAGGTGGAGATCCTGGCGCCTAAGGGCAAGGCCTACGAGGAATGGAAGGTGGCGACCGCGCTGACCGCGGTGGACGTGAAAAAGAAGTCCGGTTTTGGCCGGTATCGCGCCGCGAATTATGACGAGTTGATCGACCATCCGGTCGAGCTCGGCGAGTTCGAACGGGTCAGCTTCAAGGCTTGCGGCGTACCACATGAATTCGTGGTGTCGGGTCGATACAAGGCCAACCTGAAGCGTTTGGTGGCCGATACCAAAAAGATATGCGAGTGGCAGATCAAGCTGTTTGGCGAACCGGCGCCATTCGACCACTACGTGTTTATGCTGTTCGTCGGCGACAACATCTATGGTGGGCTGGAGCATCGCGCCTCGACCGCACTGGTGGCCAACCGCGACGACCTGCCAGCATCTGGCGCCACAGAGATCAGCGACGGCTATCTGCAGCTCTTGGGCCTGATCAGCCACGAGTATTTCCACAGCTGGAACGTGAAGCGGATGAAGCCGGCTGCGTTCACCCCGTATGATCTGACTCGCGAGAACCACACCACGCTGCTGTGGGCATTCGAGGGTATCACCTCCTATTATGACGACCTGGCGCTGTTGCGCGCCGGACTGATCGACGAGAACCGCTACCTGGGCCTGGTCGCCAAGGTGATTACCGGTGTCGAGCGCGGCGCCGGGCGACTGAAGCAGACCCTGGTCGACTCCAGTCTCACCGCCTGGACCAAGTACTACCGCCAAGACGAGAACAGCCCGAACGCGATCGTCAGCTACTATACCAAGGGCTCACTGGTGGCCTTGGCGCTCGATTTGTTGATCCGCCGCGATACCCAGGGCCGCCAGTCGCTCGATGATGTGATGCGCGCGTTGTGGGCGAAGTGGCTGGCCGACGGCAAGGGCCTGGCCGAAGATGAGTGGGAGCAAGTCGCTGCCGAAGTGACCGGCCTCGACCTGAAACCGTTCTTCGACCTGGCGCTGCGTTCGACTGCCGAGCTGCCGTTGGCCGAGCTGCTGGCGACGCAGGGCATCGATCTGGCGCTGACCCCGGCCGAATCCGCCTCTGACCGAGGCGGCGTGGTCGAATCTATTGACACCAAGGCGCGGGGTCGCGCCACGCTCGGCGTGAAGACCGCAGCCGACCCGCTCGGCCTGAAACTCGTCAACGTGTTCGACGGCGGAGCAGCGCAGGCGGCCGGGCTGTCCGGCGGCGACGTGCTGATCGCGGTGGACGGCCTGAAGGCGGCCGACCTGGACCGTCAACTCGCCCGCTTCGAGCCGGGCGACACGGTGCGCTTGTATGCGTTCCGTCGCGACGAGCTGCAGGTGGTCGACGCCAAGCTGCTTCCGACGCCGGCTGATACCTGTCGGCTGCGCCGCATCCCGGACGCCGGGGCCGCCTGGCCGAGCCACGGCTGACCGGCCGTATCCTGTCGCCGGCTAGCGTGCCGGCGGCGCTCTGTACCCGGCCGCTCGCGTAGCGGCGCCGGGCATGTAACTGTGAGAAGAAGAGTACGCGATGGCCAAGCACGATACCTCCACGCCTCAAGTCCACTACCTCAAGGACTACACTCCTCCGTCCTATCTGATCGATAAGGTCGACCTGACTTTTGACATCCAGGACGAAGCCACCCGCGTCAAATCGCGGCTGGTGCTCAGTCGCCATCCCCAGGCGGCGGCAAGTGGCGAACTGGTGCTGCACGGATCGGCCCGGCTGCTCAGCCTGACGCTCGATGGCGACAGGTTGGCCGAAGACCGCTTCCGTCTGGAAGAGGACCTGCTGACGCTGACCGGCTTGCCGGACGGCTTCATCCTCGAAGTGGAAACCGAACTGGAGCCGGCGAGCAACGCCTCGCTGATGGGCTTGTATGCCAGCAACGGCAACCTGTTCACCCAGTGCGAACCCGAGGGCTTCCGCAAGATCACCTACTACCTTGATCGCCCGGACGTGATGTCCAAGTTCACCACCACCATCGTTGCCGACAAGAACAAGTACCCGGTACTGCTCTCGAACGGCAACAAGGTGGGTGAGGGCATGCTCGACAAGAAGCGCCACTGGGTGAAGTGGGTCGACCCCTACCGAAAGCCGTCCTACCTGTTCGCGCTGGTGGCCGGCAAGCTGGCGGTGCTGAAGGACCGCTTCGTTACCCAGAGCGGCCGCGCCGTGGCGCTGGAGATCTGGACCGAGCCGGCCGACCAGGACAAGGCCGCGCACGCGATGGCGTCGCTGAAGCGCGCGATGAAGTGGGACGAGGACCGCTTCGACCTCGAATACGATCTCGACATCTACATGATCGTGGCCGTCGGTGACTTCAACATGGGGGCGATGGAAAACAAGGGCCTCAACATCTTCAACACCAAGTACGTGCTGGCGCGCAAGGACACGGCCACCGACACCGATTTTGAAGGTGTCGAGGCGGTGATCGGCCACGAGTACTTCCACAACTGGACCGGCAACCGCGTCACCTGCCGCGACTGGTTCCAGCTGTCGTTGAAGGAAGGCCTGACGGTGTTCCGCGACCAGGAGTTTTCGGCCGACATGACCAGCCGCGCGGTCAAGCGCATCGAGGACGTGAAGCAGCTGCGCGCGATGCAGTTCCCGGAGGATGCCGGCCCGACCGCACATCCGATCCGTCCGGACAGCTACATCGAGATGAACAACTTCTACACCATGACGGTGTACGAGAAGGGCGCCGAAGTGGTGCGGATGTACCAGACGCTGCTCGGTCGCGACGGCTTCAAGAAGGGCATGGAGTTGTACTTCCGTCGCCATGATGGCCAAGCGGTTACCTGCGACGACTTCCGCGCCGCAATGGCCGACGCCAACGGCGTCAACCTCGACCAGTTCGCGTTGTGGTACAGCCAGGCTGGCACCCCGGTGCTCGATGTGACCGGCGACTACGATCCGGTCGGCCTGCGCTACACGCTGACCGTGAAGCAAAGTTGCCCGGCCACACCGGGGCAGGAACACAAGCTGCCGTTCCACATTCCGCTGGCGCTCGGCCTGGTCGGCCGTGACGGCGTTGACCTGCCGCTGCAGCTCGAAGGCGAGGACGAGCCGCAGGGCGTGAGCCGCGTGCTCGACGTGAAATCGGCCGAACAGGCGTTTACCTTCGTCAATGTCGTCACCGAGCCGGTGCCGTCGCTGTTGCGCGACTTCTCTGCGCCGGTGAAGCTCAATTTCGACTGGCGCGACGACGAGCTGGCGTTCCTGCTCGCCAACGACAGCGACCCGTTTGCGCGTTGGGAGGCTGGCCAGACGCTGGCGCAAAGGCTGCTGGTTGGCCTGTACCATGATGCACAGGCCGGCAAGCCGCTGACGCTGTCGACGACTATCGTCGACGCATTTGGCGCGGTGCTGACCGATCTGACCATCGACCCGGCGTTCAAGGCGTTGATGCTGACCCTGCCGGGCGAGGGTGAGATGCTCGAGTGGCTGGATGCGGCCGACCCGGCGCTGATCCACCAGGTTCGCGAATTCGTGCTGGTCGAGCTGGCGCAGGCGCTGCGTGGCGACTGGCACGAGGCGTTCGATCTGAATCAGACCCGCGAATACAAGCCGCAGGATGCCGACAAGCGTGCGCTGAAGAACCTTGCGCTGGCAATGCTCAACCGCCTGCCTGACGACTGGCCGCAGGAAGCGGCGAAGAAGCAATGCTTCGGCGCCGACAACATGACCGACCAGATGGGGGCGCTGGTGGCGTTGAAGGACTGCGATACCGACGCGCGTACCGAATGCTTCGAGGCGTTTGACGAGCGCTGGGCCGACGATGCGCTGGTGATGGACAAGTATTTCGCGCTGATCGCTTCAAGCCAGCTGTCGTGCACGCTGGAACATGTGCAGAACGCGCTGGAACACCCGGCGTTCTCGCTGAAGAATCCGAACAAGGCGCGTTCGCTGATCGGCACCTTCGGTCGCAACCTGCCGCTCTTCCACGCTGCAGACGGCTCTGGCTATCGCTTCGTCGCCGACCAGGTGCTGGCGATCGACGCGTTCAACCCGCAGGTGGCAAGCCGGCTGGTTCAGGCGTTCAACCGCTGGAAGAAGGTCGAGCCGGCGCGCCAGGCGCTGATGAGGGCCGAGCTGGAACGTATCCACGGTTCGGATGGCCTGTCCAAGGACGTCTACGAAATCGTCTCGAAGAACCTGGGCTGAACCTGAGGCGGGCGATGGCCCGCCGCTGACCAAGACGGCCCGGCATCTGCCGGGCCGTTGTTTTGTGTCCAGTTAAATTAATTGTCATAAGCGGCCGTCGACCAAGGGGAGGAAGTGATGACGATGGGCAAGGGGCGGGCCGGCACACTGTTGCTGCTGGTTGCGCTGTGGGGCATCTGGGGCTACACCTGGGTGCTGTCGAAGGTCGCGCTGGCCTACGTCGGACCGATCGATTTAGTGCTGCTGCGGGGTGCGCTCGGGCTGGCGACACTGCTGGCCTGCTTGCTGCTCAGCGGTCGGCGATTGACCCCACCGCCGTTACTGCCGACCTTCTGGCTCGGCGTGACGCAGACTTTCGGCTTCAATGTCTTGTCCAGCTTGGCACTATTGAGTGGCGGTGCCGGCAAGGTGTCGGTGCTGACCTATACCATGCCGTTCTGGACGGTGTTGCTGGCTCAGGCCTGTCTTGGGGAACGAGTACGCCAGCCACAATGGCTGGCCCTCACCATCGCGCTGGCGGGGCTCATCGGTGTGCTCGAGCCGTGGCATGGCATGACGCTGAGGTTGGCCGAAATACTGGCGGTCGGTACCGGGCTCTCTTGGGCGATCGCGAACATCCTCGCCAAGCGAATGCGCATTCGTCAGCCGCGCCTCGATGTGCTCAACCTGACCTTCTGGCAGATGCTGTTCGGCTACCTGCCCATGCTGCTGGTGGCCTGCTGGCTGCCGCAGCGCACGATCGACTGGTCGCCGACGCTGCTGACGGTGCTGGTGTTCACCGGCATCGGCGCCTCGGGGTTGGGCTGGCTGCTGTGGATGATCCTGCTCGGCCGGCTCAGTGCCGGCACTGCTAGCCTCAACATCCTGGCGGTGCCGACGGTCGCGGTGGCACTGTCGGCTTGGCAATTGAACGAGTGGCCTCGTCCGGCCGAGGCGGCCGGCATGGGGTTGATCGCTATCGCGCTGGCACTGCTGGCAGGGAGCACGCTGTGGCAGGAGTGGCGCGAGCGGCGTCTGGCGCCGTGTGGTGAACTGGTCTCGATGAAGTAGGGCGGGCCAGGCAGGATCCGGATTTGACGAGGCCGGCCCGGCCGCGTCTAGGTATCTGCGCTGACCTGCCTCAACGTTCCTCGCCGCGGGCTGGCCAAGCGTCCTCCCCCCCCTCCATTTGCTAGTGGCGGCATGTCGACTTGACGCGTTCATTCCATCCAGTAATGATTCAAGCGTTTGCTTGATTTTCTGCGCAAGACGGCTGACGCACGAATACGAGGATGGGGATGGAGATTCAGGAAAGCGATCTGTGGGTGCCGGTTGGCAGCGGAGGCGACCGACTCTACATCAGGAGGCTACAGGGCTCGGTCAACGGCGAAGCCGTGCTGATGGTGCACGGGGTGATGGCAAATGGGCGCATTTTCTACACTGACAGCGGCAAGGGCTTGGCGCCATTTCTGGCGCGCGCCGGTTTTGATGTGTACGTTGCCGATCTGCGCGGTCGTGGTCGCAGCACGCCGAAGATCGATCGCCAGGCCCGCCACGGCCAGACCGAGATTATCCGCGAAGATATCCCGGCGCTGTTCGAGGCGATCCGTCGTGAACGAGGCGAGGTGCCGGTGCACTGTCTGGCCCACTCCTGGGGCGGGGTGCATATGACTAGCAGCCTGCTTTGGCAGCCGGCGCTGATCGAGCGAGTGAAATCCTGCGTCTGGTTCGGCAGCAAGCGCAGCATCCGCGTGTTCAACCTCAACAAGCTGTTCGAGGTCGACCTGTTGTGGAACCGCATCGCCCGCTGGGTGATCCGCCGCTATGGCTATCTGCCGGCGACGCGGATGCGCCTCGGTGCCGACGACGAAACCGACCGCAGTCACTACCAGAGCATGCAGTGGGCCAAGCCGCTACCCTGGGTGGACGACGATGGCTTCAACTATGCCAACGCGGCACGCCGCCACCCGCTGCCGCCGACGCTGTACTTCGCCGCCCAGAACGACCCCTGCCGCGGCCATCCGCATGATGTTGCGCGCTTTCGCGACGAGTGCGCCGCGCCGCTCGGCGTGGTGCACCGGCTCGGCCGCGCCACTGGTCATCGCCACGATTACGACCATGTGTCGCTGCTGACCCATCCGGACGCGCCGGACGACCACTTCCCGTTGGTGCTGGACTGGTTGGCCGGTCGCTACGAGACGGTGGCGGAGCGCCGCTGAGCCCGCTTCGGCCAAGCTGTTGCCAAAACAAAACAGCCCGCCCGGTTTCCCGGACGGGCTGTCGTCATTGGGCCGTACGCTCAGGCCGCCTGGGCGACCGGGCGCGGATGGCCGCTGTAGGCGAGGGTGATGTCCTCGGCTGCCTGTACCACCAGCGAGCCCAGGTGCACGACGCGCTCGTCTGGGATGCGCGACTTCGGGCCGGACACCGAGACCGCCGCGAACGGCTCCTTGTTCTCGTTGTAGATGCACGCCGCCACGCAACGCAGGCCGACTGCGTGCTCCTCGTCGTCGAACGAGTAGCCCTGGCGGCGGATGCGCGCCAGTTCTTCCTTCAGGCGGGCCGGGGTGTTGATCGTGCTGTCGGTGTACTGCGGCAGGCCGGTTTTGTGCAGTACGCGCGTCACTTCCACGTCGTCCAGCGTGGCGAGGAAGGCCTTGCCACCACCGGAGGCGTGCATCGGCAGGCGCCCGCCAATCGGTGCCAGCATTCGCATCAGTTCGCGGCACTGCACCTGGCCGATCATCACTGCCTGGCATTCTTCGTCGTCGAACACCAGAAGGTTGGCGGTCTCGCCGGACTGTTCCATCAGGCGGCGCAGGATCGGGTGTGCGATCGACATCAGGTCGCGGCTGCCGAGGAAGCCGCTGCCCACGGTGAATGCCCGCACGCCGATCGTCCACAGGCCCAGGTCGCCGACCTGCTGCACGAAGCCCATCTGTTGCATCGTGGTCAGCAGGCGGTGCGTGGTCGAGTTGGGCAGCCCGACTTGCAGCGCGAGGTCGGTCAGCGTGACCCCTGCCGGAGATTCGGTAATGCGTTCCATCAGCAACAGGCCGCGGGTCAGCGACTGTACCTGGCCGACGCTCGATGTGGTGCCGTCGGCGGGCCGCCCGCGTGGGTTTCGCTTGGTAGCCGTAGTGCCGTTTGCCATCTACTCAGCTCTCGTCAAAGTTGGACAGAATCCCCTCGTCATCGACTGGAAAGGCCTTTCGATCAAAGGGGTGGACTGGTTTCGGCCATTTTAGCACGGCTGGCCACGACATTTTGTGCCGCTTATCGCTCCTTGCACAACGCGCTTGATACTTTGGGAGCTAAGTCCGTATTTACATCACTCTGTAACACGCTAAAAGTATAGCTCTACATAGAGTTTTGCAAAAAAATGGAATCTGTTTCCGAAATAATTTGACACCTGTTGGCGGTTGCGGGATAGTGACATCCGAGATTCAGAAACCTTTCGCCAAATCATGCGCGGATAACGTGTGAGGGAGATCACAGCATGGCCAAGATGAGAGCAATTGAAGCAGCCGTTCACGTGCTGCGTAAGGAAGGCGTTGACATCGCGTTCGGCGTGCCAGGTGCAGCCATCAACCCTTTGTATGCGGCAATGAAGAAAGTCGGTGGCATTGACCACGTGCTGGCTCGCCACGTTGAGGGCGCCTCGCACATGGCCGAGGGTTACACCCGCGCCAATCCGGGCAACATCGGTATTTGTATCGGTACCTCCGGCCCGGCCGGCACCGACATGATCACCGGCCTGTACTCTGCGTCGGCTGACTCGATCCCCATCCTGTGTATCACTGGCCAAGCACCGCGTGCTCGTATGCACAAGGAAGACTTCCAGGCCGTGGACATCAAGGAAATCGCCAAGCCGGTTTCCAAGTGGGCCACCACCGTGATGGAGCCGGCCCAGGTGCCGCGCGCCTTCCAGCAAGCATTCCACGTGATGCGTTCGGGCCGTCCGGGTCCGGTGCTGATCGACCTGCCGTTCGACGTGCAGATGGCCGAGATCGAATTCGATCCGGACACCTACGAACCGCTGGCCGCCTACAAGCCGACCGCTTCGCGTGCCCAGGTTGAAAAGGCACTGTCGTTCCTGCTCGAATCCGAGCGTCCGCTGATCGTGTCCGGCGGTGGCGTGATCAACGCCGATGCGGCTGCGCTGCTGACCGAGTTCGCCGAGATCGTCAACGTGCCGGTGATCCCGACCCTGATGGGCTGGGGCACCATTCCGGACGACCACCCGCTGATGGCCGGTATGGTCGGTCTGCAGACCTCACACCGCTACGGCAACGCCACCTTGCTCGAGTCCGACTTCGTGTTTGGTATCGGTAACCGTTGGGCCAACCGCCACACCGGTTCGGTCGACGTGTACACCAAGGGCCGCAAGTTCGTACACATCGACATCGAGCCGACCCAGATCGGCCGCGTGTTCTCGCCGGACTACGGCATCGTGTCCGACGCCAAGGCCGCGCTGCAGCTGCTGGTTGAAGTGGCCAAGGAATGGAAAGCCGCTGGCCGTCTGCCGGATCGCAAGGCCTGGGTAGAGTCCTGCCAGACCCGCAAGCGCACCATGCTGCGCAAGTCGGATTACGACAACGTGCCGGTCAAGCCGATGCGCGTGTACGAAGAAATGAACAAGTTCTTCGGCAAGAACGCTCGCTACGTGTCGACCATCGGTCTGTCGCAAATCGCCGCGGCCCAGTTCCTGCACGTCTATAAAGACCGCAACTGGATCAACTGCGGCCAAGCCGGCCCGCTGGGCTGGACCGTTCCGGCTGCGATCGGTACCAAAGTGGCTGACCGTTCGGCCGACGTGGTGGCGATCTCGGGCGACTATGACTTCCAGTTCATGATCGAAGAACTGGCCGTTGGCGCACAGTTCAAGGTGCCGTACATCCACGTGGTGGTGAACAACAGCTACCTGGGTCTGATCCGTCAGGCGCAGCGCATGTTCGACATCGACTACCAAGTGCAGCTGTCGTTCGAGAACGTCAACTCGCCGGAGCTGGGCGCCTACGGCGTCGACCACGTCAAAGTGGTGGAAGGCCTGGGTTGTAAGGCCATCCGCGTGACCGACCCGAACAAGATCGGCGATGCCTTCGCCGAAGCCCGCCGCCTGATGGCCGAATTCTCGGTGCCGGTTGTGGTCGAAGTAATCCTGGAGCGCGTGACGAACATCGCCATGGGCACCGAGATCAACGCGATCACCGAGTTCGAAGACGTGCTCGACCTGCCGGTCTAAGCATCACAAGCAATACTAAAGAGGCAGACTCCGCGATCCGGGGTCTGCCGTCGTAGCGAGTAGAAGGAGAGTGCCATGCCGAAGTTTGCTGCCAACCTGACCATGCTGTTCAACGAAGTCGACTTCGTGTCGCGCTTCGAGGCAGCCTCCAAAGCCGGTTTCACCGGTGTGGAATACCTGTTCCCGTATGACTTCGACAAGAACCTGTTGGCCGAACAGCTCGACAAGTTCAAGTTGAAGCAGGTATTGCACAACCTGCCGGCCGGCAACTGGGCCGGTGGCGAGCGCGGCATCGCCTGCCTGCCGGACCGCGTCGGCGAGTTCCAGGACGGCGTCGGCCGTGCCATCGAATACGCCAAGGCGCTGGGCTGCGAGCAGGTCAACGTGCTGGCCGGTATCACCCCGCAAGGCGTTGATGCCGACAAGGTGCGCGACACCTTTGTGTCCAACATCAAATTCGCGGCTGACAAGCTCAAGGCAGAGGGGATCAAGCTGTTGATCGAAGCGATCAACACCTTCGACATTCCTGGCTTCTACGTGTCGGGCACCAAGCAGACGCTGGACCTGATCGCCGCGTCGGGTAGTGACAACATCTTCTACCAGTACGACATCTACCACATGCAGCGCATGGAAGGTGAGCTGGCCAACACCATCAAGGCCAACCTACCGAAGATCGCGCACCTGCAGCTGGCGGACAACCCGGGCCGTTTCGAGCCGGGCACTGGTGAAATCAACTACCCGTTCCTGTTCTCGTTCCTCGACGAGATTGGCTACACCGGCTGGATCGGCTGCGAATACAAGCCGAAAGCCGGCACCGTGGAAGGCCTCGGCTGGGTCAAGCCTTACCTGGCGTAACGTTCGCCTCGCTGCAATCAACCTATAAGGAAGCAAGACAATGAAAATCGGCTTTATCGGTCTTGGCATCATGGGCGCCCCGATGGCGGGCCACCTGGGCAAAGCAGGTCACGAGCTGTTCGTGCACACCATCGGCGACGTGCCGGCTTTCCTGAAGGAATACAAAGTCACCGCATGTGCTTCGGGCAAAGAAGTGGCCCAGCAGGCCGACGTGATCTTCACCATGGTGCCGGATACCCCGGACGTGGAAAAGGTGCTGTTCTCGGAAAACGGCGTGGCCGCAGGCCTGTCGGCCGGCAAGACCGTCGTCGACATGTCGTCGATCGCCCCGATCGAAACCAAGGAGTTCGCCAAGAAGGTGAACGCGCTGGGTTGCGAATACTTGGATGCGCCGGTTTCCGGCGGTGAAGTGGGCGCCAAGGCGGCTACCCTGTCGATCATGGTGGGCGGTTCGGAAGAGACCTTCGACAAGGTGCTGCCGCTGTTCCAGCTGATGGGCAAGAACATTACCCGCGTCGGTGGCAACGGTGACGGCCAGACCGCCAAGGTCGCCAACCAGATGATCGTGGCACTGACCATCGAAGCCGTGGGCGAAGCCTTGCTGTTCGCGGCTCGCGCCGGCGCCGATCCGGCCAAGGTCCGTCAGGCCCTGCTGGGTGGCTTCGCGTCGTCGAAGATCCTGGAAGTGCACGGCGAGCGCATGTACAAGCGCACCTTCGATCCGGGCTTCCGCATCACCCTGCACCAGAAGGACCTGAACCTGGCCCTGTCCAGCGCGCAGAAGATGGGCGTTGCCCTGCCGGCTACCGCCCTGGCCCAGCAGCTGTTCAACACCTGCGTGGCCAACGGTGGCGCGTCGTGGGACCACTCGGCGCTGGTACGTGCGCTCGAGAAGATGTCGAACTTCGAGATCCCGGCTCAGCAGTAAGCCCGGATCGTTCAGCAGGTTGGCCGAAAGGCCAGCCGGCTGATTCAAACGGGTTGTTCGCAGCCCGTTTCGATCAGCAAGAATATTCCCGCGTCAGACGGGCCAGAGACAGTAAGGAGACAACATGAGCCAGCCGATCACCCTCGATGCCCTGCAACGCGATCCCGCCGCGCCGCGTACCTTGCTGCGCCAGCTGTTTGATGTCGCGGTCAACACCGCCCTGCCGTACGACAGCCTGAAAAACTATCTGCCGCAACCGCCGAAGGGCCGCACCGTCGTGATCGGCGCTGGCAAGGGCGCCGCCTCGATGGCGGCCGCCCTCGAAGCTGCCTGGCCCGGCGAGCTGTCCGGCATGGTGATCACCCGCTATGCGCACACCGAGCCGACCCGCGCCATCCGCGTGGTCGAAGCGTCGCACCCGGTGCCGGATGCCGCCGGGCGCGAGGCCGCTGAACAGGTGCTCGCCTCGGTGCAGGGGCTGACCGAAGACGACCTGGTGATCTGCCTGATCTCGGGCGGCGGTTCGGCGCTGCTGTCGCTGCCGGTGCCGGAGATCCCGCTCGATGACAAGCGTGCGGTGAACAAGGCGCTGTTGAAGTCCGGCGCGGCGATCGACGAAATGAACTGCGTGCGCAAGCACCTGTCTGCTATCAAGGGCGGCCGCCTGGCCGCTGCCTGTTACCCCGCCAAGGTTGTGACCCTGGCGATTTCCGACGTGCCGGGGGACGACCCGTCGGTGATTGCTTCTGGTCCTACCGTGGCGGACCCCACCACCTTCGACGACGCCCGCGCGGTGATCGCCAAGTACGGCATCGAGCTGCCGGCGTCGGTGAAGGCCTACCTCGACAACGCGACCTCGGCGCAAGAGACCCCGAAGCCGGGCGATCCGCGCCTAGCGCATTGCGAGACCCATATCATCACCACCCCGCAGGCCAGCCTGCAGGCGGCCGCGAAGTTTGCCCGCGACATCGGCCTGAACACCATCGTGCTCGGCGACACGATCGAGGGCGAGGCCCGCGACGTGGCGCTGGTGCATGCCGGCATCGTCCGCCAGGTGGTCGGCTTCGACGAGCCGGTGCAGAAACCGGCGCTGATCCTGTCCGGCGGCGAAACCACTGTGACGGTGCGCGGTAATGGTCGCGGCGGTCGCAATGCCGAGTTCCTGCTGGCACTGGCGGTGGCGCTGAACGGCGAGAAGGGCGTCTATGCGGTCGCTTGCGACACCGACGGCATCGACGGTTCCGAAGACAACGCCGGTTGCCTGCTGTCGCCGTGCTCGATCGCCCGCGCCGCCAAGGTCGGCGTCAGTGCCAAGCAGAAGCTCGCCAACAACGACGCCTACAGCTTCTTCGAGAGCATCGACGACCTGATCGTGACCGGCCCGACCCGCACCAACGTCAACGATTTCCGCGCGATCCTGGTGCTGCCGCAATAAGTTTTTTGCCCTCGGCATGTCCCGATCTCCCTCGGGCATGCCTGTTTTACCCCCTGTTGACCCCAGCTCTGAGCTGGGGCTTTTTTTTGTCCCTTTTAGAACTCCGGTCAGGAACACTCAATAGCGGTGCCATGATCGGCTGTCGGTACCGCACTCCTTGTGATGTCTCTTCCGAAGAGGGAATCACATTGGTCTACGAGAAAGGATGGGTAAGTCGATTACGCCATACGATTACAAAAAAATAACAATATTGACTTTGGAATATATCGTCGGACAGTATGCAGGTTAACGACCCAGGCTGCGTCAGATGGCCGGGCGGCTTTGGGCGAGTTGGCAGAACTCGCCATCGACAAAGGAGAAACCATGCCATCGACGATTTCCCGACGCTTCCCTGTGCTCAGCGCACTCTCGCTGAGTCTAGCCCTGGCGCTGACGCCTGCGCTTGCCAAGGCCGAGGTCCAGCTTGCTCCGCCACTCGTCAAATACGATTACGACCAGGACATCTTCCACCCCGTCTACGCCAAGAACGGCATGGTCGCGAGCGAGCAGGAGCTGGCTACCCGCATCGGTGTCGATATCCTGAAGCGGGGTGGTAATGCCGTCGATGCCGCCGTGGCGGTCGGCTTCGCGCTGGCGGTGGTGCTGCCAAACGCAGGCAACCTGGGCGGTGGCGGCTTCATGATGTTGCACGACGCCAAGACCGGGCGGGACATTGCGCTGGATTTCCGCGAAATCGCGCCGGCGAAGGCATCCCGCGACATGTATCTGGACGAGAAGGGCAATGTGGTCGAAGGGCGCTCGCTGTATACCCACTTGGCGGTGGGCGTGCCGGGCACCGTGGCCGGGATGGAGCATGCGCTCAAGCGCTGGGGCACGATGAAGCTCGCCGACGTGACTGCGCCGGCGATCAGGCTGGCCGAGCAAGGGATCATAGTCAGCCCGACACTCGGACAGATGATGGAAGTGGAGAAGGAGAACCTCGGCAAATGGCCGAGCACCCGCGCGGTGTTCTTCAAGGACGGCCGGCCGCTGCGCGCCGGCGAGCGGCTGGTGCAGAAGGATCTGGCCCGCTCGATGAAGCTGATCGCCCAGCACGGCGCCAAGGTGCTCTACGAGGGAGAGATCGGCGACAAGATCGTCGCCGAGATGGCACAGCACGGCGGGCTGATCGGCAAGGCAGACCTGAAGAACTACAAGGTCGTCGAGCGCGAGCCGGTGAGCGGGGAATACCGGGGCTACAAGGTGGTGTCGATGCCGCCACCAAGTTCCGGCGGGGTTCACATCATCCAGATCCTCAACCTGCTTGAGCGCTATCCGTTGTCCCAGTACGGCTTGAACAGCGCCCAGAGCATCCATTACCTGGCCGAGTCGATGAAGCTGGCCTACGCCGACCGTGCGGAATACCTGGGGGATCCGGGTTTCGTGAAGGTGCCGGTCAAGGGGCTGACGTCGAAGCGTTACGCTGACGAGCTGGCGAAGAAGATCGACCCGGTCAAGGTGCTGCCGGCCGCGGCGATCAAGCCGGGCAAGCCGCAGCCGTATGAGAGCGACCAGACCACGCACTTCTCCATCGTCGACGGCAAGGGCAACGCGGTGGCGATCACTTACACGCTGAACCTCAACTTCGGCAGCGGCATCGTCGCCAAGGGCACCGGTATCCTGCTCAACGACGAGATGGATGACTTCTCGTCCAAGCCGGGGGTGCCGAACGCCTACGGCCTGATCGGCGGCGAGGCCAACGCCATCCAGCCTGGCAAGCGGCCGCTGTCGTCGATGTCGCCGACGCTGGTGCTGAAGAACGGCAAGCCGTGGCTGGTGACCGGCAGTCCCGGTGGTGCGCGCATCATCACCACGACGCTGCAGACCATCGTCGACGCGATCGATTTCGGCCTGAACCCGGCCGAATCGGCGTCCACGCCACGGGTGCATCACCAGTGGTTGCCGGACGAATTGCGTGTCGAAAAAGGGCTGAGCCCGGATACGCTGAAGATTCTTCGTGACCAGGGCTACAAGGTGGCGGAGAAGCCGACGATGGGCCGTACCCAGACCATCCAGGTGCGTGACGATGGCCTGTACGGCTATTCGGACCCGCGCAACCCGGACGGGGCCACGGCCGGCTTTTGATCGCCGAGTCGACACGTCTGCACGATAAAGCCCCCGATAGGGGGCTTTATCGTATCAGAGTTGTTCAGCGACGGCGGGCCATGTCAGCGTAGGCCGAAAAAAAACCGGCGCAAGCGCCGGTTACAAGAGAGGACCCATCATCGTTGTGATCAGCGGGAGTATTCACCCACCCGCACGATCAGCATGGTGTTGGTGCCGCCGGGCTTGCCCAGCGGTTCACCGATCGTCATCAACAGCAGGTCGCCGCGCTGCACCGCGCCGTGTTCGAGCAGCGCGCGCTCGGCTTGGGCCAGCGCCGCTTCGCGGTTGGTCGGGATCGCATCAGTCTTCAGCGGGAATACATCTCGGAAGATGCTCACCTTGCGGCGGGTCGATTCTTCCGGGGTGACCGCGTAGATCGGCACGCCGCTGTCCACGCGGCTCATCCACTGGGTGGTCGAACCGGACTGGGTGAGGGCTGCGATCGCTTTCACGCCGATGTGCTGCGCGGTGAACAGCGCCGCCATCGCGATCGACTGGTCGATCTGGCTCTGCTCACGGTTGAGCAGTTCCTCGTCCAGGCTGTTGACGTAGGACTTTTCCGCCTCGGCGCAGACGCGCGCCATCGCTTCGACCGTCTCCACCGGGTATTGGCCGGCAGCGCTTTCGGCCGACAGCATCACCGCGTCGGTGCCGTCCAGCACCGCGTTGGCCACGTCGGACACTTCGGCGCGGGTCGGGATCGGGGCGGTGATCATCGACTCCATCATCTGGGTCGCGGTGATCGCAAACTTGTTGTGCAGGCGGGCTTCGCGAATCATGCGCTTCTGCAGTGCCGGCACGGCTGCGTCGCCTACTTCGACTGCCAGGTCGCCGCGGGCGACCATGATGCCGTCCGAGGCCAGCAGGATGTCGGTGAGGTTGGTGATCGCCTCTGTGCGTTCGATCTTGGCAACCAGGAGCGCGTGGCCGTTCGCTTCGGCGACCAGGTTGCGCGCTTCACGCATATCGTCGCCCGATTTCGGGAACGACACGGCGATGTAGTCGGCGGCCAGGGCAACGGCGGTCTTCAGATCCTGCTTGTCCTTGACGGTCAGCGCCGGGGCCGACAGGCCGCCGCCTTGCTGGTTGATGCCCTTGTTGTTGGACAGCTTGCCGCCAATGCGCACCACGGTGTGGATCTCGTCGCCGTCGACACGCTCGACGTCGAGCACGATGCGACCGTCGTCGAGCAGCAGAACGGCGCCAGTTTGCACGTCGCGCGGCAGGTTCTTGTAGTCGAGACCGACACGCTCCTGATTGCCCAGTTCACATTGTGCGTCGAGGATGAAGCGATCGCCCTTGGCGAGCTGGATGGCGCCGTCAGCGAACTTGCCGACACGGATCTTCGGGCCTTGCAGGTCGGCGAGGATGCCGACGGTGCGGCCAACATTCTCTGCGGCTTGACGGGCAAGGGCAGCGCGGGCGATGTGGTCATCGGCGGTGCCGTGCGAGAAGTTCAGCCGGACGACGTTGACGCCAGCCGAGATCATGCGTTCAAGCGTGGACAGGTCGTTGCTGGCAGGGCCGAGCGTGGCGACGATCTTGGTGCCTCGGAACATGGTGTATCTCCTCGTTATTTTATCGAACGGCCAACCGGGGAGCCCCGATTGGCCGTACCAAGGCGCTACGTTAGACCGACTTAGTTACCGCTCCATTGCGCGATGACTGCGCGCTCGTCGTCGGTCATCTTGGTCATGTTGGCCAGCGGCATGTACTTCGATGCCACGACCTGTTTGATGCGAGCCGCATGCGACTTTACTTCTGCCGGGTTATCCAGATGGATACCGGCCGGGGCCGAGGCAAAGCCCGGCTGGGTCGGTTTGGCGGCGTGACAAGCAGTACAACGGGTGGTCAGGATGCCGTCCACCTTGTTGAAGGTCACATCCTTGCTGTCGCCGGATGCTGCTGCGGTGGCGGCGGCAGGAGCGGTGACAGTGCTGTCGGCCTTGGCAACCGGAGTCGTGTCAGCAGGCTTCGGTGCGGCGATGAATGCCACCACGGCCAGGACCGCGGTACCCAGCGCCGGCAGGGCGATCAGGTTCTTACCCTGGTGACGCAGTACGAAGTACTGACGGATCAGCGCGCCGGACACGATCAGCAGCGACATGATGATCCAGGCGTTTTCGTTGCTGTACGTGAACGAGTAGTGGTTGCTGAGCATCAGCAGCACGACCGGCAGCGTGAAGTAGGTGTTGTGCACCGAGCGCTGTTTGCCGCGCTTGCCGTCCAGCGGGTTCGGAGTACGGCCGGCTTTGATGTCCTCGACCATGCGACGCTGACCCGGGATGATCCAGAAGAACACGTTGGCCGACATGCTGGTGGCCATCACGGCGCCGGTCAGAAGGAAGGCGGCACGGCCCTGGAAGATGTGGCAGGTCAGGTAGGCCACCACGATCACCATCACGGCAACGGCGATACTCAGTACGCCATCGCGATCCATGTTCGGGCTGATGCGACGGCACAGTTGGTCATACACAAGCCAGCCGCCAAGCAGGAAGGCCACGGCAACCACGCCGGCTTCCGGACCGGACATCTTGGCCGCCCACTCCCACGAGCTGCTCGGGTTCACCAGGTAGATGCTGGCATTGGCTAGGTACAGCAGCGAGAACAGTGCGAAGCCGGACAGCCAAGTGGTGTAGGACTTCCAGAACGACCAGTGCAGGTCTTCGTTCAGTTCGAACGGCGGGTTGGTCAGGAATTTCTGGTTGTGATAGAAGCCGCCGCCGTGCACGGCGAACATTTCACCGAACACACCGCGTTTCTTGCTGGCCTCATCCTTCGGTGCATGCAGGCTGTTGTCCAGCATCACGAAGTAGATCGACTCACCGATCCAGGAGATGGCAGCGATGACATGCAACCAGCGTAGCAGCAGGTTGGCGAACTCAAGCAGGTAGTTTTCCATGGTGTTGAATCTCGATGGTTCCTAAGAATCAGCGGCCGCTGTTATGGGGGTTAGTCCACGGCGTCACTACCTGCGGCACATGGTAGTTCTCGCTGGCCCCGGCCGTTGGCCAAGGCTCAGCACCACCTGGTTGACGAAGCACGGTTCGCGAACCGTTCTTCCTCCTTGTAGGCGAGGTCATCGCCCGTATGGAGCGCCAGTTCGTCTCGTCACTTTTTCAGGCTGTTTGGCCTTCAGGCAGTGGCTCGTCGCTCCGGCTGTCTAGGTCAGATGAGCTTCGGTCGGCTTACTGCGCCGGCCGTCCTTCATCTACCGAATCACAATCTCTTAAATCTTAGCTACCGCGGTAGGTGGAGTAGGTCCACGGCGTTACAACCAGCGGCACATGGTAGTTCTCGCTGGCATTGGCAATACCGAAGCGCAGTACCACCTGGTCGACGAAGCGCGGTTCGGGAACCGATACCCCTTTGCGGGCGAAGTAGTCGCCCACGTGGAACACCAGTTCGTACACGCCGACCTTCAGGCTGTCGCCCTCCAGCAGCGGCTTGTCGGACCGGCCGTCCTGGTTGGTGTGGATTTCGGTCACCTTGCTGCGCTGGCCGTCCTCTACCTTATAGAGTTCGCAGAGCACTTCTGCGGCGGGTTTGCCGTGCATGGTGTCCAACACGTGCGTCGACAGCTTGCCCATCTCTTTCTCTCCTGTTCCTGTGCTTCCGCGACCACCGGTCGGTCCTTGTTGCGGTCGCACAAAAATTGTTAACAATTTGTGTTGACGATATTGTCCGACGACACCAATAATTGTCAACAAAATTTTGGAAACGTTTCCCGATTAGCGGAAACGTAACGGGGCAGAAGATGAGCGAAGCTTTTGAAGCAGCAGACGTGCAGACGATGGCGGCGGAGTCGTCCGTTTCCTCGCGATTGCTGGAATTGGCCGAACCTGCCAATGAAGTCGACCGCATCTACTCGGAGATCTTCGATGCGGTGATCGACCACCGTCTACTGCCCGGCGTCAAGCTGACCGAGGCGGTGCTGTGCGATGTGTTCCATTGCTCGCGCGGTACGGTGCGCGCCGCGCTGGCGCGCTTGGCGCACGACAAGATCGTCGAGCTGCTGCCGAACCGGGGTGCCTTTGTCGCGACGCCCGACCTGAAAGAAACCCGCGATGTGTTCGAGGCGCGCCGGATGGTCGAGGGTGCCATTCTCGACAAGCTGCTGACGCTGCCGGATCTGCCGTTGCGCCTGTTGCCGCTGCGCCAGATGGTGGAGGAGGAGCGTGCCGCGTTCAGCCGCAAGGATCGGGTCACCTGGATCCGCCTCTCCAACGCCTTTCACGTGCAGTTGGCCAAATTGGCCGACAACGAGGTGCTGACTGATCTGATGCGCAGCCTCGCCTCGCGTACTTCTCTGATCATTGCGCTCTACGACGTGCCGGGCCGCAGTGCCTGCTCGTTCGACGAGCACGACCGCATTCTTGCCAGCCTCGAGGCGCGCGATCGCGCCGGTGTGCTGGACGCGATGAATCATCACCTGCAGGACTGCGAGCGTCGCTTGCGTTTCGAAGACGATGGCATGCAGGCAGACCTCAGGGCTGTTTTCAACCTGAAGCGTTGAGCCCAAGAGATAAAGGAAGCCCAAGATGAGCAAGCAATACCCACGCGACCTGGTCGGCTACGGCCGCAATGTTCCGCAAGCCAACTGGCCGGGCAATGCCCGCATCGCGCTGCAGTTCGTCCTCAACTACGAAGAGGGCGGCGAGAACTGTGTGCTGCACGGTGACAAGGCGTCGGAACAATTCCTGTCCGAGATCGTCGGCGCGGCGGCCTACGAAGACCGTCACATGTCGATGGAGTCGATCTACGAATACGGCTCTCGTGCCGGTGTATGGCGCATCCTGAACGAATTCGAAGGTCGCGGCTGGCCGCTGACCATCTTCGGCGTAGCCACCGCGCTGCAGCGTCACCCGGAAGTGGCCAAGGCCTTCGTCGAAGGCGGCCACGAGATCGCCTGCCACGGACTGAAGTGGATTCACTATCAGCACATCGACAAGGAAACCGAGCGCCAGCACATGAAGGAAGCCATGCAGATCATCAAGGATCTGCTCGGCGTGACGCCGGAGGGCTGGTACACCGGCCGCGACAGCCCGAATACCCGCCAACTGGTGGTCGAGCACGGCGGCTTCGCCTACGACTCCGACTACTACGGCGATGACCTGCCGTTCTGGAGCGAAGTGGAGCTGTCCGACGGCAGCACCAAGCCGCATCTGGTCGTGCCGTATACCCTCGACACCAACGACATGCGCTTTGCGACCCCGCAGGGCTTCAACACCGGCGAGCACTTCTACCAATACCTGAAGGACGCTTTCGACGTGCTCTACGCCGAGGGCGAGACCGCACCGAAGATGCTGTCCATCGGCATGCACTGCCGCCTGCTCGGCCGCCCGGGCCGCTTCGCCGCCTTCCGCCGCTTCCTCGACTACGTGGCCAGCCACGAGCAGGTCTGGGTGGCGCGCCGCATTGATATCGCACGGCACTGGGCTGAAACCCATCCGTACAGCAAATAAGACCAGGACAAGACAATGAGCAAGACCATTTCGCTGCAAGCCCTGAACGACGCCCCGGTGGCCGAGTTCGTCGCCGTGCTCGGCGGCATCTTCGAGCACTCGCCGTGGGTAGCCGAGCGCGCCGCTACCAAGCGCCCGTTCGCCAACATGGCCGAACTGCACGCCACGATGATCAACGAGATCGAAGAAGCCGGCCTCGATGCCCAGCTGAAGCTGATCCGCGCCCACCCGGAACTGGCCGGCAAGGCGGCGGTGCGAGGCGAGCTGACCGACGAGTCGACCTCGGAGCAGGCCGGCGCCGGCCTCGACAAGTGCTCGGCCGAGGAGTTTGCCAAGCTGACTAGCCTGAACGAGGAATACAACGCCAAGTTCGGCTTCCCGTTCATCCTGGCGGTTCGCGGCTACGACCGTGCCGGCATCATTGCCGAGTTCGAGCGTCGCACCGCGCTGCCGGTCGAGCAGGAGCGGGCAGAAAGCCTCAAGCAAATCTACAAGATCGGCGGCTTCCGTCTCAATGATCTGATCGTCGGCTAATCGCGGACTTATCGCCAAGTCTTCCGGCCGACCCCGCCTGTCGCGGCCTCGGTCCGGAAGCAACAAACCATAAAAGGAGAATGACCATGGCAGCACCGAATGCTCCGGTAGGAACCGTCATCAATTCCCGTCCCGCCGAGTCGGTACCGGAATTCGCTACCCGTTATACCAACCTGGCTCACCCGGACTTCGGCGCCAAGGTCCTGTTCTGCACCGATGAATGGTTCGCTCCGGCCGAGCGCATGCTGCAAGCGTCGGAAGCCGTGTTCATCGTTGGCAAGTTCGACGATCACGGCAAGTGGATGGATGGCTGGGAAACCCGCCGTCGCCGCAACGGTGGTCATGACTACGCCATCGTCAAGCTGGGCCTGCCGGGCGTGATCAAGGGTTTCGACGTTGAAACCAGCCACTTCACCGGCAACTACCCGCCGGCCGCATCGATCGAGGCCTGCTACAGCGAAACCGACCCGACCGACGCCACCGAGTGGACCGAAATCGTTGCGACCACCTCGCTGAACGGCGACTCGCACCACTTCTTCGAAATCTCCGACGAGCGTCCGTGGACCCACCTGCGCCTGCACATCTATCCGGACGGCGGCGTGGCCCGCTTCCGCGTATACGGTCTGCCGCAGTGCGACTGGGACAAGAAGGACCCGAGCCAGATCTATGAAGTGTCGGCGCTGGAAAACGGCGGCCGCATCGTTGCTTACAACAACGCCCACTTCGGCGTGCCGTTCCGCCTGGTGATGCCGGGGCGCGGCGTGAACATGGGCGACGGTTGGGAAACCCGCCGCCGTCGCGAGCCGGGCAACGACTGGTGCATCGTCGAGTTGGGCCACCCGGCTATCGTCGAGAAGATCGAAGTCGACACCGCTCACTTCAAGGGCAACTACCCGGACCGCGTGTCGATCCAGGCTGCTTACGTGACCAACAGCACCGACCAGTCGATCGTGACCCAGGCGATGTTCTGGGACACCCTGCTGCCGGAACAGAAGACCGAGATGGACAAGCAGCACTACTACGGCAAGGAGCAGATCCGCGAGATCGGCCCGGTGACCCACGTGCGCCTGAACATCTTCCCGGACGGTGGTGTAAGCCGCCTGCGTATCTGGGGCAAGCTCGCCGACTAAGCGCCTGGTGACATGAAGTTTTGGCCCCGCTCCTTGTGGGCGGGGCCGCCATCAAATAGAGGAGACCACACCATGGCGACGTTGAAACTCGAAGCGCTGACCAAGGAAGCTTTCGCCCCCTTCGGCGAAGTGATCGAGATCGCGGGCAGCGACTGGTTCCCGATCAACAAGGGCACCACCCAGCGCTACCACAAGCTCGGCCTCACCGACGTCGTCGGTGAAGATTGCCAAGTTGCCATTAGCATGGCCCGTGGCGATGCCTTCAATTTCCCGCTGGAAGTCACGATGCTCGAGCGTCACCCGCTCGGCAGCCAGGCTTTCATCCCATGCAGCAATGCCCCGTTTGTCGTCGTTGTCGCCCCGAATGGCGCGGACGACAAGCCCGACGAGTCCGGCCTGCGCGCCTTCTGGGTCGAGGGCAACCAGGGCGTGAACTATTTCCGTGGCACCTGGCACCACCCGCTGGTGACCATCGGCCAGGTAGGCGATTTCATCGTGGTCGACCGCGTCGGCCCCGGCCACAACTGCGACGAAGTCGATCTCAAGCAGGTTTACCAGTTGCTGGGCAAAGACGCCTGATACGGCGCGCATCCCGCCCAATCCCAAGCTTTAGGGGCTGCTTTACGTCGGCCTTGTGGTGGCGTGGCTTTGCATGAGCAGCCACGCCACTTTTTCGCCCGTGCTGTGCGCCGCCGGTATCGTGATGTTCGATATCGTGCTCGCCTCCAGCATCAAGATGCTGGGGCAAAGCGGACTACTCGACCAGACGCTACGATAAGTACGTCGTGATGGTGATCCCGACCTCATCGTCGGGGCTGCCGATGGCGAAGGCGCTGGCTCTACTGCTGTGCTGCGGCATTCGGCTTGCAACGCTGGGTGTGGTGACCTTGAATCTATACTTCAATCGCGCTGAAGAAGCGGTGGCGGCTGGCCGCGGTGAATCGCTCGAGGCTGCGCCGAAGGCCGGTCGGTGTCGCATTAAACCACTCGTCGCGTGAACAGAGGATGACATTGCGACCGTATTAAGATATTTTACGTGAAGAGAATTGCGGTGGTTTCCGATGAAACCGCCTGCATTTGTCGGTGACCCCATCCGGCTGCCGGGCAGCAATGTCCGATAATCGAATGGAGTTACCCCGGCCTTAAAGGCTGGACAAATCCAAGAACAGGTATAGTCGTTATCCGGTTCGTCAGGGCCGGAAGTGCTGCAGTATCCGAGTTTTCGACTAGTGTCCTGCATCGTGGTATCACCATCGGAGTCAGGGTGGCCGCTCGGCCAACCTTCTTCCAGAACGGCGGCCAACAGCAGGAGGGGCCAGCCATCGCGGGAGCGCAAGCTCCTGCCGGTTGCAGCCGTAACAGCGCCGGCGTTGTTCCTTCAGAAAACAACCCGGCGAAACAGGAAGAGGAGAATGACATGACTCACCGTACATCGGTTCGGTTTTTTCTGAACGGCCAGCTGCATGAAGTAGTGCCGAGCTCGCCGACTCAAACGCTGCTGAATTATCTGCGCGAAGACGTCGGTCTGACCGGCACCAAGGAAGGCTGTGCAGAAGGGGACTGCGGTGCCTGCACCGTGACCGAGGCCACCCTCGAGGCCGACGGCAAGGTGCATTTCCGTGCCATCAACGCCTGCATCCGCTTCGTGCCGTCGCTCGACGGCAAGGCGCTCTGGACCGTTGAAGGCGTTGCCCAGCAGGACGGCAGCTTGCACCCGGTTCAGCAGGCGATGGTCGACTGCCACGGCTCGCAGTGCGGTTTCTGTACCCCTGGCTTCGTGATGTCGATGTACACCATGTACCAGAACGGCGACGTGAAGCCGTGCCGCGACGAAGTACTCGACAACCTGTCCGGTAACCTGTGCCGTTGCACCGGCTACCGTCCGATCATCGACGCGGTACAGAGCATGGGCAGCTACCCGGCCGTGCCGACCGACGTGGATGCCGTCACCGAACAGCTCAAGTCGATTCGCCCGGACAGCACCGTCGCCCTGGAAAGCAATGGTCAGCGCTATTTTGCGCCGGCGACTGCCGCCGAGCTGGCTTCCCTCTACGAGCAATATCCGGATGCGATCATCCTCGCCGGCGGTACCGACGTTGGCCTGTGGGTGACCAAGCACCTGATGACGCTGAAGACTGTCATCTATCTTGGCAATGTCGAAGAGCTCAAGGTCATCGAGCAGAACGACAGCGAGATCCGCATCAACGCCGCGTCGCTGCTCAACGACGCTTTCCCGGCGCTGGTCAACGAATATCCGGAACTGGAAGAGCTGTGGAAGCGCTTCTCGTCGATGCCGATTCGTAACTCCGGCACCCTGGTCGGCAACGTGGCCAACGGCTCGCCGATCGGCGACTCCGCTCCTATCCTGATCGCCATCGGCACCCGCGTGGTGCTGCGCAAGGGCGAGCGCCGTCGCGAACTGGCGCTGGAAGACCTCTATCTCGACTACCGCAAGCAGGACCGCGAAGCGGGCGAATTCGTCGAGGCCATCGTGGTGCCGAAACGCCGCGCCGACCAGGCCGTGGCGACCTACAAGCTGTCCAAGCGTTTTGACCAGGACATCTCTGCCGTCTGCGGTGCCTACGCGCTGCGTCTGGACAACGGCAAGGTAGCCGATGCACGCATCGCCTACGGCGGCATGGCCGCCACCTCCAAGCGCGCGATCAGCACCGAGAAGGCGCTGATCGGCAAGCAGTGGAGCGAGGAGACCGTGCGCGCGGCGATGGACGCGATGGGCGAGGACTACCGCCCGATGACCGACATGCGCGCTTCCAGCGACTACCGCATCAAGACGGCGAAGAACCTGCTCTTGCGGTTCTATCTTGAGTCCACCGGCGCAGCCGACACCCGCGTGTGATTGACAGGCTACGAATCAGAGATAGAGGAATGACCATGCAAAACACTCAACACCGTACCGTAGGCCAGTCGCTGTTCCACGAGAGCGCCCACCTGCACGTGACCGGCCGCGCCACCTACACCGACGACATCCCGGAACGCCAGGGCACCCTGCACGCTGCAATGGGCCTGTCGGCCAAGGCGCACGCCAAGATCAAATCGATGGACCTGTCGGCCGTGAAGGCCGCGCCAGGCGTGATCGCCGTGATCACCCTGGACGACGTGCCGGGCGACAAGTACCTCGGCCCGTTCCTGCACGACGAACCGGTCTTCGCCGACGGCGAGACGCTGTACGTCGGCCAGCCGATGTTCGCCGTGGCCGCAACCAGCCACGACCTGGCGCGCCGCGCCGCCAAGCTCGCCAAGGTCGAGTACGAAGACCTGCCGGCAATCCTGACCGCGCAGCAAGGCGCCGAAGAGAAGGCCTACGTGCTGCCGCCGGTGCACATCGCCCGCGGTGACGTCGAGGCGAAGCTCGCGTCCGCACCGCACCGCCACGATGGCGACTTCTACGTCGGCGGCCAGGAACAGTTCTACTTGGAAGGCCAGATCGCCTACGCGCTGCCGGGCGAAGACATGGACATGCATGTCTACTGCTCGACCCAGCACCCGTCGGAAATGCAGTTCATGGTCGCGCACGCACTCGGCCAGCCGGTGCACGGCATCAAGGTGGAGTGCCGCCGCATGGGCGGTGGTTTCGGTGGCAAGGAAACCCAGTCGTGGTACTTCGCGACCGTAGCGGCCATCCTCGCGCGCCGCACCGGCAAGCCGGTGAAGCTGCGCGCCGACCGCGACGACGACATGATGATCACCGGCAAGCGCCACGACTTCCGCGCGCTGTTCGATGTCGGTTACAACGACGACGGCCGCATCCTGGGCGTGAAGTTCCAGTACCAGCTGCGTTGCGGTTTCTCGGCCGACCTGTCCGGCCCGGTAGGCGACCGCCAGATCTTCCACTCGGACAACGCCTACTACCTGGACACCTTCGACATCCTGTCGATCCGTGCCAAGACCAATACCCAGTCGAACACCGCGTTCCGCGGCTTCGGTGGTCCTCAGGGCATCATCGCGATCGAGTACGTGATCGACGATATCGCCCGCAAACTGGGCAAGGACCCGCTGGAGGTGCGCAAGGCCAACTTCTATGGCAAGACCGAGCGCAATGTCACTCCGTACCAGATGACGGTGGAAGACAACGTGATCCACGAACTGGTCGGTCAGCTCGAGGAAAGCTCGGAGTACCAGAAGCGCCGCGCCGAGATTGACGCGTTCAACGCCACTAGCCCGGTGCTGAAGAAAGGCCTGTCGCTGGTGCCGGTGAAGTTCGGTATCTCGTTTACCGCGACCCAGTTCAACCAGGCTGGCGCGCTGCTGCACATCTACACCGACGGTTCGGTGCTGATCAACCACGGCGGCACCGAAATGGGCCAGGGCCTGAACACCAAGGTCGCCCAGGTGGTGGCCGAGGAACTGGGCGTTGATTTCAACCGCGTGCGCGTGTCGGCGACCGATACCTCCAAGGTGCCGAACACTTCGGCGACCGCCGCGTCGACCGGTACCGACCTGAACGGCAAGGCCGCCCAGGACGCGGCGGTGAAGATCAAGACCGTGCTGGCCGAGTTTGCCGCGACCAAGTACGGCTGCGCGGCCGACGAGGTGAAGTTCCGCGACAACCACGTTGTATGCGGCGACAAGGCCTCGGTGCCGTTCGACGAGTTTGTCCGTGTCGCTTACACCGGCCGTGTGCCGCTGTGGTCGTCCGGCTTCTACCGTACGCCGAAGATCCACTACGACTTTGCCACGCTGACTGGCCGTCCGTTCTTCTACTTCGTGTACGGCGCGGCCTGCTCGGAAGTGATCGTCGACACGCTGACCGGCGAGAACCGCATCACTCGTTCCGACATCCTGTACGACGCCGGCAGCTCGATCAACCCGGCGATCGACATCGGTCAGATCGAGGGCGGCTTCATCCAGGGCGCTGGCTGGCTGACCACCGAGGAACTGTGGTGGAACAAGGACGGCAAGCTGATGACGCATGCGCCGTCGACCTACAAGATCCCGGCCGTGTCGGACTGCCCGCCAGTGCTGAACGTGAAGCTGTTCGAGAACAGCAACGCCGAAGAGAGCATCTACCGCTCCAAGGCGCTGGGCGAGCCGCCGCTGCCGCTGGGCATGGCGGTGTTCTTGGCGATCCGCGACGCGATCGCCTCGCTCGGCGAAGGTCGCGTGGCGCCGCCGCTGAACGCGCCGGCGACTGCGGAGTCGATCCTGAACACGATCGAGATCGTGCAGGCCGAGGCGCGCGCCAAGCAGCTGGAGAAGGTGACGGTATGAGCTTCCGTCCCGCCACCGGCGCCAACTGGCTCGCCGTGCTCGGCGCCGCGCAAGCGGCCAACGAGCCGGCGGTGCTGGTGACGGTCGCGCGGGCCGAAGGTTCTACGCCGCGCCGTCCCGGTGCGCGGATGGTGGTCGGTCGCGACTGGCAGGCCGACACCATCGGCGGTGGCATGCTGGAGTTCCGTGCGATCGACGAGGCGCGTGCGATCATCGCGCAGGCATCGGTCGATGCGGCCGCGCCGCGGCGGATGAGGGTGCGTATGTCGCTGGGCGCGAGCCTGGGGCAGTGCTGCGGCGGGGTCGCGCATCTGGCATTCGAGCTGATCGACGCCAGTGACGCCGGCTGGCTGCAACAGCTGGTGCTGGCTGACCGGGCCCGCCAGACGCTGGTGCGCCAGGTGCCGCTGCAGTCGAATGCGCCGCTGACCTTGGCTGAACGCGACGAGATCGGGGAGACCCGGCTGTTGCGCTTCGACGACGCCGAGTGGCTGATCGACGTGGTGCATCCGGCGACGCTGCAGGTGGTGCTGTTCGGTGCCGGGCACGTTGGCCAGGCGCTGGTACACATGCTGTCGGCACTGCCTTGCCACGTGACCTGGCTCGATCCGCGCGACGAGGTGTTTCCCGCGTCGCTGCCCGACAATGTCGTCGCCGAGTTCGGCGACGAGGGCGATGTGGCGCGTCAGCCATCCAGTGCATACTGGCTGATCCTGACGCACAGCCACACGCTGGACTTCGACATCCTTGAGGCGGTGCTGCGCCGCGACGATGCGGCCTATGTCGGGCTGATCGGCTCCAAGTCCAAGCGGGCGAGCTTCGTGCGCCGTCTACGCGACAAGGGGCTGTCGCTCGACAGCATCGAGCGGCAGCTGACCTGTCCGATTGGCGTCGACGGCATCGCCGGCAAGGAGCCGGCGGTGATCGCGGTAGCAGTAGCGGCCCAGCTGCTGCAGCACTTCGAGGCCAGCCGGCTCGCAGGGACTGCAGCGCAGTAAGCTTTACAGGCCGTCGTGTTTCGGGAGGGACGCGACGGCTTTTCCTCACCTCCTGCGCCGGTACGCGCTTCAGTCCGCTGGTTATCCGACCAACGAGCCGAAGCCCAACTACCGACGATCAAGGGGTTTCGGCCAATTCATGCATGAGAAGGCTGTCATGACCCGTACTTTGTTTACCCATATCCATACCCTCGCCACCATGGACG
The DNA here is from genome assembly GCF_030385785.1 of Crenobacter oryzisoli. GTDB lineage: Bacteria > Pseudomonadota > Gammaproteobacteria > Burkholderiales > Chromobacteriaceae > Crenobacter_A > Crenobacter_A oryzisoli. Next base: position 116,199 of record NZ_JAUEDK010000004.1, read on the forward strand.
ATGCGCGTCGCGAGATCGCCGACGCCGCGCTCTTGATCGAGGACAACCGTATCGTGCGCGTGGGCACCACCGCCGAGCTGGCCAACGAGCAGGCCGACCGCGTGGTCGACCTGACGGATCACTTGGTGCTGCCGGGCCTGGTGAACACCCACCATCACATGTACCAGTCGCTGACCCGGGTGATCAAGCCGGCGCAGGATTGCGAGCTGTTCGACTGGCTGAAGGCGCTGTACCCGATCTGGGCCGGGCTGACTCCGGAGATGATCCGCGTGTCCACCCAGACCGCGATGGCCGAACTGCTGCTGTCCGGCTGTACCACCGCGTCCGACCACCTGTACATCTACCCGAACGGCTGCCGTCTCGACGACGCGATCGAGGCCGCCACCGAGATCGGCATGCGTTTCCACGCCAGCCGCGGTGCGATGAGCCTGGGCGAGAGCAAGGGCGGCCTGCCACCTGACCGCGTGGTGGAGGACGAGGATGCGATCCTCGCCGACATGCGCCGCTTGGTGGAGGCTTACCACGATGCCGACCGCTTCGCGATGACCCGCATCGTGCTGGCACCGTGTTCGCCGTTCTCGGTGACCACCGACCTGATGCGCGAGGCGGCCAAGCTGGCGCGCGCTTACGGCGTGTCGCTGCACACCCACCTGGCCGAGAACTACAAGGACATCGACTTTTCGCGCGAGGTGTTCGGCAAGACGCCGACCGAGTACGTCGAAGACTTGGGCTGGGTCGGCCACGACGTGTGGCATGCCCACTGCGTACAGCTGGACCAGCAGGGTATCGAGTTGTTCGCCCGCACCGGCACCGGCGTGGCGCACTGTCCGTGCTCGAACATGCGTCTGGCGTCTGGCATCGCGCCGATCCGCGGCATGCTCGACGCCGGCGTGAAGGTGGGCCTGGGCGTGGACGGCAGCGCCTCGAACGACGGCGGCCACCTGCTCAACGAAGCGCGCCAGGCGATGCTGCTGCAGCGCGTCGGCCGCACCGACCCGGGCGCGCTGACCGCGCGCGAGGCGCTGTGGATGGCCACCCGCGGCGGCGCCGGCGTGCTCAACCGCGACGACATCGGCCAGCTGTCGCCGGGCTACGCAGCAGATTTCATCACCTTCGACCTGAACCAGCTGGGATTCTCGGGCGGCCTGTCCGACCCGCTGGCGGCGCTGGTGTTCTGCGCGTCGGCCAATGTGACGCACAGCTTCATCAACGGCCGCCAGGTGATCGACAACGGCCGGTTGACCACGGTCGAGCTGCAGCCGCTGGTTGGCCACCACAATGCGCTGTCGCGCGAGCTGATCAACGCTGCATCGTAAGCGTTTTCCTCTTCCTGTTTTGTTGGCCAACCCTTTGCAGGGTTGGCCTTTTTTATTGCGCCCAGACGTTCGGCATAGCGCTGCTGCGCTGAACAGCCAGGCAAACGGGCGTGCTAGAATCGTTGGCAATAAATCAATGCATAAGACTTAGGGATTGCCATGTCAGGAAACACATTCGGCCTGTTGTTTACCGTCACTTCGTTCGGCGAGAGCCATGGTCCGGCGATCGGCTGCGTGGTGGACGGCTGCCCGCCGGGGCTGGAGATCGACGAGGCCTACATCCAGGCAGAGCTCGACCGCCGCAAGCCGGGCACCAGCCGTCATGTCACGCAACGTCGCGAGCCGGACACGGTGGAGATCCTGTCAGGCGTATTCGAGGGCAAGACCACCGGCACGCCTATCGCGCTGTTGATCCGCAATACCGACCAGCGCAGTAAGGACTACGGCAACATTGCCGATACCTTCCGCCCTGGGCACGCTGACTACACCTATTGGCACAAGTACGGTATCCGCGACTACCGTGGCGGCGGGCGCAGCTCGGCGCGCGAGACTGCCGTGCGCGTGGCGGCCGGCGCGATCGCCAAGAAATGGCTGGCCGAAAAATATGGCATTGTAATTCGCGGTCACATGAGCCAGATTGGTGAGAAAGTGATCCCGTTCAAGAGCTGGGACGACGTGCCGACTAACCCGTTCTTCGCCGCCGACAACAGCGTGGTCGACGAGCTGGAGGCGTATATGGACAGCGTGCGCAAGAGCCTCGATTCGGTTGGCGCCAAGCTGCGCGTGGTGGCCGAGAATGTGCCGGTGGGTTGGGGCGAACCGGTGTTCGACCGACTGGACGCTGACATCGCCTACGCGATGATGAGCATCAACGCGGTGAAGGGGGTGGAGATCGGCGCCGGCTTCGGCAGCGTCGCACAGCGCGGTTCCGAGCATGGCGACGAGCTGACGCCGACCGGTTTTGCCAGCAACCATGCGGGCGGGATTCTGGGCGGAATTTCCACCGGCCAGGACATCGAAGTGTCGATTGCGATCAAACCGACCTCTAGTATTGCCACGCCGCGCCGATCTATAGACAAACAGGGCAATCCGGTGCTGATGGAAACGCACGGCCGGCACGACCCCTGCGTCGGCATCCGTGCCACGCCGATCGCCGAGGCGATGCTGGCGCTGACACTGATCGATCACGCGCTGCGCCACCGAGCGCAGTGCGGCGACGTAGTGGTGACGACGCCGCGCATCGCTGCGCATCAGCCATAACCTACCGGCAGCCTAAGGCTGCCGTTTTTATTTTCTACTGGTCTATGCTCAAACACCTGATCGAAGGCCTGACCAGCGGCTTTGGCCGCCAACGTGAAACAGAACCGTCGACCGAGACATCGGCGGGCGCCGGGATGTCCGGTGCAGGGACGGGCGTGGCCGAGCCGCTGCCGTCGCTCGGTTTCGTATCGCATCAGCCACTCTACGACAAGCAGCTGAGGGTGGTGGCGTACGCGTTTTCGGTGCGTCGCGGCAAGGGGCCGCTTCAGTCGGCACTCCAGCAGGCCGAGTTCGACCGGTTGATGCTCGGCACGTTGAAGAACCTCGACATCGGTAAGCTGCTCGCGTACCGCAAGGCCTTCGTGCCGGTGTCGCTGCATGCATTGGATGATGCGCTGCTGACCGAGCTGCCGGCAAAGAGCGTGATCTACCGGCTCGAGCCGCCGCTGGTCGGCGAGGCGCTCGATGGGCAGTTGCTGGCGCGGCTCGACCGCTTGCAGGGCCACGGCTACCGTTTCGCGGTGGAACCGGCGCGTTTCGATGCCGAGCAGGGCGAGCTGTTCCGTCGGATGGACTTCTTCATCGTCGACTTCGCCGCGCCGGCACCGCAGGTGCTGGAGCCGTTTCTCGAGCAGTTGCCGCAGCGCTATCCGAAGGCTCGCTGGATCGGGTTCAACATAGGTTCGGCCGAAGAGCTCGACCTGTGCCTGCACGGTGTCGGCTCGCGCCAGTTCGCGCTGTTCCACGGAGCGATCCTGCCGCTCCTGAAGAGCCTCGACGAGAACGAGCGGATCGACACCGAGCAACTGCACATCCTCGAGATCATGCGGCTATTGCGCGCCAATACCGACAGCGGCCAGATCGAGGCGCAGTTCAAGCGCGACTCGGTGCTGCTGTTCAAGCTACTGCGTTTCATCAACACGCCGAGCAACGGTTTTGCCAAGGAAGTGCAGACCATCGAGGAGTCGCTGTTGCTGCTGGGGCGCGAGACCTTGTTCAAGTGGCTGTCGATGCTACTGTTCACTGCAAAGCAAGAGTGCGCACGCTCGTTTGGTCTGCTGGAGAAGTCGCTGATCCGCGCGCGTTTCATGGAAAAGCTCGGCGATGTGCGTAGCAAGGTCGAGCGCGAACAGCTGTTCGTGACCGGGATGTTCTCGGTGCTCGACGCCTTGCTCGGCAAGCCGCTCGACGTAGCGATCGAGCCGCTGGACCTGCCGGCGCCGGTACAGGCGGCGTTGCTGCATCATAGCGGAGCGTTTGCCGACCGCTACGCGCTGGCGCTCGCCTGCGAAGCCGGGGACGCCGAACGGATCGACCCGCTGGTACAGCGACTGCAGCTCAGCCCAGTGCCGATCACTCAGCATTATGCCGAGGCCGTCTTATGGGCGCAGGAAATCCTGCAGCAGGGGACGTTGGGCGATGCTGACGCCTGAGCCGTCCTCGGCGTCGAGAACGAACAACGCCCCGGCTAGTCCGGGGTGTTGTTGTTGGGGATGGTCAGTGCAAGGCGTCGCTCAGCGTCGGAAAGACCTCGGCATTGGGCGGTAGCCGATGCAGTTCCCGCAGCCGTTGCAGTAACGGGCCGTGTCCGGCGAGATGGAGGCGGCCTTCGGTCGACAAATGCTGCAGCAGCGTCTGTAGGGTAGCGAGGCCGGTCTTGTCGACAAAGTCGAGCCGTGAGAGCTCAACCACGAGGTCACCGTGCGGGTGGTGCAGTACCGGCGCGAACGCTTCCTGCACCGCGCCGGCATTTACCTCGTCAAGGCGATGAACCAATAGTTCGGCGACCGTCCATGGGGGCTGTTGAGTGAAGCGAATCAGCATCACACTTTCCTTCCGTGTGATCTTGCGGGCCCACGCCGGGCGCGCTTCAGACCCAATGATAGCCATCATAAGTCGTTGAAGATACGGCAGAAGACTCCCCGTGTCGGCTCAGCTTTCCATTCGTCGGCGCAGTACCCGGCTGAGGGTCTCGACGGCCCATGACAACAGCAGCATCGCGATGATCAGCGTTGCCGCGGTCTGCTGCTGAAACAGCGACAAAGCAAGGTACAGCTGGGTGCCGATGCCGCCCGCACCGACGATGCCTAGTACGGTCGCGATGCGGATGTTGTTCTCCCAGCGGTACAGCGTGTAGGCGATCCACTGTGCCAGCACCTGTGGCAACTGGCCGTAGGCGAAGGCGGAAAAGCGGCCCGCCCCGGCGGCGCGCAGCGCACGTTCCGGTTCCGGCGCGGCGTTCTCCAGTGTCTCGGCGAACAGTCGGCCCAGCACCCCGGCAGTGTGCAGCGTCAGCGCCAACACGCCGGCGGCCGGACCTAAGCCGACCGCCAGCACCGCCAGTGCCGCCCACATCAGATCGGGCACGCCACGTAGCAGATTGAGCAGTAGCCGCGACAGCCCCTTCAGCATCACGCCGAAGCGGCCGGCCGCCGGGACCGCAAGGAGTGCGCCGCCGACGAAGGCCAGCACGCTGCCCAGGAGCGACATCGCCAGCGTCTCCAGGATGCCGCGCCCGGCGCTGGTGAGCAGCGCCGCATCGTGGGCCGGCGGGAAGAACTCACCGGCGAAGTGATCGAGCGCGGCCAGGTCGAAGGCATCGCTTGGCCAACCCTGGCGAAGCCAGACCCAGCTGCCGAGCACCGCGGCCAGTGTGGCGACAGCGATGCCGGCGATGCCGGCCCGGCTATCCAGCGCTCGGCGGCACAGACGGCTGATCGCCTCGGTCAGCGCGACCAGCAGCAGGAAGACCAGCAGCAGCGTGCTGACTTCACCGCCATTGAGCATTTTCAAGCTGGTGTCGATCAACTGGCCGATACCGCCGGCGCCGACGAAGCCCATCACCGCCGAGGCGCGGATCGCGCACTCCCAGCGGTAGACACTGTAGCTGACCAGCTCTGGCAGCGCCTGAGGCAGCGTCGCCCAGGCAAAGCGTGCCAGCCGACCGGCGCCGCTGGCGGCCAATGCCCGGGCCGGCTCGGCCGGCTGCGATTCGAGGATCTCCGCGTACACCTTGCCTAGCATGCCGCCGTAGGCGACGCCGATCGCCAGCACCGCCGGCAGCGAGCCCAGCCCCACCGCGCGAACGAACAGTAGTGCCCAGACGATCTCGGGCACGCCGCGTAGTGCGACGAGCAGGCCGCGCAGCGACCGCTTGGCTGTTTCGGCCCACCGTGACGGCGGCTCGGCGGTGAGTCGCGCGGCATCGAGGGCGCGGCTGGTGGCGAGTGCGGCAGGCAGGCCGATTGCTGCGGCAAGGGCGAGCCCCTGCGTGGCGCTGGCCAGGGTGGTTACCGTTTCGCGCAGCACCTCGGCGAGAAAGTCGGCGTCGTGCGCCGGTGGCAGGAAACCGGCGACGAAGCCGAGCCAGACATGCCAAGTGTCCTGGCGGAGTAGCACGAAGGGATTGAAACCGGTCAGTGCGAAGGTCGGGGCCAAGAGTGCCAACAGCAGCAGTGTGGCACCCAGACGTTGGCCGAACGCGGGGTCGCGGGTCGGACTCAGCATGGGCGTTGCCACGGCAGTGGGGTGGGGGTCGGCGGCGGTGCGTGCGGCGTCTCGTCGGCGTAGAGAGCGGAGAGCTGCGCCTCGCTGACCGCTTCGCGCGGCAGGTCGAACATCACTCGTCCCTGGCGTGCCCCGATCAGGCGCGGGAAGAAGGCCAGCGCCAGTTCCACCGAATGCAGGCTCATCAGCAGGGTGGCACCGCGGCTGCGCGCCTCGTCGGTGAGCAGCCGTACCGTCTGTTCGGCCAGTCTTGGGTCGAGCGCCGATACCGGCTCGTCGACCAGCAGTAGACGGGGCGCTTGGTAGAGCACCCGGGCGATGCCGACACGCTGGCGCTGGCCGCCGGAGAGCTGATCGCAGCGCTCCCATAGTCGGTCGGCCAGGTTGACACGAGCCAGCGCCGCCTCGATGGCGGCGGTATCGCGTGGCAACAGTAGCTGGGCGAGCGCGGCGGCCAGCGACTGGCGGCCGAGCCGGCCAGCGGCTACCGCATTGACCACGCGCTGGCGCGGCGGCAGCGGCGGACTCTGGTAGACGGTGCCGATGTCGCGGCGCAGTGCACGAAGGGCGCGCGAGGGCAGCGACCACGGCGCCTGGCCGAGCAACTGTAGCGAACCACCGTTCGGGCGCAGCACCGTATTGGCCAGCATCAGCAGGCTGGTCTTCCCGGCGCCGGACGGGCCGATCAGCGCCGCCTGCTCGCCGTCGGCCAAGCTCAGTGAAATATCGTGCAGCACGGGCGAGCCGCCCAGCGAGAGGCTCACCCGGTCGAACAGCAGGCTCACTTCAGCAGGCCCGCCTCACGCGCGGCGGACTCGATGCCGCGGTAGTTGTCCGGCTTGGTCGGTACGAAGCGGGTCGCGCGCTGCAGCTCAAGAATGTTCTTCTGTTCCGGATTCTTGGCATCGAGCTTGAGGAAGGCAGCGGTGATCTTCTTCACCAGCGCCGGATCCAGGTTGCCGCGCACTGTCCAGTTGTAGTCGTAGAACGGCGGGGTGGTGCCGATCACCTTCACCTTGGTCAGGTCGACTTTGTGCCCTTCCACCAGCTTGTCCCACACCGAGGAATTGAGTGCGCCGCCGTCGACCTTGCCCGAGGCCACCCAGGCCACCGTGGCGTCGTGCGCGCCAGAGTAGGCGACGTTCTTGAAGAAGGTTTCCGGCTTGATGCCTTCCTTCTGCAGGAAGAAGCGCGGCATCAGGTGGCCCGAGGTGCTGGAGGCCGAGCCAAAGGCGAAGCTCTTGCCCTTCAGATCCTTGAGGCTGTTGACGCCGCTGGCCGTATTGGCGATGAATTTGCTGGTGAACTTGGTGTCCTCCTCGCGCTGTACCAGCGGGATCACCTTGCCGCGCTCCTTGGCCTGCACGTAGGTGAAGCCGCCGAGCCAAGCCATGTCGAGCTTGTCCGAGGTCAGCGCGGTCACCACGCCGGCGTAGTCGGTCACTGGTACGAATTGCACCTTCAGGCCGGTTTCCTTTTCCAGATAGGCACCGAGCGGGGCGAACTTGCGTGCCAGTTCGGTCGGGGCTTCATCGGGGATGGCGGACACGCGCAGCACGTCCTGAGCGAAGGTGGTGCCGGCGCTCAGCAACAGAGCGGCGCTGGCCAGCGTGGCGGTCAGTTTGTTCATGGGGAGCTCCGGGGCGGACGATAGGCCGCCGTATCAGTCGGCAAAACAACGGACGCAACGCGTCCGGGATGATGGCGGGCGAAAAACCGCCGTTTGGCCGATATTATCGCCGCTGGGGAGTCGAACGGCCAGTTTTCACATGCAAAAGCCCCGCACAGGGCGGGGCTTTGCGAGCGAAAGAGATACTGCTCAGGCCGCGCGAGGCGGGCGCTTGCCGAAGTACGCGAACAGCACCGCACCGATCACGATCATCGGCAAGCTCAGCCACTGGCCCATGCTGATGGTGAACGACTGGCCGAAGATGCCCGAGTCCGGCATGCGAAAGTATTCGCTGATGAAGCGGAAGGCACCGTAGCCGATCAGGAACACCGCCGAGACTTGGCCGAGTGGGCGAGGTTTGCGGCTGAACACCCACAGGATCGCGAACAGCGCCAAGCCCTCGAGCAGAAATTCATAGAGCTGCGACGGATGGCGCGGCAGCGCGCCATAATGCAGCAGCTGCGACATCAGCTCGGGCGACTGCTGAGCCATCGCCACGTCGTCGGCTCGCGCCTGCGGGAACAGCATCGCCCACGGCAGCGTCGGCTCGGCCGGCCGGCCCCACAGCTCGCCGTTGATGAAGTTGCCGATCCGACCGGCAGCCAGCCCCAGCGGCACCAGCGGCGCGATGAAATCGGTCACCTCCCAGAAGCTTCGGCCCTGCTTGCGCGCGAACAGTGCCACCGCGATCAGCACACCGAGGAAGCCACCGTGAAAGCTCATTCCGCCTTTCCAGACCGCGAGAATTTCGAGCGGGTGCGAGAAGTAGTAGCCCGGTTCGTAGAACAGCACCTGACCTAGCCGGCCGCCCAGGACCACGCCGAACACGCCGTACATCAATAGGTCGTCGAGCAGCTTGCTGGTCAGGAAGGTCTGGCTGGTCTTGATGCGGCGGTTGCCGAGCACGAGAAACATGATGAAGCCGGCGAGATACATCAAGCCATACCAGTGCACGCCGAGTGGCCCGAGCTGGATGGCGATGGGGTCGAACTGGGGATGAATGAGCATTTGTCAGTAAGGTGCGAATGCGGTAAAAGAAGTGTTGACGAAATTATACGGAAAGCGTTCCCGCGCGTCGTGCACTCCACCGAGTGGCCGGCGCCTTTGCCGTTTTATCTGGTATCCCGGAGGCACGGTACCTTGCGCGATGTTACGTCATTGCCATGATCGGAGCGTTGTCCGTTTAAAAAGATAAGTAGACAAAGGAATCACCATGCCTCATTACCGTTCCCGCACCTCGACCGCCGGCCGCAATATGGCCGGTGCCCGCGCCTTGTGGCGCGCCACCGGCATGAAGGATGGCGACTTCGGCAAGCCGATCATCGCCATCGCCAACTCGTTCACCCAGTTCGTGCCGGGCCACGTGCACCTGCAGAACCTCGGCCAGCTGGTCGCCCGCGAAATCGAAAAGGCCGGCGGCGTCGCCAAGGAATTCAACACCATCGCGGTCGACGACGGCATCGCGATGGGCCACGACGGCATGCTGTACTCGCTGCCGAGCCGCGACCTGATCGCCGACTCGGTCGAGTACATGGTCAACGCGCACTGCGCCGACGCGCTGGTGTGCATCTCCAACTGCGACAAGATCACCCCGGGGATGCTGATGGCCGCGCTGCGCCTGAACATCCCGGTGGTGTTCGTGTCCGGCGGCCCGATGGAAGCTGGTAAGGTCAACTGGCGCGGTGTAGAGCGCGGTCTGGACCTGGTCGATGCGATGGTCGAGGCGGCCAATCCGAAAGTGTCCGACGAGGAAGTGGCGGAGATCGAGCGCTCGGCCTGCCCGACCTGCGGTTCCTGTTCCGGCATGTTCACCGCCAACTCGATGAACTGCCTGACCGAGGCGCTGGGCCTGTCCCTGCCGGGCAACGGTTCGCTGCTCGCCACCCATGCCGATCGCAAGGAACTGTTCCTGCAGGCCGGCCGCACCATCGTCGAGCTGGCCCGCCGCCATTACGAGCAGGAAGACTACTCGGTGCTGCCGCGCAGCATCGCCACCAAGGCCGCGTTCGAGAACGCGATGGCGCTCGACGTGGCGATGGGCGGCTCGACCAATACCGTGCTGCACCTGTTGGCCGCCGCGCACGAGGCCGGCGTCGACTTCAAGATGACCGACATCGACCGCATCAGCCGCGGCGTGCCGTGTCTGTGCAAGGTGGCCCCGGCCACCCAGAAGTACCACATGGAAGACGTGCACCGCGCCGGCGGCGTGCTCGGCATTCTGGCCGAACTCGACCGCGCCGGCCTGCTCCACGCCGAGCTGCCGACCGTGCACAGCAAGACGCTGGGCGAGGCGCTGGCGCGTTGGGACATTCAGCGCAATGACGCCGACAGCGCGTCGCACAAGCTGTACCGCGCTGCGCCGGGTGGCGTGGCGACCACGATCGCGTTCTCGCAGAGCATGCGCTATCCGGAGCTGGACAACGACCGCATCGAAGGCTGCATCCGCGACAAGGAACACGCGTACAGCCAGGACGGCGGTCTCGCCGTGCTGTACGGCAACATCGCCGAGCGTGGCTGCATCGTGAAGACCGCCGGCGTGGACGACTCGATCCTGAAGTTCACCGGCCGCGCGCGCATCTTCGAGAGTCAGGACGCCGCCGTCGAAGGCATCCTCGCCGATCAGATCGTCGAGGGCGACGTGGTGGTGATCCGCTACGAGGGCCCGAAGGGCGGTCCGGGCATGCAGGAAATGCTCTACCCGACCTCCTACCTGAAGTCGAAGGGCCTGGGCAAGGCCTGCGCGCTGTTGACCGACGGCCGCTTCTCCGGCGGCACCTCGGGCCTGTCGATCGGTCACGTCTCGCCGGAAGCGGCCGAGGGCGGCGCGATCGGCCTGGTGGAAGAGGGCGACACCATCGAGATCGATATCCCGAACCGCAGCATCAAGCTGCTGGTCAGCGATGCCGAGCTGGCTGCCCGACGCGATGCGATGGACGCCAAGGGATCGGCCGCCTGGAAGCCGGCGGCTGAACGTCAACGTCACGTGTCGCCGGCGCTGCGTGCCTACGCGGCGATGACGACCAGCGCCGACACCGGCGCGGTGCGCGACGTGAGCCAGGTAGAACGCTAAGCCGCGTGCCGGTGCCCGAAGGGGGCCGGTTGGCTCAGCCATATAACGCCGCCCGTGTCGGGCGGCGTTGTCGTTTCTGGAGTGGATGCAGTGTCAAAGCCTGTTCAAAGTCTTTTTACGAACTGCGCTGGCCCGGCAAACGGGCAGATGCTAGGCGGGCGGCGCAGGCCTTAATGTTCTTAGAGCCTGTTTACGATCTGCTGCACTCGGGTGATCCTGCGTTGAAATGACGCTGAAAATGCTCATGTACTCCATGTACACTCCGCTTTTTCGCGCCATTTCGCCTTGGCTGACCCTTCGTTCGCGAGATCGTAAACAGGCTCTAAGGTCAAGCCGGTCAACTACGCAGCTGACCGTTTACCGGGTCAGCCTTCCGGGGCCGCCTCCTCCCAGCGCATCGCGTTGTCGTTCGCTCGCTGGCAGTGAATGACACTGCCAGGAGCTCTCTCCTAGCGCTGCATTGCCGCAAAAAGACTTTGAACAGGCTCTCAGATGCATCCGTGGTGCTGCAAGGCGGTAGAGGGGGCGAGATAGTGCCCGAGTGCAGGGCGGGAACTTCTGTCGTTGGGGCTGCGTCTTATCAGTCCATGCGTTGGCATGGACTCCCTCTTTGGCATAGGCAAGCTTTTATGCAACCGAACATGTTTATGTTCGGTTTTTTCATTTCTGTAACAAAGCGAAAACACCCGCGCAAAATGCTAATTGCATGGTGTTTTCCGCTGTTTGTGGATGTTGCGGCGCGATATTTCGCTGTTTGGCCGAGCAATCGCTTGGTGGAGGGCGGCGAGGATCGAGGGGAGTGGTGCGTTTCGGCAGGGAGTGATTAGGGTATTTGCTGAAAATTCAGTGTGTTACCGAATTGTTTCCGGCGCGCGGGCAAAAAAAATGCGCGGATCCGAGAGGTCCGCGCCAAGTCTACAAAGGAGAAATAGAGGAGAAACTATCAAGAAGCAATTGCTGCATCTCAACAAGGACGGATTATCCAGATCTGCCTTTCCCTTGTCAACATCGAATGTTCGAAAGTTGTAAAAAATATAACTCGATGTCGCTCATCGTTATTTTGTGATGTTTTGAAGTGAACATGCAGCCGCCCGGCGGGCCAAGGCGGGCCGAAAAATGGCAGCTGTGCGACAATAACGGCGATCCCCCGACCCTGTTAGGAAGCTGTTTTCATGACCGAGTTCCACTCTTCTTTGCCTGATCCACGTCAATACACCCCCGTAGCGCCGAAAAACGAACTGATCCGCCTGACGCTGGCCGTCCAGGATGCCGCCAACAGTGACGACCGTGCGCTGTGGCACAGCGAGCTGGCGACGGCGCTGACCGGTTATCTGGAGCGCAACGAGCTCTTGCCGCTGTCGGTCGCGCTGGCGATGCTGCCGTCGCAGGAGGCGTATCGCACGCTGTGGCAGGCATTGCGCGAAGTGGTGGAATGCAATCCGAACGGCCCGACCGCGCTGCCGTTCGCGCTGCCGCTGGTGTTGGTGGCCGGCAGCCGCCAGAAGACGACGCTGGCCGGCGAGCTGTCCAATATCGACGAGATCAATGCGCTGCTGCGCGAACACGGTGTTTTCGCAGCGGGCTGTGACGCGTCGCTCGGCGCGAAGCTGATCCACCCGGATACGCTGGCTGGCATCAACTCGTCGCGACTCTATTATCTGGCGCAGGACGGGGCGGGGCTGGCCCGTACTCTCGATCAGCTGCCGGCCGCACCGGTTGAACTGAACGGGGAGGGCGTCTTCCTGCGCTATCTGGTTGGCCAGGTCACCGTGGCCGAAGGGGCCGAGCCGCCGGTGCGCTTCGGCTCGGCGGTGAACAGCTGGGGCCTGCCGGTGATGAAGCTCTTGAACGCTGCGCTCGATCAGGACGGTGTGACGTTGTTCCCGATCGCGCGCGCGCCGCAACCGGTGATGCAGGCGATGGTGGCCGGCGGGATGGCGCGCCAGGATGTGGCGCTCGAGGTGTTCGCCAGTGCCCAGATCCGCGCGTTGCGCGAGCTGGGCAAGGAGCCGGTGGCGATCGCCTCGGCGCATGAGAACGGCGAATTGCGTTTTACCGTATCGACCCCGGGCGACGAGCGCAACTGGAAGGGCTTTGTCTGGCCGCTGTCGCCGCTCGACTCGGTGGAGCGCATCGTCGCCAATTTCCGCGAGCTGATGGCCGACTGCCAGGTGAACGACGTGCGTTTGCTGCCGGAGGTGGCCGCCGACAAGGAAGGCGACATCCCGCTGTTCTTCACCGCCGACGATCTGCCGCCGGTCGACGCCGTCCGGCAATAAGGTAAAACGGCGTGCCAAGGCATGCCGTTTTGTTTGCTGGGCGGGGTGGGACGAGCGTCGTGGTCGACTAGGTTTGTGTCGACTGGATCGACCCCGTCAGGGGCATCTCCGACATCGTACTGAAAAGGAGGGTCCAAGCTTCGGAAACCCCCGCCCAGCATGAATTTTGCTCATCGTGAAGGCACTGATTCTTCATGGCAAAAGCGGGCCGGCTTCGTGTATAGTTCGGCCCATCGTTAACCTTTGATGAAAGAGTCAAAGATGTTCGCTGCCGACTTGTCGATTGCCAAATATGATCCGGAACTCGCCGCCGCCATGGGCGACGAATACCGCCGTCAGGAAGACCACGTCGAACTGATCGCATCCGAAAACTACGTTAGCCCCGCGGTGATGGAAGCCCAGGGTTCGGTGCTGACCAACAAGTACGCCGAAGGCTACCCGGGCAAGCGCTACTATGGTGGCTGCGAATACGTCGACCAGGTCGAACAACTGGCGATCGATCGCCTGAAGGCGCTGTTCGGCGCCGACTACGCCAACGTGCAGCCGCACTCCGGCTCGCAGGCCAACCAGGCCGTGTACGTGTCGGTGCTGAAGCCGGGCGACACCATCCTGGGCATGAGCCTAGCTCATGGTGGTCACCTGACCCACGGTGCGTCGGTGAACATCTCCGGCAAGCTGTACAACGTGGTGCAGTACGGCCTCGACGAGAACGAAGTGCTCGACTACACCCAGGTGGAACGCCTGGCGCGCGAGCATAAGCCGAAGATGATCGTGGCCGGTGCTTCCGCGTACGCGCTGGAAATCGACTGGGCGCGTTTCCGCAAGATCGCCGACGAAGTGGGTGCTTACCTGTTCGTCGACATGGCGCACTACGCCGGCCTCGTTGCCGCCGGTGAATACCCGAACCCGGTGCCGTTCGCCGACTTCGTCACCACCACCACGCACAAGACGCTGCGCGGCCCGCGCGGTGGCGTGATCCTGGCGAAGGCCGAATACGAGAAGGCGCTGAACTCGGCGATCTTCCCGTGCCTGCAAGGTGGCCCGCTGATGCACGTGATCGCCTCGAAGGCGGTGGCGTTCAAGGAAGCCGCCTCGCCGGAGTTCAAGGAGTACGCCCGCCAGGTTAAGAAGAACGCCAAGACGATGGCCGAGACCCTGATCGAGCGCGGCCTGCGCATCGTGTCGGGCAAGACCGAGTCGCACGTGTTCCTGGTCGACCTGCGCGCCAAGAGCATCACTGGCAAGGATGCCGAAGCCGCTCTGGGCAAGGCTCACATCACCGTGAACAAGAACGCGATCCCGAATGATCCGGAGAAGCCGTTCGTGACCTCGGGTATCCGCATCGGTACCCCGGCGATGACCACCCGCGGCTTCAAGGAAGCCGAAGCCAAGCTGCTGGCCAACCTGATCGCCGACGTGCTCGAAGCGCCGAACGACGAGGCGGTGCTGGCCCGCGTCGCCGACGAAGTGAAGGCGCTGTGCGCCCGCCTGCCGGTATACGCAGCCAAGTAAACGGTAATTTTTTATCATCGAAAGCGGCCTTCGGGCCGCTTTTTGCATTTATCCCCGTCGGGGAAGGTGCTGCTGGCTTGGGGGCAATAGGGGGCAATCTGGCTGGCCAACGATTTTCGTTTGAATCGCTGGCTTGCCGTGGCCAAGGCTAACGGTACTTGGAGAAAAGGAGTCGATGATGGAACTTCATGAAGCAGGGACGGGCGAGCTGGCAACGTTGACCGACTGGATCGCCGATGCCCAGGAATGCCTAAGCTGGGGTGGTCCACGCGTACGGTTTCCGCTTGAGCCGGAGGCGTTGGCCGAACAGTTGGTGGTTGCGCCGGGCAACAGCTATTGGCTCTACGACGCCGGCCGTCGCATCGGTTTCGGACAGTTGCTCGAACGCGGGCCGGGACGGCTGCATCTGGCCCGTATCCTGATCGATCCAGCACGTCGCGGTCAGGGCGGCGGCCGGGCCTTGGTCGCCGGACTGGTCGAACAGGCGCGACAGCGAAAGGCCGAGTCCGCTACGCTGAATGTCTACCGTTGGAATCCGGCGGCGCGGACGCTCTATCAGTCGCTCGGTTTCGTTGCGACGTCGCCGCCGGCGGCAGAGGAAGTACGCGGCGACGATGTAATATTCATGTCAATGACATTGAGTGCGTCGCGTTGAGTGCTATCTGGCGCGTCCGATGCGCCGATTTCGCGCGCGTTTGCGCTAAACTTGCCCTATTGCACGCTTATCCGGGATAGCACAGTATGAAATGTCCGTTCTGCGGTCACGCCGATACCCAGGTGATCGACTCGCGCGTCAATGAGGATGGCACCAGTATTCGCCGTCGGCGTCGCTGTCTGTCGTGTGAGAAGCGTTTTACCACTTTCGAGACCGCCGATGTGCGCATGCCGCAGGTGGTGAAGGCCAACGGTCACCGCACCGAGTTCGACGAGGAAAAGCTGCGTACCAGTTTCTTCCGCGCGCTGCATAAGCGCCCGGTGCCGACCGCGCTGGTCGACGAGGCGATCGCCCGCATCTGCCATCGCCTGCTGCAGCTGGGCGAGCGCGAGGTGCCATCGCGGCAGATCGGCGAGATGGTGATGGCCGAGCTCGCCAAGCTCGACAAGGTCGGCTATGTGCGCTTCGCCTCGGTATACAAGAGCTTCCAGGACATTTCCGAGTTTTCGGACGCGATCAAGGAAATCGAGCAGGACGTCTGAGCGGCCTGCGTCAATCGGCACCCGGCGGCCAAGTGGCTTGGCCGGGTGATTTTTTTGGTACCTGCGGTGCGGGACCGCCCTAGATGGGTGGCCGCAGCAGACGCCTTGGAGCTGTGATGAGTTTTTCCGCCACCGACCACGCCATGATGGCGCGGGCGCTCACCTTGGCCGAACAGGGCCGCTACACCACCACGCCCAATCCGCGCGTCGGCTGCGTGATCGTGCGCGACGGCGAGATCGTCGGCGAGGGCTGGCATGTGAAGGCGGGTACCCCGCACGCCGAGCGCCATGCGCTGGCACAGGCCGGCGAGCGCGCCCGCGGCGCCACCGCCTACGTGACGCTGGAGCCTTGCAGTCATTATGGCCGCACCCCGCCGTGCGCCGAGGGGTTGATCGAGGCTGGTGTTGCCCGTGTGGTGGCGGCGATGGTCGACCCGTTCCCTGCGGTGTCCGGCAAGGGCCTGGCCATGCTGCGCGAGGCCGGCATCGCCGTCGAGCATGGCTTGATGGAAGCCGAGGCGCGGAAGGTGAACAAGGGCTTCCTGTCGCGCGTGGAACGCGGCCGGCCGTGGCTGACGCTGAAGATGGCGGCGACGCTGGATGGCAAGACCGCCCTGCTCAACGGGGTTAGCCAGTGGATCACCGGGCCGGATGCGCGCCGCGACGTGCACGACATGCGCGCGCAAAGCTGTGCGATCCTGACCGGTAGCGGTACGGTGCTGGCCGATGACCCGTCGCTAACGGTGCGCGAGGTGGAAACCAGCCGTCAGCCGCGCCGGGTGCTGGTCGACAGTGCCTTGGCGGTGCCGGTTACCGCGAAGTTGTTCAACGGCGAAGGCGGAGCGGTGATTGTCGCAACCGCAGTGGCCGATCCGGCCCGCCACGAGCCCTACCTGTCGCGCGGCGCTGAGGTGTGGGTGCTGCCGGGAGCTGACGGCCGCGTCGACTTGGCGTCATTGCTTGCCAGGTTGGCCACAGCCGGCGTAGGTGAACTGATGGTCGAGGCCGGGGCAGGGCTCAACGCCGCCTTGGTCGAGGCGAATCTGGTCGACGAGGCGGTGTTGTATCTGGCTCCGTCGTTTGCCGGCGATGCGGCACGCGGCCTGTTTGCTTGGCCTGCGTTGACCTCGCTCGCCGACAAGCGCGAGGTGCGCATCAATGCGGTGCGGATGATCGGTACCGACCTGCGTCTGAACCTGCGCTTTGTGTAAATCGATGGAGGGCGGTGCCACGAGCGTCGACCTTCTGTCTGCCTGCGCTGGCGAGGTGGCTGCCGAGCGCAGCGCCCAAAACTGCCACCGTTCTGCAAGGGAATCCTCATGCCGCATACCCCCGCTTTCCAGGAACTGACCGGCCGTTTCCAGCGCCTGTACCGCTTCGAGCACCTGCAGGCGATCGCCGGCTGGGACCAGGCGACGATGATGCCGGCCAAGGGCAACGACGCCCGTGCTGCGGCGCTAGCCGAGTTGTCGCTGCTGATCCACGGCCAACTCACTGACCCAGCGCTCGGCGAGACGATCCATCGCGCCGAAGACGAGGCGCTCGACGATGAGCAGCGTGCCGATCTGCGCGAGATGCGCCGCCAGTGGGAGGCCGCCAACCTGCTGCCCGAGGCACTGGTCGAGGCCAAGTCGCTGGCCGGCGCACGCTGCGAGCATGCCTGGCGTAGCCAGCGTCCGGCCAACGATTGGGCCGGTTTCCTGGAGAATTTCCGCGAGGTGGTGCGGCTGTCGCGCGAGGAGGCGAAGCTGCGTGCCGACGCGCTCGGCGTCAGCCCCTACGACGCGCTGATTTACCAGTACGAGCCGGGCATGAACAGCGCCGAGATCGAGCGCATCTTCGGCGAGGTGAAGACTTGGCTGCCGGGGCTGATCGCCCAGGTACGCGCCAAGCAGGCGAACGAGGCGGTGATCGCGCCGGTCGGGCCGTTCGCCATCGATAAGCAGCGCGCGCTGGGCCTGGAGGTGATGGCGCGGCTAGGCTTCGACTTCGACGGTGGCCGGCTCGACGTGTCGGCACACCCGTTCTCGGGCGGCACGCCGGAAGACAGCCGCATCACCACCCGCTACAACGAGGCCGATTTCACCCAAAGCCTGATGGGCATCGTCCACGAGACCGGCCATGCCCGCTACGAGCAGAACCTGCCGCGCCACTGGCTGGGCCAGCCGATCGGCCTGGCGCGGTCGATGGGCGTGCACGAGAGCCAGAGCCTGTCGTTCGAGATGCAACTGGGCCGCCACCCGGGCTTCCTCGCCCAGGTCGCTCCGCTGATTCGCGCACAGTTCGGCGAGCAGCCGGCCTTCGAGCCGGACAACCTGGCTCGCCTGTACACCCGGGTCGAGCCGGGCTACATCCGCGTCGATGCCGACGAGCTGACCTATCCGGCGCACGTGATCCTGCGCTTCGAGATCGAGCGAGCGCTGATCGACGGCGAGATCGAGGCCGAGGACATCCCGGCGCTGTGGGACGAGAAGATGCAGGCCTATTTGGGTGTCGATACCCGCGGCAACTACCGCGATGGCTGCCTGCAGGACATCCACTGGACCGACGGCAGCTTCGGCTACTTCCCGAGCTACACTCTCGGCGCGATGTACGCCGCGCAGTACTTCGCCACGTTGCGTCGCCAACAGCCGGACGTCGACGCGCGCATCGCCGCTGGCGATTACGCGCCGGTATTCGACTGGCTGAATGCCAACATCTGGAGCCAGGCGAGCCGCTGGGAGACGCCGGAGCTGATTCGCCGCGCCACCGGCGAGGCGCTGAACCCGGTGCATTTCCGCGCTCACCTGGAGGCGCGCTACCTCGGCTGAGCTAAACGCCACTAACAAAAATCCTGCGGCAGCGTTGCACCTCCTTGTCGTACCTCTTGTACGGTCTGCGTCGGCGCACCTTGCAGCAGATGTTGCTCTGAATTTTGTTAGCGGCACTAAGTTGTGGCGCAAACGACGACGCGGCCCTCGGGCCGCGTTTTTCATGTCCAATGTCCCCGAATGTCGGCCGAAAGGTCGCGAGTCGGACGAGGGTGGGGTGCTCAGCCGGCGATCACCACCAGCGCCTCGGCCGGCTCGTCGCCAACGCTTTGCGTGCGATGGGCGCGGCGGGCGTCAAAATACAGCGAATCGCCGGCCCCCAGTGTGATGGTCTCGTCGGCGAAATGCAGCGCCACCGTGCCGTGCAGCACGTAGAAGAATTCCTCGCCGGCGTGCTGGTGCAGCGTCGGCGCCGCGCCGAGCTCGGCCGGCGGGTAGACCAGCAGTGGCTGCATGCGCCGCCCGGCTTGGGCGCCTGCCAGCGCGCGGTAGCCGGCGCCATTCTGTGGGAGCAGCAGCGGGGTGGCGTCGCGGCGCTGCAGCGTCGTGCAGTCGGTGCCGGGTGCTGCTTCACCCAGTTCCGGGTACAGCTCTGCCAGACTCACCGCCAGCGCCCGGCTCAGCCGCAACGCCACCGCGATCGTCGGCGTGGCGAGGCCGCGTTCCAGCTTGGACAGATAGCCCTTGCTGAGCGCGGCGCGCTCGCTCAGTTGCGCCAGAGTAAGGCCGGCTTGGCGGCGTTGCTGTTTCAGGTTCATGGCGGGGTAGGGTAGGAGGGGCTGCCGATTATACGGCGTGTGTCTGGCTGTACGATCAAAAAGTTTCCTATAGGAAACTTTTTTGCTAAGGTGGCCGCATCACCCACAAGGGAGCCCACCATGAAGCACGCGCTTATCCTGCGCCATCAACTGTTCGAACACGCCGGCTCGCTGGCCGCTGTGCTGGCCGCACGCGGCTTTGCCGTCGAGTATGTCGAAGTGCCGCTGGCCGACTTGTCCAGCCTCGACGTCGTCAGCCCCGACCTTCTGGTGCTGCTCGGTGGCCCGGTCGGCGTCTACGAGAGCGACCTCTATCCTTTTCTGGCCGAGGAGCTGAGCTTGGCCGAACAGCGCATCGCTGTGCAAAAGCCAGTGATCGGCATCTGCCTGGGGGCGCAGATCCTGGCCAGAGCGCTGGGCGCGCAAGTGGGGCCTGGTCGGGGCAAGGAGATCGGCTGGCTGCCGATCGACTATGCGTCCGAAGCCGCCTCGACCCCGCTGCGGCTGCTGGCCGAGGCTCCGCAGTTGCTCCACTGGCACGGCGACGTGTTCACGTTGCCGGAAGGCGCGCGCAGCCTGGCATCGACCGCGCTGACGCCACTCCAGATCTTCGACTATCAGGGCTTCTTGCTCGGCTTCCAGTGTCACCCGGAGGTGCTGGCCGGCGAGTTCGAAGCCTGGCTGGTCGGTAATGCACTGGAGATCGCCCAGGAAGGGTTGGACCCGGTGGCACTGCGCGTACAGGCGCGCCGCTACGGTCCGGCGCTGCAGGAGGCGGCGAGTCGCTGTTTCGCGCAGTGGCTGGCGGAACGCAACCTGTGAGTGCGGTCGTGCTGCGAGCGCTGCTGGTGGGTAAGGCGGTGCCGATCAATGCGCGGGGCGATCGTCGGCGATAGCCAAGCACCCGGTCGACAGTGTGCTGTGGCTGGGCGAGGAGGGCTTTGTCGACGACGAGCAGGCCGACCAACGTGTGCACGGCGGGCCCGAGAAGGCGGTGCACCACTATCCGTTCGAGCATTATGCGCGCTGGCAGGCCGATCACCCGGAACTGGCGCCACACCTGCCCGAACCCGGCGCCTTTGGCGAGAACCTGTCCACCGCCGGCATGGTGGAAGAAACGGTGTGCGTCGGCGACGTCTATCGGCTCGGTGGCGCGCGTGCAGGTGTCGCAGGCGCGCCAGCCCTGCTGGAAGCTGGCCGAACGCTTCGGCCGGCTGGTATTACCGGGTGCCGCAGCCGGGCGAGGTGCGTGTCGGTGACACGTTTGAATTGCTGGTACGACTGCATCCGGACTGGCCGCTGGCGCGGCTGTTGCGGGTGATCTTCGACCGTTCGCTGGCGAGCAAGGTGCTGGCAGAAATCGCGGCCTTACCGGCGCTTAGCACCTCGTGGCGCAAGTTGGCCGAAAAGCGCCTGACTAGTTGCGAGGTGGAGAGCTGGAGCCGGCGGCTGTATCGCGATCCGGCCTGACGGCGGGACGGGAAGGGGCTAGGCGTTTAGCGCAGAAAGGCTGTTAGCACCTCGGCCAGCCGTTCCGGTTGCTCCCACTGGATCATGTGGCCGGCGCCGTCGACGATGACTTCGCGAAGGTCAGCGAAGCAGGCACGGCGCTCGTCCAGCGTGTCGAACACCCCCTTGGCCATCGGGTGGTCCCACATCCGGCCACCAATCACCCATTGCACCGGGCAGGCGATGCGTCGCCAGCAGGCCTTGGCTTCCTCGAGCCGGTACAGCACCGGGTTGATCATCTTGTGACGCGGGTCGGCGCGGTAGGTGAGGGCGCCGTCACGGGTCTCGGTCAGCTGTTCGGCCATCCAGCGTGCTCGCTCTGCGCTCATCCCGGGGTTGCGCTCGACCAGCTTGGCGGCAACCTCGTCGAGTCCCTCCAGCGGGCTGTACGATGGACGCTGACGGTTCTCGCGCAGCCAGCGTGCGTAGCGTCCCGGTGCCTCGGCCGGCCGGGTATCGGTTAGGCCGAAGCCTTCTACCAGCGCCAGTTTCGCGACCCGTTCCGGCCGGATGCCGGCGTATAGTCCGGAGACCATCGCGCCCATGCTGTGGCCCACCAGCCGTACTGGTTCTCCGGGGGACAGGTGTTCGAGCAGGTCGTCGAGGTCGACTTGGTAGTCGGGCGTGTAATAGTTGCCGTCGTTCCATTGCGACAGCCCGAATCCGCGCCAGTCGGGTGCGACCACGTGCCAGTCGTCGCTGAGCGCGTCGACCAGAAACTGGAATGTTGCCGAGCAGTCCATCCAGCCGTGCAGCATTACCAGCAGCGGCGCAGCCGGATCTCCCCAGCGGCGCAGGTGATAGCGACGACCGTTGACCGAGAGGAACTCCGAGCGTGAAGGGTGGCGGATCACAGCATCGTTTGACATGGTTGGGCGTACGAGATCGATGACAGGCTGCTATTAGTGTAGTGCCAAGAATGGCGTCATGACGAACGTGACGGATCATGCCACCTGTCTACAATAGAGGTTCATGCCTCTGTCAGGAGATCGCCATGCACGTCACCATCCGTCAGCTCGACAAGGCCATTCCCCTAGTCTGCTGTCCGCACCGCGGCCCGTATAGGCAGATCGGCCAGGCCTTCGATGCGCTGGATAGTTGGACCTCCGGTCAGGCGTTCGAGCCGGCCCGCGTCTTCGCGCTGTACTACGACGACCCCAGCGCCACGCCGCCCGAAGCGCTGCACTCGGCCGCCGGCGTCGCGCTGCCGGCCGACACACCGCTGGGCGACGGCCTGGAGCGTGCCGAGATCCCGTCCGGCCGCTACGCGGTGCTGCTACACAAGGGGCCGTATCCAGCGCTAGAGGTAAGCTACCGCTGGCTGTTCGAGCAGTGGCTGCCGAATAGCGGTGAGACGCAGATCGACGCACCATGTATCGAGGAGTATCTGAACACGCCGCATGACGTCGCGCCGCAGGAGCTGCTGACGGAGATCTGGGTGCCGCTGCAAGCGCGGTGAGCGAAGGCTAGCCTATTGGGCAAGAAAAAACCCGCGTCCTGCGACGCGGGTTTTTGCACAGCCAGCTCGGTTTAGCGGCTGACGTGGTAGTTCGGCGCTTCCTTGGTGATCTGCACGTCGTGCACGTGCGATTCCTGGATGCCGGCCGAGGTGATTTCGACGAACTCGGCCTTGTCGTGCATCTCGGCGATGGTCTGGCAGCCGAGGTAGCCCATGCTGGAGCGCAGGCCGCCGACCAGTTGGTGAATCACCTGGGCGATCGGGCCCTTGTAGGCGACGCGCCCTTCGATGCCTTCCGGCACAAACTTGTCGACGTTGGCCTCGTTGTCCTGGAAGTAGCGGTCGCTGGAGCCTTGCTGCATCGCGCCGAGCGAACCCATGCCACGGTAGGACTTGTAGGTACGGCCCTGGTACAGTTCGACTTCGCCCGGAGCTTCCTCGGTGCCGGCGAACATGCCGCCCAGCATCACGCAGTGTGCACCGGCAGCCAGCGCCTTGGCGATGTCACCGGAGAAGCGGATGCCGCCGTCGGCGATCAGCGGCACACCGGTGCCGGCCAGCGCTTCGGCCACGTTGTGGATCGCGGTCAGCTGCGGCACACCCACGCCGGCAACGATACGGGTGGTGCAGATCGAGCCCGGGCCGATGCCGACCTTGACGCCGTCTGCACCGGCTTCGACCAGTGCACGCGCGGCAGCGGCAGTGGCGATGTTGCCGCCGATCACGTCCACTTCCGGGAAGTGCTTCTTGACCCAGCGAACGCGGTCCAGCACGCCCTGGCTGTGGCCGTGGGCGGTGTCGACCACGATCACGTCCACGCCGGCCGCGACCAGTGCGGCGACGCGCTCATCGGTGCCGGCACCGACGCCGACAGCGGCGCCGACACGCAGACGGCCTTGGGCGTCCTTGTTGGCGTTTGGGTGTTCGCTGGTCTTGACGATGTCCTTGACGGTGATCAGGCCCTTCAGTTCCCAGGCATCGTTCACCACCAGCACGCGCTCCAGCTTGTGCTCGTGCATCAGTTCGCGCGCGTCGTCGATGCTCGCGCCTTCCTTGACGGTCACCAGGCGCTCGCGCGGGGTCATGATCGAGCTCACCGGCACGTCAAGACGGGTCTCGAAGCGCAGGTCGCGGTTGGTGACGATGCCGACTACCTTGCCGGCTTCGATCACCGGCAGGCCGGAAATCTTGTACTGACGGGTCAGGGCCACCAGATCGCGCACCAGCATGTCCGGGGCGATGGTGATTGGGTCTTTCACCACGCCGCTTTCGTGGCGCTTCACCTTGGACACCTCCAGTGCCTGGCGTTCGGCTGACATGTTCTTGTGAACGATGCCGATACCGCCTTCCTGGGCCAGGCCGATGGCAAGGCGAGCCTCGGTCACTGTGTCCATGGCGGCGGACAGCAGCGGCAGCTTCAGGGAGATATTGCGGGTGACGGAAGTGGACAGGGAAACGTCGCGCGGCAGCACTTGGGAATGTGCCGGGACAAGCAGGACGTCGTCGAAAGTGTAGGCTTTCTCGATGATACGCATCTGGCAATCCTTTGCAGCAAAAAAACATTATACCGATTCTGGTCGAGCCACGCAAAAGGGTGGAGCGGGCACGGCGTACCGTACAATAGAGTGATTAAAGTCCTGCGAGCGGGACAAGGGGAAAAGCGAGGTGAGCCGAAGGTTCATGCGGGCCGCATCATCTCCTTAGCTATGAGTCTTCCCGCATCGCGCAAACCGGCGACGCACGGCGTCGCCTATCGGTGCCTCTGATGTCTACCAGTAAGTTCGATCCGAAAGAGGTCTTGGCCAATCTGCCGAACCTGCCAGGCGTCTACCGCATGCTCGATGCGGACAGCAAGGTGTTGTACGTCGGCAAGGCCGTCGATTTGAAGCGCCGGGTCAGTAGCTATTTCCAGAAGAGTGATCACAGCCCGCGTATCCGGCTGATGG
Organism: Crenobacter oryzisoli; assembly: GCF_030385785.1. Classification (GTDB taxonomy): domain Bacteria; phylum Pseudomonadota; class Gammaproteobacteria; order Burkholderiales; family Chromobacteriaceae; genus Crenobacter_A; species Crenobacter_A oryzisoli. The sequence continues at coordinate 140,491 of NZ_JAUEDK010000004.1, forward strand.
TGCGCCAGGTGGCGGCGATCGAGACCACCGTCACTCGCTCTGAGGCCGAGGCGCTGATCCTGGAAAACAACCTGATCAAGGCGTTGTCCCCGAAGTACAACATCCTGTTCCGCGACGACAAGTCCTATCCCTATCTGATGCTGTCCGGCCACGCGTTTCCGCAGATGGCGTATTTTCGCGGCACGCCGGATCGGCAGGACCAACTGTTTGGGCCGTTTCCGAACAGCTATGCGGTGCGCGAGAGCATTCAGATCCTTCAGAAGGTGTTCCGCCTGCGCACCTGCGAGGACAGTGTGTTCGCCAATCGTTCGCGCCCGTGTCTCCTATATCAGATCAAACGTTGCACCGGGCCGTGCGTCGGCCTGATCTCCCAGGAAGACTACCGACGCGACGTGCAGAGCGCCGCTGCCTTCCTGCAGGGCAAGCAGAGCGAGCTGATTGGCGAGCTGACCGAACGGATGGAAGCGGCGTCGATGGCGCTGGAGTTCGAACAGGCCGCCGAGCTGCGCGACCAGATACAGGCACTGTCCAAAGTGCAGGAGAAACAGTTCGTATCGAGCAACGCCAGCCAGCTCGATTGCGACGTGGTCGCCGCCGTAGTGCAGGACGGGCTTGCCTGCGTCAATCTGGTAATGATCCGCGGGGGGCGGCACTTGGGCGACAAGAGCTTTTTCCCGAGTAATGCAGAGGACAGCGACGCATCGGCCAACCTGGAGGCCTTCCTCGCCCAGCATTATCTAGGCGCGCAGTTGCCACCGGTGATCCTGCACAACGTCGAGGTCAGCGAGACCTTGCGCGACTATCTGACCGAGCAGGCCGAGCGGCGCGTCGCCTTCGTCGGCAACCCGATCGGCGAGCGGCGCGTCTGGCTGGAAATGGCCGAGAAAAACGCGACGCTTGCGATCAGCCAGCGCCTCGCCAGCGCGGCGACTCAGGAGATGCGGCTGGCGGCGCTTGCGGAAGTGCTGGAGCTGGAGGGCGTCGAGCGGCTCGAATGCTTCGACATCAGCCATACCATGGGCGAGGCGACCGTCGCGTCCTGCGTGGTCTACGATCGGGGCGGCATGCAGCCGTCCGAATACCGTCGCTACAACATAGAGACTGCTGCGGCTGGCGACGACTACGGTGCGATGCGCGAAGTGCTGACGCGCCGTTACAGCAAGATCGCCGCCGGGGAGGGCAAGCGCCCGGACGTGGTGCTGATCGACGGCGGTAAGGGGCAGGTCGGCATCGCGCTCGAGGTGCTGACCGAGGTCGGCCTCGATCTGCCGGTGGTCGGTGTCGCCAAGGGCGAGGAGCGCAAGCCGGGCTTGGAGACGCTGATCCTTCCGTATCTGGAAAAGACGTTACAATTGCGTCATGACCACCCCGGCCTGCACCTGATCCAGACCGTCCGCGACGAGGCGCACCGCTTCGCGATCACCGGTCACCGTGCGCGGCGCGGCAAGGCGCGAACCGCTTCGACGCTGGAGGAGATTCCCGGCATCGGTGCCAAGCGGCGCCAGCGCTTGTTGACCCGATTCGGCGGCCTGCGCGGCGTGGTGGCTGCCAGCGTCGACGATCTGACGCAGGTAGAGGGAATTAGCCGGATGTTGGCCGAAAAAATTTATAACGCTTTGCACTGACCGTCTCATGCCCCTCAATCTACCCATATTGCTGACCTGGCTGCGGGTCATCCTGATCCCGGTGTTCATCGGGGTGTTCTACCTGCCCGATAGCTGGCTGTCGCCGGTGGCGCAGAACATTACCGGCGCACTGATCTTCGCGGTGGCTGGCATCACCGACTGGCTGGACGGCTTCCTTGCTCGTAGGCTGGGCCAGACCTCGGCGTTCGGCGCTTTTCTCGACCCGGTAGCCGATAAGCTGATCGTCGCATGCGCACTGATCCTGCTGGTCGACCAGGGCCGGACCTACGCCTGGCTGTCGATGATCATCATCGGTCGCGAGATCGCGATCTCGGCGCTGCGCGAGTGGATGGCCGAGATGGGGCGGCGCAGCAGCGTCGCCGTCGCGACGCTTGGCAAGCTTAAGACCACCGCGCAGATGGGGGCGATCATGCTGCTTTTGTGGAAACAGCCGATCATTCCCGGGGTCAGCACACTTTTTTTGGGCAATGTATTGATGGTGATTGCCGCTATTTTGACTTTGTGGTCAATGGTTTATTACCTTCGGATGGCAGCGCGCGAGTTTTCCGGTAAAAAAATTGCGAACTGATGTGTTGACACGGGGCGATTAATCTTTATAATTCGCTTCTCTCGACGCAGACAACGGCGACGAGATGAAAAACAGGTAGTGCGGGAATAGCTCAGTTGGTAGAGCGCAACCTTGCCAAGGTTGAGGTCGCGAGTTCGAGCCTCGTTTCCCGCTCCAACACTACCTGGCGCAGTATCTGAAGATGCGGGAATAGCTCAGTTGGTAGAGCGCAACCTTGCCAAGGTTGAGGTCGCGAGTTCGAGCCTCGTTTCCCGCTCCAATGATACCGTGCAGCAGTATATGCGACGCGGGAATAGCTCAGTTGGTAGAGCGCAACCTTGCCAAGGTTGAGGTCGCGAGTTCGAGCCTCGTTTCCCGCTCCATTACAATTTGGTTTAGTTTCACCCATGCGGGAATAGCTCAGTTGGTAGAGCGCAACCTTGCCAAGGTTGAGGTCGCGAGTTCGAGCCTCGTTTCCCGCTCCAGTTTGATGCAGTTGGCCGAAAGGCGAGCTGATGCCAGTTATGGCGGGGTGGCAGAGTGGTTATGCAGCGGCCTGCAAAGCCGTGTACGCCGGTTCGATTCCGACCCCCGCCTCCATATAAAAAGCCCGTAAGTTCAAAGACTTACGGGCTTTTTGCTTTTTTAATTTCCTCCTGTAATTCATCCCGTCCCGATTTGCTCCGTTATTCCTGTCCATTTCCAGCCTTAACCACTCGGAATAAATGGCGAACCACGCGTACATTGGATTAATTGCCGTTGACGTGAGTTTATCCATGGCCACCAAACGACAACGCCCTAGCGGCTCCTGGGAGTTCATCGTCCGCCGCAAGGGGCTGTTGCCTAAGCCCAGTTATCTGACCTTTGAAACCGAAGCCGAAGGTGATGCCTATTGCTAGCAGCTGGAGGCACTGCTCGATCGTGGCGTTATGCTGCCTGAGCGGGTCGATCAAACACTGGACTTAGCCAATATTACTGACGCGATCCGCGCGTATATCACCACCATCACCATATCCAAATCCGGCCTTCCGATACTCAATACCCTGTGGGACAGGATCGGTAAGGGTTCGCTGCGCTCGGTTAATTATTCTTGGGCCGAAGACTGGGTGCGGAAAATGAAGCAGGAGGAGCCGCTTTCATCCCCCCAGTATTCGCCATTATGTCGGGGCATTGGTGCGCTGTTTTGATTGGTTGCTGCGTCGGTCTGACAGTATATTCGTCAGCAACCCGCTTCGACTCTTATCCAAGCGCTACGCCACTTATACCCGCGCCGATGAGGCGGTATTGCTGACCACAGTGGAAGAGGACAAGGACGTTATTGTGCCGACCGATATTTCGCGCGACCGCCGCCTTTCCTCTGACGAGGAAGCGGCGGTGCGGCGCATTCTGGACGGCGAGAAACCAGCCGGTTGCCAGCGGCCACTGGAACTGAAATGGCAGGGCACCCTGGAGTTGCTGTTTGACTTGGCGCTCGAAACGGCTGTGCTTCCTGTTACACGCTACATCATTTGCATGTGAATGGTTGCATTCCAGTCTCACCGCCTGGACGGCTTCCTCGCTCGGGGGATGGCATAACCACCCTCCCGAGGGCTGCTGTGCTGTCACGGGGACCATCTGCCTCCATCCCAGGCGCTGAAGAAAAAATTCCTATAAAAAGTGTCGAGGTTGTCGATTTTGCCGTCGCTCGTTCGTCGTACAGGTGGGCGAGGGCTTTTCCTGGGGCGTAGCCGTTCCGAGCCCTGGCTACCCAACTGTTAAATCACTGGAGTGACGACAATGCGATTCATGCTGATCCGTAAGGCCGACAAGGACACCGAAGCCGGCGTGATGCCAAGTGAGCAACTGCTGGCCGCGATGGGGCAGTTCATGGAGGAGATGACGCAGGCCGGCGTGCTGCTTGGTGGCGAGGGGTTGCAGCCGACGTCGAAGGGCGCGCGCGTCAAGTTCTCGGGCGGTAAGCCTGCCGTGCTCGACGGCCCGTTCACCGAAACCAAGGAGCTGATCGCGGGCTATTGCCTGATACAGGTGAGGTCGCGGGAAGAGGCGCTGGAATGGGCCAAGCGCTGGCCACCGCTTGATGCGAATGGCGAGGTCGAGCTCGAAATCCGCCAGTTGTTCGAGGCGGACGATTTCGGCGAGGAGTTCACCCCCGAACTAAGGGAGCAGGAGGAGCGCATGCGCGTGCAGGCGGCCGAGTTGGCGAACGCGAAGCGCTAGCGCAGCAACCCTCATTCGATAAGGAGTCGATCATGCAGATTCAGCCCTATCTGTTTTTCGACGGTCGCTGCGAAGAGGCGATTGAGTTCTACCGTGGCGCGCTCGGCGCCGAACTGTTGACGCTGATGCGCTTCAAGGACAGCCCCGAACCGCCGTCTCCGGATTGTGTTGTACCCGGTTCCGAGAACAAGGTGATGCATGCGAGCTTTCGCGTCGGCGAGACCACGGTGATGGCATCCGATGGCACCGGCCAGGGGCCTTCGAGTTTTCAGGGTTTTTCGCTAACGCTGTCGGTGGCCGATGCGGCTGAGGCAGAGCGGGTGTTCTCGGCGCTGTCGGCCGGCGGCCAAGTGCGGATGCCGCTTGGCAAGACGTTCTTCTCGCCCTGTTTCGGTATGGTGGCCGACCGTTTCGGCGTCTCCTGGATGGTGATTGTGCCGGCCTGAGCGTGGGTCGATGCCAGCTGTTTCCATTCTTCATATGGCAGGGTGGTCGGCTCCGGCCGGCTTGTCCTGCCTGCAAGCGACACCGCAAGGAGCAAGACGATGCGCTTCATGATGCTGATGATCCCGAAAGGCTACGAGACGGCCGAGCCCGGCGCGATGCCGAGCACGGAGGCCGTCGCCGCGATGATGAAATACAACGAAGCGCTGCAAAAGGCCGGGGTGCTGCTCGCGCTCGATGGCCTGCACCCGCCGTCGATGGGCGTGCGCGTCTCGTTCGAGGGTGACAAGCCTAAGGTGACCGATGGCCCGTTCGCCGAGGCGCGGGAGGTGATCGGCGGCTACTGGATGATCCAGGTGAAATCGAAGGAAGAGGCTATCGAGTGGGCGAAACGCTGTCCCGCTTCGGCCAACGAGGTGATCGAGATCCGTCAGGTGCAGGAGCTGGCGGACTTCCCGGCCGAGGTGCAGCAGGCGTTGGCTGGGTTTCCCGAGATGCAGTCCCGATCGCGCCGCGAAGCATGACGGCCTTAGTCACCCACCGTACGGTCGAGGCGGTCTGGCGGATCGAGTCCGCGCGGATCATCGCCGCGCTCGCGCGCCTACTGCGCGACGTCGGGCTCGCCGAGGAACTGGCGCAGGACGCGCTGGTGATCGCGCTTGAGCGGTGGCCCGAGACGGGCGTTCCGGACAATCCGGGCGCCTGGCTGATGGCCGCCGCGAAACACCGCGCGCTCGACCAGCTGCGCCGGAACAAGCTGCTCGAACGCAAGCACGAGGAGCTGGGCCGCGAGCTCGAGGTACAGCAGGAGCTGGCGATGGAGGACGGCGAGGCGGGACGGGACGACGGCGTCGGTGACGATCTGCTGCGTCTGGTGTTCATCGCGTGCCACCCGGTGCTGTCACGCGAGGCGCGCGTCGCGCTGACACTGCGGCTGCTCGGCGGCCTGACCACCGACGAAATCGCGCGGGCCTTTCTGGTGCCGGAGCCGACCATCGCCCAGCGCATCGTGCGCGCGAAGCGGGCTCTTTCCGCGGCGCATGTGCCGTTCGAGACGCCCAAGGCCGATGAGTTGGCCGAACGGCTCGCGTCGGTGCTGGAGGTGATCTACCTCGTGTTCAACGAAGGCTATGCTGCGACCGCCGGCGACGACTGGATGCGGCCCGCGCTGTGCGAGGAGGCGCTGCGCCTCGGGCGCATCCTGGCCGAGCTGGTGCCGCAGGAGTCGGAGGTCCACGGCCTTGTTGCGCTGATGGAGATCCAGGCGTCGCGAGCACGGGCGAGGATCGGGCCGACGGGCGAGCCGATCCTGCTGCTCGAACAGAACCGGGCGCGCTGGGACCAGTTGCTGATTCATCGCGGCCTTGCCGCGCTGGCGCGTGCCGAAGCACTGGGTGGCGCGCTCGGCCCTTACGGCTTGCAGGCCGCGATCGCCGCCTGCCATGCCCGAGCGACCATGGCGGCGCAGACCGATTGGGTGCGTATCGCGGCGCTTTACGATGCGCTCGCACAGCTTGCGCCATCCCCGGTGGTCGAGCTGAACCGCGCGGTTGCATTGTCGATGGCGTTCGGGCCCGCCGTGGGTCTCGAAATCGTCGACGCGCTGACCGCAGAGCCGTCGCTCAAGACTTACCACCTGTTGCCGAGCGTGCGCGGCGATTTGCTCGCCAAGCTCGGTCGTACCGGCGAGGCCCGCGTGGAGTTCGAACGCGCGGCATCGCTCACCCGCAATACCCGCGAGCGCGAGCTGCTGCTGGAGCGCGCCAAGGCTTGTGGCGACGGCCTGCTTCCAGGTTAGTCGGAGTGGCGGCGCGAGAAACGTGCCGCCAAGCGATAAAGTCTTCGCAAGCATTGTTGATGATGCTTTTGATTCTCCAGCCCAATAGGTTGGATGTCCGTGTGAAATTGCTTCGCAGGGTGATTTGCCGCTGCAATGTTGGTCGAACACGCCGGTGTCGTGGCGGCAATAGTTGCCGCACCCGGATGGCATGGCGCCTTTGGCTGAAACAATAACTCCTTGTCTTTATTCGGGTATCCGTCATCGCTATTACCGATGAGGAGGCGGTAATTACTGCTATCTTTTTCCGGTGGCGCTATTTGCTCCGACGAATTGAATTCAGGCAGGTCGACCGGTTTACCCAGTCTTGTCGGCTCCTTTGCATATCCCCACGATTCCTGACAATTCTTTGCATCTTTGCAAGGACATCCTGGCCGATTCTGGCTTGTATCTTGCTAAAGCAGGGCGCCGCGGATCGCGGAGAGTAAATCTCGAGCGGCCGGGACGGTATGACGGGAGGTCATGCCGGCTAGTGCCAATAATTATCTGCCTAGGAGTGATCATGAGTATTTCCAGCATCGGCAGCTCGCTTTATACCAGCCTGACCAGCAGTACGAGCAGCAGTGCAACGAAGGACAGTTGCAGCAATCAAGTCAGCGGCAGCCAAAGCGACCAGAGCATCAGCGGCAGCGACTTTATGCAAAGTCTGCAGGCGGCGCTTAGCCAGATTGGCTTTTCGATGCAGCCACCGCCACCGCCGCCGAATGACGGCGGTCAGTCGAGTGGCAGCAGTGATGCGGTGAGCGGCACGAGCAGCAGCTCGTCATCGCAAAACCCGATGGCGGCGTTGCCTACCTTTATGCATGACTTGTTCAGCACGCTTGGCTCGTCGAGCAGTGGCAGCAGCTCGTCGCAGAGCAGTGCCTTGGGTACAACTGCAGTCCGATTTCCCGAGCCTGGAGTCCGCGATCCAGAGTGCCAATGGCGGCAGTTCTACCAGCAGCAGTTCGACAAGCAGCAGTTCGTCGACCGATCTGCAGGCGTTCTTGCAGACACTGGTGAGCAATCTGAGCAGCCGTCAGGCCAGCTCCACCACGTCGACGGTCGGCCAGCTGGTCAATACCAGCAGCTAAATCGGGGCGGTGGGCTGCCAGCCAGTGGGTGTGCCCACCGTTTTTCATCGGATTATCATGAGCATGGCAAAGGTATTGCTGGTCGACGACGACGTCGAACTGGTGGAAATGTTGCGCGACTATCTCATGCAGGAAGCGTTCGAGGTGATCGTGGCGCACGATGGCGAAGCGGCGCTCTGTCTAATGCGCCAAGAGCGCCCGCCGATTGTGGTGCTCGATACCATGCTGCCACGGCTGAGCGGCATCGAGGTCCTGCGCCGGATCCGCGAAGAGGGCGAGATGCCCGTGTTGATGCTGACCGCGCGCGGTAGCGACATCGATCGGGTCGTCGGCCTGGAATTGGGTGCGGACGATTATGTGGCCAAGCCCTGTTCGGCACGCGAGCTGGTGGCCCGGTTGCGGGCGATTCTGCGCCATAGTGCAATCGGTAAAGCTCTGTCGCCGGCCAGCCCGCCGCTGGAAGTCGGGCGCTTGACGTTGTGGCCAGCCCAGCGCCGTGCCGAATGGGCGGGCAGGGCGCTGGCTTTGACCTGCACGGAATTCAATATTCTCTAGCATCTGGCACGCCATGTCGGTCAGGTGGTCAGCAAGGCGCAGCTGTCGGCTGAAGGACTGGGGCGGCCCTTGGAGCGGTTCGACCGCCGCCTCGACACCCATGTCAGCAATCTTTGCCAGAAACTGGCGCCACAGTCCGGCGAGGAAACGTGCATCCGTACGGTCTATCGGGTGGGCTACCAGTTGATCGAGGTGTGAATGGGGCGCCTGTTCCGCAAGTTTTTCCTTGCCTTCTGCCTGGCGCAGCTGACCGTGGTGTTGCTGGTCAGCGGGCTGTTCTGGCTCAAGCATCAGGCGATCTTCCACGCGGTTATGCCGGCACCGCCCGAGGCGGGGCTCCCTCCCTCCCATGCCTGGACCGCCTCCCTCTCATCCGCCGTACTTCCTGCCTTGGGAGCCGCTGTTGGCCGGTTCGCTGGTCAGCCTGCTGTTCAGCGTGCTGCTGGCGCGCCATTTTGCCACGCCTATCGATCGGCTGCGTCAGACCTGTGCGGCGGTGGCATCGGGTGATCTGCACGCCGAGCCGAGGGGAGAACTGTTGCGTCGCCGTGATGAGCTGGCCGATTTGGCCCACGACTTTCAGGGGATGACGGCTCGGATTCGCCTGCTGATGGATGGTCAGCGTCACCTGCTGTACGACGTCTCGCACGAGCTGCGCTCGCCGCGGGCACGACTGCAGTTGGCGATAGACCTGATGCAACAGCAGCCGGTGCGCGCGGCCGACTCGCTGGCGCGGATCGAGCGCGAGGCCGTGAGGATGGAGCGGCTGGTCGGCGAGCTGCTGACACTCTCCCGGCTTGAGGTACAGGTGGATGGCGACGAGAGCGAGACGTTCGACATGGCCGAGCTGTTGATCGATGTGGTCGACGATGCCCGCTTCGGAGCGGCGGCGCGCAGCCAGCGCATCGAACTGCTGGTGGCCGACGGTGTGCCGCAGGCAGGTCGCTATCTGCTGTTGCACCGCGCGGTGGAGAACGTCGTGCGCAATGCGCTGCGCTATTCGCCGGACGCCAGCAAGGTGACGGTGACGCTGGGGCAGGAAGAAGGCTGGACCCGAATCTGTGTGCTCGACGAGGGGCCGGGCATGACCCCTGCTGAGTTGGCAGCGGTGTTCGAGCCGTTCTGGCGCGGAGAGACCCGGCGCGATGCCGATGGCCATGGGCTAGGGCTGGCGATTGCCCACCGCGTGCTGGAGGCGCACGGGGGGCGTATAACGGCGAAAAGCAGGCCAGAGGAGGGCTTGTGTGTCGAATTGCTCGTGCCGAGTAGCCCAGGCCCCGGTCGGCAGGAGCCGGCCACCGCCGAAAAAGGACTTTGAACAGGCTCTAAACCGGTGCAATTCGCTATCTGCCCTGTTGCCGACGATATCGGCTAGATATTGCGGACAGGGTCAAGCCAAGACGGCTCGTTTCAACGAAAAAAGCCTCCCGATTGGGAGTAATGCCGTTCACTTAAGGAAAAAGCACCGCCCACCAAGGTGGAAAAACGGTGCTTTTTTGTTACTTCCAAGCGTTCTTCGAAGCTAAAATCCGGACTGAACGGCTTAAGTGAACGGCATTATCCCGATTGGGAGGCTTTTTGGAACGCACCGTTTGTGCGCTAGTCTGAAGCAGGGATCAGATGGCCAGGTCTTCGAGTTTGAAACCGGCATCGACGTACTGCTGTACCCAAGCCGGTTTGCGACCGCGGCCGCTCCAGGTTTGGCTGGCATCGTCCGGATTGCGGTATTTGGCTTCGACCGGCTTGCGCGAAGCGGTGGCCGGCTTGCTGAGTACTTCTTCGATGGTCAGGCCGTAGGTTTTGACCAGGTCCAGGATCTGGCGCTTGGCATTGGCTTTTTCTTCGGTTTGGCGGGCATTGATTTCGCGCTCCAGCTGGGCTTTCAGGTCGAGCAGCTGGGTGTAATCGAGGGTGCTGAGGTCCATTTGTTTTCCTGTTGGGTTTTTTGTGAATTTAGCCAGTCTTTTCTGCTGGGTCAATATTAGCAATACATTTTAACAATTTGGAATGGGAGAAATGGCACTATTCCGGAAACTGGGTGGCTGGGCCGGTTTGATTCGGCTCGATATCGTCACGCTGGCTTTTGCATTTCGTCATCCGGCAACGCCATGGTACGTGCGGGGGCTATGCCTGCTTGGCGTGGCATATCTGTTGAGTCCGGTCAATTTGGCTTCCTATTTCATCCCGCTGGTGGGGATGATCGACGATGCGTTGATTGTGGCGGGGGTAATCTGGCTGGCGTTACGGCTAATGCCAGCTCAGGCTAGGGAGGAAAGCCAGGTACGGGCAAAGGCTTGGCTGGCGCGTTTCAAAACCTGGCTGAGGAATGGGGCGTTAGTGGTTGTTTTGTACGTGCTGGTATTCGGTGGGGGGCTGCTCTACCTGCTGTGGCATTTACTCGGGTCTTGAATCCACCTTAAGGGCTGCTAACAAAACCCCCTGGCGTTGTTATGCGGCCTTGCCGTACTACTTGTACTGTCTGCGGCCGCACGTCTTGCCAAGGCTGCTTCGCTGTGTTTTGTTAGCGACTCTAAGTCATGGGCATTAAGCGCTGCTGGCAAAAATCCTGCTGCGGCGTTGCGCTTCCTTGCCGTACTACTTGTGCTGTCTGGGTCGGCACGCCTTGCCGTAGACGTTGCACTGAGTTTTGTTAACGGATCTTAGCCAGCGGGGCGTTCTATTGAAGGCCGTAAAGTCTTCTCTGGATGGTCGCTATGCTTGGCGGTATCCCTTTTAGCTGTTGTCGCGCGGAAAATTCGGCTAGGCCTCGATTTTACGGTCGAGTGCCTAGCCAAGACGTTTCGCAGGTTTTTGCTAAGAGCCCTTATTCATTTCTAGCGTTGGTGAGTCAACCATTCAGCATGGTCGTGGCCGAGCGCTACCGAAGGCAGAGTCCAGCGGGCTGGCGTCTCCGATAGCTGGGCGGCGTGGCTCATTGCGCGCAGTGGGCCGAATCCCGATGGGCAGTCTTCCAGCAAGTCTTGCACCATCGCCAGAGTGGGGTCGGGAGCGGCAATCCCGCGATCGATGCGGCCAAGTCGGCGCAGCCATAGCCCGGTCTGCGCCAGCGATACGCGCACATGCCAGCTGCCGCCTTCGCGGGCGCGGTGGTGCAGCGCGGCGATCGTGCCGAGTGCGATCAGATAGCCTGCGGCGTGGTCGAGCGCCTGGGCTGGCAGCGGTAGCGGTTCGTCCTGGCCGGCCGCCTGGGCTTCTGCGTGGTTGAAGCCGCTGGCGGTCTGGACCAGCGAGTCGAAGCCGCGCCGCCCGGCCCAGGGCCCGACGTGGCCGTAGGCCGACAGCGATACATAGACGATGCCGGGGTGCCGTTCGGCCAGTGTTGCGGGGGCGAATCCGAGTCGATCCAGCCCGCCGGGGTGGTAGCCCTGAACGAAGACGTCGGCGTCGCCGATCAGATGGGCGAGCGTGGCGTGGCCGGCGGCGTCGGTGAGGTCCAGCTGGCAGGAGCGCTTGCCGCGACCGGTGTCGATCACCAGCGGCACGATCGACGGCAGTTTCGGCGAGGTGACCAGCAGCACGTCGGCGCCGTGGGCGGCCAGCGTGCGACCACCGACCGGCCCGGCGATGATGCGGGTCAGGTCCAGCACCCGGACGCCGGAAAGCGGGCGCGCCGACGGCGGCAACGGTTTGCGCGGCGCGTCGCCGATCTTCTCCAGGGTGAATACCGGCAGGCCGGCCAGTGCCCGGCCCTGCGGATGGGCGTCCCACTCGTCGAAGCTGCGCAGCATCGCCACCACCAGGCCGTGCTCGGCGGCGGCGTCTTCGAAGGCTTGTGCGTTCCAATCTTGCAGGGCTGCGGCGACGCTGGCGCGATCGTGCGCGCAGCCTAGCAGCGCCAGCACCCCGTCGCGATGGTGCGGGAAATTGGTGTGCAGCCTCACCCAGCGCCCGTCGCCGCAGCGGTAGGCACCGGCGATCGCGTCCCACAGTTCGGGCGACGGGGCGTCGTCGACGCGCAGATAGCGTTCGCTGCGAAATTCGGCGGCGGCGTGGCGCATGTCGACCGCCACTTGCTGCCACGCGCCGCCGCGCTGCTGCCACAGGCTGGCGGCGGCGAGTCCGGCGGCGGCGATGCTGGCCTGGGCCGCGGTGCCGACCGCGAACGAGGATGGCAGTACCGGGTCGTGACCGGTGAGCCGGACATGATCGAGCGCGGCGGGATCGAGGCCGGCGGCTTGCCACAGCTCGGTCAGCGCCTGGATTGGGGAGGTGTTCATGGGGGACTCCTTGCGGGGTGACCCATCCATTTACAGGTCTGCACGAATAAATCGTCAATCTTGATTAATATAATCAAGTTATCGAGTCTGGAGCCTGTCCAATGTCCCCCTATCTGTCTGCCGCCGAGGCCGCCGAACGGCTCGGCGTGTCCCGCCAGACCCTGTACGCCTACGTCAGCCGGGGCTTGCTGCGAGCGCACGACGCCGACGATCCGCGCGAGCGCCGCTATCGCCGCGATGAGGTGGAGCGGCTGGCCACCCAGCGCGCCCGTGGCCGCAAGCCGAAGGAGGTGGCGAAGGCCGCGCTCGACTGGGGGACGCCTGTGCTGGAGTCGGCGATCACGCTGATCCTGGGCGGGCGGCTCTACTACCGCGGCGAGGACGCCACACGTTTGGCCGAATCCGCCAGCGTCGAGGCGGTCGCCGCCCGGCTGTGGCAGTGTCCGGAGGACTGGGCGTTCGGCGCCGAGCCGCCGCCGTTGCCGGCCGCCTACCAGGCATTGGCGCCGTCCTACGCCGGACAGGGGCCGCAACAGGCGCTGCTGCCGTTGTTCGTGGTGGCAAGCGGCGACGACGCGACCGCGGTGTGGCAGCAGGATGCGCAGCGGCAGGCGGCCGGCTGGGGAGAGTTGCTGCGGGTGCTGTTCGCCTGCCTGCTCGGCGCGCCGGTCAGCGGTGCGCCGCTGCATGCGCAGTGCGCGGCGGCCTGGGAGCTCGACGCTGCGGGCGCGGCGCTGGTCCGTCAGGCGCTGATCCTGTGTGCCGATCACGAGCTGAATGCATCGAGCTTTACCGCCCGCTGCGTCGCGTCGACCGGCGCCAGCCTGCGCGCGGTGCTGATCGCAGGGCTGGCGGCGTTGTCCGGCGGTAGGCACGGCGGGATGACGGCGCGGATCGAGGCATTCTGGGACGAGCTGGGCGACACCGCCGAGCCGCTGTCCCTGCTCAGGCGGCGGCTGGAGCGCGGCGAGAAGCTTCCGGGCTTTGGCCATCCGCTCTATCCGGACGGCGATGTGCGGGCGGCGCAGTTGCTGGCTGGCATCCTGCCGCAGCGGCCGCACTGGCAGGCGCTGGTCGATGCGGTCGAGCAGCTGACCGGCCAGCGCCCGTCGATCGATTTCGCACTGGTGGTGCTGCGCCGGCATCTGTGCCTGCCGGAAGGGACGGCGTTCGGGCTGTTTGCCTGCGGCCGGGCAATAGGCTGGATCGCCCATGCGTTGGAACAACGCGCCGACGGGCAGCTGATCCGCCCGCGTGCCGCCTATGTCGGGCCGCTGCCGGGCTGAACCGGCTTAGAGTCTGTTCAGAATCTGTCGCGAGTGGCCCTTGGCGGGGTGAAGGGCCGCGCATGAGCCCCGATCAGGGATACGCAGCAAGAGATGAATAGGCTCTCAGGGTTCGGTGACCGGCAGCAACATCACCAGCTTCAGGTCGCGCCGGGTGGCCGGGTAGAAGGTGGCCTGCTCGAACGCCAGCCGGCCGTGTTCGGGATGATGGAATAGCCGCAAGCCGCCTGCGCGCTCGGTCACGTCATAGTCCTGCCAGAATGCGGCGAAGTCGGCGCTGGCGGCAGCGAGCTGGGCGACCAGCCCCTCGATCGCCGCGTCGTCGATATGGCGGCCGCAGTCGGCGCGGAACTCCGCCGCCAGCCGGCGCGCCCGGTACGGCCAGTCGTCAATCAGCGTGCGCGCTACCGGTGACAGGAAGGTGAACGCGAGCAGATTGGGGGCGGCCTCGCCACGGTCCAGCCAGCCGGTGAACAGCGCGGCGGCGGCGTCGTTCCAGGCCAGCGCGTTCCACTGCCGGTCGAGCACGTAGGCTGGCGTGCTGATCTGGGCGACGCTGCGCAGTACCGCATCGGCGGCGCTGTTGCGCTCCGGCTCGCTGGCCGGGTCTAGCTTGCCGGCCAGCGTGAACAGGTAGTGGCGTTCGGCCGCGGTCAGCTGTAGTGCTTCGGCCAGCCTGGCCAGCGTGTCCGGCGACGGCGACACCGGCCGGCCTTGTTCCAGCCAAGTGATCCAGGTCGGGCTGACCGCGCACAGCTGCGCCAGCTCCTCGCGGCGCAGCCCGGGGGTGCGACGCCGGCCGATGGCGCGCACGCCGGCGTCTTCTGGGCGCAGCCGCTCGCGGTGTTTGCGGATGAATTCGCCAAGGTTGTTGGACATGGGAAACTCGCTGACGGGTAGTGCCAAATACTAGGATAGGGTGCAGTCTTGTTCCAGTATTTTGCCGTGCCTATGCTGGCTTCATCGTCACCGTTCAACCCAGGAAGGAATTCTCGATGGATCTGCAGAATCTGGTGCAGCAGCAATTCGGCAATACCGCCCGCAACTACCTGAGCAGCACCGTGCACGCGCAAGGCACCGATCTGGCGCGCCTCACAGCGTTGGCCAAACGGCTGGGGCCGGAGCGCGTGCTGGATCTGGGCTGTGGGGCCGGCCACGCCAGTTTCGCGGTAGCGGCGGGGGGCGCCCGCGCCGTGGTCGCCTACGACCTGTCGGCCGAGATGCTGGCGGTGGTGGCCACTGCGGCGACGGAACGCGGTCATAGCCAGATCGCCACCCTACAGGGGCCGGTCGAGGCGCTACCGTTCGCCGACGGCGAGTTCGACCTGGTGGTGACGCGCTTTTCGGCGCATCACTGGCTCGACATGGGCCGGGCGCTCGCCGAGGCGGCACGGGTGCTGGCACCGGGCGGCACGCTGGTGGTGATCGACGTTGTCGCGCCGGAGACACCGCTCTACGACACGGTGCTACAGACTATCGAGCTGCTGCGCGACGCTTCGCATGTGCGCGACTACCGGGTGTCGGAATGGCGTGCGATGCTGACGGCGGCGGGTCTCGACGTGCAGGGCAGCGATAGCTGGAAGCTGCCGCTGGCGTTCGACAGCTGGGTGGTGCGCATCGGCACGCCGCCGGGCCGGGTAGCGGCGCTGCGTGAAACCTTTGCGGCGTTGACGCGCGAGGCTCGCGACTACTTTGCCGTCACCGCCGACGACTCGTTCAGCAGCGACACCGCCTGGATCGAGGCACGCCGCGCGAACTGATCGCGGCATCGCTCAGAATGGACAAAGCCCCGAATGTTCGGGGCTTTGTCGTGTGTTAAGGAAGCCCGGCGGACTTCGCCACCGGTCCGCTCCGCCGCACGCTAGCGAGAGCGGGCAGCCCGTCGGGCTCAAACCACTCAGTGGTAATAAGGTGGTGGAGGTGGATAGCTGCCAGGTGGAGGCGGGTAGCCGTAGTTAGCCGGCGGCGGATAGCTGCCCGGCGGGGGCGGCGGGTAGCCGCCGTAGCCATAATCGCCACGGCTGCCCATGCCGCCATACACCGGCACTTTCTCTCCCTTGGCATACATGCACTGCACGTAGCTGTTGTCGTATCGGCGTTGCGTCATCGCACCGGCGGCTTGTGCGCTACCGGTGCCGGCAGCGCTGCCAAGCAGCAGGCCGGCGCCGGCGCCGGCCTGTGCGCCTTGATGGTTGCCGCCGAGCAAGGCGCCGGCTGCCGCACCGACTGCAGTGCCGACCGCAGCACTGGCTAGGCCGCTATTGACCGCGTTGTTGTTGGCGGTCTGCCCCCCGCCCTGATACAGCGCGTATTGGCGGCATTCCATATCGTCCTGGCGGAACTGCTCGAAGCTCTTGTTATTGCCGGGCAGCGCCATCACGCTCGGCCCGGTGGGTACCGTGGTACAGGCGGCCAGCACTGGCAGGCATAGCGCGCTCAGCAGTAGTTTACGGTTCATCTTTCATGTCTCGTTCATTGTGGCGGCTGCGGCGTGACCTGTTGCCATCCGGCTGGGCAAGTCTTGACATAGGGGTAATAGCCTTGCGGGTTATTGCAGTAGTACCAGTAGTTACTGCTGCCCGGCTCGGACGGTGCGTCCTGTTGCTGTACGTATACCGGCGGAGTGGTAACCACTACGGCCGGCGGTGGGTAGTAATACGGTGGCGGGTAGTAAGGGTATGGGCCAAACCCCCAGATCGGGCCGACCCCGAATCCGATGACGACGTGGGTGTGGCCGTGCGCTTCGGCTTGCGGCGCGGCCAGTGGGCCGAGCAAGGCCGCGCCAAGTACCAGATAACTGAGCCATTTCATGGAACTCTCCTTTGCCCATGGCTGCTCACCCCAGTGGGCGTCCGATCTCCTTCTTAAGGCTAGCTGACAGGATGATCTTCTGATTCGGCCACAGGGCAGTTGGCTGCAGCCGGCCTGAGTGCGGAGTTCCTGCGTGCAATGTCACCGACGGCCGTTCCGTTGCGTGCACCGACGGGGGGCCAAGCCGCCTCATGCGCTCGATCCGGGTCAACGACGCTAGCGCATCGGTCGGTTTGTGAAGCGTGCTGCTGTCGGCACGGCACGGCATGGCAAGTGTGACGGTGGTCGCGCCCAGCACACCGATAACCAGTCGACTAAGCTGGAAAAACTGTGTGTACATGGCGTGCTCCGTTGCTGTCGGGGATGGGTACTTGTGTTATCCGTCAGCGCTGTTAAGCAAGTGTGTAGAGGGCCAGGCAATGTGTTTTCAATTGTTAACGGCCCATTGGTGTCGGTCGGAATCCGCCGGGTAGGCGCGTGTCGCGATGGTCAGGGCAAGTGTTAGCAAGAATGGTAGTAACTATGGTTATATCTTGCTTGGTTTGGTAAATTATCTTAACATTAAGATTTTATAGCTGCCCACGTCCTACGCCTAGACAGGGTCTCTTGCGGCTATCTGTACAACTGCCACCGATGGGCGGTTATGCAGATAGCCGCGAGTTTTGTAAGGAGAAATCCATGGCGAAACTCGACCTTTCGCGTCGAAGTTTTCTCAAGGCCAGCGTGATCGCCGGAGTGTCGGTGTATGTCGCCCCACTCGGCGGCAAGGCATTCGCGGCTTTGTTCGAAGAGAAACTGCTCACCCCGGTCAAGTGGAGTGGCAAGGATGGCAAGGCCCAGTTTCGTATCGACGGCATCGCCAAGGTCACCGGTTCCAAGGTGTTCGCACGCGATGCGCGTGCGCGCGACATGCCGCACTGGCCCGATCAGCAGTCGCACGCGTTCATCCTGCGTGCGACCCGTGCAGACCGCAGCTACGAGGGCTTCGACCTGACCTTGCTCGGCGACGAGCTGCAGCCCGACCGTATCGTCACCGCCGAGGATCTGGCGCGCGACGGGGTGAAGTTCCCCGCGTTCTACGGTGAGGACATGCTGCTGCCCAAGGGCAAGACCCCGGCCTACCTCGGCCATGCGGTGGCGATCCTGATCTATCACGAGTTTGCCAAGTTTCGTTTCGCCAAGGACACGCTCAAATTCCACGACGAAGTCATCCGCTACGGCGCCGTCACCGGCCCGCTCGAGCGTGACCCGTGGGGGACGTTCCGCTTCGTGCGCGTCGGCGGCACTACGCCGTTCGACGACGACGTGTTTTCCAGTCTGAAGAACGCACCGGTGTTCCCGAACATGATGCGCAAGCACCAGCCGGTGTGGCCGGATGGCCAGGAGCACGGCAAGCTCGGCGAGCAGGGTATGTTCTACGCTGGCAAGATCCAGGACGAGTTGGACCACCCGCCGGCCGACTGGCTGGTGTTCGACCGCGAGTACCACACCCAGTCGATCGATACTGCGGCACTCGAGCCGGACAATGCCAACTGCTGGTACGACGCCGCCAACCAGGCGCTGCACATGATCGTGCCAAGCCAGGGCCCGCTCGAGGTGGTGGAGAGCGCTACCGAGCTGATCAACGGGGCCAAGGCGCGTTTCCCGGTCAAGCAGTTGTTCGTGCACCCCTGTTTCACCGTCGGCTACGGCTCCAAGGACCATTACAACGTGCCGTTCTATGGTCTCGTCTGCGCGCTGTACGGCGACGGCAAACCGGTGCGCCTCGCGTTCGACCGCTACGAGCATTTCCAGACCTCGATCAAGCGGCATGCCTTCAAGATGCACTACCGCATCGCGGTCGATAAGAAGACCGGCCTTATGCAGGCGTTTAAGGGCGACTTCGAGGCCAACGGCGGCGGTCGTGCCAACTTCTCGCCGTCGGTGGCGATGGTCGGCGCGACGGCCGCGCAGTCGGTGTACTACTTCCCGAAGAACGACTTCGCCGCGGTGGCGATTGCCTCGCGCGCGATCGACGCCGGTTCGGCGCGCGGCTATGGCACGCTGCAGTCGATGGCCGCCACCGAGATGGCGGTCGACGAGATCGCCGAGAAACTCGGCATGGACCCGATCGACTTCCGCCTGAAGAACGTGCTGAAGTCCGGCATGAAGAACACCCAGGGAGCGATCCCAGCCGGCGCGATCCGCGCCGACGAGGTGATGGAAAAGGCCAAGGTGCACCCGATCTGGGCGAACCGCGCGAAGAAGAAGGCCGATTTCGACACCAAGAACCCGGGCCAGCGCTACGGCGTCGGCTTCGCCTGCGTGCAGAAGGACTTCGGTACCGGCGCCGAATCATCGTTCGCCAAGGTCGAGATCGGCGAGGACGGGACCATCAGCCTGTTTCACACCGGCAACGAGATCGGCACCGGCATGAGCACCTCGCAGGCGCTGGCTGTGGCGAAGTGGCTGGGCTTCCCGGCTGGCGATGCGCACTTCGGCGTCACCGACTGGGCCGACCTACCGGTCGTGACCAGTGGCAACCCTTACCTGATGAGCCAGGCCGAGCAGAACAAGGTGTCGGCCAACCCGCGTTGGTCGCCGGCGTACGCGTCGCCGGCCAGCGCCACTAACTCGGCGTTCTACTACACCCACAGCACCCGTGAGGCGGCGCGCGTGGTGTTCATGCACGGCCTGTGGCCGGCGGCGATGGCGATCTGGGGGCAGGGCATCGGCGGCGGCCAGGCCGGTCCGCTGGTGGTGCGCGTCGAGGACGCGCGCTGGGTCGACGGCAAGCTGTCGGCCGGCGGTCTGCAGGCACTGCCGTTCGAGCAACTGGTCAAGAAGGCGCACGAGCTGGGCCTGGTCACCGGCGCGACCGTGCACGTGTTCAACCGCTGGCGCTGGAGCGAGGCCGACTTCGACATCGCCGGCAAGCCGGTGCGCTTGCCGATCGATGGCCTGTCGCTGAAGTACGGTAGCGGCGCCAAGCCGGCCGACAAGGCGAAGGCGGCTACCCGCGGCGGCTATCACGTGCTCGACCGCAAGAAGGTCTACATCCCTGACGTGCAGATGAATAACGCTGCCGTGACCTATTACAGCGCGGTCGGGACGCTGGTCGAGCTGGCGGTGCACGAGGCGTCCGGCAAGGTCGAGGTGCTCAACCATCATTCGATCATGGAGTGCGGCAGCCAGTTGTCGCCACAGCTGGTGTCCGGCCAGTTGCAAGGCGGCGTGGCGATGGGCATCGGCCACGCCTTGCACGAGTTTCTGCCGCTGTACGAGGACGGACCGGGCAACGGCACCTGGAACTTCAACCGCTATCACGTGCCGCGCGCCAAGGACGTGGTGGTGTGGAAGCAGACCGGCGAGGTGCTGCCACCGGTCACCGAGACCGATCCGCCCAAGGGCATCGCCGAAGTGGTGATGATCCCGGTGGTCGGCGCCATCGTGAACGGCATCGCCCACGCCATCGGCCATCGCTTCACCGACTTGCCGGTAACACCCGAAAAAATCCAGGAGGTTCTGGCATGAGCATTGCCAACAAACCGCTTTCGCTGACCATCAACGGCAAGGCCGTCGGCCCGCTGCTGGTGCCCGAAGGCCTGATGATGATCGACTTTCTGCACGAGTACGTCGCGCTGACCGGCTCGCGCCTGGGCTGTGGGCAGGGCGTCTGCCGCGCCTGCGTGGCCATCCTCGACAACCCGGACGGCACCAGCGAGGAGATCCGCACCTGTATCACTGGCGCGCATTTCTTCCAGGGCAAGAAGATTCGTACCGTCGAAGCTCACGCCAAGCGCAACGACAAGGGCGAGGTGGTCGAACTCTCGCCGATCCAGCAGGCCTTCCTCGAGCACTACAGCTTCCAGTGCGGCTACTGCACACCGGGTTTCGTCAACGCCGCCACCGTGCTGGTCGAGAAGCTCAAGCGCCAGCCGGTCGACAAGGACAAGGTCGAGGAGACCATCACCGACGCGTTGAACGACCACATCTGCCGCTGCACCGGCTACGTGCGCTACTACGAGGCGGTGAAGGAGGTGGTGATGAACACCCCGGGTCTGGTGAAAGGGGGCAAGGCATGATCGCCAAGCCCTTCCGTTTCGTGCTGATCGGCCTGGCGGCCGCGACCCTGGCAGGTTGCGGCGTGCAGGCCGACTCTACCGGCAGCAAGGCGGCGACGCCGGCATCGGCCGAACAGGTCGCGCGCGGCAAGTATCTGGCCCGTGCCGCCGACTGTGCCGCCTGCCATACCGCGGAGGAGGGGGGCGCACCGTTCGCAGGCGGCGTGGCGCTGGAGACGCCGTTCGGCAAGCTGTACGGCACCAATATCACGCCCGACAAGGATCACGGCATAGGCGACTGGAGCGCCGACGACTTCTATAAGGCGCTACACGAGGGCGTGACGCCGAACAAACGCCTGTACCCGGCGATGCCGTATACCTCGTACCGCAGCCTGTCGCGCGAGGATACCGACGCGCTGTACGCCTACCTGATGAGCCTGAAACCGGCCAAGGTGCCGAACAAGGAAGACGAGCTACACTTCCCGTTCAACCTGCGTTTCGGCGTGATGTTCTGGAACATGTTGTTCCTGAAGGACAGCCTGCCTGATGCGTCGACCGGCCAGTCGGTCAATTGGCAGCGCGGCCGCTATCTGGCCGGTGCACTCGGCCACTGTGCGGAGTGCCATACTCCGCGCGGTCAACTCGGCCAACTTAATCTCGACAAACCGCTGACCGGTGGTGTGCTCGGCCGCATCGGCGCACCGGACATCACGCCGATGGGCCTGGCCGCGCGCGGCTGGACAGCCCAGGGTCTGGAAACCTTCTTTGCCACCGGCATCGCGCCGCAGGGCTCGGCGTATGGCGAGATGTATCCGGTGATCCACCTGTCCAGCCAGCACCTGAGCAAGACCGACCTGACCGCGATGGCCTCCTACCTGATGGGTGACAAGCTGCCGGCACCGGCACCGCTGAAGAGCGTGAGCGCCGACGCCGCCGAGCTGACCGCCGGGCGCCAGCTCTACACCGCGGTGTGCGCCGGCTGCCATGGCCGCGAGGGAGAGGGCAAGCCGAACGTGACGGTCGCGATGCACGGTAACTCGACGGTGCGCAACGCCGATCCACGCAACCTGATCGTCGCGACGCTCGACGGCATCAAGGAGCAGCGCTTCCCGAACAACGGCGCGATGCAGGAAATGCCGGGCTTCGCCAGCAAGCTGTCCGACAAGGAAATGGCGCAGCTGGCCAACTTCCTGCGCGCCAGCTGGGGCGGCCAGCCGGCCGACGTCACCGCCGACGCGGTGAAGGCCTTGCGCTAAGCAGCAGAGCACCGGGTTGGCCGATGTGGCAGGGAAACCATTCGACCAACCTTGCACTGGATCGCCCGGCGGGTATTGCCCGCCGGGCGCTCTCCCACAGGACCGATGTTTGCATCGGTGCCTGTCCTGAGCCGGTTTGCTTGGCAAGCCGCCTGACGACAGGCATTCAGGATACAAGGCAGGTCACGATGAACACAGTCGACTATCAGGTATTGAAGAGCGCCGTCAGCTGGCTAGAGCAGGGCAAGCGGCTGGCTCTCGTAACGGTGGTGCGCAACTGGGGCTCGGCGCCGCGCCCGCTCGGCTCACTGTTTGCGATCACCGCCGACGGCGACTTCACCGGCTCGGTGTCCGGCGGCTGCATCGAGGACGATCTGATGCGTCGCTTTGCCGACGCCTTCCCGGACAAGCTCGAACTGGTGCGCTACGGTATCAGCGCCGAGGAAATGCGCCGCTTCGGTCTGCCGTGTGGCGGCACGCTGGAGCTGGTGGTTGAACCCGTACGTGACGCGGCAGCGCTGCGCCTGTTGCTCGATGCGGTCACCGGCCGCCGACTGGTACAGCGCCGGCTCAATCTGCACACCGGCGAGTCGCGCATCGAACCTGCCGAGATTGACGTCTCGATCCGCTTTCGCGACGACGAGCTGGTGCAGGTGTTCGGCCCGCGCTGGCGGCTGTTGATCGTCGGTGCCGGCCAGGTGTCTGAATACCTGGCACAGATGGCCCCGGCGCTCGACTTTGCCGTGTATCTGAACGATCCGCGCGAGGAGCAGCGCCGCAACTGGCAGGCCGGCGAGGTCGAATGGCTCGATGGCATGCCCGACGATGCGGTGCTGGCGTTCCGGCCCGACAAGCGCACCGTCATCGTCACGCTCAGCCACGACCCCAAGGTCGACGACATGGCGCTGATGGAGGCGCTGAAGACCGAGGCGTTCTACATCGGCGCGATTGGTTCGATGGCCAGCACCGAGACGCGCCGCGCCCGGCTGTTGACGCTGGATGTGAGCGAGGAGCAGCTCGACCGGCTGCATGCCCCGATCGGCCTGCCTATCCACAGCCGCTCGCCGGCCGAGATCGCCGTAGCCATCCTGGCCGAGCTGGTGCAGCTGCGCAACCGCCTGGTCAGCACCAGCGCGCCGTCGAGCTGTGCGGTCGGTGTCACCGAGCGTAGCACCGCATGTCCGCGCTGACCGGACCGTGCGGCCTGCTGCTCGCCGCAGGCCAGGCGCGCCGCTTCGGCGCCGACAAGCGCTTCGCCCGGATCGACGGCGAACCTTTACTGCTGATCGCCGCGCGCCGCCTGCGTGCCGTGCTGCCGGACACCCTGGTGGTGCTGAGAGAGGGCGACGATGTGCTAGCTGAGCTGCTGGCCGCCGAGGGCATCGCCAGCACCCGCTGCCCCCAAGCCGCACTCGGCATGGGCCACAGCCTCGCCCACGGCGTGCGCCAGCGACCCGACGTCGACGGCTGGTTGATTGCGCTGGCCGATATGCCCCACCTCGCCGAATCCACCCTGACCAGATTGGCCGAAAGCTTGCGCCACGATGTCATCATCGCGCCCAGTCTCAACGGCGTGCGCGGCCATCCGGTCGGTTTCGGCCGCGACTACTACGAGGAGCTGATCGCGCTCTCCGGCGACATCGGCGCCAAACCGCTGCTGAAGCGCCATGCTGCACGCGTGACACTCCTGCCGGTCGACGACGCCGGCGTGCTGGAGGACATCGACACCCCGGCCGACCTGCAAGTGCTGGCAGCAACCCGATTCGGCTAAAACCGTTCGAACGACCGGGACAAGCGGCTAGCGGCTGTGGTACAGTACGCGGCTCGACCGGGCCAGGGCCCGCGTCATTGCCCCGGTGGTGAAATTGGTAGACACAAGGGACTTAAAATCCCTCGACTTCGGTCGTGCCGGTTCGACCCCGGCCCGGGGCACCAATCCTTATAAATAAAGGGTTTCAGCAAGAATCAAGATAGCGCCGCAAGGCGCTTTTTTGTTGCCAAAAACCCCTCATGGGACACTGGTGGGACACTGAGCCAAAACACACCAGCATGAGCCGGCACAATTCCGCGCCCCTTAAGCGCCGCTCCGGCCCCTAGCAACTGCCCCGCCGGGACACTTCAACCAGCCACCAAAAACGCCTTCTACTCCCCCTGATTTCGCCCTCAGTGCCCCGCTAGTGTCCCATGGTCAAGCAGGCAACAGCTGTAACCATTGAAAACAAAGGATGTAACGCCAGAAACACCGGGGATTGGCAATCCGTTGTTCTGGTTTTTGCTGGTGTTTGCTACCATGTGCTACATGACAGGTAGGAGCGCACACCATGGCGAGCATCGAGAAGCGGGTAAGCACAGACGGCGTGACCAGTTACCGGGTAAAAGTCCGAAAGAAGGGCTACCCGGTCGAAACCGCGACCTTCAACCGCCTGACCGACGCCAAGGCATGGGCCGCCAAGATCGAGGCCGCCATCAAGGAGGGGCGTCACTTCCACATGAGCGCCGCCAAGCGGCACACCTTGGCCGAGTTGATTGAGCGTTACCGTGCAGTGGGACTACTCAGGCTCAAAGACGGCCAGCACCGCGCTTCCATGCTTGATTGGTGGAAAGAGCGCTTAGGCCATGCCACCTTGGCCGATCTGACGCCGGCATGCATAGCCGAGGTGCGCGACGAGATCGCTAGCGAGGGCCGCATGGTCTGGGTGAGAGATGAGGACGGTGAGCGTAAGCGCGTGCTCAAGGACCAGCCGCGCTCAGGCGCTACCGTTAACCGCTACTTGGCTGCGTTGTCGGCTGTCTGTGCTTATGGCGTCAAAGAGCTGCAATGGCTGGAAAGCAACCCGGTCCACCGCGTTTCCAAGATGAGGGAGAGCAGGGGCAATGAACGGTTTCTCAGTCAGGAGGAGGCCGCACTGGTGCTGGAGAAAGCCGACCAGAATGGCCGGCCAGACTTCAAGGTGTTCGTAGCCATCCTGCTGACCACTGGGGCGCGCACTGGCGAAATTCTTCGTGCCACTTGGAGCCAAGTTGACCTCGAGCGCCACGTCATCGACTTGTCCGACACCAAGAACGGAGAGCGTCGGACGCTACCGCTAGTAGAGCCGGCGTTGTCGTTGTTGGCGGAGCACAGCAAGGTGCGCCTCTTGCGATCCAGCTTGGTCTTTCCGGCCCCGAGCGATCCAAAGAAGCCTGCGAACTACCGCTACCAATGGGGCAAGCTGAAAGAGGCGTGTGAACTGGTGGGTGTGCGCTTCCATGATATGCGCCACACCGCCGCCTCATTCCTCATCATGTCCGGTGCCGGCTTGCGCACCACGGCCGACGTACTCGGCCACAAGACACTGTCCATGGTGCAGAGGTACAGCCACCTGCTGGACGAACACAAGAGCGATGCCGCCGCGAAGGCTGCCGCGCTGATGCTGACCAAACCGACCAAGGCGGACGACGACAAGACCGCCTGACAAGATGGATAACAGCCCACGATGAGCAAATTGATGCAGAGATTGGCCTCTGCCAAGGCAGAGCGCCGCAAGGCAATTGATCGATACGCCGAGCTTTTAATGCAAGCCGAATACACCTATGACCAACTGCTATATGTGGCGGCTGAGACCATGGTTGTTCATCAAAACACCAAGGCGGCGCTGGATGAGGCTGAATCGGAATTACTGCGTATAAACCGTTCCGTGGTTGCATATGAGTTAGTAGGAAACTACGAAAATCTGACTGCCGATGAAAGACTAGACCTATTACGGCCTTATGCGGAAGAAGGCGACCCTGCGTCAAAATTAGCCCTGCTCGTGGCTGAGCACACAAAGGCCGCGACGCCAAGGAAGGGCGGCAAAGCAAAGTCAGACGGGCTTCAAGCAATCCGCAACTACTGCCGCGACCTCTACGAGGGGCAGCCCGCCGGAATGAAACACCAGACCAAGCTGAAGGCTATTCGGGACCAAGTGACCGAATTTGCAAAGGCCAGCGGCAAGAAACTGAGCTACGACCAGTTCATCAAGACTGCAAGCGGCTGGACAGAGGATTTAAGACAGAAAAAGTGACCCGTCTGCAGGCAAACATTCGTCGCCTACAAGCATCACAACTCTACCTGCTGGCACCCGATCTATAAGCCCTACCAATGGGCTTTTATCCTGCCCTCACTGACTAACCAGTGCACTCAAGCACAAACACAGTGAGGGCAACATGAACCAGCTCAAAACCGTCAATCAGTTCTCTGAAGCGCATCCCGCTTTCACCCCCGCCGCCCTGCGTGGCCTGATCTTCAAAGCCAACCCGCGCATCACCCACGAAGGCGAAGTACAAGGTAATGGCCTGATCGAGGCCGGCGCTATCGTCCGCCTGGGCCGCCGCATCCTGATCGACGAAGCCAAGTTCTTCAACTGGGTCGAACAGCAGCAACACACCCGCATGGCCTAAGGTGCGAGCGATGAGCGAAAAAATCATCCCGTTCGAGTATGAACACCAGCCGGTGCATTTCACCGCAGACGGCTGGTTCAACGCCACCGAGGCTGCGGCCAGCTATGGCAAGCGCCCGAACGATTGGCTGGCTTTACCAGAAACCGCACGTTACCTGGACGCCCTGTGCCGCAAATATGAAGTGGGAAAATCTCACTTCATGAAAACCCGGCGTGGTGGCGATACCAGAAAATCTAGTAACGCTCAGGGCACTTGGCTGCACCCGAAGTTGGTGGTGCGCTTTGCCCAGTGGCTCGATGTCGACTTCGCCGTCTGGTGCGACGAACAGATAGACGCCCTGATCCAGAGCACCGCTCCGCCCGACGACTGGCGCAAGGCGCGCCACGATGCCGGCGCACGGTTCCGGGGCGTGTGTGACATGGTGAACCTGTCCCGCATGGCCGAAGGCAAGGGTACGGCAGCGCACCACTACGCCAACGAGGCCAAGCTGATCAACTGGGCGCTGACCGGCCACTTTGCGCCGCTCGACCGTGACGCCCTATCAGCCAAGGAGCTGCGCTTACTCGAACTGCTGGAGGCTCAGGACATGGTGCTGATCGGCCGGGGCGTGCCCTACGACGAGCGCAAGCAGGCCCTGCTGGTGTTCGCCGCTGCCCAGCGCCAGCGCCTCGACCTGCCGGCCAACGATGCGAGGAGGCTGTCGGCATGAGTCTGTTGTCTACCCGCACTCCAGCGAAATTCATTGTTTTGACCAACGCTTCGGCCAACCTTTACCAAGAACGCGGCATCCTGTTGCCGCCCTTTGCCCGCCACCAGCCGGCCGCCCACCCAGCCGATCAAGGAGGCCGCACCATGCTGACTCCCAACGCCCTGCACCTGGCTGAGCATGACGGCCAACTGGCGGCGCTGCGCGTGCTGTACGGCTTGCGCTGGCACCTGGACGCCCACGACACCAGCGAGGACGCACAACAGGCCGCTATCGCCTTCTGCGAGGGCTTCGCCAACGTGTTCGCCCCGCTGTTGGCCGAGGCGATGGAAGGCGCGAAGGAACGCGGAGGCGACGCCGCCAGCATCCTATTCGCACTGATCGCCGGGTATGTGGGCGACCTGATCCATTCACTCGACCGCTGACCACACCCTGACAATCTGACTCTTTGGCGCGGGCCTCTTGCCAACGAACGGACACGTTTCCGGGCGCGGGCCTCGTCACGTCTGAAAGGGCCGTTTATGTCCCGAATCAACTTGCACACTGTCCGCCGCGCTGCCTATGGGCGCTGGCCGGATATCCTCACGGCGCTGGGCATTCCCGCCGCCGTCCTGACTAAGAAGAACAAACCCTGTCCGTGCTGCGGGGGCACCGATCGCTTTTCGTTCATCGACCAAGGTACCGGCCGCTTTGTCTGCCGCTCGCTGGACGGGCTAGGCGGCGATGGCTTCGCGCTGGCCATGCATTGGCTCGGCTGCGACTTCAAGACCGCGCTGCGGGCCGTGGCGGGGATGCTAGGCATGGGGGCCGGTGTGACACACTTGCGGACGCCTGTCCCTGCTGCACCGCCAGCACCGGCCAAGCGTGACAACAGCGCCACCATCGCCAAGCTGTGGGCCGAGGCGCATCCGCTCAAGGCCGGCGACCCGGTGACGCGCTACCTGGCCAGCCGTGGGCTAGTGCTCGATGCCATCCCGGCCGTGTTGCGCTGCCATCCGGCGCTCGGCTACTGGCGCGAGGGGCAACGGCTCGGCACCTTCTCGGCGCTGCTGGCACAAGTCACCAGCCCGAGCGGCGAAGTCGTCGGCCTGCACCGTATCTACCTGACCCCGGACGGCCACAAGGCCCGCCCGACCGATCCGGAGACTGGCGAGCTACTGGATGCCAAGAAGCTGCTGACCGCTCGAGAGGGAGCCATGCGTGGCGCAGCGATCCGGCTGTACGAGCCGCGCAATGGCGAGATGGCCGTTTGCGAAGGGCCGGAAACTGCGCTTGGCGTCTGGCTGGGTTCCGGCCTGCCGGTATGGTCCTGCGTGTCGGCATGGGGGCTGGAGCACGTTTCGCTGCCCGAGTCCGTCACCGATATTCACATCATGGCCGACAACGACGTGAGCGGCACCGGCCAGCAGGCCGCCAAGAAGCTGGCCAAGCGCCTGCTCGATGAAGCGCGGCGCATCCGCCTGCTCATCCCTAGCACGCCCGGCACTGACTGGTTGGACGTGTACCAATCCCGACAACAGCAGGAGGCCGCATGACCGCACGTGATGACATGGAACGACTCGCTCAATCCGCCGATGCGCCCGAGGTAGACGCACTAATGCTGGAAAGCGAAGAAGAGCTGATCGAGCGCCTTGCGAGCATGTCTGTACTTGCCTATGAGCGCGCCAAGAAGGGCGCCGCCGAACGCCTTGGGCTGGACCAGCCCGGGCTCAAGCGCGTAGTGGACGAGCACCGCAAGCACCGGCCCACCAGCGATGAGGAGGTATCCGGTAGCGGCATGGCGTTTGAGGTAGTGGAACCGTGGCCGGAAGAACTAAACGGCGCGGCGCTGCTGTCCGAACTGGCGCTGAACATCCGCCGCTATGTGATCTGCCAGCCGGAAACCGCGCACGCCGCCGCGCTGTGGGCAGCGATGACCTGGCTGATCGACGTGGTACAGGTCGCCCCGATTGCCAACATCACCGCACCGGAGCGCAACTGTGGCAAGTCGGTAATGCTGACCACGCTGGGACGCCTCGCCAAGCGCCCGTTGATGGCGTCCAACATCACCCCGGCCGCCCTGTTCCGCGCTGTGGAGCAGTGGCAACCCACGCTGCTAATCGACGAGGCGGACGCCTTCGCCGACAACAACGAGGAGTTGCGCGGCATCATCAATTCGGGCCACACCCGCGACACCGCCTTCGTGGTGCGAGTGGTGGGCGACGACCACGAGCCGCGCATGTTCACGACCTGGAGCGCCAAGGCGATGGCCGGCATCGGCAAGCGGGCCGGCACCATCGAGAGCCGCGCCATTCCGCTCCGGTTGCGCCGCAAGCTGCCGCACGAGCACACCGACCGGCTGCGCTCCAGCGAGGCGGACAAGCTGTTTCTGGTCATGCGCAGGAAGCTCGCACGCTGGACGGACGATCATGCGCACCGCCTAGCCGACTACACCCCGGACATGCCCGCCGCCTTGCAGAACCGCAACGCCGACAACTGGGAGCCGCTGCTGTCGATTGCCGAGCTGGCCGGCGGCGATTGGCCGAGGCTCGCCGTCCATGCGGCGCTGACCCTCTCGGGCGTGGAGGAAGCTCCCAGCCTGGATCAAGAGCTATTAGGTGACATCCGCGAGGTGTTCGAGACAAGACTGGTAGACAAGCTGGCTTCTGCCGACCTGCTGGCTGCGTTGATCGAGGACGAGGAAAAGAGCTGGGCGACGTCCAATAAGGGCCGCCCGATGACGCCCAAGCAGCTGTCCAACCGACTGAAAAGCTACGGCATCAAACCGGTTGTGATTCGGGTCGGCATTGCCACCCCACGTGGCTACCGGCGCGATGATTTTCAGGACGCTTTCGCCCGTTATCTGGAGCAACCCGGCTCTCTAACCGCAACAGCGCAACAAGCCAATAACGGCGCGGGTTTGAGTGTTGCAGTTCAAGTGCAAAACGCAACATCAAAAAACCTATCCGCAACGCTCAAACCCCTGCCAGATAAGGCATGTGACAATGTTGCGGATAGAAACCCTGCATTGGGCCAAAGTGACGAGGATTGGCTGGTTGACTACGAGGCCGCTGACAACATGGAGGACTTTTGATGAACGCCGACATTGCCACCGCTGCCGAGCTGATCTTCGAGGCCAGAAAAGACGGTCTGGTCCTGCTGTTGATCGATGAAAGCACCGTCAGGGCACAGGGGCCACAAGCCACCATCGCGCGTTATCGCGACCGCATCCGTGCCAACAAGCCGGCCCTGCTCGCCTACCTGCGCCAGTGCCAGGCACCGGAAGAAGGACTGCGCCCGGTCGGCGACTTCACCGCCGCCGTCGCCACCTCCGCCGCGCTGGGCCTGCCAGCTGCCGATCCTGCTGGTGTGGCGCGGAAACGCCAGCACGATGACCCCGCGCTCCATCCTACCCACCGCACAACCGCCCCGCTGCTGTTTCACCAGCCCGGCACGGGGCCGTTCGTGATCGCGGCCGGTGCGCCGTTGCATGTGTTCCCATCACTTTTCGCCGCCAAGACCGCCGAGCTACCCGATGAGATCTGGGAGGGTCTGGGCGAATGGGCCTTCAAGAAGAACGTCGAGAAGGGCTATTGCGCAGCGTGGATCGCGGGTGACCTGCGCGGGGTACATCCCGACCACCTTGAGGAACTGAGCTAATGAGCACTAATGCAGAGCGACTGAAGAAATACAAGGCAAAGATGGCCGCAGCGGGCTTCAAGCGCCTGTCCATTTACGTTTGCCCGGAACTGGTTGAGTTACTTGCCAAGAAGCGGCTTCCGCATGAATGCGGTGGCCGAACATTGGAACGGCTACTGCTCGGAAAAGCGCGGAAGCGCCCGGATTGCTGGGACGTCGAACCGTAGAGGGAAATTCCGCACAGATACGCGCGCGCATGTGAGGGCGGAAATTTCATGGCCTAGAAACATAGCGGAATTTCCGTCGCTCTCTACTATCAGCTAAAAGAATTGAATGGGCGAAAGCCGCCAGCAGCCCGATCATTCAGGCCGCCATGACCGCATGGCAGTTGCACGGCATCGGCGGGCTACGTCTCTCCAACGAGGCGGTCTCTCCCGGCGACCACGCCAAAGCCCTCAAGGGGCGTACCGACCAGATCCAAGCAGGCGATCTAGGCTATGCGGAAACCGTCCTGGCAGCCCAAGCGCAGACGCTCGACGCCCTGTTCAACCTGATGGCACAACGGGCCGTGCAGAACGTCGGGCACAGCTTGGAGGCGACCGAGCGTTACATGCGCATGGCGATGAAGGCGCAGAGCCAGTGCCGCGCCACCCTGGAAACACTGGCCGAAGTGAAGCACCCGAGGGTGGCCGTGTTCGCCAATCAGGCCAACGTCACCAGCGGGCCGCAGCAGGTCAACAACGGCACGGCACCCCACGCGCCCGGATCGACTGCGCCGCAAGCAAACAGGACAAACGAACTATTAGAGCACCAGCATGGCGAATGGATGGACACCCGAGCGCCGGGCCAAGCAGGCCGAGGCGATCAAGCGGTGGAAGCCGTGGGAGAAGAGCATCGGGCCGAGGACGGAAGACGGCAAGGGGGCCAGTAGCCAGAACGCCTGGAAACATGGGCTGCGCTCTGCCGGCGAGATCGAGGACCGCAAGCGCTTCAACGAGGTAATGCGCCGCACCCGTGACTTACTGATGCGAGCAAAGGAGATGCACCGGGAGGAAGCCGAGATCGAGCGAGAACGAAAGCGCCAAGCCGACAAGCGATGACCAGACCTTCCCTCAAGGCGGGGGGGAGGGGGGCTACTGCGCCACCCCAGGCGATTCCTCAGAAGCAAAGTAAGCGTCCGTTTTGGAAATGGCATCAGATTTCTTAGCGATGCTGCCATGGCAGACTGTCAAAGCTCTGTTGCTTCACCACGCCCACTGACTCGGCCGCCTGGATGGTCTGCGTGAGCAGCCATTCGAGGCCCTCTTCACCGATGCGCTTGCGCCAGCGCGTGAGCAAGCTGGGGGCAATGGGGGATGGTGCTGAAGCCAGGTCTCTCCACAGAACAATTGCCAATAGGGATTCTCGATCGAGCCCCAGACCACGGCTTCGTCCGACAGGCTGAACGTGTGCTGCAGATAGAGCAGCTCGGCGATCATCTGGGGAGCAATCGCCGGGCGGCCACGCTTGGAGGGCAAGAAGCCGGCCCATTCACGTTCGAACACCGACCAGTTGAGGTGCTAAGTCAGTTGCACCAGCGGGTGCTTGAGGTTGACCAGCTCGTTGAGCCGCTGGCGGAACATGTCCTCGTTCTTTGGCGTAGCAGGTTTGGGTCCCATGCAACCCATCGCATTACACGTAAATCCGATGGCATAATTATATTTCTTTGAAAACATAATGTTACCAATTGGCATAAAATAATGCAGAGATAATTCTGTTTTAAAGAGAGCCACGCCCCAGGAGAGGGGCGCGGTTTTTTGTGATGCCATCACGAGTCGTTTTTGCATTATTCTTACTTCATAAGAAGCACGGAGGCCTCAATAACCAAGTGCCATTCATCGATAGAAAATTGGCGGAAAATTGCATAGATTTTATTGGGACTGGCGATTATTGCAGCGAATATTCGTTGGTTTGTCCAGCAAAATAAACGCATTGCAAGTTATTCAGGACCGTTTACCTAATAGAGCGGCAGAATTAAAAAAATAGCCCGCGTGACTCATTTCGCGCGGGCTATTTTTATCAGTGCGGAATTTATGGCTTATTTATTATTTTTACCTTGCACTAGTCCGTATTTTCTATAAATATTTCCCATGCATGTGACCATTTCATCGTAGACAGTACACTTTCGACTGGATTCCTCCTTCGCCAGTTTTTGACGCTGTATATATTCCTGCCTGGACATTTTAAGCGAAGCCGCGTTTGCTATCTCTATCTCCTCAGTGTAGGCCATGTCTTCTTCTCCAAGCCAATAGCTTTTTAGCTCTCTATCACCTAGAATATGGACCTCCTCTGGAGGAGTCGCAAACATGTCGTTAGCCAGTTGCTCGGAAACGTTCATGCGAGAAAAATAAGCTTTCGACTCTCCAATTACTCTTTTCATTGCGGTGTCGAAACCCTCAGATTGCGCAGTTATGAAGTATGGCCTATGAATTCCTATATCACCATATAACCAGCGAAGCACCCCCCCGGCCGCAACATAGACACAGGAACTTAAACACTTTGCATTGATGGGCACCACGACCATCATTCTATTGCTGCGTACTAGCGTCCCGATGCGCATGGCCGCATCAACCATCCCTCCGGGAGAATCTATTATCAGCATTTTTGAAAATGGTGAATCTTTTTTGAAATTCTTTTTGTCAAAATCGCTTTTTAAATGCGTAAGTGCTCGGGAAAAGTCATCTGCGTCTTTTTTGACTATATCTCCGGTTAAATAGATTTTTACAAAGCCCACTTTATTGTCGACGAAAATATCGGCAGCCTTTGCTGTTTTTGCAAAAGCAAGTGCAGAGATGGCTAGTAGGAATAATGATTTATAAACGATATGTGTTCGCAAGATTTACCTCGGCACGTCTGGGGTGTTCTGCAGGCATTGCGCTGCAAACAGCAGTCTTATTGGTTTCATCTTCTTGTGGAAGATAGGAGATGGCTGTTAGTCCGTGTACCGGACTACCGCAAATCGCATACGCTTGGTGTTTGCGGCACTATAGAGACTCGGACTGAGCTTTAGAATCCCGGAAAATTTTTCAGAACTCGACATCTCGATTGCTGCGTTGCCGCCTTGTTCTTTTACTTTACTCGCAACGGCAGACCTGATAATTGATTCGTCGCCGACCCCGCTACCTACCTCGCTCGTTACGACACCAAGAATCGTGAACTTGCGTGTGGGGGCTCCATTGGCCCAAAAATCTACCCCGTTTACACTAACTTTGGTGCCTCCGTCACCATGGTAGAGGTTGTTGCGCCCCTCGTAAGGCTGATAATCGACCGTAGCGCATCCGGCGACTACCATAAGCAACAACGATGACATAAGGCGGCAGAGCTTGATCCCCATCTTGTCTCCTACCTAAGAGGCTAACGATCGTAAAGAATAACAGCAATTTTGTATGCTCAACGACAGGCGGGCTGTTCACTCCCAGCATGGAGTAAGTTTTGGTCGAAGGGCCTGCCGCGCCGTGGGGAACTGCTTTCTGTATGTGGTTGCTTGAGGGGGCTGAGCCCGAGCAACCGCCTTTCCAGTCGAAGGGTTGCGGAGGTGGATGGCTCGCTTTCATGGCGCGGCAACCAACGTGTTGGTGCCGGATGGCGGCTATCCCGCCTATTGGCTGTTTGCCCTGCTCGACCAACGCAACCGAGCCTACTGCATGCGGCTCGCCACCTCGTTTAACCCGCAGGTTAGCGCCTTTGTGGCCTCCGGCTCGCGCCTCGGCGGTCGTGACCGTCGCGCCGAACAAGGAGCAGTTGCCGGCCTTCAAGAAGTACGACTTGCCGATCACCCCCTTCCCGCTACGTCTGGTTCGCGTCTGCCTGTCCAGCGGGCTGATCGAAGTGCTGGCGACCAATCTGCTGGACGAAACACGCTATCCTGTCGCCGACTTTGCCGAGCTGTACCCCGGCGCTGGTGCATTGAGGAAGCGTTCCGGCATATCAAATGCCGGCTACAGTTGGAGCAATTCGGCGGCGAAACCCCGCTGGCGATCCGGCAGGATTCCACGCCGCCATCCTACTGCACAACCCCGCGACATTGGCCGGCATGGACGCGCTGGGTTCGACCCCGACGTGATCGAATGCCAGCTCGCGCACGCGGAGCGCAACAAGGTGCGCGCAGCCTATCACCGGGCCGAATATCTGGAAGAGCGAAGGCGCATGATGCAGTGGTGGGCGGATTTCTTGGAGATGCAGCAGGGGGAAGTATCAAACAGGTGAATTAATCCAAGGGAGGGCATAAGCAAACAGATGGAAAGTGGCTACGTTCAAAATCTGGCTAATATGACCGCGATTCGGCCAAAGTGGACGATCTGCCCCAACAGAAAGATGTCAGCTACCGGCAACTTACGGCCGTTCGATATTGGTCTTCGGATCGTCGATAATTAGCATTGACTCCGGTCTCTTCGGAGTTGTAATTCCGGGGCCGGTGAAATGCCCGTACCAAGGGTTGCAACGTCGTACGGGATTAATTCGAAAATCATTCACCGATGCAGTGAGCGCCAGGCGCTACAGCTGACCCCCGACATATTACGAAAATTTAGGAGCCGAGATGGCATACGTGGTGGCCTTGCTTGCAACCCGCTGGGGAAGCGAATTGGGTGGGTTAAATGTCTTCAACAGAGGGCTGGCAGAAGGTATGACACAGGCGCTACCGAAAGGGAGCCAGACGATCTGCTTTGTCAACCGGCTGCCGGAGGATACGGGCGGTTCTGCAGGCGCCGTCGAACTTGTTGAGCATGAGACGTTCACCGCCACGTCACTCGCGGACGACATTGAAACGCGCTGTAAAGCGCTGGAACCAGAAACTTTGCAAGGCGTACTAGTGGTGGGGCACGACACCATTACAGGTCAGGTGGCCATCGACTGTGCCAACGCGCTCCGTACGCACCTGGGCAGTGAGATTGACGTCAAGTCAGCCGTGATTGGTCACATGGATTACTCGGCGTATGCGTTCATGAAAGATCTGAGCCTGGAGAAGGTGGCCGAACGCTCGGCCAAACAGCGAGACATCATTGCGGCCGCAGATTGCGCCTTCGCGGTAGGGCCGCTGTTACAGCGCAACTTCGCATCGGTGCGAAGCGCCACGCACCGCCCCAGATCGCCGGTTAGACCGCTGGTACCGGGGGTGGACAAGGTCAGATTGCAGACTCATGACCCACGTGTGGACCTGCAAGTCTTCATATCGGGACGCCTTAACCGTGAAGACGATCCGATCAAGAACTCGATATTGGCTGTCTATGCGCTGGCGGCGGCATACGCGCAAGGACGTGAAAGCAATTCCGAGGCGTGGGTCGCACGTGGGCAGCTTTTCGCTTGGGGAGTTGACCCCCAGTCCGACCAAGACTTGATAGAACAGCTGAAGGAGATAGGCAACAAGGATGCAGCGTTCGTGCTACATCCAGAGCCGTTCTCCGACGATCAGGCAGCCCTGCGTCAGCGCCTTGCCAGTTGTCACCTAGCGCTTATGCCGTCGTGGCATGAGGGATTTGGCCTGAGTGGGTGGGAGGCCCTGTGCGCGGGTGTTCCGCTCGTGTGCTCGCGTCAGTCGGGGCTTGCTATGCTGCTTGATGAGCTGAAACAGCAGTTCCCGGAGGTGCCATTCGGAAGCGTCGAATTCGTCAACATTGGAGGCGGCACAGCCGCATGCACACCGAATCCGGAGGATATCGGGAAATTTGCCAATGTGTTACTTGACATGACTGCCAATATCGAAGCGCGAAAGCAAGCCGCTATCGATCTCGCAAGTCTACTCAAGCGTGAATTCAGCTGGAAGCGCTGTGCTTCTGACTTGCTCGAAGGCACTGGTTGGTACCTCCCCGGGTCTGTGCACTGGTCAAACCGACAGGTCGCGGGACAGAAGCAGGAGGAATCCCGCCAGGTGCTGGAGCGTATCCTCGACAATCTGGACAAACTGGATCTAGAAGAGGACTGGGGCGATTTGACGACAGCATTCAACAACCTGAGTGACGCCGGCAAGAACGCTGATCTGCGGGACAGGGCTGAATTGCGTGAGAAGCTACACGCGATCGGTCGCGCGATCGGTGATCGCATGGCCGTCGTGGGGCCGTTTGGCGAAACCGCAAGGGAATCGGGGCGCATGGACGTGTGTTGGCGCTTCATGGCAGCGTGCGCCAACATATGTAAAAGCTTTCGGGAGTTTTCGCAGTCCTTTCCAGAGGCCATGTTGAAGGTAATCTGGAATGATACGTTTCTGACGAAGGAATTGTTTTACTACGCCGCAGCCTTTGCTAAAGAGTTCTCGCACCAGGCAAGCGAGATTGCTCCCAAGTTCTTTGCGCCTGTTCAGTTGTCCGGTGAGACCGCCTCATTCTCTATTCGGCTCGCACGTCTTGCGAGCAGACACCCGGAACTCGCGCAGCTCTTCCCGAAACTCGAAAGCGACCCAACATTCGTCGAGGAACTCACGCGCTGTACAAATGTAGCGCGACACGCACACGATATCGCTCAGTCCATTGTAGGCAATCCTGGATTGTCGTCGACGGCGCTGGCGTTAATGGCCTTGGGGCCAGAACCTGCCCGACAGGTGGCCGATCAGACAGTCGCTTTCTTCCGCTCCTATTATCCCGGTGCCGGCGCGGTCAAAGGTCACTGGCGTGGCGACAAGCGCGTTTTCGCGGCGTTTGCTACCGCAAGCCTCCCGACAAATGTAATTCTCGAAGTCTTGCGTTGCATGGCCCGGGATGAAGATGAGAGCATCCGGTGGGCTGCATTGCACTTGGCGTTCTCGCGCACACTGCGGCGGCGGCTGGAAGTTGCTGCAGATGCGGGGAGCTTGACCGTCGATACACCCCTCAACCAGGTGCTGGGTAACATTGTGGACACGGCTGTAGCCACCGATGGTGGCCATCCCTGGCTACATCGGGAATTCCTGAGTCATTATCTGGAAGAGCGTGATTCGCCTCCGGAAGTCGGTGTGCCTACGCCTCTGAGTGTCTTGGACTTTCCCGTGGCCAGATGGTTGATTGGTCCGGTCGTGGGAGAGGCAGCGCCTCAGCTTCGCGGAAGGACACACCCGGAAGTTGCCATTACACGTACCGATACCTTGCAGGTGGTGAAACGCATACTGCTCGTGTTGCCACCCATCGAAATTGATGACGATGCGTCCGGCGCATCGCGAACCAGCACTCCTGCACTTGGCCTGGGCCTGCTGGCTTCCCATCTCGCGGCGGAGGGGCACGACGTGCAGGTCGCAGACTGCCACCGCTTCCCGAAGCTGCGCACCGAAGTGCTGCGCTTGGCGGGAACCTTTGACTTGATCGGATTCAACACGGTGTTTTCCACCATCAGATCAACGATGAAGATGCTCGTAGATATTCGCAAACGGACACAGAGCACGACGCTGGTAATTGGTGGCCCAGCTGCCAAACTCAATGCCTGGCAGTTCTCTACGGTGCATATGGAAGATGCACAGGCAAGCTGGGATTTTGCCGTTTCGGCCGATGCAGTGGAGAATCTATCTACACTTGTGGCGAGTCTGAAAACCCCTGGACCATGGCCAGAAGCGCCGGGTATCACTGCCAACCAACAGAGCTGGAACGTAGTGGGCCGTGGTGTGTCGCCATCACATAACGTGTCGCCTATAGGCCTGTCACAGCAACCATCGCTGAAACCGCTGCCAGCATGGTTGCATGTTGTGCTTGATCGTCGGATTTATCGTAACGGCGACAACCAATATGAGCCGGCACGAACAAGATCTAAGTCGAGCAAATTCCATGAAGCACATGTGGTCATGTCACAAGGGTGTGACTGGAATTGTGTCTTTTGTACAGAGCGTAGGGAAAAAAGCGGTGGCGAGCAACGCCGAGAAGTAGCACATGTCCTCAATGAGATTAGTGATCTGGCTTCACAGCACCGAGATCTTCGTATCCAGTTCATCGACGATAATTTGCTACCCCAGATCGCGTCCAATGCGAAGGAGGGCGCTGCCAAATATCTCGGGCTCGCGTGGGCTAGCGAATTTCTAAAAGGTCTGGCGGAGATCAAAGAAACTGCTGGCGATTCATTTGGTTGGCGCGGAATCTTTCGCCTTGAGGACTTTTTTGCCTACGAGGCCGAGTTTCCTAATGGTGACTTTATAGCCCGATTGCAACGTTCTGGCTGTCGTATGCTCGCTTTTGGCGTCGAGCACGGAAGTGAAGAGCAGCGTAGGAAAAGCAAGGTAGCGAGTGGAGTTGTTGGCAATGACCACATTACAGAATTGTTCCTCCGACTTCGGGATGCAGACATTCTCACAAAGGCTTATTTCATGCTTGGAGGTCAATGGGAGGATCAGGAGAGCGCACAGCAGACGATTGATTTTGCCATCCAGAGCGGCGTGACGCTGGCGTACTTCGCGCTGTATAAGGATTTCTCCAGAGCCACGACGGTTCTAAGTAAAGAGCAGCAAGGTGAGGATCCCAAGGCCGAGCGCTTTATTTGTTACGACCAGTTGATACTCAACTGGGACAGGGCGTTTGCTAACGCACAAGACCATCACGAAAGTGTGAATGGCAACTGCACCATGGAGAGTGGCCCAATCACGCAAACGGAAATCGAGTGCTACCGAGAGCTGTCAGCTCTAGGGTTCCAGTTTACCGACTTAGTTAAGTACAACGATTTTCACAATGAA
The DNA here is from genome assembly GCF_030385785.1 of Crenobacter oryzisoli. Lineage (GTDB taxonomy): Bacteria > Pseudomonadota > Gammaproteobacteria > Burkholderiales > Chromobacteriaceae > Crenobacter_A > Crenobacter_A oryzisoli. The sequence goes on from NZ_JAUEDK010000004.1 coordinate 179,843, forward strand.
GACACCGATGGCGGTACTCTCTTGCGTGACATTACTTGGGGCTCACCCTCCGAGTATTTTAAGACCGTTGAACAAGCCTACCGGCAGTTTTACTTACGACCGAGATTCGTTCAAGAGTACAGTGCATTGCTGGCCCACGGTTACTGATTGAACCATAAGAAGTCAATATCCATGATTTCCATGGAGAATTGCGTTTTCTTTCATGGCAATACTGGGGTGGCGAATTCTTCTTATCTGTTGAAATGATGGCTCTTTCGCTGAGCGCTACCTTGACGGACGCTATCATTTTTTTGGCCATCTCCCCCACCTTACCCCCTTGACGAGGGGGGGTGCTATTGCGCGAACGCTGATAACTTTAAGCAGCATCACTGGCTTCCTTTTCTATGGTTCCTCTCGATCTCCGTGGCATTGGGAATGCGGATGGCCCGCACCTGTGACTGTTGCATGTATTGTTGACTTTTGAGCTTCGCCCGCCTTGAGCGGGCATTTTTTTGGCCATTGAGGATGCGTGTCGCCAGCCATGCCGCCAACCTCGACACCCCCGAATTGAGGTTCCCGAGTTTCACGCACAATCGGCGCACCGATTCGACCCGGCCATCAACAATGGGGTATCGCCGCAACGTTGGGGGAACATTTGGGGGTGCACTTGGGGCAAGAAGGCCATCGGCATACTGTCCCATGGGGCACTGGTGGGACACTCAGCCAAAAAAACGTGGCATAACTCAGCATGAAACCGAACAACTGTGTTTATGTAACGTGTTGATAAATAACAAATAAAAACACGCCAGCACAAATCAGAAAACACGACGAGCCAGACTTAAAATCCCTCGACTTCGGTCGTGCCGGTTCGACCCCGGCCCGGGGCACCAGCCCTTATAAATAGAGGGCTTCAGCAAGCATCAAAACAGCGCCGAAAGGCGCTTTTTTGTTGTCTTAAACCCCTCGGAGCACTGGTGGGACACTAAGCCAAAATACACCGGCATGCAGCAGCACAACGCCACGCCATTTTTTGTGTCCTTCCGCCCCCCTAGCAAGTGCCCCAGTGGGGCACTTTGCCAGTCACCGCAAACATCCCTCGCCATCCCCTGATTTCACTTTCAGTGCCACAAGTGTTCCATGAGCAGAGAGAGCACAGCAGGAAGCATTGAAAACAAAGGGGGTAACGGAAAAAATACCATGGATTAGTAATCCCTCGACTTCGGTCATACCGGTCCGATCCCGACCTGGACACCAAATTCCCAATTTTAGGTTCAGAGACCTGTCAGTAAATGCAATAAAAGCAATGGTTTAATTTTTCTTTGCGGTGGTACGTTAATCCCATGTGCAATGCTTTTGCACATGACGGGTGGGTGCGGAGGCGGCAGTGGGCGTAAATCGACTGACGAACGGGCCGTGGCGACTGCAGATACGACGCAAGCATCCTGAGCTTCGACAGAGTCTACGACACTGAAGAAGTTGCGCGCGTCGCTGAGCGTGAGTTGCTTGAGCGGCATAGTGTTGACGGCAAAGGGCTGACCCTCCGGCAGCTTTGGGGGCGCTATGTCATTTCACAGCAATTCGAAGACAAAGCTGAGCAAACGCAAAAGACTGAATGGGGACGTATTCATGCTACCAATCTAACAAGTGCTTCAAGCCAGTTCCGCGCTGGAGTTACTAACCTTTTAGAAAGTAATGCCATTTCATGTGATAATTTTCTTCATGAAATGCAAACGAAACTCTGACGCCCGCGGGATTGACCACCACACCCTCCAGGTCATGCGCCAGCAAGCCGTCAAGGCGATTCGAGAGGGCCAATCGGTGCAAAGCGTAGCAGCCGCCTACGGTGTCAACCCGCGCACGGTGTTTCGCTGGTTAGCAGACTTTGCCAATGGCGGCCAAAACGCCCTGCTGGCCAAGCCGATCCCGGGGCGTCCACCGAAGGTGACGGCCGATGAGATGAGCTGGCTGGCCAAGGCGGTGAAAGACAATACGCCGCAGCAGTTCAAGTTCGAGT
>NZ_JAUEDK010000040.1 GCF_030385785.1 Crenobacter oryzisoli
TGTTCGCAGCGTGGCGCGGTGCATGTCACCGTGAATGCCGCTTATACGTCGCAAATGGACTCGTTCACCGGCTTGCTGGAAGGCAGGCGGGTGGGCGACAAATTTCACCGTGCCAACGGGGACGTGACCCAAGCGGATTTCAACGCTGCCCGGAATGTGAAACACCGGCTCCATGACCCGGCTATTGCCCGGTTCATGCCGCACCGCGAGGTGCTGCGGATTCTGCAACACGTTCCTCCGGCGCAACTGAGCGTCAAGAGGCTTCAGTTGGTCGGCGCAAGCCGCGTCAACGAAGTGCGGATAAATCCATTGCTCTACTTTGAGCAAGTTTTTTGGAACAGAGACTTCCTATGTCAATTCGAGCCCATCGACCGAAAGCCTTTGCCAGCAATCTGTTCGTCAACGAACGGCCCAAAAACCGGAACGAACGGTCAGAAGCATCTAAGAAGGATGCCTTTCTGGGCAGCCTATGGAAGACACATTACGCTGGCAAAACAAGCTATTGATTAGCGTAGACACCGCAGGTTGTGCGCATAGCAAGTCTACCTGCGCACCTCCTGTGCTGGCTTGGCTGGACTTATGCAACAGCGCCGATTCCGGCGAAACTGACCCGTTGACTGACATTGGCTCGCTGACTGGCCCTTAATTGTTATCAACAACAATAAATCGTTAGCCAGGCCAAGCAAGCGTCATGACCGAGAGACCAAGGAAGACAACACAAAGCAGGTCGTAATGTTCTGCACGCCGGCATGCGCGCTAATCTCACTCCAAATCTGGTTGATGCGCTCGTGCGACTCGGCCGCGATGCGCACCATCAGATCGATTTCGCCGCTCAACACGGCACAGTCCACAACTTCGGGAATCTTAGCGATGGCACTAGTAACATCCGCGCCACGCATACGATCCTTGCGGTAGACCAGCATCACTGCACGCACCAGCTCCACACTCGTTGGCACCGCACGACAGATGGTATAGCCCGTAATGATTTTCAGCCCTTCCAATCGGTCTATCCGCTGTCGCACTGACTGACGAGACAACCCCAATTTGCCAGCAAGTGTTGCAAGCGGTATCCGCGCGTCGGCACTCAGCGCGTCGAGAATGTCGCGATCGATCGCATCGAGTTTCATGGTCGTATCTCGCAGAAACGGGGCGGTCTCCCGCCCCGGGTGGTTTACATCGAGGCGAGAGCCTGAAGGACATCCGCCTTCAGATCGTCGATATGCTCAATGCCGACTGAATAGCGTACAAAGTTGAGAGGGATGTCTGCTGCCTTCATCTGAGCCGGATTCATCGTACCCGCCCACATAGCCGCGGTATGGATCACCAGCGAATCGACCCCTCCCAAATTCCCTGCGTTGTGAGGTATTTGGAGAGAAGACACGAAATGTTCGGCTTCGGCATATCCGCCTCGCACGCCAAAGGCGATGACTCCGCCATAGCCGTTCATCTGACGTTTCGCTAATTCATGTTGTGGATGGCTCGTCAAGCCTGGATAGAAAACTCTTTCGATCTGCGGCTGCTGCTCCAGGAAACTGGCCAGCGCCATTGCATTCGCATTGATACGTTCGATCCGCATGGGCAACGTGCGTAGTCCGCGCAGCAACAGCCAGGCGTCCATCGGCGACAATACCGAGCCAAGCGTAATGTGGGTGTGCCAGATATCCTCAGCCAATGCTCGGCTGGTGCAGATTACGCCACCAGTCATGTCATGGTGGCCACCGAGGTATTTGGTGGCGCTGTGCACAACGATGTCGACGCCAAGGTCGTGTGGACGCTGATTGATTGGAGATGAAAAGGTGTTGTCCGCCATGGTCAGGATGCCGCGCGACTTGGCCAAGCGAGTGACAGCGGCGATGTCGGTCAGCATCAGTAGCGGATTGACCGGGGTCTCCAGCACGATCAGTTTGGTGTTAGGACGAATCGCACACTCGAACGCGGCAGTATCTGTCTGGTCGACCAGCGTCACTTCGATACCGAAGCGTTGCAGCATGTCATCCAGCATCTTGGCCGTACTCATATAGTGGCGCGTCTGGCCGATAACATGGTCGCCCGCTTTGACCAGCGACAGGATGGTGGTGGCGATCGCGCCCATGCCGGAAGCAGTCACCAGCGCCGTCTCCGTACCTTCCAGTTCTGCCATGATTTTCTTGACCCGCTCATGTACCGGGTTGCCGTAGCGCGTGTAGTTGCGTGGATGCTGTGGCACGCTCGACATCTCGACGAACTCAGCACTGTCATCGGCCTTGAACACTGCAGAATAGTGGATCGCCGGCGCGACGGTCTTATCTGCGGTCACGCCTCCGTCGGCATGCACCGCCAATGTTTCCATTTGATATTCCATATTGTCCTCACGGATAAAGTGCATGGTTGCAGGGTCAACGCAGCAGATGGGGATTGAGCCGGCCCTCTGCGAACTTGAGCATCGATGACAACAGCGCTGCGATGGCGACATAGGCCACGCCGGCCAGGATCAGTGCGTCGGTGTCATAAGCGGCGATGGACAGACGGCGTGCCACACCAGTGAGGTCGAGCACGGTGATGGTGCTGGCAAGCGCAGTGGACTTAAGCTGCAGTACCACCTCATTTGCGAGCGTCGGGGCAACAATGCCTATCGCACGCGGCACCACGATGTACCAAGTGATCATGAAGCGGCTCATACCAAAGGCGGCTGCAGCTTCTTGCTCACCCGCCGGTACACCGGCGATACCTCCACGGATATCCTCTGCCATGTAGGCGGCGATATTGAGCGTCAACGCCAACAGCGCGCACGAGAACGATCCTTCGAGCAGGAGCCACAACGGCGAGTGCCGTACCCAGTCGAACTGCGCGAGGCCGTAATACAGAATGAAAAGTTGCACCAACAACGGCGTGCCACGAAACACCGTCATGAAGGCTCGGCTAGGTAACGACAACCAGCGGCTTTGTGCACTACGAGCCACAGCCAGCGGCACCGCAAGCATGAAACCGAACAGACAGGACAGCACCAATAATTTCAATGAGGTCACGAGGCCGCTCAACAGCACCGGCCCAGACTCTGTGAGCAGTAAAACAAGAGAATCCATGACTCTTTTCCTTTTATGCCGCCTTCGCGAAGCCACGGTTGGCACGTCGCTCGAACCAAGCGAAAGCCGGATTGGATGCAGCTAACAACGCGAGGTAGATCAACCCGACGGCGACATAGAACATGAACGGTTGCTTGGTGTACTGTGCCGCGATATTCGCCTTGCGCAGCATGTCTTCGAGCCCAACGATCGATACCAGCGAGGTATCTTTCAGCAGGTTCTGCCACATGTTGTTCAAGCTAGGCAGGCAGATGCGCCATGCCTGCGGCAAGCGGACAAACCACAGTGTCTGAAAACGTGACAGTCCATATGCACGTGCAGCCTCCAGTTGACCTTTGGATACAGACAGGAAAGCGCCGCGAAAGACCTCGGACGAATAGGCCCCAAATACCAATGCCAGCGCGACCACCCCACCTGCAAAAGGACTCACACTCAGCGAACCGTCAAAGTAGGTATTGATCAGATTCGACAAACCGAAGTAACAGATCAGCAGGATCAGAAACTCTGGGATGCCGCGCAGAAAGTCGGTAGCGAGAAAGGCAGCTCTGCTCAGCCAGCGAACCTCTGATAGCTTAGCCGACGCGGTTGCAAGACCCAGCAGCATGCCGAAGAACAGCGAGGTGAACGCGAGTTCCAGCGTTACCCATGCTCCATCCAGCAACTGTGAGCTGTAGTCGATTAATGCAGCCATCTTGTGCGCCTCCGATGCGGGTCACCAGTGGTGACCCTGCTTAGGTTATTTCGGCAGAATGCTGAATGGGAAATACTGCTTGTTGACGGTACTGAACGTGCCATCGCTATGTACTTTCACAATGGCTTGGTCGAACTGAGCCTTCAGCTTCTCATCCCCCTTGCGTACAGCAATGGCAGTGCCCGCCCCAAAAATCTCGGCATCTTCAATTGGTTTTCCTGCAAAATCGAAGCCCTCCTTGAAGCCCGTTTTGCTCAGCCAGTCATATGCCAAAGTATTATCGGCGAATACCGCATCGATACGTCCCGATTCGAGATCGAGCCACGCAGCATCCATAGTCTGGTAAACCTTGACGTCAATACTGGACTTACTGGTAGGCAAGCGCATACGCAGATAACTCTCGTGAGTTGAGGCGGTCTGAACCCCAATAGTCTTGCCGCGTAACGTGGCTGGGTTTTGGTTGATGCCGGCGCCCTTCTTTGTGACTAGTTGAACAGGCGCGGTGGTGAAGATACGAGTGAAATCGACAGACTTTTCCCTCTCCGGCGTTTTGGACATCTGCGCCATCGCCGCGTCGATCTGTTTGGATTTCAGTGCAGGGATTAGGGCATCAAAATCCATCGTCACCCATTGGCAGGTCACCTTCATCGAGGCGCACATTTTCTGACCGATCTCGATTTCCATCCCCTTTAGCTTGCCCGAGGCGTCCTTGTATTCGAACGGTGCATAGTCGGCCAGCGTGCCGATACGAATCACCTGCTGGGCATAACTGGACGAGCCAACCAGACTGGCTGCGATGGCGAGGGAGAGCATGAGCTTTTTCATGACGTTTTCCTTTGGCTTGGCGAGCGTCTTACAAAATGCTGGACAGGAACTTCTGGAACCGGGGGGATTGCTGGCGAGTAAAGACGTCATGAGGCTTGCCGTCTTCCTCGATCTTGCCTTGATGAACAAACACGACACGGCTGGCCACTTCGCGCGCAAACCCCATCTCGTGGGTCACCACCAACATGGTTCGGCCGTCTTCGGCCAACGAACGCATCACCTTCAAGACCTCGCCGACCAACTCCGGATCCAAGGCGCTTGTCGGCTCATCGAACAGCAAGACTTCAGGATCGGTAGCAAGGGCGCGTGCAATGGCGACACGCTGCTGCTGGCCACCCGAGAGTTGACTCGGAAAATGGTTACGTTTTTCGGCCAGCCCGACTTTCTCCAACATCGCCAGCGCCTTTAATTCGGCATCCTGCTTACTCACGCCAAGCACCCGCACCGGAACAAACATCACGTTCTGCAGCACCGTCATGTGCGCCCACAGGTTGAACTGCTGGAAAACCATTGCAAGCCTGCGACGGATGCGGGTGATCTGCTTGGGATCGGCCGGCATCAGCTTGCCGTCACGCCCCGGTTTTAGCTCGACCCGCTCCCCGTGCAGGGTGAGCCGACCGGCATCCGGTGTTTCCAGCAAGTTGATACAACGCAGCAATGTGCTCTTGCCCGAGCCGCTACTGCCCAAAATGGAGACAACATCGTGCTTGTACGCGCTGAGTGAAATGCCCTTCAGGATCTCGTTACCACCGAACGACTTGCACAAGTCTTCAACTGCAAGTACGGCAGAAGGAGGGGATGCGATCGGGGAATCGTATGGCATGGTGGTACTCTCTTTCTCACTTTGTTGACGCTTTTTAGTTATGTGGCCACCCCCGGCGGACAAGCCGCCGGTTCGGGTTCTACAACAACGATGAGCGCTTGCGTCTGAAGCACACCACCTTCGGTTGCGACATCTCGGTAATCGTGAAGCGGACCCCTTCACGTCCGAGCGAACCGTACTTAAACCCGCCGAACGGCATGCCGTCGAAGCGAAAGTCGGACGAATCGTTGACCATTACGCCGCCGGCCTGCAGCCGTTCCGCGACACTGAGTGCTGTTTCAAGATGACTGGTAAAGATGCCGGCCTGCAGGCTACTTTCGCTGTCATTGGCCGATTCGAGCGCCTGATCCAGACTGTCGAACGGGGTGATGATCACTACCGGCGCAAACACTTCTTCACGCCATACTTTTGCCGTAGTCGGTACATTCGCGAGGATGGTTGGGTAATAGAGCGCTCCCTCCCTTTGGTGCCCTGTCAGCACCGTTGCGCCCTGCGACACCGCTTCGTCCACCCAGCCTTCGATCCGCTTCGCTTGCTCTTCGCTGATCATCGGCCCCATATCAGTGACCTCGCTCAGTGGGTCACCGACAGACATGCTCTCGGTCAACTCGACCATGTAGCGAGTGAAGTTCTGGTACACAGACCGTGCGACCAAGATGCGCTGGGTTCCGATGCAATTCTGCCCAGCGGCCCAAAATGCACCTGATACGCAAGCTTCGGCAGCATCTTTCAGGTCGCAATCGGCCATCACCAACACCGGAGCATTGCCCCCCAGGTCCATCGCCATTTTTTTGAGGCCCGCAGTACGCGTGATCGCCTCACCACTGACCGGACCACCGGTAAAACTGACCATACGGATGGTTTTCTCCCGCAGCAGCGGCTCAGTCACATTTCGGTTGCCATACACGATCTGCAATGCCCCGCGTGGCACTCCGGCCTGCCAAAGGCACTCAACCAGACGCTTTGCGGAGAGTGGCGCCAATAACGACGGTTTAAGAATGACCGCATTGCCTGCAGCCAGTGCAGGTCCAAGCTTATGGGCAACCAGGTTAAGTGGATCGTTAAACGGGGTGATTGCTAGGATCACGCCAAGCGGCTCATGTGTGTAATAGCCACTTCGATCTTCCGCACCTGCATAGGCATCAAACGGGATGATTTCACCGCCATGACGTTTAGCCTCTTCAGCAGACAACCTCAGCGTATTGATGCAGCGCGCTACTTCTTTACGCGCTTGTCGAATCGTCTTCCCAGCTTCCATTGCAATAGTGCGGGCGAAGTCATCTACCTGACGTTCGACCAGCGATGCAGCCTCCTGCAGCAGTTCCGCACGTTTATGCCGTGGCAATGCCGCGACCAGGGCGGCACCTTTCTGGGAGGAAGCAACAATTTCCGGCAACGCTTCGGCAGGGGTCAGTGGCACCAAGCCGACCACATGACCATCGAATGGCGAGCGGACCTCGAAGTTGGTCGATTGCGGCTTCATAGGAGCATTCATGCGCGCACCTCATACTTGCCGGTTTGTTCAGCCAACTCGATCAAGTCAGAGAGAATGGCGAATGCCGTCTCACGTCGACCGGCGCCTGGACCGCTGATAGTGACGTTACCAAGCACGTCCGTATCAAACGTAACGGCATTAGTCACCCCGCTTATCGAATGCAGCGGATGGTCGGCGGAAAGCTCACGTGGCTCTACGCTCGCACTGACACTGCCATCAGCATGTCGAGTCGCGGAACCAATCAGTTTCCAGTTACGACCAACCGACTGCGCAGTGCGAATGTCCTGGCTAGTAAGTAAAGAGATGCCACGGCACGGCACGTCTGCACGAGTCAGCCCGGTATTCCACAACGTATTCGCGAGGATCACCACTTTGAGCTGTACATCGGCACCTTCCAGATCGGCTGCCGGGTTGGCTTCGGCGTAGCCGAGCACCTGTGCTTCGCGTACCGCAGCGTCGAAGTCTTGTCCTTGCGCCAGCCGATCCAGCACGAAATTCGAAGTGCCATTGAGAATGCCGGCAAACCCATTCACTTCGCATCCGCGCAGCGTAGTATCGATCTGGCGAATCACGGGCGTACCGCTCATCACCGCCCCTTCGTACTTAAGTTGCACGCACTGCTCTGCGGCGAGCCGAGCGAGAGAGCTGTGCGCCAACGCTATCGGTCCCTTGTTGGTGGTCACGACATGTTTGCCATGTTTAAGTGCAGCATGGCAATGTGACAGTGCCGGTTCTCCCGTGTGTGGGTCGGTAAAAGTGGCTTCTACTACGACATCGACAAAATCAGAGGCGATTAACTCAAGCGTCGAATTCAAATTAATTTCTTCGCAGATCTGAGTATTAGGATCCTTGCGCAATGCGTCTATTGAGAAGCCGTTCGCTGCAGTTTCCAGCAAGGCATCAAGATCGAGACCTTTAGGGTTACTCACCACGCCAAAACGCAGATCCGCAAGTGCAGTGATGCTGAGATCCAAACCGCCAAGCTTACCGTGTTTGATTTTAAGCAGTTCCACCAAGCCTTGGTTAACGCCGCCAAAACCAATTAGTGCCAATCGAAAAGCCATCGCTACACCCTTTCACCGTTGGAATAGAGATTTCATGATATGGCGACAAATTGTCAGATAAATCATTCAAACCGCAGTAAAACTCAAATTATTTAGCTACGAACCGCTAGTCACCACCTGCGTTTTGCTCATCGTTCTCAACAGGAATAAATAACCCTGTCTTCAAAGTGTTCAGCACCACATTTGTGGTAATACGACGAATCATCGGGTTGCACTCCATCACTCGAGCAGTAAGCCGGTCATATACCTCAACATCTTTTGCGGTAATGATGACAATCAGATCTGCCGCTCCAGTTACGTAGTAAATCTGCTGGATCTCATCAACCTGTTTGGCCCAATCGCGGAACTTCGCAACAGTGTCGTAATTTTCACGCTCGATCTCCATTGCCGCGACAAAAGTCATTGGACGACCAACTGCATTGCGATCGACTACAGCAATCTCAGCCGAAATAACTTTTTCGTCGCGCATTCGTTTGAGTCTTTTTTGCACTGCCGAAGAGGATAGGCCGATACTTTCAGCGATCACTTCTGCCTTAACCGAACAGTCCCGCTGCACGATAGTGAGAATTTTCTGATCGAAATGGTCTAATGGTGTCGTCATGGCGGTATGAATGAAGTTCTAGAGATAGAATGCGTGTGGGAAAATTACTCCCGCTCTTGCTCGTACTTGGTCAAAAGCCTGCACCAAGGCTGCCATCATATTATGATCAAAGCCATCAACCAGAATGGGATCTAACCCAATAAAATTGCTTCCAGATGGAATTGGGTAGGCCTGCTCGGAGCCATGTGGGCCTTTAGCGATCAGAGCAGAATTTTCCAGAGAAAGTAGACTTATGAACAAATGCACGGGCCCGGGCAATTGCAGCACAGAAATCAATGGAACCAATACGGAGCTTATTTGTTGAAGAAATGGCTTCTCGTAAACTCCTGGCCACCATGCTTGATGTTGCGGAGGCCAAATTCCAGTTGGTAAAACACCAACCATTTCAATGCGCCGATCCGGATAAAACAATGCATAAGCATGAATAAGGCCATTATCGTCCGGTGTAGAATGGGCCAAAATTCCAGCACTGACAGGGCTGCAATGATCAAGTTGGATATTAATCGGGCGCAGCTGAAGGAAAAGTGCCATGGCAGAAAGCCATTGACTGGAAGACAACAGGTCAAACGAACCAGAAAATTCAGGCAGAACCTGACAGGCCCATTTAGGTCCTGCAGGCATTTCAATAGCGGCACCGCCACTAGCAAGCTCAGCATTACGCTTACTCGCAGCGAGGCGAAAGGAGGGAGACTCTTCAAACATACGATACCTCTCGTCTTGCGACCAACTGCAAACACCACTTAACCTGAGGCGATGCTTACGAGCCGATGCATGGCACCAGCAAGATGAAGTAATTATGCAGAGAAGTGACGCGGCAAAAAATCCAATTTATCTATTAAATGTACTTTTTTCATCGCAAATTGACCATTTCATTACAGTTTCCTGACAATGGCGCTGTTGCATAACCCCGGGTCTGGCCTGGCTTGACGCGCCAGGTAGACTGGCAGCATGACCCCATACCAGACCCGTTACCGCACCACCAACTGGCCTGAATACAACCGCAGCCGGCAGAACTGGGCGAGTCTGACGGTCTGGATGTCGTCGGACATCCCTTGGTTGGGCAATGGTCGTTCTGGTGCCAATGGTCGCCCGCAGGTCTACGCCGATGCGGCCATCCAGGCGGTCCTGATAATGAAAGTCTTGTTCAAGCTCGCGATACGCCAAGCGCGGGGGCTGGTCAATAGCTTGCTGAAACTATTGAGTCTGGACTGGCCCGTTCCGTGCTTCAGCACCGTCAGTCGGCGGCAGGTCACCCTGTCTGCATCCCAATTATTTGCCCCGCTGGCACTGCGCTTGAACAACGTAGCGCTGGCCGTGACCGATCTTGAAGCAATGATCAGCTGGTATCAGAACGCGTTCGGCCTGCAAGTCGAAGAGCGCGGCCATTTCGATCCCGTGAATGCCGATTTCGCCATGCTGACCGGTGACGGCTTCCGGCGGGAACTTGTGTCACGTGCAGGCGGTGAGCATCGCCCGGCTGACCGGTCCGCACCCCCGCTGGTCAAAAGTAAGCGGCACGTGGAGGCCGCATTGACACTCAAAGCTTGATTTCAGAGAGCCGCTGATTGACGTCGCTCAGATCAAAGGCGGTGAGATCGAAGCCACCACCACACCACTCGAGCATTTGCTGATGCTCGTCATGCGTCGGATCGTTGAGCACTTCCAGGAATTCGTAATAACCAGGCACGCCGCCAACGTCTTCCGGTGGACAGGCATTGCGACCGTCCAGGCAGAGCGGACAAGGCAAGTCCGTGTCCGGCAGCAGGACCTTCTCGACTGTTACCCGATGCTCCCAGTCGTCGCCATAGTCATAGATGTACTTGCAGGACTTCCGAGCGCCCAGCGCCTTGGCGAGCGTTACCTTGGTCTCGTCTACGCAAGGGAATTCATCGGGGAAGTCAGGTTCTGGCTCGCCATAGCGGGTATCACCGATCACAAATTCATGCAGATGGCCACCTTCCCAGCCCATCACCACCTGCAAGACGGCATGGAGTATCGCATGGTGTTGTTCTACCTGCCGGCCTACAGCCCTGAGCTAAACCTGATCGAGATGGTCTGGAAGCACGCCAAGTGCCACTGGCGCCGTTTTGTCACATGGACCCGCGAAACGCTGGATGAGGAAATCTCATCGCTACTCGGTGGTTATGGCGACAAATTTCAAATTAATTTTTCGTGATTACTTACATCGTCGATGTTCTACAACTACCGCCGGCTGCATTCGAAATTGGGCTACCAGTCGCCCAACGCTTTCGAGCGAAAACAGGTTAGTCAGCCACCTATCGCGGTGTCCGCAATAGCTTGACCACTACAATCCAATGACTGGCTATGGTTAGCGTGAGTGGGGGTCTTAGTGGGGCGATGGCGACCCCGATGGGTCACCTGAAGAAGCACGAGAACACGCTTCTGAGCGGCCCGCCTGCTTGAGATAGGCAATTAAGTCAGCGCGCTCTTTACTGCTCTTGATCCCGCCATAGCCCATGGCGGTGCCAAGCACTCTCTTCAGTGGATCGGCAAGAAAGCGATCCAATGTTTCTTCATCCCAGACGATGCCTGAGTACTTCATCGCATCGGAATAAGCAAAACCAGGCACGCTACTCATCATCGAGTGAACGGTGGGCAATAGGAGCCGTATGAGTCGAGAGACTCACATGCGGTTCTGGGAGGGCATTAGGGTGAGATTCCTTGGCGCTACTCAACTAAGCGGCTCTTATTGCGCGTATTGAGGGATGACACGGCGCATGAACTCATCGAACAGCGGCACCGTAAACGCCATGTCACCATGCGATGGGCTGTAGACCATGCCCTTCTTGATCAAACTGGCGCGCACCGGCCCCATGCTCTGGACTTTGACCGCCAGCTTGTCGGCGACATCTCCAGTGCGGTGTGGGCCGGGCCCTAACTCAGCCATGGCGCGCAAGAACTTTTGCTCGCGCGGAGTCAGGCGATCAAACCTCACCCGGAAAAAATTCTTATCCAGCCGTTCAGACACGATTGCGCTGGTCGCCTGCACCACCGCCAGGCTGATCGGTGAGGCCGCCGCATGATTCCACGCCTGATACCCCCACTCTTGCAGAAAGTAGGGATAACCCCGTGTCAGTCGGAAGATCTCGGCCAGCGCAGCCTGCTCGATCTCCTCCCCCGCCTGGCGCACCGGGTCCTGCACCGCCTTGATCGCATCCGCTTCCGGCAATGGGCCGATATCGGGAAAACTGAACAAGCGTTCCGCGTACGATTTCGACTCGCCCACCAGCGCCGGCAAAATCGGCAGCCCGGCTGCCACCAGAACCAGCGGCAATTGGCGCTGCTGCATCTTGTGCATCGCCATCACCAGCGCACTCAACTCTTCTACGCTGAAATACTGGATTTCGTCGATTAGGATAGCCACCGCCACGCCGCGCTCTTTCGCCGCCTCGGCCACCGCTACAAACAAACTGGGCAAGTCCAGCTCCAGGTCACCGCTATCGGCCGAACCCGATTCCGGTTCGATATCAATACCGATATCGATCTCGCCCACTTTGACCTTGATCGCTGCAACAAAGCTCTTTAGCACCGCAATGCCGCGGCGCACCTTGTCGCCGGCACCGGCCATCCGGTCCAGCTCGAATAACAAGCGACGCAGCTGCGGTGCCAGCAGCACGGCCAGCGACTTCCTTTCATGCGCCTCGATCAAAATGGTGCGATAACCGGATGCCTGCGCCATGCGCTCGATCTCGTTCAGCAGCACCGTCTTGCCGACGCCTCGCAAGCCTGTCAGCAGCAGGCTTTTCTCCGGACGACCGACCAACACGCGCCCCAATAGCACCTCAGCTTGTTCCAGTACACTCTCGCGGCCGGCCAGCTCTGGCGGCGGAGACCCCGCCCCTGGAGAAAAGGGATTTTTTATCTTGTCCATGTCCACTCTGCCTCTAGCAATGTATACGATTATATGCGCTGATGACCGTATACATTGATATAACTCTCTACAACTCGCAAGGGCGCTGTTGCACAACTTCAATGAGGGACGAACGTCATTTCAACGCAGGATCACCCGAGTGCTGCAGATCGTAAACAGGGCCAGGAAAGTGAGGTGGATGAACTGCAAGCGGGTATTGAGCAGTCGCTCGCAGTTCTTCCACAGCCGCCTGTTCTTTTCCAGCTAAGCAAAGCTGCGCTCGGCCACCCAGCGCTTGGGAATCACCGCGAAACGATGCAGTTCGCTACGCTTGGCAATCTGCACCGTGACATGCGCGCCCAGGAAAAACGCTACAACAACGAGTATCACATCCTGCCCAGTGAAAACGCATTCGCGGACAGACTGCTGGCTCGTAGAGTAGCTGCGGGATGCCGCACTGGCGGCGGTCTGTCATGCATTGCGCAGTTTAGTGCCGTACTGGCATCCGGCATAAAAAAACCTCCCTCAGGAGGCCAGAACATGCGCTGACTGTTAAGCATGTGCGCACGGAGAGAGACTTATGCAGTAGCTGCCTTGCCGGCAAAGCGGCTACGGATGTCTTTGTGATAAAGCATCAGTGTGGCGGCCAGGCCGCAGGCAGCGGCCAGCATCATCCAGTAGCCCGGTGCTGCCTTATCACCACTGGAGTCGATCAGTGTAGTGGTGACCAGCGGGGTGAAGCCGCCAAAAATCGCCGTGGCCAGGCTGTAGGCTAGCGAGAAGCCCACCGTACGCACATGGCTGGGTAGCAGCTCGGTCAGCGCCACCACGGTGGCACCGTTGTAGCTGGCATACAGGAAGGATAGCCACAGCTCCACGGCCAGCATGTGGGCAAAGCTGGGGGCCGCCACCATCCACGCCAGGGTCGGGTAGGCGGTCAGCATGGTCAGCAGGCTGAAGCCCAGCATCAGCGGCCAGCGGCCGATGCGGTCGGACAGCGCACCCATGATGGGCAGCCAGATGAAATTGGACAGGCCGACAAAGAAGGTCACCAGCAGGCTGTCGTTTTCACTGAGCTTGAGCACACTCTTGCCGAAAGTGGGGGTGTAGACGGTAATCAGGTAGAAGCTCACCGTGGTCATCACCACCAGCAGCATGCCGCCGGTAATCAGCCTCCAGTTTTGCGCGATGGAACGCAGGATTTCGGCAAAAGTCGGATGATGCTTATGGGCGAGGAAGGCATCGGTTTCCTGTAGCGAGCGGCGAATGGCGAAGATAAAGGGAATGATCATGCAGCCGATGAAGAACGGAATGCGCCATGCCCATTGATCGATCTGATGATTGTTGAAGGCCTGGTGCAGCAGATAGCCCAGCACGGCGGCAATCATGATGGCCACTTGCTGGCTGGCCGATTGCCAGCTGACAAAAAAACCCTTGCGGCCCGGCGTGGCCATTTCGGCCAGATACACCGATACTCCCCCCAGCTCCACGCCGGCAGAGAAGCCTTGCAGCAGGCGGCCAATCAGCACCAGAACCGGAGCAGCCAGACCAATGCTGGCATAGCCCGGTACAAAGGCAATCAGCGCGGTGCCACAAGCCATGATGGCCAGGGTGACAATCAGCCCCTTGCGACGGCCGATACGGTCGATATAGCTGCCCAGCACGATGGCGCCGATGGGCCGGGCCAGGAAGCCGGCACCAAAGGTGGCAAAAGCCATAATCAGCGAGGCATACAGATTGCCGCTGGGGAAGAAGGTTTTGGCAATGTAGGTGGCGTAAAAGCCATACAGGAAAAAGTCGAACATCTCCAGAAAGTTGCCGCTGGTGACGCGTAACACCATGGAGAGACTGGACTGGCGCTGGGTGGCAGTGGTCATGTCTTCATCCTTGTTATTGAGCGGAGTCACTGGCCGGTGTCATCCCGGTCTGACGAATGCTTGCCGCAGCTTGCGGCGCAGCGAGGAAGCGAACCAGCTGGCGCGCTGCGTCCAGATGGCTGCTGTTGCGGCTGATGCCGGCAGAAAATGTGGTGACTTGCTGTGCCTCTTCCGGCAGCAAGCCGACAATGTCGATACCGGCAACCGGAATCAGCTCGCTCAGCTGTTGGAAGCCCAGCTCGGCCTCTCCGCGGGCCACCACCTTGCCCACCGGTTCGGCGGGAATCATGCGGCTGCGGTCCTTGATCTGATCCGCAACGCCCAGGCGGGCAAACAGCACGCTGGACAAAAACACGCCGCTGGCGCTGTCGGAGTAGGCGATAGAGCGACTGCCCAGCAGGGTTTGCTTCAGAGCCGCTAGGGTGCTGATGTCCGGCTGAGGGCTTCCGTGTTTCACCGCCAGCGCAATGCGTGAGCTGGCCAGCACGCGGCGGCTGTCGGGCAGCAGCTTGCCGCTGCTCTCCAGCTTGTCCAGTGCACTGCCCACCATCACCAGCACATCAATCTTCTCGCCACGTTGCAGACGTTGCGGGATGGCTTGCGGGGTGTCGCCCATGGACGGGCCCCAATCCAGTTGCAGATGATGTCCGGTCTGTTGTTCGAATTGTGGTGCCAGCAGCTTCAGGGCGGCAGCAAAGCCTCCCGAGCTGACCACCTTGAGTTCGTCCGCCTGTGCCTGCACCGCGCCGATGGCCAGCAGCACGCCAGCCAGGCAGCAGCCTGGCTTCCATGTCTTTGCCATGGGTTTCTCCTCTTGTTGTGCTTGTGTTGAGCTGGAATAATGCACAAAACGCAATAAATTTTTAATTGCTTTTATTTCATGGATTAATCGATGGCGCGCATCAATCTGGAGCTGAACGAATTGCAGGCGTTTCTGGCAGTAGCGGAAAAAGCCAGTTTCAAGGCGGCGGCCGAATCGCTGTACCTGTCGCAGCCGGCTCTGAGCCGACGCATCGACAAGTTGGAGCAGTCCTTGCAGGTGCGGCTGCTGGAGCGCACCACCCGCAGCGTGCGCCTGACCGAAGAGGGCGAGCACTTTCGCCTGCATGCCCAGAATGTGCTGGACGAACTGGAGCAAGCGGTGCGCGGCCTGGGCGAGCGTGCCCACCACCGCAGTGGTCTGGTGTCGATTGCCAGCATCCCTTCTGCGGCACAGTATTTGCTCCCTGCCGCATTGGCTAGTTTTGCTGGGGAGTATCCAGGTATGTGCCTCAAGGTGTTTGATGAGGGGGCACAAGATGTTTTGAACCATGTGCTGGAAGGCAAGGCTGATTTCGGCATCAACTTCATTGGCGGAGAAGACCCGGGCATTGATTTTCAGCCCATGTTCACAGAGCGCTATGTATTGGTGGTGCGCAAAGACCATCCATTGGCTGTGCAGCAGTCAGTGGAATGGGAAGAGCTGGTGGGTGAGCGGCTGATCGGCGTATCACAGCGCAGTGGCAATCGTCTGCTGCTGGATCATCATTTGGCCAGCCTACCAGAGCGGCCCCGTGTCCATTACGAAGCCAGCCATCTGCATGGAGCATATGGAATGGCAATGGCTGGCTTGGGAGTGATGGTTGTACCAGAGCTTTCGTTGACACCGGCCTATATGCATACGTTGGTCGGTATCGTGCTGGGGCAACCGCAAATATCACGCACAATCGGTCTTATCACCCGAGTAGGCTACAAACCCTCTCCTGCAGTGATGCGACTGATCGAATTTACTAGGCAAGAGTTCACAAAGTATTGCCTGTCCAAGCCCCTGTGAGCAGTAAGTATGAGAGCTGCTTTTCAAATGAAAGCAGTCGGATATAACAGCCGAGAAAATCACCGCTTTGGCCGAGTTGCACTCGTAGGCAATCCGGCAGGTATCTGATCGAAGCCGTCGTTCGAATGGCTGGTCTTCGGACAAGGCGACCGGCAGCAGTTGGTCGACAGTACGCATTGGCGAAAGCTGCACGAAAACGGACATTCAGGATGAATGACCACTATCTAGCACTGTGGCCCATCGGCAGATCCCGGCCAGTAGCGGAAATTCAACGCGTCAGAACTGCCGTTGTCTGAAAGGCTACCCCACTCTGAAATCTGCCAGATAGCCAACGGAAACAGCTCGGCCTTGGCTACCTGTCGATACCTGAACAGGATCAGGCTGTTAGCAGACGGACGTTCCAGTGGGCCTGGGAAGGAAGGCAAAGGTGTCCGAATGACCGAAACCTAGCCATTAAATCGACAGGATCAGCGAATGGCACCATCCTCATTCATCCCTCCGAAGATCACGCCGGCTTCAGCGCGGATAAGGTCGATAAAGCGACGCAGGCGAGCCGGATAAAAGCGGGCATAGGGATATACCAGGCTGACCGGCAATGGTTCGGCCTGCCACTCGGGTGTCAATTGGATTAACTGGCCGCTGGCCAGCGCCTCGGTCATCACCCAGTGCGAGCCGATGCCGACACCGACACCCTGCATGGCGGCGCTGCGCAAGGCATAGAGACTGTCGGTGCTGAAGCGCGGCTTGATCGAAATGCGCTTGCGTTTCCGCGTTACGGAATGTGTCAACAGCACTTCATTTCGATAAAAGGTACGGAGCGCAAGCCAGGGTAGTTCGACCAACTCGGCGGCGTCTTGCGGTACGGGGCGACCGTTGAGCAGATCAGGTGCAGCCACCACGATGCGTGGTACCTGCGCCAGCGCAATGGCGACCAGCCCCGGATCGGTCACTTCGCCGACCTGAATGGCGCAATCGATGCCGGCTGCGATGTAATCCTGAATGGCACGATCATCATGCAGCAGCCACTCCACCGACATCCCCGCATGCTGCCTCAGATAGCGGGCTAGCGGGCCGATGAGCCGTTCTTGGCCGAAGGCGTGCGGCACAATCACACGCAGGATCCCCTCCGGCTCCTCTCGTGCACCTTTCAACTCCGACTCGAAACGGGCCCAACCGGCTAGCAGTTCCTTCGCGCGCTCGTAACAGCGTTCACCATCCTGGGTCAGCCGCATGGTGTGGGTGGTGCGCTGGAGCAAGCGTAAGCCCAACGAGCGCTCCAGCATTTGCAGTCGGCGGCTAATCGTGGGCTGGGTAGTGCCCAACTGCACCGCAGCGGCGGACAAGCTGCCCGCTTCGACAATGCGCAGGAATGTCAGCATCAGTTCGATACGCTCACCGGTGCCCGGTTGCAATGGCATTGCCATGCGAACCTGGCTGTCCAGCTCTCGATCATCACTCATCGATGTCAGCCTGATCTTGTTAATACGTTCAATGTATAACAAATCTTCCAATTACATGCCTACACATACATATCGCGCACATCCATGATGCAAGCGTCACCACTAGCTCAATGAGGCTGATCATGTCATCCACCAAAGTCCTGCCAAGTTCCGCCGCTCCCTTGACTAGCCATGCGGCATCGCAAACCCTACCCCGTTCCCTCATCCTATTAATGGCCATCGGAGCCGGTCTGTCTGTTGCCGCCCTCTACTACAGCCAGCCCATGCTGGGTGTGTTAGCCGGCGATATTGGCGCATCTGGGCGTGCCACTGGCCTTGTTCCGACCCTGACCCAATTGGGCTATGCACTTGGTATTCTCCTGTTGGCGCCACTGGGGGATCGCCATGACCGGCGCACCATCATGCTAATCAAAGCTGGATTGTTGATCCTTGCCCTGCTGCTTGCTGGGTTATCCCCCTCGCTTGCCCTTTTACTGCCGGCCTCGCTGCTGATTGGGCTGACGGCGACCCTGGCCCAGGATATTGTGCCTGCCGCTGCCACACTGGCACCGGAAGCCCAGCGAGGCAAAGTGGTCGGCACCATCATGACCGGCTTACTGACGGGCATTCTCCTGTCGCGCGTGATCAGCGGTTTGGTCGCCGAGCAGTTTGGCTGGCGTGCCATGTTCTTCATCGCCACCACCACGATCCTATTGACCGGCTTGGCGATCCATCGCTTCTTGCCACGTTTCCAGCCCAGCACGACGCTGCCCTATCACGCGCTGCTCGGATCGCTATTTACGCTCTGGAGGAAACATGGCGACCTGCGTCGCGCCGCCATCGCGCAAGGGTTGCTGTCAGTCGGCTTCAGCGCCTTCTGGTCCACGCTCGCTATCATGCTGCACGATGCGCCGTTCCATCTGGGCAGCGCAGTATCTGGAGCATTTGGCCTGGCCGGTGCCGCAGGCGCTCTGGTGGCACCGCTGGCCGGTCATCTGGCGGACCGGAAAGGGCCGGAAGTGGTTACTCGCGTTGGTGCGGGTCTCGCCGCCCTCGCTTTTGCGCTGCTGAGCCTGGCTCCCGCATGGTCGTTGAGTGTTCAGCTGATCCTGCTCGGTGTAGGGGCCATACTGTTTGACCTGGGCGTGCAAGCCAGTCTGATCGCACACCAATCGGTGATCTACCGTCTTGACCCTGCGGCCCGCAGCCGACTGAACGCCGTGCTGTTTGTCGGCATGTTCATTGGCATGTCGGCTGGCTCAGTATCTGGCAGTATTCTTCTTGCCAGCTATGGATGGATCGGGGTCACCGCTCTGGCGACCATCACCTCACTGATGGCCCTGGCCGTGAGATGCTGGAAACAAGCCAAAGCCTGAATCAACTTCAGCCAGCTTGAGATATAAGCAAAAAACAGGCGGCCATGAATATGGCGGCCTGTTCTGTTGGATTGACCAGCCTTCTGTCGTTTGGAATGATCGATTGGAAGGTAAATCTTCCCTTGCTTTGCCGTCACCCCGACCACGGCTTTCGCATAAGAAAGCAGTCTTTCTTCAATGAGTGTCTGAGTGACTATTCTGGTCGACCCGCTGTCCTCAAGCTGCCACATCGGGCGACGGCTCCACTCCAGATGCCTGCCACTGAAGTTTGACGGAACAAACGGCAGCAACGGATCGGAAGTTCGTGTTCGTTAGATTGAGAGCTGTCATTCAGCACGGCTCGACCTTGAACGGCAGGTACCGGTCCATTGCAGACCAATCAGGTAGCCAAGCCGAACGGTGGGAATGGCTGATGACCTGCTGGTTGGTGCTTGGAAGCGTCCCATTGTAGTGGGTGCTCATCTTGGGAGCTTTCTGGTGACTAGAAGGATCGCACCTTGAACATTACGGCAATACTTTCCTCTCGAGTTAGTTCCCGTCTCACCTCATCTTGTTTTCTAGAGGCACCTCGAACAACGCTTCGATGATGTAAATGTAATCTTTGGAGCTAAATGTGCCACACCGATATGCCCCCTGGCAGGTGACTAGGAGAGCCTTCTCATAGTATTCGGCGATTGCCCTTGCTATGTCATGTTGGTAAAACCAGATATTCGGCACATATCGGACGTGAGTGAGGTGACTCGCCATCCAGTTGACACTCCCTCGCTGAACTGCGAACCTTCCCGCTTCAATTTATTTGCCATTGCCCCCCATGAAAATCACCCAAAACACCGCCGTCACTCTGCGAATGAAAGTTACAGACAGCCAGGGTCTGGTTTACGACGATGGCAAGACCCCAGTCTCCTACTTGCACGGCGATTACGACAACCTCTTCCCCAAACTGGAAGCCGCACTTGAAGGTCAGGAGTCAGGCTTTCAAACCACGCTGGAACTCACTACCGAAGACACCTTCGGCGAACGCGACGAAGCCCTGGTCACCACCATGCCCAAGGCCGAATTCCCTCCCGGCATCAAGGTAGGCGGACAGATCCCACGTTCCGGCCCGGATGGCGAACAGCGCTACTATTTCGTCACCAAGATCAAAGGCCCAACCGTATTGCTGGATGGCAACCACCCACTTTGCGGCAAAACCCTGCGCTTCACCCTCAAAGTGGTGGAAGTACGTGAGGCAACCGCCGAGGAAATTGCCCACCAGCATGTACATGGCGAGCACGGGCATCAGCACTGACACCACCCGCCCCACACAAACAAAGCCCTCCTATTCCTGGAGGGCTTTGTGTTGCCAGGACACATCAAAGTTGTATCCAACCTATGCTTCTGTTGATCTGAGTCAGGTTCAAACTGGCAACAATGCACTACGCTGAAGTTGTTCCTGAGGAGCAACGCCATGTCATGGTTTGAACACCACCGACTCACACTCTGCCGCCTTTGCTTGGTGGTGTGGGGTATGGTGTTCGTTCTGGCCTCGTCGCAGGTATGCACCGTCGATGCTTTGGAGGGATTGGGAGCATCAACCCCGGTTCTCTCGACCATGCACCATAGCTCAGACCATCACCCAGAAGCCTGCACAAAGCTCTGTGCTGACACGAGCGCTGCAATACTCAAATCCACTCCTCATTTCTCCCCAGGTGATCAACCAGGCCTTGCGGCCTTGCTGATCCTGCCTCTGCTTTTGCTGCCATTGGTCAGCACAGCCACGCGCCAGTGGTTTGCTTCACACGAACTTCCTCCGCCCGAGCCCCCCGCTCGGCTCCGCTTCTCCCGTCTCAACAATTGATTCACCGGATGGCGTTCGCCATCCGTCGTTTTGCCGTAGCGATCATCCGCTACGAATACCCACGTCTATGTCCACTTTGGAGCAAGTTATGAAAAAGCATCTCTGTGCTGCGGCCGTCCTTGCGATTGCCTCTGTCTCTGCCGGCGCCTATGCCAATGACTCCCAGAAGCCCACCACTCCTGCCCCCACGGCCAAATCGGACCAGAATGCAGTGAACAAGGCCTTCAACGAACAAATGAAGAAGATGAAGGCGGCCCACGAAAAAATGGCTGCGGCGAAAACCCCGGCTGAACGCCAGGCAGCCATGCTGGATAGCATGAAGACCATGAGGGAGAGCATGGAACTGATGCACAAAACGTCCGGATCGTCTCCTTACCAGAAAGGAAAAGCACCGACCGGCATGATGGGGGGGCACATGGACATGATGGACATCATGATGCAAATGATGGACCAGCAGACATCGATGATGTCGTCAATGCCCATGGGCCAGTAAGGGGAGCTTTACGCAACCTATGTAGCTTCCGACAGTCGGCCCGGTACGCCGGGCTCCCCATGTTGTCTGAGGCCTATCAGTTGCACCTCGTCAG
This sequence comes from Crenobacter oryzisoli, assembly GCF_030385785.1. Lineage (GTDB taxonomy): Bacteria > Pseudomonadota > Gammaproteobacteria > Burkholderiales > Chromobacteriaceae > Crenobacter_A > Crenobacter_A oryzisoli. Next base: position 21,362 of record NZ_JAUEDK010000040.1, read on the forward strand.
GGAAAAGGGACTTGTCCTGTCGGGCAAGCCCCCTTCACTGGCAGCTTAGGGAGCCAACATGAATCAGCTTCAACATGACTCACATCGGCGATCTCATTGGGTATTTTGGGGTTTTGTCGCTGTCGGGGCGTTTTTTCTGCTGACAGAACATACCGCCCATGTACTCGGGGTGTTGCCCTATTTGCTAGTGCTACTGTGTCCCTTGATGCACTTGTTCATGCATCACGGTCATGGCGGACACCATGACCATTCGGAGCATGAGACGGACTCCCAACGCAGCGAGGAAAGGGACGGATCATGAAACATACCGAGTCCGCGTATGGGCTGTGGTCGCTGGCCATCATTAACTCGCTGGTTTTTATCCTGTTCGCGTTCAGCTTCACCAAACCGAAGACCTCACGCGATTGGCGCTCTTTTGGCATGTTCTCAGCTTTCCTGGTGGCCTTGTTCACCGAGATGTATGGCTTCCCGCTGACCATCTACCTGCTCCTGCCGTGGCTCAGCAAACACTTCCCTGGCATCGACTTCCTATCACATGACTCCGGGCATTTGCTGGAAACCATGTTTGGCTGGCGCACACACCCGCACTTTGGACCATTTCACCTGGTCAGCAACGCCCTGATTCTCTCCGGGTTCTGGCTCCTGGCGGCATCCTGGCGTGTGCTCTACGCCGCGCAGACTAGAGGCACACTGGCTGTTTCGGGACCGTATGCCTATATTCGCCATCCCCAATACGCAGGCTTCGTGGCTATTATGTTTGGCTTTCTGCTGCAGTGGCCGACCCTGATCACACTGATCATGTTTCCCATCCTGGTGGCGGTCTATGCACGGCTCGCCAAACGCGAGGAAGCGGAAATTGAGGCAAGGTTCGGCGAGGCCTACCGTTCCTACCGTAAGCGCACACCGGCCTTTATTCCGCATTGGCGGAATGGCCCAACGACACCTCCAGCGTCGAGGAGCCCATCATGAATACACTCGCCCCCTGCAAGATGGGCCTCGCGCTGTCACTGACCATAGCCATTTCATACTCGGTATGCATGTTGCTGGTTTTGCTCTTTCCAGTGCCCGCGATGGCTTTTCTTAATGCCTTGTTCCATGGCCTGGATTTCAGTCACCTTGGCGCGTTTCAGCCCTTCCCATGGACCATGTTCCTATTGCCTCTCGGGGTACTGAGTGTGTGGGGCTTTTTGGTCGGGGCGTTGTTCGAGTGGCTAAAAAATTGCCTCCAATCCCCCGCTAATCGACACCGCTTGCACTGATCTCGGAGATACGCCATGAACGAGCCGCATAGGCATCATGTTCCTCATCCACACGTGGCACCGGAAGACCAAGTGCCGGGCGGAACGGTCTATACCTGCCCGATGCACCCTGAGATCCGACAGAATCAACCCGGCCAGTGCCCGAAATGTGGGATGTCGCTGGAGCCGATGATTCCCGTGGTCCTGGCTCCCGGGGGAGTCATCTATACCTGCCCGATGCACCCCGAGATCCGCCAGGATCATCCTGGCAACTGTCCCATCTGCGGCATGACGCTGGAGCCGCTGCTGCCAGCAGTCGACGAGGAGGAAAACGCCGAGCTCAAAGACTTCAGCCGCCGCTTCTGGTGGTCGTTGCCCTTGAGCGCCATCGTGTTGCTACTGGCCATGTTCGGTCACCCGCTTGGACTGATGGCCGAGGGCCGGCAGGCATGGCTGGAACTGACGCTATCTCTCCCGGTCATCCTGTGGGCTGGTTTGCCCTTCTTCCAGCGCTGCGTGCGTTCGATTGCCAACCGAAGCCCGAACATGTGGACGCTGATCGGGCTCGGTACCGGAGCAGCATTTCTGTACAGCCTTGCCGCCACAGTGACACCGCATATCTTTCCGGAATCGTTTATGTCCGAAGGGCGAATCGGGGTGTACTACGAGGCAGCCGACGTGATCATTTCATTGACCTTGCTCGGCCAGATGCTGGAGCTGCGGGCCCGTTCGCAGACCTCCGCAGCCATCAAGGCATTGCTGGGACTTGCCCCCAAGACTGCGCGTCGTATTCAGCCAGACGGATCCGAAGACGATGTGCCGATCAGTCAGGTCATCGTCGGTGATCGCCTGCGAGTGCGGCCGGGGGAGAAAGTGCCCGTGGATGGTGCGGTACTTGAGGGCAGCAGTGCGGTGGATGAATCCATGCTCACGGGAGAGCCCCTCCCCGTGACCAAGAGCGTAGGCGACAGACTGATCGGCGCTACGCTCAACACTTCCGGGGCGCTGATCATGCGCGCTGAGCAAGTAGGTAGCCAGACTATCCTGGCGCAAATTGTGCAGATGGTGGCGATGGCACAGCGCTCGCGAGCACCGATGCAGCGCATGGCTGACGTGGTGGCCGGTTACTTCGTCGTCGGTGTGGTTGCCATCGCCGTTCTCACATTCTTTGTTTGGGGTGGACTGGGGCCACAACCGAGCTGGCTGTACGGTCTCTTGAACGGAGTGGCGGTGCTGATCATCGCCTGTCCCTGTGCGCTCGGTTTGGCGACCCCCATGTCCGTAATGGTTGCTACCGGGCGGGCGGCTGGCGAAGGGGTACTGTTCCATGATGCAGCGGCGATTGAACATCTGCGTCGCATCGATACCCTGATCGTGGATAAGACCGGCACGCTGACTGAAGGCAGGCCGACGCTAGGACGTGTCATTGCTGCAGCTGGCTTCAGTGAAACCGAGGTCCTGCGGCTGGCAGCCAGTCTCGACCAGGGCAGCGAACACCCTCTGGCCAATGCCATTGTTAAAGGTGCCCGTGATCGAGGTGTAACGTTAGCAGAGGCCGAGGGCTTCGACTCAGTCAGTGGTATTGGGGTGCGCGGCATGGTTGACGGCCATTCACTGGCCATGGGCAATCGGACGCTGATGTCCGAGGAAGGCGTGAGAGTGGAAGCCCTTGCAGACGAAGCGGAAATATTGCGTCAGCAAGGCGCTAGCGTGATTCATCTGGCTGTAGATCATCAGTTGGCCGGGCTACTGGCCGTATCGGATCCGGTGAAAAACTCGACGCCAGCCGCGGTGCATGCTTTGCAGCAGGCGGCCATCCGCTTGGTCATGGCCACCGGTGATGCCTTGACGACGGCGCGCTCGGTCGGTGATCAGCTGGGTATCGCCGAGGTACACGGCGAGGTCAAGCCTGCGGACAAGCTACATCTGGTCGAAAGTTTGCAACGCGAGGGGTGCATCGTGGCAATGGCGGGTGACGGCATCAACGATGCGCCGGCGCTGGCACGTGCTGATGTCGGCATTGCCATGGGAACAGGCACGGATGTGGCAATGAGCAGCGCCCAAGTGACCCTGGTCAAGGGCGACCTGCGCGGCATCATGGCAGCGCGAGCCATTTCGGAACAAACGGTTGCCAATATGCGGCAAAACCTGATGTTCGCGTTGCTTTATAACGCACTCGGCGTGCCCATCGCCGCAGGGGTACTGTACCCGTTCACAGGTCTACTCCTGTCGCCGATGATTGCCGCCTTGGCGATGAGCTTGAGTTCCGGATCCGTCGTCGGCAATGCCTTGCGACTGCGTCACCGTTGACCTTGGTCCACTCCAAGCTTGTCGCCGAACATAAGATTGAAGTGATCTTTCCCGGATACCCGTCATCTCCATAAGCATGGATCGCTAATCCCAAGAGCAAAAAAAATTGCTGCGTAATGTACTATGCATTACGAGGCTAGATAATTGGGATGCCCCCCAGGAGCAATCCCATACGGAGGTCTTCCGTGACTCCTGTCGAGTTGGCATCTGACACTGTCAATAGCGGGCCGGCCTGAACCAGTTCGAGTCTGCGACCTTTTAGGTAGCCGGCGGTACTAAGCTGTGCAGATAGTGAAACTCTCGATCATCCTCGACTGCGGTTTACCTAAAGTGCGGGCTGCCTTTATGAACTTGATAGACATACCCGTCTACGCTCTCTACTTGGTTGATAATGAAAACGGTTTGCTCATTCCATTTTCTATATGGAGAGCAAGACATAATATTGTCACCAGCAAGATGCAAGGTTATGAATTTTCTACAGGGTCAGCAACAACCACTCCGGACCGAGTGTAAAATTTATAGACATAAACAAAGACAATCCAAACGCTTGAGACCACGAAGGACATGAGCATGTCAGGCAGGATAGCGATGCAGGTCGTCACGACTGCCAAGAATGCTAATGCAATGTAATTGCTGTACGGATACAAATACAGCTTGTATTTAGCAGATTCTTGCCCACATTGAATCTTATTTTCCTGAATTTCAGATAAATAATCACGATTGATACCCAAGCACAGACCAGCGCAAAAAATGAATGCTAAACACCAGGCGGAAGCTTGGAGGCCATCATCGCCCTCCGGTCAATCTTGCGCCCGTCGACAATGAATGTTCCGTCGCCAACAGCGTGAACCGTGCGCTTCTCCTTCCGCTCGGTGTCGATGCATGCGGCAACCGCCTCTAATACGACAATATTGTACTTTTTAATGATGTCGATAACCTTGCACTCTATATTGGCGAGGCACTCCTTGATCAATGGCGACCTAACAACTTTTCCTTGCACAGGTGTGAGCTCAAACTTGGCAAACTTGTCAGTATCTTTCCCTGAGCACGTCCCTATGCCGACCACCTTATCCAGCATGTCAACCGTGGGAATGGCAATGACGCACTCTTTATTTTTTTGCAACGCCGTGAAAGAGTGATTCCACTCGCCTGTGATAATGGCAAATACCGGCGTGAAATCCATCACCATGGTCCAGGAGATAGTCATGATGTTGTCTTTCTGTTCATCATGGGTCGTCACGAGGACAACCGGCCCTGATTCTATCAGGGTAAAGACCTTGCTCAGTGTCAACTGACGCATAAGAGCACCTCGCGATAGGCTGGCAACGCATGATGCGGTCAGCGGGACGCTGTTGCATTACTTTGGCGCAGACCAACAGGCCCCAACCCCCAGGCGAATTTCAGGGGTAAGGTAACTTGCCCCGAGCCCGATTTATGCATCGCTTTAGGTATTTTGAGACAAGCCAGCTATTGGCTTGCGAAAGTTTTAAACCAAGGAATCGATAAACTCCCTCGCACGAGCAGTCAGATTGCGGCGGATTGAGTAGTAGACGTACAGAACCGCTGGCGGAATAATTAAGTCAGATAGAACAACTTTCAAACGGCCGCTTTCTAAATATTTGGCCACGTCCCAGTTGGAGTTAATCAGTAATAAGGCATTTACGCATTTACTAAATCGGGGGCAATTCACTCGCCTATCACAGCAGGGATTCCGCATTGGTGTGGATGGCAGCATGGCATGCTCCCAAGAGGAGCAGTGGTTTACACCTTCATTTGCAATAGTAATACGATTCTTACTAAAATACATGAATAGCAGTCAATAATTGTTCCGTTTCTCACCAGGTTATAAATCTCAGCGGCATTTCTAGGTGTTCATTGGGTCATCGAATTCATGTAGCCTTGAATATTGCTTATGTGCAATACATTCCACGCAAGCCCCAACTATCCCAGAAAACAATTACAAACCACTCCTCATCGCCAAGTCATCAACTTCAGTGCGACATTAGCACTGGTATCGTCATAGATTCGAGAACTGTCTTAGTCGCACCACCGAGCACGATCTCGAGTAAGCGTGAGTGGCCATAGGCCCCCATCACGAGTAGATCCGCACCTACATTAGCAGCGGTCATCAGTAGCTGGCTGCCGGTATCCATTACGCCGTCGATATCGGCCATTAGTTCGATCGGTACTCCGTGCCGGGCTAGGTAAAGTGAGATGTCCGCCCCTGGTAGTTCCCCCTGGGGGCTCAGCATACTGTGTGAATTAAAAGTTTGCACGGTGGTCTTTTTGGCCAATTTCAGTAAGGGCAATGCATCGGTTAGCGCCCTGGTTGCTTCCCGCCTGGCATCCCAGCCAACAAGTGCTTGTTGGCCAACATCACTGAACGACCCCGCATAAGGCATCACTAGCACTGGACGACCAGCTCCGAGCACGGTCTGCTGGACCAAGTCATTCTGCCGATTGTCAACACTTTGTTCTGGATTGCTCTGTCCAAGAACGACCAGGTCATGGTATCGAGCATTCAGACACAGCGTTTCTATTGGTCGGCCGATGCGCTTTCGCCACTCAATCTTGTCAAGACCTACAGCGCGCACCACCGAATCAAATGTTTCCTGTGCCTGATTGGCACATTTCTCCGCGTACTCATAGGAAGCCGATGTAAAGGCATGAACTGGAAGTTCAGCTATGTTACTTTCTAAAGAAGGCAGCCAATTGGTGAATAGACCGGTCAGATGTGCATTAAACCGCTGGGCAAGAAGGGCAGCTATCTCGACACGGTTTCGGCACCCTGGAGTACTGTCCACATGGACTATGATACTTTTATAACCCATGGAGAACCTCCTCATGATTTAGTATATGATATTATCGTTAAATGTTTAATGCTTTATCAGACTAGGCAGAAGAAAGATAGAGATCATCGCACTAAATAAAGATAGTGCCACAATGAACAATAGAACAGTTAACTTCGTTTTGGCTATTAATATATTGGCGTTGCCATATCCTGTATCTATCAAGCCAATAGGATACTAAATCGCGACATAACTACCTGTATCGGTTAGTTGACTCCAGTTTTGTAGAGTAGCGCCCTGCATTTTTCTGTGAGGAATGCTGATTTTTCGGTAATCTGCCAAGGAATTTCAATGACTTTTCACCAATACAAAAAGCCTGCTGTATTTAGCGTTTTCAATGCTATACACATAAAGAAAATTCAAATAAGCAGAATGCTTAATTTGAGACTATATTGATATTCGTCAAGAAATACTCAAATAGTGCGATTCTTTAGGGAGTAGATTAAAATGGAACTATCCACTATTAACGTTAATGCTAAATAAAAACAATAAATTATATTGATGGCATAAATGGGTTGCGCCTATCTGTCGACATGAATTATGTATAAGCAGCTGTTTTGAAACAAGTTATACCGAGAGAAGGCGCATTAGACGAGTGGAAATTATCTGCAGAGTGGTCGACCCATTTAATGCATTATATGCCATTTGCTTTGACTGATTTATAACCGTAATTTGAATCGACGGAAGGAGGAGTCAAGATGGCGGATTTCTTATAGCTGGTGATTGTCTAGGGTTAGACGCAATAAGCTTGAATCGTCATGTCTGCGATGCTGTCGCTTAGGAAAATGCGGATGTATGTTCAATCCCATTTGATCAGTTAGAGAAACTGTCGCCATCCTTGCCGTCATTGCAAGTTGGCTTATCCAAACTACTCAGCCGAGAGATAGCTCGTGAGCATTCTGTTATGTTTATGCTGGGGAGTATGAATACTGATGAACGGCTAGCGGCCTTCTTGGTTAACCTTTCTAGACGACATGCACAACGTGGTTATTCCACAACAAGAATTTTGCTAAGAGTAAGCCGTGAGGAAATTAGTTCGTTTCGTGGCGTAACGTTAGAAACAATCAGCCGTGGCTTTTCGCGTTTACTGCGGCTTAATTTTATTGAAGTTAATGGAAAAGAAGTTGTAATTAAATATATGGAATCATAGATGGCTGGAATAGAGTGAACTAAAGCACACCTATTATAATCTTACAATGATGATCCGGCATGGCAAGCATCGATCTATATATCATCTTGAAATATAAGCAATGAATTTTATAAGTTTATATTTACCTGATTAATACAGCTGATTACTGGGCAAAGATTTCTAGCTTGGTTTGTGAACTATTGGCTTACAATGAGTTTTAAATTTCCAACACAAAACTCAAGCAGCTGCGTACCTGCGTTCTGGTCGAGGCGTGAAAACGCTTCATTTGCTAGCAACAATCTCCCGACTGAACTTTCTCCGCATAAGGTGAAGGTATGGAGCCAAAAAAACAGTTCTCCAGCTGGTATTTCCTCATTATTTTTTGGGTGATCGTTATCTTCCAGAGCCTTATTGCTCAGGACAGCATGATTAGCCTTCCCTATAGTGAGTTCAAGACTTTATTAAAGGCAGGTAAAGTCAAGGAAATCACCATTGAAGAGCAACTGATCTCAGGGACCTTGAACGGAAACGGCGTAAATGGTTTGGTCGCAAAGGAAACGGCTGACCATATCAAGCAACTAGGAGCAGGTGAGCATCCTTTTTCGACCATACGCGTGACTGACCCTGCGCTGATGCAGGATTTGGAGGTAGCTAAAGTTCGTTACTCCGGTAAAGCCGACAACAAGTGGGTCTCGACGATTCTCTCCTGGGTTCTGCCTGGGGTCATCTTTGTTGTTATCTGGCTGTTCGTCATGAACCGAACTGGCACTACAGGTGGCCTCATGTCCATTGGGAAAAGTAAGGCCAAGGTCTACATGGCAAAGGAGACCAGCGTCACCTTCGATGATGTGGCCGGCATTGATGAGGCGAAGGATGAACTCATGCAAGTGGTGGAGTTTCTGAAGTCACCTGAACGCTATCGCAGGCTGGGAGGAAAGATTCCTAAAGGGGTACTCATTGTTGGCGCACCAGGGACCGGAAAAACGCTACTTGCCAAAGCTGTTGCAGGGGAAGCGGGGGTGCCATTCTTTTCCATCAGCGGATCCGAGTTCGTGGAAATGTTCGTCGGGGTTGGCGCAGCGAGGGTGCGTGATTTGTTCGAGCAGGCCGAGCAAAGGGCACCGTGCATTATTTTCATCGATGAGCTCGATGCACTCGGTAAAGCACGCGGCATGAGTGGCATAAGTGGGAACGATGAACGTGAGCAGACACTCAACCAATTGTTGGTGCAAATGGATGGCTTCGACACCAATAAGGGCGTCATTATCATGGCTGCCACCAATCGTCCGGAAATTCTCGATCCGGCTTTGCTGCGTCCCGGTCGATTCGATCGTCACGTGGCCATCGACCGTCCCGATCTGGTGGGGCGGGAGAAGATACTCCATGTCCACTGCAAACATGTCACGCTCGCACCGAGCGTCGAACTCACCGCCATCGCGGCACGTACCCCTGGCTTTGCTGGCGCCGATCTCGCGAACCTGGTTAATGAGGCGGCGTTGCACGCGGCTAGGGTGGGAAAAGACGCCGTCGATATGACCGATTTCGACGAGGCCATCGACCGGGTGGTGGGCGGGCTAGAGAAGAAAAACCGAATCATGAACCCGAGGGAAAAGGAGACTGTGGCTTACCACGAAGCAGGACATGCGCTGGTAGCCGAAATGCGGCCAAACGCCGACCGAGTCGGAAAGATTTCCATCATTCCGCGTGGCATTGCGGCGCTAGGTTATACCCAGCAGATCCCGACAGAAGAGAGGTATCTGCTCAAGAAGAGCGAACTGCTGGATCGTATCGACGTGCTATTGGCGGGGCGTGTCGCTGAGGAGCTAGTGTTTGGTGATGTCTCTACGGGAGCACAGAACGATTTGCAGAGAGCGACCGACATGGCCCGTCACATGATCACTCGCTATGGGATGAGCGAAACGCTCGGATTAGCCACATTCGAAGAACCCCGCACCTCAGCATTTCTCGACGTTCCGATGTCACAGCAGCCGCCTTCCTACAGTGAGCGTACGGCTCAGGTGATCGACGACGAGATTAGCAAGTTATTGGCCAAGGCTCATGAGCGCGTCGAACTAACGCTCCAAGCGAATAGAGCGAGCCTGGAGGCATTGGCAAAATTATTATTAGAAAAGGAAGTGGTTGACCGGGTAACTTTAGAGGGTTTGCTGTCCACCCACGATTTACAACCTGTAGAGCATTCTAAATAAATAGGGTTCTGCTTACCAAGGAACAGTTGCACAAGTCATTCCAAGCCTGCGTACCACACAAAGTCTTTGTCGCAAAAAGTAGAATCTGCTTTCCTTGCCAAAGAAGCTTTGCAAAAATCGAGCTTTCTGAAGGGAAATTATTATCGAATATTGGATGAAATGGAGCAACAAATATGATTTATGCAACTAAGCCGATTCACTCTCCCGCCAAGCCTCCTCTGCTCTTCGCGGTCAGGCAATCTTGGCAATAATGTCATGCAGTACTTCACCGGCAAGGACCACGCGGTCGGCCGCATTGGACATATGGCGATAGACTTCGCGGCGCTTGAGGATTTCGATCACGAAGCCAACGGCCGAGCCCACTGCCAACACTTCGCTGCGGGTCAGTTCCTGCATCAGCACCTCCAGCGAATCCGCTGCCTTGCGCTGCTCAGGTGTCAGGGTGGTCACGTAGTGGTGCGCGTCGAACAGCTCTGAGAGCGCCATGCGGTAGGTGTGTTCGGCGACGCGTTCCATCTTGCGTGCCGCTTCCGCATCAGCTTCTGCCAGCAGGGGTTTCTTCGCCAACTGGGCGTAACCACTTTGCAATGACAACACCCCCTCATGCAGCAGTTCGGCCATGGCGCGCGTGTGCTCGTCAGGGCTCAGATTCAGGCCACGCATTTCGCGCACGGTGGTTCTGGCGTAGTTGATGATCTCATCAATGGTGGCAATGGAGCGATAGATGTCTTCGCGATCGAACGGCGTGATGAAGGTCTGGTGCAGGAGGTTCATGTTCTCTACCCGTAGCACATCCCCCTCGCGCTCCAGCTCGATCACCCGGTCGGCGTGTGAGTTTTCACCCGTACGCATGTAGGCCAGCAACTCCGCCATGCCCTCCGCCACCAGATCGCACTGCTGGTTGAGTAGCGCATAGAAGTCAGGCGTGGGTGGCGAAAGGCGCTGCCACCAGCTGCGCCATAGCGGGACATGTGGCTCATTCATGAATGACGCGCTCCAGTCCTCAGTGCAGGTGGGTGAAGGTGATCAGCAGCCAAGTCAGTGCCGCCCCCAGTAGCGCGGCTCCCGGCAGGGTGACCACCCAGGTCAAAGCGATTTCCCTCGCTTTCATCCAGTGTACGGCACGAGGGCGCTCAGAGGCCCCCAAGCCCATGATCGAAGAGCTCACCACGTGCGTGGTCGAAACCGGCCCGCCCACCAGCGAGGCGCCGAATATCACAGCGGACGACGCCAGTTGAGCGTCCAGCCCATGAAGCGGGCGCAACTTGTAAATGTCGTATCCTACGGTGCGAACGATGCGCCAACCGCCCAGCAGGGTGCCCAAGGTAATGCTGGTTGCGCTGGCCAGAATGACCCACCGCGGCACGGTGAAGGCTGGCAGGATACCGCCCAGAACCAGTACCAGGGTAATGATCCCCATGCCTTTCTGGGCATCATTGGAGCCGTGAGAGAACGCCAGCCCCGCGGCCGTCCACCACTGACCATGTCGCAGTTTACGATTGACCGAGGGATGCGCCGCCCGCAACAGGTATTTCATCAGCCGATGCACCACAAACCCGACTGCAAAACCTGCCAGGGGTGACAGCAACAGGGACAGCAACACCTTGGTCACGCCGGTGAGCTTCCCTTCTGCCAACTGCGCTCCCCCCCACACCACGTTGTCCGGCCCGGTACTGACCAGCACGGCGCCAACCAGACCACCCACCAAGGCATGGGATGAGGATGAAGGCATGGCAAGCCACCAGGTCAACAGATTCCAGGCGACGGCGGCGGCAATGCCGCACAACACCAGGGCAATGCCGAGTTGCTCAGGCACAAACGCTAGACTGACAAAACCACCAATGGTATCGGCAACCGCCGTACCGGCCAGCAGTGGACCCAAAAAGGTAAACACGCCCACCAGCAGCAAGGCCTGCACGGGTGTCATGGCCCGCGAGGCGACTAGTGTGGCAATCATGTTGGAGGAGTCGTGAAAGCCGTTGGTGAGGTCGAATACCAGCACCATGGCTATCGTCAAAATGAGCAATACCCAAGCGTTCTGCATTCATGTTTCCCGTGGACGTAGCGGCAAAATATGCGACATCCCCGACCGGGGGCTATCTACCTGTACAAGGCATTACCTGCAGACGGTCTACCGGCGGATCAGGGTGAGCACTGCAGCTCGGGTACCGGGCAGCAGATTTCGGCTTGCAAAACCTCTTTGAATCGATAAAAAGAAAAATCTCCTTCTGACGCCCACTGTTTTCAGGATAGCTGAGCGGCGATCATGACTCATGGGCAATGGCCCCACAAAACCTGAATGGCCCTTGATTTCGCAGGAGGCTTCAAGCGGCGGCCTCTGGCCGCCGGTAGCATACATCAGGAGCCCGAACGTCACCCGCCCCAACCGCGCCGTCTCAAGTTTTGAGAACTTCCTGGTACATCACTGTATGGACAGCCCGAAACGAGACCTGCTGGAGGCAGCCGACAAGAAGGCTTATCGGAAAAATGAGGGATCGTCGGTCGACTGGGGGGAATGAGAATGCGGCCGCGCTAAACGTCATGTGGGGCCCGTAAACGGACCCCACTGCTGGATGGGCCTAGATTAGAACATCGGCCCCTGACCGTGGATCAGCTGGTGGACTACCACGAGGATAATCACCTTAATGGTCCAGATCAGCAGGTCTTCAACCCTACTTCTAAACCCCCTCCTTGCGGCTGTGCTCATCGGGCACTCCTTCAAGAAAGAGATCGAGAGGGTGCGTCCCCTCAGCGGTACTAGGTCGCCTACCACTTTGCGGGCGCAATTTAATTGCAAACCATGGGGGCAGGAAAGTCAAAGGCTGTGCTACGAACGGCCACCAGCGGCACCGCACCGGCTCGGGTTCTAGATGGTGTCGTCACGAGTCGCACCGCTGAGGCAGGCCCCGTTACACATGCGAGCATGAACGACCTTGCCACGCTCACGGCCTAGGCTCATCGCCAGCATTATCTCCTAGCTGCCGCCCAGATTCGCTGCATTGCAATCTGGACCAGAATCTTGTGACGACACCATCTAGAAATATTTGTAGAGGTCACAAGAACTGAACAAGGCTAGCTACAGCGCCTGAATATTCGACGCCTGCTTGCCTTTCAGGCCTGAGGCCTTGAACTTGCCGACGATGCACGTGGCGATGAGCGGGTTCGACCAGCCTTCGCGGGCGATGCTGACGGGGTTGGTAATCACCTCCCGGGCAAGCCATGGGCTGCCGGCGGGAAGTAATACAAGCGCCGCTGCAGTATGTTAATCACCACGCCCTGCCACGGCTTGGGCGGCAGGATGAACAGGTCTGGAACTACCACCGGCCCCGTCGGGGTCCAAACGAAAACACCGGTATTGGTGCGGATGATCTCCTCATAGCCAACATCGAAGTGGCGGGCGATAGCGGGTAGCATATTGTCCGGGTTGTCTGCATCACGCGCACCTTACCCACCATGGTGGAGCCATCGTCCGACAAGGTACAGGTGACGGCCGCCGCCGGCATCGAGAGCGCCAACGTCACGACGGCCGTACCACTTGACCACGGGCACGCGCGCCCCATCGACATTTGCAACAGGGTCATGACCATGCGCTTTCAACTCAGAGGTATGCTATTTGGACTCGCGCTGGGTGCCGTAAGTTGTGCCGCGTTGGCGGCGCCCTGGGTCGACGTCGATACGGACGCGCTGACGCTGACCGTCTACACGAGCGACGGGCGCGAGCTCGCACGCTTCAACGATATCTCGATCGGGCGCGACGGCGTCGCGGCACTGCACTACCATGGCGACGAGAGCACACCGCGCGGTAACTATCATATCGTCGCGATCAGGCCTTCGCCGCTGTTTGGCACCTTCATGCTCCTCGACTATCCGCGCCCGGAACACGCAAGCCTCGCCTTCGATGCCGGGCGCATCGATGCGGCAACGCGTGACGCGATCTTTAATGCCGACAAGGAGGATCTCATGCCGCCACAGGATACCGTGCTCGGCGGGGAGATCGGCATCCACGGGATCGGGCACGATAGTCTGTTCATTCACACGCTCTACAACTGGACCAACGGCTGCGTCGCGCTCACTAATCGTCAGATCAATCGGTTGGCGCGGCTAGTGCGCCCCGGCGTGGCGGTCATCATCCACTGAACTGGCTCCCGCCGTGACGGCCTGACGCCATCCGCTACGTAAGGTTTCGGCGGGGGCACCACTAATCGGTCGGTCCTGAACAATGTTGGCGCTCACTGAATTTTGACCCGCGGGCAATTTCAACAGACTCTCGACAAAGCCCATCACCTGGCGAAGGGGCCGGCCGAACAGGCACTTGGTGGTGAGGCAGAACAGGATGGCGCCATCGCTCAAAGACGGCGGTCGCCCTGGCTTGCCCTTGGCCTGTCCCTGCCACAGTAAACCCTTGTCCAACCAGATCATCAATGAGCCTCGGTGCCTGAGGGCGATGTTGTCGCTCTTCCTGTTCGTCGTACGGTACTTGGCGGGTAGTGGCTTACTCACTCGGCAAGCCTACCGGAGGCTATGCAGGACTGCTGTTTGGAGCGAGTTCTACAGCAGCGCCATAGAGAAGACATGCAGGTTGGGAAACACAGCCATGCTGTGAGTCGTCAAGCTCGTCAAAGATTCGCCAAATGATTCGCCATGCCTCCCTACCACTACACAAGTCCTCACCGGATGACACCTCTGCTGCCATCCGACGTGAGAATGGACGAACTACGGCCATTAGCTGCTGAACTCATTGCGCGAGCTAAGGACTTACCGGCTCAAGGCTTACCGCACCTGCGGCTTCTGTTACGAGAAGCCTTACGGCCCATGAACTCCTACTACACCAACAAGATTGAAGGCCAGCATACCGAGCCCTTGTTGATCGAGCAGGCCCTCAGGCAGGACTTTTCAGCTAAGCCAGACGAGGCCCGTAAGCAGCGGATTGCCATTGCTCATATCGACACTGAGTACTGGGGCGAGGCACAGCTACCGAACTTTGACGGGCAGACGATCTTCTCTGCTCAATGGGTGCAAGGTATCCACCGACATTTGCATCACCAGTTACTGCCTGAAGACCTGGTTCAGCATGGAGAAGCAAACTCTGACGAGTCGGCAGAACCCGTTATTCCAGGGGAATACCGGAAGAGAGGGGTAAAGGTGAGGGTTCATATTCCGCCAGACCCTTCCGCTATCCCCAACTTCATGGCGGCATGGGAAAACGGATACAAACACCAACGGCCAGGTGAATCCGCCGTTATTGCACTCATGGCAGCTCTCCACCGCTTAGCGTGGATTCACCCGTTTGTGGACGGCAACGGTCGGACAGCTCGCCTACATACGCACCTGGGCTTATCAGCGCTCGGTTTGACTCAAGGGCTTTGGTCCCCCATGCGGGGTTTAGCCCGTCGCCAAAGCGACTACTACAGTTACTTGGTCAAGGCCGATAAGGACCGGCAGGGTGACTATGACGGTCGTGGAATACTCACGGAGAAGGGTCCGGTTGAGTTTATACAGTTTCTTACCGAAACCTGCCTAGACCAGATCAGATTCATGGACAACATGCTGCGGCTGAATGAGTTTGAAGCACGGTTGAGTCAAATGCTTGCCGCTGAAGCAACCAAAGAAGCCACTAAGGCCTTGAAAGTCGAGGCAGCCATTCCCCTTGCCTATCTGGGCACGGTGAAAGAAATGGAACGCAGCCGTTTCAAGGGTATGATGGGGCTAGCTGAACGCACGGCAGATCGAGTGCTGGCTGACTTGTTCAAGCTCGGGATAGTGGCTTCGAGAAGCCCCAAGGGGCCTGTTGAACTCGCCCTGCCCATTCATTCCGCTACCTGTTCCCACGACTGTGGCCTGAGGCTGAATCGTCGGTCGAGAGATAAGGGGCTCAAACCTACGCTAGTTTGTCTTGGCCCACAGCAGGGAACAGAGGCTAAGCAAGATTCGCCAAATGACTCGCCATGGATTGCTACAATCCTTACGTTACAAGCCTGACAGAGGGGAAAACTCCCCAAGAAAGATTCGCCAAACAACTTGCCAAAGCTATCCTATATGGCAAAGAGGCAGGGTGAGCCCCCCTGAGACGGGCCAGCCCTTCAGGCGGAATCTGGCCCGCCATTCCGGCAGCATCGGTGCATCGCCCACCCCATTGTCGATGACCTCGATAGCCCGAATCTCACGGGTTTCGGCGTCGATTGCCAACTGCACTTTACGCCACTGTCGGCGCTAGTCGGCGCCATGCTGCTTGATCTTTCACTGCCTTCGCCGAGCAGCTTGATGCCGGTGCTGTCGACCAACAGATGCAGGCCCGATCGGTTCGGGTGGGTCCAATCGAGTGCCTCAACGGGAAAGTAGGGCTGCCGTCAGACTCATGACAACGTTTTTTGAGCCAACAACACCCAGATGTCCTGCCATCTTGTTGGCGAGTGACGCAGCTA
Source organism: Crenobacter oryzisoli (assembly GCF_030385785.1). GTDB lineage: Bacteria > Pseudomonadota > Gammaproteobacteria > Burkholderiales > Chromobacteriaceae > Crenobacter_A > Crenobacter_A oryzisoli. The sequence goes on from NZ_JAUEDK010000040.1 coordinate 37,517, forward strand.
CCACGTTGAACGGGCGCCATGCCTCTCGTCCGTGTCGCCCTTTCCCGAATGACGAAGGGGGGTCTCGGAACGGGCCAGTCTTGTGCCAGTCTTGGGAGGGACAATGAGTAGGCAGCGGAAACGGGCGAGCGAGACCGGGTGGCCACAGTCCCGGAGGCCCGTCTGCCTACTACTCGCCTGGAACGGTGTCACTCATGATGGCCGTTCCCTACTACGGGTCATCCCCGCCGGGTACTACCGTCAGCCAGCTGACCCGCCCTGTGACTGCTCCTGGTGCAGCTGGAAATATTCCTCCAGTTCATCCATCAACTGCGCGGGATGCGGCAAGACCGCCTTGTGCGGGTGCCCCTTGAGCGCGTCCTTGATCGCCGGGCTGCAGGTCTCTTCCAGCCCGAGGACGATATCATGCTTGTCCTTGATGGCGCGGACTTTCCCAAAACGCGCATCGGCGCCGAGAAACAGCAAATCGTAGCGCGCGCCGAAACGTTCGCGGAGGGCCTGTTCCTGCTCGGCGGGCACGCCGATCAACAGGGCGCGCAATTTGCGCGGGCCGGCCATGGTCGTCTGCGGGTTGCCTTTGCGCTCGGCCTGGCTGGCGGGGGGCTGCTTGCCGACCTTGCCACGCCCTTGGCCGGGCGGGGTGGGACGCTCCGCCGCAGGCGCGACGTTGCCCGGCGTTGACCGCCCCGTCACCGGCGGGCGCTCACGGTGTGGCGCCGCTACCGGCGCCGTGAACGCGGTGCTGAGCTGCTGGGTCATGGCGTCCAGCCGGGCGCGGATGACGTCGATCTGGGCGCACAATTCCTGGGTGGCCTGTTCCAGCGGGGCCATCTGATTCGCGACGAAAGTGCCCAGTTTCTGCGCGACCTGTAACAGCAAGAGGTCGGAGAACTGGTCGACTGCCGACGTGAGGGCATCGTGCACTGCCGGTGGGGTACTCGGGGCCACCTCGTGCGCCAGCGTCTCCGGCGTAGCGAGCGGTGCACTATTGGTCGGTGCGGCGTCGGCCGGAGTGAACGGGACGTCCGCATCGAGTGCTAGGTCCTGAACGGGGACCGGTGTCGATGAGGCGGATCGGGACGGTTCCGCCCTGCCCTCACGCGCGGCGTCGGCCTCCGGTGTGGAGTAAGGCAGGGATTGTTGGGGAGGTGTTTCGCTCGCGGTGGCCTCCGCGAGGGGGCGGCGACCGCGACGGCGCGTTGCCTCCGGCGCCACCGTCGTCTCTTGGCGCAGTGGGGGCACGACCTCCGTGACCGGGATCTCCTGTTGCACCGGTTGGTCGGTTGGCGGGGTGGTCAGGATCTCCGCCTGGCTAGCCGGGATGGGGGTCGCCTCCTGAGGCGCCAGCGCGGCGGGAGTTAACTTCGCCACCAAGGCGGCCGAGCGGGGAATCGGTTTATCCGCCAGATCATTGGCTTTGTCGGTCCGAATGTACACCTTGCGGTTGCGGCCGCCTTTCGCGCCTGGCGCCGGCGGGGCCGCTTGGCTGGTCACGTAGCCTTTTTGGACGAAGTCGACCAGCAAGCGCGAAGTGTAGTCCGGATTCACACCATATTCGCTCGCCAGAACTTGACGGATTTGCGACCCTTCCAGCCCCCGCTCTTGGCCGAGTCCGATGAGTTCAAGGAGTTGCCAACGGGAAATGGTTTTATGTGGTTGATTGCG
>NZ_JAUEDK010000041.1 GCF_030385785.1 Crenobacter oryzisoli
TAGGTCGGGTGTGGAAGCGCTGTGAGGCGTTAAGCTAACCGATACTAATTGCTCGTGAGGCTTGATCCTATCATTTGAGGTACTTCGTGGTGTGAAGTACAGGTGATGTGCGACGAGACGCAATCAATTACCAAGTAACGCTTGAATTCAATACGGTGACGTGACAACGGCACCGGGCTTCGACAGTTTGTACAAGTTAATGTCTGGCGGCCATAGCGAGGTGGTCCCACGCCTTCCCATCCCGAACAGGACCGTGAAACGCCTCTGCGCCGATGATAGTGTGGCATTCGCCATGTGAAAGTAGGTCACCGCCAGACTCCCCACACCACAAGCCCAGCTCATAGAGCTGGGCTTTGTGCTTTGCGGGCGCCGGGAGCAGCCTCGCGCAGGCCAGGCGGCGGCCCTGCTTCCACTCCTCAATTGTGCCCCCACGACTTTTACTTTTTGCTACACGCCGCGAATGCGACGGTGTATGGCTGGGTATTTGTCAGGAAGGGAGCTTGCTGCGTGTCAGGGGAGACAACTTATAGTCCCCTGTATCATTTCAGCTGGACGAGCCGCGCTGCTCCATGGACTCGACAGGGATGCGGATGTGTATACGCAGCCGAGGCGCCTCCGAGAGTAGCACCGGTATGAACCTCTCATCCGTCATGGCTAGCGATGCCAGCGCTTGCAATTTGGCCGCGAGCAGGTGTCGCTCACTTTGGCCAAGCTCCTTCAGCGCTGTGATCACGGCGGATTCATCTTGCTGCATGGCATTCAATAGCGCATCGATTGAGTGCTCCATTTCCTGACACCCTTTCTAGTGGTGTTTCATGGCAGTGGTAATGCTGATATGCACTTGGCACGTAGTGGAGGCGGTCTTCTCTGTTTCTATCTGAATAGTGTAGAGCAGTTTATCGATGAGGGTTGGCCGGTTGTTTCCTGTCGCAATTTTTGCGGTGGTTGTCCTGTTGGGCTGCTGCAAGTCATTGATTCCACCGCTGATTCGACTTGTCTGGCGTTTAAGGCAGGAGAATGCGTAACGATAGATATCCGGGTTTTGCCTGTACGGCAGGCGTCCATGCGTATGTGTCTCGCCATGCCGAATGTCGGTATCAGATTACCGAGTTGCTGGAGAGGCCACTGGCGCGGCATGGGAACAACTTAAGTCAGGATTAGTGCACGATTTCGATCCCTGACTACAGCGTCACAACAGAGGCCCGTCTCGATGAGACGAATCTCTGTTGCTCACTCTTCGGCTACAGCCGGAAGCGGGCGATCAGCTGCTCCATTTCGTCGGCGAGGCGGCGTAGCCCCTCGGTATCGTCGTGGGCATGTTGCACCGCGTGATCAGTCTGCTGCACCATGCTGTGAATCTGCTCGATGTGGTGGGCAATTTCCTGGCTGGTGCTGGACTGCTCGGCGGTGGCGGTGGCGATGTCGCCGATGCTGGCGACCACTTGGCGGGTGTTGGTGCGGATGCGGCTGATCGAATCGACGGCTTGGCTGGCCAGTTGCACGCCGTGATCGACCTGTGTCAGGGCGGTGTCCATGCTGGTGCTGGCCTGACGGGATTCCTGCTGGACGGCAGCAATCATTCCGCTAATCTCGCCGGTGGAGCGGGCGGTACGTTCGGCCAGCTTGCGTACTTCATCGGCGACGACCGCGAAGCCGCGACCTTGTTCGCCGGCACGCGCAGCCTCGATCGCTGCGTTCAACGCCAGCAGATTGGTCTGATCGGCGATGTCCTTGATCACGTTGACGATGCTGCTGATCTGTTGCGAGCGATCCTCCAGGCCGCCCAGAACGGTGGCCAGCGCGCGGATGGTGTCGGCGATGCGGGCGATCTCCAGGGCGCTGGCTTCGACCTCGCTGGTAACGTGTTCGGCCAGTTGGCCTGCGTCGAGAGCCTGAGCTTCGGCGCTGCGTGCCGAATCGGCGACCTGGCTCACGCTGACCGACAACTGCTCGATGCTGGCGGCAGTGGCATTGGCAGCCTCCGCTTGGTGGTGGGAGCTTAGGCGGATCTGTTCGACCTGCTGCATCAGTTGACGACTGGCCTGCTGCACGCCCTGGCCGTGGCCACGCACGTCCAGCATCATCTGACGCAGCGAGCCGAGGAAGCGGTTGAACGCACTGGCGGCGGTGCCGATCTCGTCGCGGCTGGCGATGGCGAGCGATTGGGTCAGGTCGCCATTACCATGGGACAGACCGGTCATCGCACCTTGCAGTGTCCCGAGCGGTTTGAGCAGCATGTTCAGCAAGAGGCCGAGCAGAGCGACGATCAACAGCAGCAGGCCTGCGCTGACCAAGGCAGCCTTCAGGCTGGCGGCTTTGGCATTGGCGAATACCGCATCGAGAGGGATAGACAGCTGTACCGCCCAAGGGCTTGGGGTGTCGCCGACGCGGATTGGCAGGATGAAGTGGCGGAAGCCGTCGACGCTGTCGTAGCTGAGCACCTGGCCGGCAGCGATGGCGGCCTTGGCCTGGGCCGGCAGGGCTGTATCTGGTTTTCCGATAGCGTGAGGGTCGCGGCCGGCCAGCAGCAGGCCATGGTTGGAATACAGCGATAGATAGCCACGGCCATAGGGACGGATAGTGCTGGCCATGGCTTGCAGATCGGCCAGAGCTAGGTCGCAGCCGGCGACGCCGAGCGCCTTGCCGTCGACCAGAAGCGGGAACGACACCGTGCCCATCAGGACCTTGATGTCGGGGTCGATGTAGGGCTCGGTGAGAATAGGCCGGGCAGAGGCCTTCGGTCGGGTGTAGTACTCGCTGGTATCGGCTCCGTCAGTGCCCCATACCACATCGATCTTGCCTTTCTTGCGGTACCAGTACACGCCGGCGCGTCCCTGCTTGTCGTTGTCGGGTTGGCCTGCCAGGCTGGCGTCGCGGCCATCGAAGGCATTGAGGTCCCACAGCACGAAATAGCCGACCGCGTTGGGGTTGGTCGGGGTCTGGCGCTTGGCGATCGCCGACAGCAGCGCGCGGGCATCAGCGGGGTGCTGCTGGCGCAGCGCGATGGCGCTTTCGGCCAGGCTCTGGGTGGAGAAGTAGGCCTGCTCAAGACGGCGCTGCACCTGGTCGGCGGCAAGCTGCGCCTGCTGCTGGGCCGAATCGAGGGCCGCATCCTCGGCCTGCCGGTAGTTGAGATAGGCATTCAGGCCGATCAGCCCGGCAAAGCCGATCAGGATCAGTAGCCCACTGCCGAGCAGTATCTTGCTGCGTATGCTGTGCACCATCTGACAGCCTCTCTGTGTTTGATTTTTTATACGCCAGACCCTGGCGATCTCCTTTGTTTGGGTTGATTAGACGGTTGCGTGCAGAAAATCGCAAGCAATAGCAGGCGATTGCGCAGAAAAAAACGGCCAGCCGCTGAAAACGGCTGGCCGTTGTGTTGAAAAAAACAAACAGTCTTAGCTAATGCGCTCGATGTGTGCGCCTACCGCGCCGAGCTTCTTCTCGATGTGTTCATAGCCGCGGTCGAGGTGATAGATGCGGTCGACGATCGTCTCGCCGTCCGCCACCAGGCCGGCGATCACCAGGGAGGCCGAGGCGCGTAGATCGGTGGCCATTACGGTGGCACCGGACAGGCGCTCGACGCCCTTGATCACCGCGGTATTGCCTTCGGTCTCGATGTTGGCGCCCATGCGGTTCAGCTCCGGGACGTGCATGAAGCGGTTCTCGAAAATGGTCTCGGTGACCATTGCCGCACCGTCGGCGATTGCGTTCAGTGTCATGAACTGCGCCTGCATGTCGGTCGGGAACGCCGGGTAGGGCAGGGTGCGAACATTGACCGCCTTCGGCCGACGTTTCATGTCGAGCGAGATCCAGTCGTCGCCGGCCTCGACCACCGCGCCGGTCTCGACCAGCTTGTCGAGTACCGCTTCCATCGACTTCGGCGCGGCGTTGCGCAGCACCACGTGGCCGCGGGTGGCGGCGGCGGCCACCAGGAAGGTGCCGGCCTCGATGCGGTCCGGCATCACCGCGTGCTCGGCACCGTGCAGGCGCTCGACGCCCTCGATCACCAAGCGATCGCTGCCGATGCCGGAGATCTTGGCGCCCATCGCGTTCAGGCACAGCGCCAGGTCGGTCACTTCCGGCTCGCGCGCGGCGTTTTCCAGCACGGTGGTGCCTTCGGCCAACACGGCGGCCATCAGCAGGTTCTCGGTGCCGGTGACGGTGACCATGTCCATCACCACCTTGGCGCCGCGCAGGCGCTTGGCCTGGGCCTTCACATAGCCGTGTTCGATCGACACCTCGGCGCCCATCGCGACCAGGCCCTTGATGTGCTGCTCGATCGGCCGGCTGCCGATCGCACAGCCGCCGGGCAGGCTGACGGTGGCCTCGCCGAAGCGCGCCAGCGTCGGGCCGAGTACCAGGATGGAGGCGCGCATGGTCTTCACCAAGTCGTAGGGGGCGACCAGGTTGTTGATGCCGGCGGCGGTGATCTCGACCTCGTGGACGTTGTCGGTCATCACCCGCGCGCCCATGCCCTGCAGCAGCTTCTGGGTGGTGGACACGTCGCGCAGCATCGGCACATTGCTCAGCTTCAGCGTGTCGGCGGTCAGCAGGCTGGCGCAGAGGATGGGCAGTGCGGCGTTCTTGGCGCCGGAGACGCGGATCTCGCCGTTGAGCGGTCCGTTACCGCGGATATGCAGTTTTTCCATGTCGACTTAGCCCTGTTGTTTTTCCCATTCGTCCGGGGTCAGTGCCTTGACGATGGAGAGTGCGTGGATCTCGTTGCTCTGCAGGCGCGACTTCACCACCTCCATCACGATGCGGTGACGCTCGATCAGGCGCTTGCCGGCGAAGGCCGGCGAGACGATCTGGGCGTAGAAGTGGTGTCCATCGCCTTCCACCGTGATGTGAGTGCAGTCGAGGCCGGCGGCGATGTATTGCTGTACGAGTTCGGGGGTAACCATGTCAGTCGAATCCAAAAATTGAGAAAGCCGGGTGCCGGTCGGGCGCTCAGTGGCGCAGCTTGTAACCGGACTTGATCATGCCCAGCGCCAGCGAGGCCAGCGCGACGAAGCTGGTGCCGACCACGCCGAGCGACAGCCACGGGCTGATGTCGGCCTGGCCGAAGAAGCCGTAGCGGAAGCCGTCGATCATGTAGAAAACCGGGTTGGCGTGGCTGGCTGCGAACCAGATCGGCGGGAGGCTGTTGATCGAGTAGAACACGCCGGACAGGAAAGTCAGCGGCATGATCAGAAAGTTCTGGAAGGCTGCCAGTTGGTCGAATTTCTCCGCCCAGATGCCGGCGATGATGCCGAGCGTGCCGAGTACGCCGCAGCCGAGCACCGCGAACGCCAGCACCCACAGCGGCTGGGCCGGCAACGGCAGGCCGAACCATGCCGTCACCACCAGCACGCCCAGACCGACCAGCAGGCCGCGCGCGATCGCCGCCAGCAGATAGGCGGCAAAGAATTCCAGCGCGCCCAGAGGTGGCAGCAGGATGAACACGATGTTGCCGGTGATCTTCGACTGGATCAGGCTCGACGAGCCGTTGGCGAAGGCGTTCTGCGCCATCGACATCATCGCGAGGCCCGGGATCAGGAAAGCGGTGTAGCTGACGCCCGGGTAGGCGTCAACGTGGCTGCGCAGTACATGCGAGAAGATCAGCTGATACATCAGCGCGGTCAATACCGGTGCCGACACAGTCTGGAATGCGACCTTCCAGAAACGCAGCACTTCTTTCTTGAACAGGGTGTAGAAGCCGTTCATCAGATCTTCTCCCCGCTCATCATCGAGACGAACACATGCTCAAGGTCGGTCTCCAGCATCGACAGTTCGCGGACCTCCAGGCCGGCGCCGCGCAGCGTGGTGAGCACGCCTTCCAGGTCGGAAAGCGTCGGTAGGCTCAGCACGATGCGGCCGTCCTCGTTGCGGGCATGCCAGGGCGCGAGCGATGCCGGCAGTTCACCGGACAGTTTCAGTGCGACCTCGCGCTTGGCCGAGCGGGACAGCAGCGTGTCCTTGTCTTCCAGCGCGATGAGGCGACCGCGCTTGAGCATCGCGATGCGGCTGCACAGCGTCTCGGCCTCTTCCAGGTAGTGGGTGGTCAGGATGATGGTGTGGCCGGCGTCGTTCAGTTCCTGCACGAAGTCCCAGAGGCTCTGGCGCAGCTCGACATCGACCCCGGCGGTCGGCTCGTCGAGCACGATCACCGGTGGGCGGTGCACCAGCGCCTGAGCGACCATCACGCGGCGCTTCATGCCGCCGGACAGCGCGCGCATATTGGCGTTGGCCTTCTCGGTCAGGCCGAGCTTGAACAAGAGCTCGTCGATCCAGGCGTCGTTGCGGCGCAGGCCGAAGTAGCCGGACTGGAATGCCAGCGCTTCGCGCACGGTGAAGAACGGGTCGAACACCAGTTCCTGCGGCACCACGCCGAGGTTGATCCTTGCGTCGCGGGCGGAGGCGATGGTGTCGTGGCCCATGATGCGAATCTGGCCGCTGTCCTGGCGGGCCAGGCCGGCCATCGCCGAGATCAGCGTGGTCTTGCCGGCGCCGTTCGGACCGAGCAGTGCGAAAAACTCACCCTGCTCGACGCTAAAACTGACGGAGTCGAGCGCCTGCAGTGCGCCGTAGCGCTTGCTGACGCCGTCGATCGAAATGGCACTGGTCATGCAATCGGGAATCGGGGGCGGAAAAGGTCAGAAGTATAGCGCTAGTTGCTGTTTTCGTCAGCTGTAGCGAGCCAACTTCCCTGACGGAAAACCCCAGAAAAATAAGGGCTTAATAGTCGTTCTGCGTCGCGGGCCAGGTCGAGTGCCTCGGGGCGCATCAGCCAGATTTCGACCAGGCCGCGCAGTTGTGCTTGCAGACTGAGCGCCGCCATATACGGGTCGACACCAGGCAGCAGTTCGCCGAGTGAGGCGGCGTGCTCGAGAAGGTTTTGGAATTTTCCGTGGTTTTCTTTCAACCATTCAGCATTGGTCAGGTTGCCCTCTTCCATCTCGCCGACATACTCGCAGCGCAGGTGCAGGATGCCGACGATACGCGTGAAGCGGGGCACGGTACAGATGGCGTACAGCATTTCGCAGCAGTGGCGCCACAGCGTCCTCGCCGGGGCGGTCTGTGCCTCGTCGCACAGGCGGCGCTGTATCTCGTCGATCTGTGGTGCGACCAGTTCGCACATCGAGTTGAACAGGTCGGCCTTGTTGGCGAAGTGCCAATAGATCGCGCCACGGGTGACGCCGGCGGCCTGCGCGATGTCAGCCAGCGAGGTGCGGCTGACCCCTTTCTCCCAGAACAGTTCCTGAGCGGTTTCAAGTAGGAGTAGCCGGGTTTGTTCGGCTTCTTCGCGGGTACGGCGGGCCATGTCGGGCGTCTCTAATCATTAAAAGTAAGCGTTATGATTGTTTGTTCGCAAATAAATAATCATTTGGCGTAATCAACAATCTACAATTATTTTCCTAGCCGGTGCGCTGCGCCATTTTACATACGTTCATGAATGTATGTAAAATGGCGCCCCCGAAATTGCAAGCGCTAGATATCCAGCCGTCATCATGCTCGGCGTATCTATGGCAATAAAATTCACCTGTCATTAAAGCAATCACTGAAGACTTCAAGAAGGAGCACAAGTGGTGAACTCCCTACCCCATTTTAACCGCCGTTTAGGTCCGCTGGGCCTGACGCTGGCGGTGATCGCCGCGTTAGCCGCGTGTGGCAAGTCTGCACCCAAGGCCCAGCAGCCGCCCCCGGTCCCGGTCAGCGTCGTGGCCGTCCAGCCGCAGAACGTGCCGGTCAGTTACGAATTAGTCGGCCAGGCCAACGGCTATCGCCAGGTGCAGGTGCGCGCCAGGGTCGGTGGCATCCTGCTCAAGCGGGTGTATACCGAAGGCCGGCCGGTGAAGGAGGGGGACCTGCTGTTCCAGATCGATCCAGCACCGTTCCAGGCCACCTACGACAATGCCAAGGCCACGCTCGGCGTCGAAGAGGCGAAACTCGTCAACGCCAAGCAGAACTACGACCGGGTGCTACCCCTGTTCAAGGAGAACGCGGTCAGCCAGAAGGACCGCGACGACGCGGCGGCCTCGTATCAGTCGGCGCTGGCCTCGGTGGCCGCTGCGCGCGCCACGCTGCAGAACGCCAAGATCAATCTCGGCTATACCCGCGTCACCGCGCCGATCACTGGCGTGACCAGCAAGGAAGTGCTCTCCGAGGGCAGCCTGGTCTCGGCCGCCAACGATGCCAGTCTGTTGACTACCATCTCGCAGCTCGACCCGATCTACGTCAATTTCAGCGTGTCCGACAACGACATGCTGCGGCTGCGCAAGCTCGAGCAGAGCGGCAAGCTGAAGTTGGCTGAACCGAAGAAACTGAATGTACGTCTGAAGCTGTCCGACGGCAGTGAATACAGCCAGGCCGGTTCGCTCAATTTCACCGACAACATCATCGATCCGGCCACCGGCACGGTGAGTTCGCGAGCCCTGTTCCCCAATGCCAAGGGGCAAATCCTGCCGGGCCAGTTCGTCCGGGTCGTGCTCGACGGCGTGACCCGTACCAATGCGCTGGTGGTGCCGCAGAAGGCGGTGTTCAGCTCCCAGCAGGGCAAGATGGTCTGGGTGGCCGGGGCGGATGGCAAGGCGACACCGACGCCAATCGAGACCGCCGACGAGGTCGGTCACGATGTGATCGTCGACAAGGGCCTGAAGCCGGGCGATCGCGTCGTGATCGACAACCTGATCAAGCTGCGCCCGGGGGCGCAGGTGAAGCCGCAGCTGGTTCCGCTAGAGACGGCGCACGCCGCCAGTCCGGCCGCAGCCGCTGCGAGCTGATCGCGGGAGACCACAACCATGTTTTCTGCTTTCTTCATTCGCCGGCCGATCTTCGCCTCGGTGATCTCGATCATCATCGTGCTGGCGGGGCTGGCCGCGATCAAGTCGCTGCCGGTCGAGCAGTTCCCTCAGATCGTGCCACCGACGGTGGCGGTGTCGACGAGCTATCCGGGTGCATCGGCCGAAGTGATCGCCGCCACGGTGGCGGCGCCGCTCGAGCAGGCGATCAACGGCGTGGACGACATGCTGTATGTCCAGTCGTCGAGTTCCAGCTCCGGGGCGCTGACGGTGACGGTGACGTTCAAAATCGGTACCGACCCCGACCAGGCGACGATCAACGTCAACAACAAGGTGCAGTCGGCGTTGGCGGCGCTGCCGCAGGAAGTCCGCCGTCAGGGCGTGACGGTGCAGAAGAAGTCATCGGCCTTCCTGCAGGTGATCGCGCTGTACTCGCCGAAAAAGAGCTACGACACGCTGTACATGAGCAACTACGCGTTGCTCAATGTGATTGACGAGCTCAAGCGCATCCCGGGCGTCGGCGACGTGATCAACTTCGCCGCTCAGGACTATTCGATGCGGGTCTGGTTGCGTCCGGACAAGCTGGCGCAGATGAAGCTGACCACCACCGACATCACCAACGCGATCAACGAGCAGAACGCGCAGTTCGCCGCCGGCCGCGTCGGGGCGGAGCCGACCGACAAGGCGGTCGATTTCACCTACACGGTGACGACAAAGGGCCGTCTGGCCGACCCGGCCGAGTTCGAGAACATCATCCTGCGTTCCAATCCTGACGGTTCGAAGCTGCGCCTGAAGGACGTGGCCCGGGTGGAGCTGGGGGCGTTGAACTACGACTTCCGCAGCACCTTCGACGGTCAGCCGACCATCCCTATCGGTATCTTCCTGTCGCCGGGCGCCAACCAGCTTGCCACTGCCGATGCTGTGAAGGCGACAATGGCGCGCTTGTCGAAGAATTTCCCGAGCGACCTGAAGTACGCGATCCCATACGACACGACCGAGTTCGTGAAGGTGTCGATCCACGAGGTGGTGAAGACGCTGGGCGAGGCGATGGTGCTGGTGTTCCTGGTGGTGTTCCTGTTTCTGCAGAACTGGCGTGCCACGCTGATCCCGTGCTTGGCGGTGCCGGTGTCGATCATCGGTACCTTCGCCGGCATGTATGCGCTGGGCTTCTCGATCAACACGCTGACGCTGTTCGGCATGGTGCTGGCGATCGGTATCGTGGTGGACGATGCGATTGTGGTGTTGGAGAACGTCGAGCGGCTGATGAGCACCGAGAAGCTGCCGCCGATGCAGGCCGCGTTTAAGGCGATGGAAGAAGTGTCCGGGCCGGTGGTGGCGATCGTGCTGGTGCTGTGCTCGGTGTTCATCCCGGTGGCTTTCCTCGGGGGTATCGCCGGCCAGATGTACAAGCAGTTCGCCGTGACGATCGCAATGTCGGTGGTGATCTCGGGCTTGGTGGCGCTGACGCTGACCCCGGCGCTGTGCGCGCTGATCCTGAAAGAGGACCAGCAGCACGAGCATCACTTCTTCGACAAGTTCAACGCCTTCTTCGACCGGATGACCCGCGGCTACACCGAGGGAGTGCGCTTCCTGCTCAAGCGCGTCGCACTGGCGCTGGCGCTGTTTGGCGTGGTGATCGCGCTGGCAATCGGTCTCTTCCGCATGGTGCCGAGTTCGCTGGCGCCGGATGAGGACCAGGGCTACATCATCGCGGCGATGTTCCTGCCCGACGGCGCGTCGATGGGCCGTACCGACGCGGCGATGCACCAGCTCGACAAGATCACCCGGCCGAATCCGGCGGTGGCGCACGTGCTGTCGTTCTCGGGCTTCGACATCCTGTCCGGCTCAAACAAGACCAACGGCGGGGTGAGCTTCGTTACGCTGAAACCGTGGGACGATCGCAAGGGGCCGAACGAGCAGGCATTGTCGTTGGTCGGACAGGTGTTCAAGCAGGGCATGGCGATCCGCGATGGTCTGGTGCTGGCGTTCAACCCGCCGCCGATCTCGGGCATGTCGAACACCGGTGGCTTCGAGGGATACGTGCAAAGTCGCGGCAGCGGCGGTCCGAAGGAGCTGGAGGCAATGACCCGCAAGCTGGTCGCCGCGGCGGCCAAGCGGCCTGAGCTTGCCGGCGTGCAGACCACCTTCTCTGCGAGCGTGCCGCAGGTGTACATCAAGCTCGACCGAGAAAAGGCCAAGGCGCTGGGCGTGGCGATCACCGATGTGTTCAGCACCATGCAGAGTACCTTCGGTTCGCTGTACGTGAACGACTTCAACAAGTTCGGCCGCACCTTCAAGGTGCAGCTGCAGTCCGAGGCCGACTTCCGCTCCAAGATCGAGGACATCCGGAATGTCTACACCCGCTCGGCGTCGGGCGAGATGATCCCGCTGTCGGCCCTGGTGACGGTAGAGCAGAGCACCGGCCCGGAGATCTACGAGCGCTTCAACGTCTTCCCGGCAGCCAAGGTGGTGGGTAACCCGTCGCCGGGGCATAGCTCGGGCGAGGCGATCAAGGCGATGGAAGAGGTGGCGCAGGATACGCTCGGCAGCGATTACACGCTGGCGTGGAGCGGTTCGGCGTTCCAGGAGAAGTCGACCAGCGGTTCGTCGGCGACGGTATTCGGCTTCGGCCTGATCATGGTGTTCCTGATCCTGGCGGCGCAGTACGAACGCTGGACGCTGCCGATCGCCGTGCTGATGGCGGTACCGTTCGCGGTGTTCGGCGCGCTGAGCGCCAACTGGCTGCGCGGCCTCGCCAACGACGTGTACTTCCAGGTGGCGTTGGTGACGCTGATCGGCTTGGCATCGAAGAACGCGATTCTGATCGTGGAATTTGCGGTGTTGAAGATGGAAGAAGGGATGTCGCTGTTCGATGCGGCGCTGGAGGCAGCCAGGCTGCGTTTCCGCCCGATCGTGATGACCTCGCTTGCCTTCGTGCTCGGTTGCGTCCCGTTGGCGATCTCGACCGGTGCCGGTGCGGCCAGCCGTCACTCGGTGGGTACCGGGGTGATCGGGGGGATGCTGGCGGCGACCTTCATCGCGGTGTTCTTCATCCCGGCGTTCTTCCTGTTGATCATGCAATGGTCGCAACGCGGCAAGCCGGCCGGCAAAGCTGGTCCGGAAGCCCTGGCATTGCCGAAAGAAGGAGAGACTACGCATGACTAAGCGATTGCTCCCCGCGGTGGTCGCGCTCGCCCTGGCGGGCTGCGCGGTCGGCCCTGACTACAGCCGCCCCAAGTTCGACATGCCGGACAGCTGGGCGGCGCAGAACAGCCAGCCCGGTGGCGCTGTCGGTCAGGCGGCCGAGGCTGGCTGGTGGAAGCGCTTCAACGACCCGGTGCTCGACCAGCTGGTCGACGAGGCGTTGAGCTACAACCAGGACCTGGCTGCGGCCGCGGCCCGGGTCGACCAGGCCGCGGCGCAGGCCGGCATCGCCCGTGCCGCACTGCTGCCTAGCCTCGACTACAACGCCAACTTCACCCGTGGCCGGGTCTCGGCCGAGACGGCCGTACCGGGCACGCTGCTGGTTTCCGATGTGCGCACCGTCAACGGCGTGCTGTCCTGGGAACTCGATCTGTGGGGCAAGCTGCGTCGTAGCAACGAGGCGGCCCGTGCCAACTTCGTCGCCAGCCGTTACAACCGTGACGCGGTTGAGCTGTCGCTGGCGTCGCAGGTGACCAACACCTACTTCCAGTTGCGTGCGCTCGATGTGCAGCTGAAGGTCACCGAGCAGACGCTGGCGACTCGCGAGGAGTCGCTGCGCCTGCAGCAGAAGCGTTACCGTGGAGGGTTGATCTCGGCGCTCGATCTGCATCAGGCCGAGTCCGAGGAGGCGTCGTCGCGGGCAGCTGTGCCGCAGCTCAAGCAGTCGGTCGAGCAGACCGAACATGCGCTGTCGGTGCTCACCGGCCGTTCGCCGCGCGACTTGCTCAGCCCGACGCCGCGGGGCAAGGAGCTGGCAGCGATGGCGATCCCTCCGGTGGTGCCGGAGGGCCTGCCATCCACACTGCTAACGCGCCGTCCGGATGTGGCTGCCGCCGAGCAGCAGCTGGTGGCCGCAAATGCGCAGATCGGCGTGGCACGTGCGGCCTACTTCCCAACCATCAGCCTGACCGGTGCGATCGGTTCGCAGAGCCTGTCGCTGTCTGGCCTTTTCACGGGGCCGGCCAAAACCTGGAGCTTCGTCGGCGGCGCGGCCGGTCCGATCTTCAACTGGGGCGCGACCGGCTACGGTGTCGACGCGGCGACGGGCGGTCAGAAGCAGGCGCTGGCGACGTACCAGTCGGCGGTGCAGAACGCGTTCCGCGACACGCTCGACGCGCTGTCGGCGATCAACGGTTCGGCCAAGAGCGAGGTGGGGCTGGTCGATCAGCTGCACGCGCTGCGCGAGACGCAGCGTCTGGCGCAACTGCGCTATGACAACGGCTATTCGAGCTACCTCGAGGTGCTGGATGCCGAGCGCAACACCTATTCGTCGGAGCTTAACGTGATCAATGCGCGACTGGCGCGGCTCAACGCGGCGGTGTCTCTGTACAAGGCGCTTGGCGGCGGCTGGTCGCAGGCTGGTGCCGATGCGCAGCCGGACCGGGGGCCAATGACGACGCCGACGCTGGCGCCGGTGGCCAAGCAGCAGGGCTGATTGTCGGTCGCCATCGAGCCGCTTCCCAAGGGGGAGCGGCTTTTTTTACATCTGGATGGTTGGATGGCGCTGCTGGTCCGCCAGGGAGCGCAACGCTGCGTGGCTGCCGGTCAGCCCATAGGCAGCCATTACGCGGGTGAAAAAAGCCGTGCCTCTCTGGGAGGGCACGGCTTTTGGGCTGGCTCCTGTCGGGCAGGGGCTACGCCGGTTCAGTGCGCAGGTGCCGGTGCAGCGGCGGGCGCCGAAGCCGCTGGCTTGGCGACTTCGCCGGCAGGCGCCGAGGCGGCACCGCCGGTCGGTGCGACCAGCTCGTCGATGTTCATGTCGTTGGCGTCGCTATCGCTCGGCTTGGGTAGCGGGGCCCCGACCTGCTTGGCACGCAGCTGCATGTAGGCATCGCGGGTGTAGCTGTAGCGGTCTACCGCGGCCTCGTCGACCGCGTTGGTGACGTCGAGCAACTTCTCACGGGTGCTGATACCGTTGAGGCCCCAGTAGATGTACGCGCCGCCGTCGGTGTTTTCGTAGACCCGGTGCTCCGGGCCGGGCACTGCCAACGTGGTGGCGGTGCCGAGGCCGTCACGTACCGTCGACGGGCCCAAGATCGGCATCACGAAGTAGTTGCTGTTCTTCCAGCCCCAGCTGGCGAAGGTGTCGCCGAGCGTGGTCTTGTTGTTCTTCAGCTTGGCCGGGTCGGCGATGTCGAGCAGGCCGCCGAGGCCGAAGGTGCTGTTCAGCGCCACTCGCATGATGTCGTTCAGCGTGTCTTCGACATGGCCGCGCAGCAGGTTGCTGGCGGCACTGTACATGTCGCGGAAGTTGTCGAAGAAATTGCTGATCCCGTTGCGGACCGGTTGCGGGGTGATCGCCCGGTAGCCTTGCGCCGCCGGTTTGATCACCGCTCGGTCGAGGCGGTCGTTGACCGCGTACATCGCCCGGTTGTACGACTCGTACGGGTCCTCTGGGTTGCTCGGATGGGTGGCGCAGCCGGCGACGAGCAGGGTCGCGCTGACGGTCAGCGTGCGAATCGAGCGGTTCATGCACGGGCTCCGGCAGGTAAAGGGAAGAGCTCGTCGAGTGCGTACAGTGTGAGCAGGCCCGACAGGCCAGTCGGCCAGCCGGTGACGGTCAGCGTGTGGCCGGCGGTTTCGGCGGCGCGGCGCGCCTGCAGGAGCAGCGCCAGCGCCGCCGAGTCGGCATCACTGACGCCCGATAGATCGAGCGTCAGCGGGCCACGAGCGGCCAGTTCGGTAAGCGGGCGGGCCAGTGGGCCCGCGCTATCCATGGTCAGCGCCCCGTCGAGACGGGCGGTGCCGACTCCGGTTTCCTGTAGCATCAGGCGTTGCCCTTGGCGGTGACGGCGGCGTTCTTGTCCTTCAGCATCGGTCAGCGCCCCGTCGAGACGGGCGGTGCCGACTCCGGTTTCCTGCAGCATCAGGCGTTGCCCTTGGCGGTGACGCCGGCGTTCTTGTCCTTCAGCATCTTGATCAGGCCGTCGACGCCGTTCTTGTTGATCTCGTCGTTGAACTGATTGCGGTACACCGTCACCAGGCTGGCGCCCTCAACGCTGACGTTGTAGATCTTCCAGCCCTGCGAGGTCTTATACAGAGTGTAGTCGATGCTGACCGGCTTCTTGTCGCTGCTGTTCGGCAGGGTCACTTCCGACTTTACCGTGGCTTCGCGGCCGTTGCTGGCGAGGATCGGATTCGGCTTCACGTCGACCTGGGTGCCCTTGTAGCGGGTCATCGTCGAGGTGTAGATGCGCACCAGCAGGGTCTGGAACTCCTGGGACAGCTGTTGCTGCTGTTCCGGGGTGGCCTGGCGCCAGCCGCGGCCGACCGCCAACGCGGTCATACGCTGGAAGTCGAACTGCGGTACCGCCACCGCCTCGACCTGCTGGCGGATCTGGCGGGTGTTCTTGCCGTTGTCCTGCTTGAGCAGGTCGAGCACCTGGCGAGCGCCGTCACGGATGGTTTCCACCGGCGAATCGCTGGTGGCGAAAGCGCTGCTGCTTACTAGCATCATCAGCGCACAGAAGGAGGCGAAAAGTCGTTTCATCATCAGTCAGTCCTGTGGGGTTACTCATCAATCCCGCGTGGTTATTGTATCGGTGCGGTTGTTCATTTATTGCTGGGGCGCGGTCTTGTCAGCGTGCCCGCTGCTGCTGTCGTTGCTGCCTTTCTCGGCAAAGTTGGTCATGAACTTGCCGATCAGTTGCTCGAGCACCATCGCCGACGAGGTCAGGCTGATCTTGTCGCCCGGTTGCAGCGTGTCGGGGTCGCCGCCTTCGGTCAGGCCAACGTACTGTTCGCCGAGGATGCCGGCGGTGAGGATCTCGGCGCTGGCATCCTTGCTAAATTGGTATTGCTTGTTGATCGCCAGCGTTACCTTGGCCTGGTAGGTTTTGGCGTCGAGCTGGATGTTGCTGACGCGGCCGACCAGCACGCCGGCCGACTTGACCGGCGCCTTCACTTTCAGGCCGCCAATATTGTCGAAGTCGGCGGTCAGCGCGTAGGTCTGCTCGTTGCTTTGCGGTGTCAGGTTGGCGACCTTCAGCGACAGGAAGATCACCGAGGCGATGCCGATGGCGACGAAGATGCCGACCCAGAGGTCGATGGTGGAGCGTTTCATTCAGGTGTTTCCTAGAACATGAAGGCGGTAAGCACGAAGTCAAGCGCCAGAATCACCAGCGCCGACGTCACCACGGTGCGGGTGGTTGCTGAGGAGACGCCGGAGGCAGTCGGGGTGGCATCGTAGCCCTCGAACACGGCGATCAGTGTCACGGCGATGCCGAACACCAGGCTCTTGATCAGGCCGTTAATCACGTCGGAGTGCAGGTCGACGTTGGCTTGCATCTGCGACCAGAAGGTGCCGGCATCGAGGCCAATCATCACCACGCCGATCAGGTAGCCGCCGAAGACGCCCATGACGTTGAACAGCGCGGCGAGCACCGGCATCGAGATCACCCCGGCCCAGAAGCGTGGGGCAACCACGCGGGCGATCGGGTTGACCGCCATCACTCTCATCGCATCGAGTTGCTCGGTGGCCTTCATCAGGCCGATTTCGGCGGTCATCGCGCTGCCTGAGCGGCTGGCGAACAAGAGCGCGGCGAGCACCGGGCCGAGCTCGCGCAACAGCGACAGCGCGACCAAGGCGCCGAGCGCGTCGGCCGAGCCGAAGCGCGACAGGGTGTTGTAGCCCTGCAGGCCGAGCACCATGCCGACGAACAGGCCGGAAACGACGATGATGATCAGCGACAGTACCCCGGCGAAGTACACCTCGCGGATGGTCATCTGCAGGCGCATCAGGCTCTGGCCCGAGTACATCAGGATCGCGCCAAGGAAGCGGGTGGCAAAGCCGAGCCGCCAGACCGCGTTGATCGTCAGTTCGCCGAGCTTGCGAAACGGGGAGGCAAGGGTGTTAAACATTCATCGGGCTCCCGCACTGAGGTCGTCGGCCAGGGAGGTGTCGGCCGGGTAGGCGAAGTGAACCGGGCCGTCCGGGTCGCCGTGCACGAACTGTTTCAGCCAGGGCGAGTCGCTGTGGCGCACCGTCTCGGGGCTCCCCTCGGCGGCGATCTCGCCATGGGCGACGAAGTAGACGTAGTCGACGATCTCGAGCGACTTTTGCACGTCGTGCGTCACCATCACTGCGCTGGTGCCGAGCGCTTGGTTGAGGCGCTTGATCAGGTGGGCGATCACGCCGAGCGAGATCGGGTCGAGGCCGGTGAACGGCTCGTCGTACAGCATTAGCTCCGGGTCGAGCGCGATCGCGCGCGCCAGCGCGACGCGGCGCGCCATGCCGCCGGATAGCTCGGCCGGCATCAGCGTCTGTGTGCCGCGCAGGCCGACCGCCGACAGCTTCAGCGTCACCAGATCGCGGATCATGTCCTCGGGCAGCGCGGTGTGCTCGCGTAGCGGGAAGGCGACGTTATCGGCGACCGACAAGTCGGTGAACAGGGCGCCGAACTGGAACAGCATGCCCATCTTGCGGCGGTGTGCATACAGTTCCCGCGTGTTCATCGTGGCGACATTCTTGCCATCCACCCAGACCTCGCCCGAATCCGGACGGACCTGGCCCGAGATCAGTCGCAAGAGTGTGGTCTTACCGCTGCCGCTGCCGCCCATGATCGCGACCAGCTGGCCGCGCGGCACGCGCAGGTTGATGTTGCTCAGGATTTGTCGCTCGCCGTAGCCGAAGCTGACGTTCCTGAGTTCGATATACGGGTCGTGGGACACTTTTGCCTATCGAAGTGAAAGAAGGTGGCGGGCGCTATCGGCCCGTTACCGGCTGTAGTTTATCGTTTCCCTACCGGCCGCGCCAAATGACGAGGACATCGCATTGTGGCGTTATTGTAACGTAGGGTAACAAAACGAACGACCCGGGCCGACCGTTCGGTCTAGTCGAGGGCGCTCCTTGACTGGCGTTTTAGCGCCATGCCGACCGATGCCGGCGCGGTCGGCACGAAGCCGAACTGCGCGTACAAGGCGTGTGCCGGACCGTCGGCGATCAGGCTGACGTAGCCGGTTTCCGGCACGTTGGCGGTGATCCAGTCGACTAGTGCCGCAACGATGCGCTTGCCCAGTCCCTTGCCCTGATGGGTCGGGTCGACCGCGATGTCGACCACCTGGTAGAAGCAACCATTATCGCCGATCAACCGGCCCATGCCGACCACCTGGCCCTGCCACTCGAGGCGCACGCCGAACAGCGTGTTGGGCAGGCCGCGCGCGGCGGCTTCGGCGCTTTTGGCCGACAGGCCGGTAGCGACACGTAGGCGACGGTAATCGTCGACGGCGGGGGCTGCCGGGATCAATACATAGTCGTCGTGCATGGTAGGCTCCGATAGAGGATTCGGCCAACATTGCCATAAAAAACGCCCGCCGAGGTGGCGGGCGTTTTGCTCGAGCTTTACCGGGCGGATCAGATGCCGCGCAGCAGTTCGTTGATGCTGGTCTTGGCGCGGGTCTTGGCATCGACCTTCTTCACGATCACCGCGCAGTACAGGCTGTACTTGCCGTCGGCCGACGGCAGGTTGCCCGACACCACCACCGAGCCCGGCGGGATGCGACCGTAGCTGATTTCGCCGGTTTCGCGGTCGTAGATCTTGGTGGACTGGCCGATGTACACGCCCATCGAGATCACCGAGCCTTCGCCGACGATCACGCCTTCGACCACTTCCGAGCGTGCGCCGATGAAGCAGTTATCTTCGATGATGGTCGGGTTGGCCTGCAGCGGCTCGAGCACGCCGCCGATGCCGACACCGCCCGACAGGTGCACGTTCTTGCCGATCTGGGCGCAGCTGCCCACGGTGGCCCAGGTGTCAACCATGGTGCCTTCATCGACGTAGGCGCCGATGTTGACGTATGACGGCATCAGCACGGTGTTCTTGGCGACGAAGGAGCCCTTGCGCGCCACGGCGCCCGGCACCACGCGGAAGCCGGCGGCCTGGAACTGTTCCTGGTTCCAGTCGGCGAACTTGGTGTCGACCTTGTCGAAGTAGCGGTTCACGCCGTCATCGCTGACGCCGTTGTCGCGGATGCGGAACGACAAGAGCACGGCCTTCTTCAGCCACTGGTGGGTGATCCACTCGCCGTCGATCTTCTCGGCGACGCGCAGGCGGCCGGTGTCGAGCTCGGCGATCACGCTGTCGACGGCGGTCTTGATCTCGGCCGAGACGGTGGCCGGGGTGATGTCGGCGCGTTGCTCGAACGCGGTCTCGATCAGGCTCTGGTACTGATGCATGGTGTTGTCCTTGGGATGGGTGGAACGGGTATCGGTTGATTGTTGGACGTTATTCTACCGCAGTGCGGCGAGCCGTTTGGCGGCTTCGACGCAATCGGCGAGCGGCGCGACCAGCGCCAGGCGCACGTAGCCGGCGCCCGGGTTGACGCCATGCGCATCGCGGGCGAGGAAGCTGCCCGGCAGCACCGTCACATTCGCTTCGGCGAAGGCGCGGCGCGCATAGGCCTGGTCGTCGCCACCGGGCACGCGGACCCACAGGTAGAACGAGGCGTCCGGCTCGGCGAACTCGAACACCGGCGCGAGGAGGGGCATCACCGCGGCGAACTTCTCTGCATACTGGCGACGGTTGTCCTCGACATGCGCCTCGTCGCGCCAGGCGGCAGCGCTGGCGGCCTGCACCGTCGGGTTCATCGCGCAGCCGTGGTAGGTGCGGTAGAGCAGGAAGTGCTTCAGTAGCGCGGCGTCGCCGGCGACGAAGCCGGAGCGCAGGCCGGGCACGTTGGAGCGCTTGGACAGGCTGGTGAACATCACCAGCCGCTCGAAGCCGCGTCCGAGCTTCACTGCCGCCTCGAGACCACCGAGCGGGGCTTGGCCGAAGTGAATCTCCGAGTAGCATTCGTCCGAGGCGATGGTGAAGCCGTAGCGGTCCGACAGCTCGAACAGCGCCTGCCAGTCGGCGAGCGACATCACTGCGCCGGTCGGGTTGCCCGGGCTGCAGACGAACACGAGCTGGGTGCGTTGCCATACCGTCTCGGGCACCGCGGTCCAGTCGGGCTGGAAGCGGTTCTCGGCCAGGCAGTTGACATAGTAGGGCTCGGCGCCGGCCAAGAGGGCCGCACCTTCGTAGATCTGGTAGAACGGGTTCGGTGAGATTACCACCGGGCGCTCGCCGCTGCGGCTCGGGTCGATCAGCGCCTGCGTGAACGCGAACAGCGCTTCGCGGCTGCCGTTCACCGGCAGGATTTCGCTGTCGGGGTTGGTCGACACGCCGTAGCGGCGCTCGAGCCAGTGGGCGCAGGCGGCGCGCAGCTCGGCGCTGCCCAGCGTGCTAGGATACGCGGCTAGGCCGGCCAGCGAGTGGGTCAGCGCCTCGGTCACCACGGTCGGGGTGGCGTGTTTCGGTTCGCCGATCTGCAGTGCGATCGGTTTCAGGTCTGCCGGCGGGGTGACGCCGGCAAGCAGGGCGCGCAGCCGTTCGAACGGATAGGGCTGCAGTTGGGTCAGATGCGGGTTCACGGCACAGGTACTCCGGCTAGGTCGCGATCGCGACATTTCTCGTCGCAAATCAAGCTAAAACCGCTAATAGTAAGAAACTGAGATGTCTCCTGTAAAACATAAACTCTTCGCGATGCTGTGCGTGCTGACCAGCGCGATGGTCTGGGGCTTTATCTGGTACCCGTTCCGCGCGATGCACGAGATGGGTATCAGCAACTTCGCCACCTCGATGCTGGTGTACCTGGGCGCGGCGGCGGCCGGGCTGACGCTGTTCTACAAGGTGTTCCGCGACGAATTCCGCTTCCAGCCGGTGCTGATCCCGCTGACGATCGCGTTCGGCTGGTGCAACTTCAGCTACACCTGGTCGGTGACCGAGGGCGAGGTGATGCGGGTGCTGCTGTTGTTCTACCTGTCGCCGCTGTGGGCGGTGTTCTTTTCGTGGGTGCTGCTGAAGGAGAGGCTGACCCGCACTGGCTGGGGCGTGGTGGCCCTGTCGCTGGTCGGCTGCGCGGTGATCCTGTACAAGCCCGGCGCGATCGGCAACGACGCGCCGCTGTCGCACGGCTACGAGTGGCTGGCGCTGTCCGGCGGCTTTGCGTTCGCGTTCGGCAATGTGCTGTCACGCCGCGCCAAGACGCTGCCGGTGGCGGCCAAGAGTGCCTGCATCTGGTTCGGCGTTGCCAGCATGGGCTTCATCGGCTTGGTCAGCCGCGGGCAGCTTGGCGAGGTGGCCGCGATGCCGGCGGTTGGCTGGGCGCTGGTGGTGGCGATGGCGATGTCGCTGTTCGCCACCAGCGTGGTGTCGCAGTACGGCCTGACCATCCTGCCGGCGACGCAGGCGATGACGCTGATGCTGATGGAGCTGGTGTTCGCCGCGCTATCGGCTTATCTGTTGGCCGGCGAAGTGATGAAGCCGAACGAGTGGCTGGGTGGGGCGCTGATCGTCGGCGCCAGCCTGATGTCGGGCAAGATGACACACAAACCTGCCGCCGCGCAGACCCCGGCGGCGGAGCCGTCGGCATGAAGCCCTGCTCGAAACCGCGTAAGACGGCCTGACCGGCCGGGCGAGACAACGGGACCCGATCGGGTCCCGCTTTGTTATCAGTAGTGCGGCGGGATTTCGTCGCGCAGCGAGCCGGAGCCGCCGTCGCTGTCGGGCTGGTTGGCGCGGAACTGCTGATAGAGCACGCGCAGCTGCTGTTGCAGCAGGTCGATCTGCTGTTGCTGGCGGGCGACGGTCAGATTCAGTGCGTCGAGCAGGTCGTCCTGCAGCGCGACCTTGCTTTCGAGTTCGATCAGACGGGCTTCCATGGGCATCTCCGGTAGGGGCCGCAATGGAATCGGCCAGAAATAACGAGAAGGGCTCCGGCATGCGGAACCCTGTGAATTTTACGCGATGGCGGGCCTGACAGCACCATATGGCCACGAACCATAGAAAAAAGCGGCAAGAGTGGCTACCTTGGACGGGGCTGTTGAGTCGAACGGGCTATTCGACACGTCTGTCATAATGACTGCTTGCTTACGAGAGCCCGAAATGAGCCCACGCCGCCCCCTCGACAGTCTTGCCGCCCTGCGCCTGTTCCGGTTGATCGCCGAGCAGGGCAGTTTCAGCCGTGCCGCCGAGCGGCTGGAGCTTAGCTCCGGGGCCGCCAGCAAGCAGATCAGCGCGTTGGAGGAGTCGCTCGGCGTGCGGCTGCTGCAGCGTTCCACCCGCCGGCTCAGCCTGACCGAGGCCGGGCGGCTCTATTACCGCCACTGTGTGAAGGCGCTCGACGAGCTGGAGCTGGCCGAGCAGGCGCTGCAGGCCTTGGGCGACACGCCGCGTGGCCGGCTGCGCATGGCGGTGCCGATCGCGTTCGGCCAACTGTTCCTGCAACAGCACCTGCCGGCGTTCCTGCGTGCCTACCCGGAGGTGTCGCTCGACCTGGTACTGTCCGATCACTATGTCGACCTGGTCGAGGACGGCTTCGACCTGGCGTTGCGCATCAGCAGCGGCCTGCCCGACTCGCGGCTGGTGGCGCGCACCATCGGTCCGCTCGGTCGCGCGCTGGTGGCGAGCCCCGGCTACCTCGCCGGTGCCGGGCCGCTCGAACACCCGAGCGATCTGGGCCAACACGTGGCGCTGATCCATACCTTGAGTGGCAGTTATGCTGAGTGGACCTTCCGTCGCGGTGGCGAAGAGGTGCGGGTGCCGGTGCGCGGGCGGCTGTCGGTGAACAGCAGCATGTTGCTGCGCACCAGCCTGCTCGACGGCATCGGTCTGACGCTGACGCCGACGCTGGCGGTTCAGGACCTGCTCGCCGACGGTAGGCTGGTCGAGGTGCTGCCGGACTGGGTGCCGCAGGGGCTGAAGCTGTTCGCGCTGTTGCCATCCAACCGCGCCGTGGCGCCGAAGAGCGCGGCGTTTATCGAATTTCTGGCCGGGCTGGATCTGCCCTGATTGTTGCCGTGGCGGAAGGGGCGTTCTTCCGCCGCCCGGCTTATTCCGGGCGCTGCAGCGCCCGATACTGGTCGCGTCATCTGAATGAGGAGTCGCGCCATGTCATCCGTCGTCTTGTCCCGCGCCGGCCACAGCCCGCTGGCGCTGCTGATCGGCACCGGCAGCCTGCTCGGCGCCGGCCTGCTGGTGGTCAAGCTCGCGACCTCGGTCGGCGTCGCGCCACTCGGCTACGCCTTCTGGTCCTCGTTGCTCGCCGGCGCCCTGCTGTTGTCGATTGGCCGGCTTCCGACCGGCCGTGGCCGCGAGCTGGCCCGCTACAGCGTGCTGATGGGTGGCCTGAGCCTGCTGCCCAACTGCCTGACCTATCTGGCGATCCCCCACCTGGGCACCGGTTATGCCGCGCTGCTCTACACGCTGCCGACGCTGTTCACCTGGCTGATGGCGCTGGCGATAGGCTGGGAGAAACTGAGTGGGCCGCGCGCGCTGGCGGTCGGGCTGGGGGTGGCCGGTGCGGTGCTGGTGTTGTCGCCGCGGCTGCGGTTGGCGGCGCCGGCCGAGTTCGGCTGGCTGTTGGTAGCGCTTGGCTCACCGCTGTTCCTGGCGCTGTGCAACCTGTTGCGGAAACGCTACCTGCCCAAGGGC
Source organism: Crenobacter oryzisoli (assembly GCF_030385785.1). Lineage (GTDB taxonomy): Bacteria > Pseudomonadota > Gammaproteobacteria > Burkholderiales > Chromobacteriaceae > Crenobacter_A > Crenobacter_A oryzisoli. The sequence goes on from NZ_JAUEDK010000041.1 coordinate 23,459, forward strand.
ATCGACAACGCGATGCTGGCGGGAAGCCAGCTCTTGGCCGGGGCGCTGACCCTGTTGCCGTGGCTGTTGTTCAGCGGCGGCCTGGTCGTGCCGGTAGCTGGGATGCGCTGGCTGGCGCTGCAGGTGGGGCTGTCGGTGGTGGCTAGCCTGCTGTATTTCCAGCTGCAGAAGCTGTCGAGCCCGGTGTTCCTCAGTCAGCTCGGCTACGTGATCATGCTCAGCGGGCTGGCCGGCGGTGCGCTGCTGTTCGGCGACTGGCCGGCGCTGGCGACGCTGCTGGGCGTGCCGCTGCTGTATCTGGGCGCACGGCTCTTGGCGCGCGGCTAGTATCCCGACACCCCAACGACCACGCCGCCGGCCCGGGCGGGCACGGCGGGGCGTGGTGCGTGGCGGCGCGACGGCTCATGCGGCGATGTCTTCCAGGCTGAACTGCTCGCTCTGGTCGTTGTACGAGAAGATCTCGGCGTAGCGCCCCCAGCTGATCACCGTGTCGAGGGTTTCTTCCTCGGCGCTCTCGCTCAGGTACTTTTCCAGGCGGTCCTGGAAGTAGCTGCGCGGTACGTTCTGTCCTTGGTGCTGGTGCAGGGCGTCGACGATCACCCGCGCCAGCGGCACGTGGTTCAGCAGGTGCGCGGCGAATAGCTGCTTGCGTTCCTGGGTGTCGTATTCGGCGAACTGGCGGCCGGCCGGGGTCAGCGTGATGTCGCCCTCGCTCATGTCGGCGAACTGCAGGTGGTGCAGCACCTCGGCCACCGGGAACAGGTCATCGACTTCCAGATGCAGGGTGCGCGCGATCTCCGGCAGGTCGGCCTTGCCGTTGTACGGTTCGGCCAGCAGCGTTTCGGCCAGGCCCGCCAGCAGGTTGGTCGATACCGGCGGCAGCGCGGTGCCTTCCTCCAGCGACGGCTTCGGCGCTGCGGTCGGTACCGGGCGGGCGGTCATGCGCGCGTAGATATCGTCGACCAGTTGGCGGAACGCCGGGTCGAGGCGGTTGCGCGGGTGCGGGAACGGCACCTTGATCTCGGCGATCAGGCGGCCCGGCTTGGACGACAGCAGCACGATGCGGTCGCACATGAACACCGCCTCCTCGATGTTGTGGGTGACGATCAGCACCGACTTGATCGGCAGCTTGCCGTCGGTCCACAGGTCCAGGAGGTCGGTGCGCAGCGTCTCGGCGGTCAGCACGTCGAGCGCAGAGAATGGCTCGTCCATCAACAGCAGTGTCGGGTCGACCACCAGCGCGCGGGCGAAACCGACGCGCTGGCGCATGCCGCCGGACAGCTCGCGCGGGTAGGCGTTTTCGAAGCCGTCCAGGCCGATCAGGTCGATCGCCGCCAGCGCGCGGCGGCGGCGTTCGTCGGCGGGGATGCCGAGCGCCTCAAGGCCGGCCTCGACGTTCTCCAGCACGGTCAGCCACGGGAACAGCGCGAAGGTCTGGAACACCATCGCCACGCCCTTGGCAGGCCCATCGACCGGCGTGCCGCAGTAGTCGACCTCGCCGCCGGTAGGGCGGATCAGGCCGGCGATGATGCGCAGCAGCGTCGACTTGCCGGAGCCGGAGCGGCCCAGCAGGCCGACGATTTCGCCCTCGCGCAGCGACACGTTCACGCCGTCCAGCACCAGCAACTCTTCCTGCTGCTTGTCGAAGCCGCAGCGCACGTTGCGTACGGACAGGATTTCGCGGTGGTTGTTCATGTCTTGGATCCTTAACTCTCAGTGCAGGCGCAGGCGGTTTTCGGCGTAGGCGTACATCGGGCGCCACAGCAGCCGGTTGAACAGCACCACGAACAGCGACATCACGGTGATGCCGAGGATGATATGGGGGAAGTCACCGGCGGCGGTGGTCTGCGCGATATAGGCACCCAGACCGTGCGCGTCGACGTGGGTCTTGCCCCAGGACACCGCCTCCGAGACGATGCTGGCGTTCCAGGCGCCGCCCGACGCGGTGATCGCGCCGGTGACGTAGTAGGGGAAGATGCCCGGCAGCATCACCTTCTTCCACCACTGCCAGCCGCGGATGTGGAAGTTGGCCGCCACCTCGCGGAAGTCGTTCGGGTAGGCGGTGGTACCGGCGATCACGTTGAACAGGATGTACCACTGCGTGCCGAGCACGATCAGCGGGCTCAGCCAGATGTCCGGGTTGGCGTTAAATCGTACGATGCCGATCACGAAGATCGGGAACAACAGGTTGGCCGGGAAGGCGGCGAGGAACTGCGCCAAGGGCTGGATCTTTTCGGCCAGTTTCGGACGCAGCCCGATCATCACGCCCAGCGGCACCCAGACCACCGAGGCGAGCAGGATCAGCAGCAGCACGCGCAACAGCGTGAGCAGGCCCAGCAGGAGCACGTGGCCGACCTCGGCGAGCGTCACTGTGCTGCTGGCGTAGCTGATCACCCGCCACATCAGGTAGGCGGTGCCGGCCACGACCAGCGCGTTCCACAGCCAGTCGACCCCGTTGGTGGAGACCTTGCTCTCGAACGGCAGCGCCAGCGAGCGGCGCTCCAGGCGCAGCGGGTGACGGGTCACCGCCAGTACGAAGGCGGTGAGTGGCGCCAACAGCTGCTGCAACAGGCGGGTGCGGCGCACCAGGTCCAACAGCCACGACTGGGGCGCCGACTGCGAGGCGGTGTCCTCGAGGCGGAACTTGTCGGCCCACGCCACCAGCGGGCGGAACAGCAGCTGGTCGTAGGCGAGGATCACCAGGGTCATGCCGACGATCACCCAGCCGATCGCGGACAGGTTCTGATGCGTGATCGCCTCGGCCAGATACGAGCCCATGCCCGGCAGCGTGACGGTGTTGTTGCCGACGGTGATCGCCTCGGACGCCACCACGAAGAACCAGCCGCCGGACATGCTCATCATCATGTTCCAGATCAGGCCTGGCAGCGCGAATGGCACCTCGAGCTTCCAGAATTTCTGCCAGCCGGTCAGGTGGAAGCTGCGCGACACTTCGCCCAGGTCGTGCGGCACGGTGCGCATCGACTGGTAGAAGCTGAACGCCATGTTCCACGCCTGGCTGGTGAAGATCGCGAAGACCGCCGCGCACTCGGCGCCGAGCACCCGGCCCGGGAACAGCGCGAGGAAGAAGGTCACGGTGAACGAGATGTAGCCGAGCACCGGCACCGACTGCAGGATGTCCAGCATCGGGACCAGCACCTTTTCGGCGCGCCGGCTCTTGGCGGCCAGCGTGCCGTAGCTGAGCGCGAACACGATCGAGGCGATCATCGCCGCCAGCATGCGCAGCGTGGTGCGCATCGCGTACTCGGGCAGGTTCAGCGGGTCGAGCGAGATCGGTTCGGCTTTCAGCGCCGACAGCGGTGCCATCGTTTGGTGGTATTCGGTGCTGATCAGCGCGATCGTGCACAGGATCAGCGGGAAGGCGATCACGTCCCAGCGGTTCGGGGTGAGGCGTCGTGCCGAGTCGTGAATGAACGGGGGCAGGGCAATTCTCATCAGGTTGTCCGACGCGGGTGCCCGGGTAGGGCGGGTTGTTCTGTAAGGTGGCGTATGGACGCCAGCCTAACGTAGCGGTTTGACGAGCGGATGACGCTCGCTCATGACGGCCGGGATGATAGCGGTATCCAGGTAAAAAAGCCGTCAAGAAATGTTACGCAATTTTACGCCGCGCCGCCGCGCAGCGCTTTGATACTGTAGATGTCGAAGCGGGTGCTCTTGCCGATCTGCTCGCCGCTCGGCTTCACTCCCTCGATCGGCGCGCCGAGGCGCGGCCGTTTCACCACCACCCGGGTCTTCGCCGCCGCTATCGCCGCTTCGAGCAGCGCCGCGCTGTCGAGGTCGTCGCCGACCACCGCCTGGAAGGCAGTCATGTCCTTCTTCACGGCAGCGCTCTTGCCGGTGTCCGGGAACATCGGGTCGACGAACACCACGTCGGGCCGGTCGGCTTCGGCCAGGGTCGAGAGCCAGCGGATCGCATCGGCGTGCACCAGTGTCATCCGCGCGGCGATGTCCATCGTGTCCGGGTGGCCGGCAGCGCGGTCGAGCGCGTCGGCGACCAGCGCCGCCGCCACCGGCGAGCGCTCGACCAGCGTGACGGCGCAGCCGAGCGTCGCCAGCACGAAGGCGTCGCGGCCGAGGCCGGCAGTGGCGTCGACCACGCGTGGCAGTGTGTCGGCGCCCTTCAGACCGATCGCCTTCGCGACCGGCTGGCCACGCCCGCCACCCTGCTCGCGGCGATGCTTGGCGGCGCCGGCGACGAACTCGGCGTACACCGCACCCTGCTTGCCGGTGGTGACGAGCTCCAGCCGCTCCGGCCCCAGTTCCAGCCAGTAACCGTCGCTCGGGCGGCGGGTGATAAGCGGCAGTGCAAAGCGTTCGGCCAATTGTTGTGCGGTGTGGTGGCGCGCCGGTTCGGCGCAGTAGAGCGGTGTGGTCATCGGGAGCTTCCGGTTGCGTTGCCGCGACGATACGGCAGGACGGGCGGTGCGACAACCGCCGGCGCGCTCGACGCGGCGCTTGCATTTGGCATAAAACGTTGCGATGCGCATTCCTTACGCCCTACCGGCCCTCGTCGCCGGCCTCGTCCTGCCGTTCTACCTCGCCGAGCTGCCCGACTGGCGCTGGCCGCTCTGTGCCGCTCTCGCCCTGTGGCTGGCTGGCCGGCTGCTGCCGGGCTGGCGCGGCGTGTTCGGGGTCGCACTGTTGTCGCTGCTCGGCGTTGCCTGGACGAGCTGGCGTGCCGAGCAGGTCGAGCAGCTGTCACCCGCGTGGGAGGGCAAGCCGGTCGCCGTCGTCGCAGTGGTGCGCGATCTGCCCGACCCGGGCGAATTCGGCACCCGCTTGCGCGTCGAAGTCGAGCAGGTATTGACCCCGGGCGCGACGCTGCCGCGCTCCTGGCTGCTGACCGACTATCGCAACGAGGACTGGCCGCCCGGCAGCCGCTGGCGGCTGACTTTGGCGCCGAAGCAGCCGACCGGGCCGGCCAACCGCTTCGGCTTCGACGCCGAGGCGTGGTACTGGTCGGAGGGCATCGGCGCGACCGCGTCGGTGCGCAAGGGCCGGATCGCCGACGGCGAGGTCGACGACGCGCGCGCCCGTCTCGACCGCATCCGATCCACCTTGCTCGAGCGCATCGACGCGGCGGTCGCCGAGCCGCGCGCCGCAGCGTTGCTTGGCGCGTTGACCGTCGGTGCACAGGGGCGGATTGCCGCCGCCGACTGGCAGGCGTTCCGCCTGCTCGGCCTGACGCATCTCGTCAGCATCTCCGGACTGCACGTCACGCTGTTCGCCGGCCTGGTCGCCGCATTGTTGCGTCTGGTGCTGCGCTGGCGCCCGCCGCGCCGCATTGCGCCACGGCTCGTGGTCGCGCTGGGCGGCCTAGCAGCAGCGCTGGGCTATGCGCTGCTCGCCGGCTGGTCGGTACCGACACAGCGCACCTTCTATATGTTGGCCTGCGCGGTGCTGATGCTGTTGTTGCGCCGCTCGCTCGGCCCGTTCCGCATCTGGTGGAGCGCGCTCGCGCTGGTGCTGCTCGCCGATCCGTTCGCGGTGCTGGCGCCGGGGGTGTGGCTGTCGTTCGGTCTGGTCGTGGCGCTGATGGCGGTCGGCGTCGGCCGGCGCCGCCGTGCCGGCCGCTGGCAGGAGGCCTTGCTCGGCCAGTGGGCGGTGCTGGTGATGTCGCTGCTGCCGCTCGCGCTGTTCTTCAACGGCGTGCCGCTGGTGTCACCGTTCGCCAACGCGGTGGCGATTCCGTACGTGTCGTCGCTGCTGACGCCGCTCGCGCTCTTCGCGGTGTTCATCCCGTGGGATGGGCCGTTGCGGCTGGCCGGCTGGCTGGCCGACGGTTTCTACTGGGCGGTCGATCTCGCCGCACCGTATGCGCCGATGTGGTCGCAGCCGGGCGTGCCGTGGCCGGTGGCGGCGCTGGCGTTCGTGGGCTCCTTGTGGCTGATCGCGCCACGCGGAGTGCCCGGCCGGCTCGCCGGCGCACTGCTCTTGCTGCCGCTGCTGCTGTACCGTCCGCCCCCGCCGGCACCGGGCACGCTGCGCGCGACGCTGATCGACGTCGGCCAAGGGCTGTCGGTGCTGGTCGAAACCGCGAACCATACGCTGCTATACGACACTGGGGCGGGCGACGCTGGCCGCACCGTGCTGCCGCAGCTGACCGGGCTTGGGGTGAAGCGGCTCGATGTGCTGCTGCTGTCCCACCACGACAATGACCACGACGGCGGCGGCGAGAGCCTCCTGGCCGCCATGCCGGTCGACACGCTGCTCGCCGGCCAGCCGGAAAGCCTGCCCGATGCCCAGCCAGCCGCGCAGGCCTGTCTGTCGAACCAGAGCTGGGCGTGGGACGGCGTGCGCTTCGACATGCTTGCGCCCGACGAGGGCGTGTCGATAACGGAAGACAACGCCGCCAGCTGTGTGTTGCGCATCGCTACGCAGCGACAGGCGTTGCTGCTGCCGGGCGACTTGCCGGGACAGCAGGAGCAGGCCCTGGCCGAACGCTATGGCAAGGCGCTGCGAAGCAGCGTGCTGGTTGCATCGCACCATGGCAGCCGCTACTCGTCGGGCGCCGACTGGCTGGCGACGGTCGCGCCGCGCGAGGTGGTGTTCAGTGCCGGTTACCGTAACCGCTACCGTCATCCGCATCCGGACACGCTGGCGCGGGTCGCCGGCAGCGGCGCGCGCGCGTGGCGTACCGATACGCAGGGAATGTTGACGCTGGAGATGGGCGAGACGTTGACGCTGAAGGGCTGGCGCGAGCAGGCGCCGCGTTTCTGGCGGCGCCGGCCCGTGGTGTCGGATGAGGCTGAGACGGTGGAGTAGGGCGGCCGCAGCCGGGACAAGGGGAAGCTCAGGCGTGGCTGGCCAGCTGGCCGTACAGCGCCTCGAACTCCTGGGTCAGCTTGTGGCGCGGGTCGAACCACGGCAGCGGGCTGGCTGCCTCGTGCGACTCGCGGATGCGCACCGAGCTCGACAGCGCCGCGTCGAACACCGGCAGGCCGTCGGCCTTCAGCTCGGCCACCAGCCGCACCGGCAGGCTGGCGCGCGGCTGGAACTGGTTGACCACGATGCCTTCGACCTGCAGTGCCGGGTTGTGGTCGGCGCGGATCTCGGCGACGTTGTCGATCAAGCCGTACAGCGCCTGGCGGGAGAACGCGTCGCAGTCGAACGGGATCAGGCAGCGGCTGGCGGCGATCAGCGCCGAGCGGGTGTAGAAGTTCAGTGCCGGTGGGGTGTCGATCCAGATCTCATCGTAGTCGGCGGCCAGGGTATCGAGCGCCTCTCGCAGTTTGAACATCTTGTAGCGTGACTCGAGCTTGGTCATCAGCTCGGCCAGCTCCGGGTGCGAGGCGATCAGGTGCAGGCCGGCGAACGGCGTCTCGGTGACGAAGGCCTGCGGCGGCTGGCCGTACAGACTGATCGCCAGCATCTCGTTGAACAGCCCGGCCGCGTGCACGGTCGGTACGGTACCGCCGAGCAGGTAATGGCTGCTGTTGCCCTGCGGGTCGAGGTCGAGCAGCAGCACGCGACGGCCCTGGCGCGCCGCGACCGCTGCGAGGTTGACGGTGATGGTGGTCTTGCCGACCCCGCCCTTCTGGTTGAATACCACCCGACGGATCGCGTGCATAACTTCCCCTTGTTGTCGAAGCGGCCGGCGGCAAGCGGCGCGGCTTAGATGCCTTGGCTGCCGCAGACGAACAGCATCTGCTGGTAACTCGCCGAGTTCTGCACCACCGGTGCCGGTTTTATCTGATCGGCATTATAAGTGAAGCTGGCGATCGGCCGGTTCCCTTCGTCGTACAACGTCATCGACGACAGGCGATAGGTGTGGCTCTGGCAGTCGATCTGCCACTGGTTGATCGAGTACTTGTGCACCGGCGTCGACAGGAAGTTTTCCTTCTTCGGGTTGAAGATGGTCTTCTTGTCGCGGAAGCTCACCAGATTACCCTGGTGCTTGATCGACAGCTTGTCGATCTCGTTGAGGATGTTGCCGTTGGGCGACACGCCGAGGTTCTGCCAGTCGGCGTTGGCGTCGACCGGCGCCTTGCTCGGGCGGGTAGGGAGGGTGGTCTTGGTAGTGGGGCCGGTGGCGCAGCCGGCCAGCACGCCGGCGACGAGCGCCAGCGCGAGGTAACGCTTGGACATGAAAACCTCCTGATCAATCGCGCCCAGTGTCGCACAGCGCACGCGCGGCGCAAACCGCCCGCCGGCATCGACGCTTTTGCCACAGGTATGCCTGATGCATAGCGCCTTGGTGGGCGGCTGTTTCGGCTCGATCAGTTAGGCCAGCGGGCGGCCATGACGGCACCCCGACGCGGCAAGCGCCGCCCCATGCCGTACAATGGCGGCCTCTTTGCGAATGTGGTTCCGATGCAGGACGCGCTCACTCTCCTTAATACCGTATTCGGTTACCCGGCGTTTCGTGGCCGCCAGGCCGACATCGTCGACCGGGTCGCGAACGGCGGCAACGCGCTGGTGCTGATGCCCACCGGCGGCGGCAAATCGCTGTGCTTCCAGATTCCGGCGCTGCTGCGCGACGGCGTCGCCATCGTGGTGTCGCCGCTGATCGCGCTGATGCAGGACCAGGTCGCCACGCTGGTCGAGCTCGGCGTCGACGCCGCCTGCCTGAATTCGGCCACCGGCCCGGACGAGGCGCGCGACATCGCCCGCCGCGCCCGCCTAGGCGAGCTCGACCTCTTGTACGTCGCGCCGGAACGGCTCTTGACGCCGCGCTTCCTCGATTTCCTCGACGACGTGCCGCTCTCGCTGTTCGCGATCGACGAGGCGCACTGCGTCAGCCAGTGGGGCCACGACTTCCGCCCCGAGTACCAGCAGCTCGGCCTGTTGGCCGACCGCTGGCCGACGGTGCCGCGCATCGCGCTGACCGCCACCGCCGACGCGCAGACCCGCGAAGACATGCTGCACTACCTGAAGCTGCAGGACGCCGAGCAGTTCGTCACCAGTTTCGACAGGCCCAACCTGTTCTATCAGGTGGTGGAGAAGCACAACGCCAAGAAGCAGCTGCTCGGCTACATCCAGAACGAGCACGCCGGCTCGTCCGGCATCGTCTACTGCCTGTCGCGCAAGCGCGTCGAAGACACCGCCGCCTGGCTGTGCGAGAACGGCATCAACGCGCTCGCCTACCATGCCGGCATGAGCCACGAGGCGCGCGACGCCAACCAGCGCCAGTTCCTGCGCGAGGACGGCGTGGTGATGTGTGCCACCGTCGCGTTCGGTATGGGCATCGACAAGCCGGACGTACGCTTCGTTGCCCACCTCGACATGCCGAAGAGCCCGGAGAACTTCTATCAAGAATCGGGCCGTGCCGGTCGCGACGGCCTGCCGGCCAGCAGCTGGCTGTGTTATGGCTTGAACGATCTGGTGCTGCTGAAACAGATGATCGTTGCCGGCGAGATGGCCGAGCTGCAGAAACAGGTCGAGATCGGCAAGCTCGACGCGATGCTGGCGTTCTGCGAGACCGCCAGCTGCCGCCGCCAGCAGATCCTGTCGCACTTCGGCGAAACGATTCAGCCCTGCGGCCACTGCGACAACTGTCTGGCGCCGCCGATCACCTTCGACGCGACGCTGCCGGTGCAGAAACTGTTGTCCTGCATCTACCGGGTCGGCCAGCGCTTTGCTGCCAGCCACGTGATCGACGTGCTGCGCGGCAAGGAGTCGGCGTTGGCCGAACAGTGCGGCCACACAAGGCTCTCGACCTTTGGCATCGGCAAGGAGTACAGCGAGCGCGCCTGGCGCGCGATGGTGCGCCAGCTGGTGGCGCAGAAGCTGCTCGACGTCGACCTGACGTGCGGCCAGTCGCTGGTGCTTACCGACGCCAGCCGGCCGGTGCTGAAAGGCCAGCAGCAGGTGTTCCTGCGACCGCTCGCTGACGACAAGGCGCCGCGCGTCGCCAGCAGCGATCGCTGGCTGCGTACCGAGCGCGAGGAGCGGCTGTGGCAGGCGCTGCGCCGCTGGCGCAAGGAACGCGCCGACGAGCACAATGTGCCGGCGTACGCGGTGTTCTCCGACCGCACGCTCCGTGACCTGATCGAGAAGCGCCCGGGGAGCCTGGCGGAACTCGGCAAGGTACACGGCGTCGGCGAACTCAAGCTGGCGCGCTACGGTGCGGCGCTGCTCGAGCTATTCGCCGAGGTCGACGTCGCCTGACGCGTTTGGCCAACCTGTTGTCGGACAAATCCCGCTACAATCGTCCCGGTCCAGAGTCGCTCCGCAAGCCCGGTCTCGCGCTCTCAGTGAGGCCTGCCGGTGGGCCGGGCGGGTTTGCTCAGCGGCTCTACCAGTTCAAGCTCCGAGGAGAAGCACTACATGGCAGTCAATCTCAGCGTGAAAACCGCCGACCAGTTGGCCCCGGTGGCCGGCGTCGACCTGTTCGTCGCCGAAGCCGGCATCAAGACCCCCGGCCGCAAGGACGTGCTGGTGGTTCATCTCGACAAGGGCAATACCGTCGCCGGCGTGTTCACCCTGAACCGCTTCTGCGCCGCTCCGGTGCAGCTGTGCAAGGAATATCTCGCCAATAACGCGCAGATCCGCGCGCTGGTGGTCAACACCGGCAACGCCAACGCCGGCACCGGCGAGCAGGGCCGCGAGCGTGCCCGCGCCGTGTGTGCTTCCGTCGCCGCCGAGCTCGGCTGCGAACCGCACCAGGTGCTGCCGTTCTCCACTGGCGTGATCCTCGAGCCGCTGCCGGTCGACAAGATCATTGCCGCCTTGCCCAAGCGCCGCGCCAGCAGCTGGGCCGAGGCCGCCGAGGCGATCATGACCACCGACACCCTGCCGAAGGCCGCCAGCCGCGTGCTCGACATCGACGGCCACAAGGTGACGCTGACCGGCATCGCCAAGGGCTCGGGCATGATCCACCCGAACATGGCCACCATGCTCGGCTTCGTCGCCACCGACGCGCCGATCATCCGCCCGCTGCTCGAACAGCTGGTCAAGGAAGTCGCCGACCCGTCGTTCAACAGTATCACTGTCGACGGCGACACCTCGACCAACGACAGCTTCATCCTGATTTCCACCGGCAAGAGCACGCTGCCGCTGGTCGACTCGGCCAGCCAGCCGGCCTACGCCCAGCTTAAGGCTGCGCTCACCGACATCGCCACCGAACTCGCCCAGGCGATCATCCGCGATGGCGAGGGCGCCACCAAGTTCATCACCGTCAAGGTCGAGGGCGGCCGCTCGGTCGCCGAGTGCAAGGCCGTCGCTTACGCGATCGCCAAGTCGCCGCTGGTGAAGACCGCCTTCTTCGCGTCCGACCCCAACCTCGGCCGCCTCTTGTGCGCGATCGGCTATGCCGGCGTCAACGACCTTGACGTCGATCGCCTGGAGCTCTACCTCGACGACGTGCTGGTCGCCGTCGACGGAGGTCGCAACCCGGCTTACAAGGAAGAGGACGGTCAGCGCGTGATGAACCAGGCCGAGATCACCGTGCGCGCGGTGCTCAACCGCGGTGCCGCCAGCGCCACCGTGTGGACCTGCGACTTCTCGTACGACTACGTGAAGATCAACGCCGACTACCGCAGCTGAGTTTTGCAGGGATATAAAGAAACAGGCCGGGCATCGCCCGGCCTGTTTTGTTTGTACCGTCAGATCCAGTTCGCGCGCTTGAACCGCCACCACAACAGCACGTCGAGCAACAACATCACCACGATGGCCACCGGATAGCCGTAGTCCAATTGCAGCTCGGGCATGTCCTTGAAGTTCATCCCGTACACGCCGGCGATCAGCGTCGGCGCTGCGAACAGCGCGCCGTAAGCGGCGAACTTCTTGGTGATCGTTGAATCGTCGAGCGAGACCAGCGACAGATTTACCTGGATCGCAGTGTTCAGCATGTCGCGGATTGCCTCTACATGCTTCACCACCCGCTCGAGGTGGTCGTAGATATCACGGTAGTACTCGTGCAGACCCACGCACACCTGCGGCACCCGGCCGCCGAGCAGCTTGCCGACCGCGTCCTCCAATGGCGAGATGCTGTGTTGTACCAGCATCAGCTTGCGCTTCAGCTCGTACAACGCCTCGATGTTGTTGCGCGACGAGCTGCCCTTGGTGAACATCCTCTCCTCTATCGCATCCAGCTCCTGCTCCAGCGCGGTGATCACCGGGAAATAGCGGTCAACCACCGCGTCCATCAGTGCGTACAGTACGAAGCCTGCGCCGAAACGCAGCAGCTGCGGCTCGCGTTCGCAGCGGGCGCGAACACCCAGGAAGCCCAGATCGCTGCGACTGCGGATCGACAGCACATAGTTGGCGCCGACGAACACGGCTACCTCGCCGGTCCGCACCTGACCCGACGGGTCGAGCTCCAGCAGGTGCAGCACCACGAACAGCATCTCGCCGTATTCCTCTATCTTCGCCAACTGGTGGCCCCGGAGGGCGTCTTCCACCGCCAGCTCGTGCAGGCCGAACTCCTCGCTCATCGCTTCCAGTTCGCTCGGCTCGGGGTCCTTCAGCGCGACCCAGACGAAACAGTCCGGGCGGACGAGATAGTCGCGGATCGCCGTCTGCGTAATGTCCGCCAGTTTCTTGCCGTCCTGATAGGCGGCGCAATTGATCAACATACGGAATCCTCTCGCGAGCGTACCGTTTGCAGGTTCAGCATAGGCCAGACGGTAGACGCTGATGGGTATGGGTGGGGGCGCGAGATGACCGATTTATTATTATTTATAGATAATTTGTTTTAAATCAGTGGATTAACGTGCAATTTTTTAAAATTGCCAGAAAAATCAAATTTTTTGGTGAAAAAGCGTTGACGCCATCAGGGTCTGAGCGTATATTTCGCCTCCTCTGCTGCTGACCCAGCAACGCCACGAAGCGACGCCGTCAGCAACAACCGCTCTTTAACAGCACGAACAACCGATAGGTGTGAGAGCCTGGATTGATCAGGAGCTCATGCCGCAAGATTGAAGAACTCGTTTCTTTGAGCTTGCAGCCAAGTACGAAATTAGCGAAAGATTGAACTGAAGAGTTTGATCCTGGCTCAGATTGAACGCTGGCGGAATGCTTTACACATGCAAGTCGAACGGCAGCACGGACTTCGGTCTGGTGGCGAGTGGCGAACGGGTGAGTAACGCATCGGAACGTACCGAGTAATGGGGGATAACGCACCGAAAGGTGTGCTAATACCGCATACGCCCTGAGGGGGAAAGTGGGGGATCTTAGGACCTCACGTTATTCGAGCGGCCGATGTCTGATTAGCTAGTTGGTGAGGTAAAGGCTCACCAAGGCGACGATCAGTAGCGGGTCTGAGAGGATGATCCGCCACACTGGGACTGAGACACGGCCCAGACTCCTACGGGAGGCAGCAGTGGGGAATTTTGGACAATGGGCGAAAGCCTGATCCAGCCATTCCGCGTGTCTGAAGAAGGCCTTCGGGTTGTAAAGGACTTTTGTCAGGGAGCAAATCCTAGTGGCTAATATCCACTGGGGATGAGAGTACCTGAAGAATAAGCACCGGCTAACTACGTGCCAGCAGCCGCGGTAATACGTAGGGTGCAAGCGTTAATCGGAATTACTGGGCGTAAAGCGTGCGCAGGCGGCTTGTTAAGCCAGATGTGAAAGCCCCGGGCTCAACCTGGGAATTGCGTTTGGAACTGGCAAGCTAGAGTACGTCAGAGGGGGGTGGAATTCCACGTGTAGCAGTGAAATGCGTAGAGATGTGGAGGAACACCGATGGCGAAGGCAGCCCCCTGGGATGATACTGACGCTCATGCACGAAAGCGTGGGGAGCAAACAGGATTAGATACCCTGGTAGTCCACGCCCTAAACGATGTCGACTAGTTGTCGGGGGTTGAAATCCCTGGTAACGCAGCTAACGCGTGAAGTCGACCGCCTGGGGAGTACGGCCGCAAGGTTAAAACTCAAAGGAATTGACGGGGGCCCGCACAAGCGGTGGATGATGTGGATTAATTCGATGCAACGCGAAGAACCTTACCTAGCCTTGACATGCTCGGAACCTCGCAGAGACGTGAGGGTGCCCGAAAGGGAGCCGAGACACAGGTGCTGCATGGCTGTCGTCAGCTCGTGTCGTGAGATGTTGGGTTAAGTCCCGCAACGAGCGCAACCCTTGTCGTTAGTTGCCATCATTAAGTTGGGCACTTTAACGAGACTGCCGGTGACAAACCGGAGGAAGGTGGGGATGACGTCAAGTCCTCATGGCCCTTATGGCTAGGGCTTCACACGTCATACAATGGTCGGTACAGAGGGTCGCCAACCCGCGAGGGGGAGCTAATCTCATAAAACCGATCGTAGTCCGGATTGCAGGCTGCAACTCGCCTGCATGAAGTCGGAATCGCTAGTAATCGCAGGTCAGCATACTGCGGTGAATACGTTCCCGGGCCTTGTACACACCGCCCGTCACACCATGGGAGTGGGGGATACCAGAAGTGGGTAGGGTAACCGTAAGGAGCCCGCTTACCACGGTATGCTTCATGACTGGGGTGAAGTCGTAACAAGGTAGCCGTAGGGGAACCTGCGGCTGGATCACCTCCTTTCTAGAGAAAAAGCCCTGCATGGGTTCAGGTTCTCACAGCCTATCGGTTGTTCAGCGGTTCAAGAGTAGCGAGACAACTGGGTTTGTAGCTCAGCTGGTTAGAGCACCGTCTTGATAAGGCGGGGGTCGTTGGTTCGAGTCCAACCAGACCCACCAGTTCTAGTTGGGGGCATAGCTCAGTTGGGAGAGCACCTGCTTTGCAAGCAGGGGGTCGTCGGTTCGAT
>NZ_JAUEDK010000042.1 GCF_030385785.1 Crenobacter oryzisoli
CGGCGCGCGTCAATGTAGTTGTCGCCTGATTCATGCAGCCAAAGGCTGTCTATTCGTGCCTTGGGTGGCCATGGAGACAACAGCTTCGCGCTCGGGATTGAGCGTCACGGTGCTGATGGGCGACCAATTCCGGGTGTTGCCTGCCCAGCGTGCAGGGTGGCGTCGGCGAGCCTCGGCATAGAGCACGTGACGGGCTGCGAGAATCAAATGATCTTCTCCCGCATGGCGCTGGGCGGGGCTCACGTAGCGGATGCCGCTGTGGCGATGCTCGACGTTGTACCAGTGCACGAAGCGGCTGGCCCAGGATCGGGCAGTCTCCAGATCCTCGAAGCCCTTGGCAGGAAACTCGGGGCGGTACTTGGCCGTACGGAAGAGGGCTTCAGCGTAGGCGTTGTCGTCGCTGACCCGGGGCCGCGAGTAGGACGGCTTGATTCCCAGCCAGTGGAGCATGGCCAGCACCGTGGTGGCCTTGAGCGTCGCACCGTTGTCCCCGTGCAGGATGGGTTTGTCAGCCAGGGCGGCAATGCCCTCCGATAGCGCGGTACGACGCACCAGATGTGCCGCGTGTTCGGCCGCATCACTGGCATGTACTTCCCAGCCAACGATCTTGCGGCTGTACAGATCCAGGATCAGGTACAGATGAAACCAACGCCCCGTCACCGTGGCGGGTAGATAGGTCATGTCCCAGCACCACACCTGGCCCGGTGCCGTGGCGACGTGAGTGCTCGGCGGGCGGGATGCCGCAGGGGCTTTGGCGCGACCCCGGCGAGCTGTTTGCCCTGCATCGCGCAGGATCCGCTGAAAGCTCGATTCGCTGGCCAGATAGAGGCCCTCATCGGCCAGCATCGGGACGATGCGGGCCGGCGGCAGCTCGGCAAAGCGGGCCTCGTTGGCCACTTCCAGCACCTGGGCGCGCTCCGCCGCGCTGAGCGCCCGATGGGAGGGGGCTCGCACGGCCTCGGGGCGGCGGTCACCCCGGATGAGGCCGTCTTCGGTCTTCCAGCGCTGCAGGGTACGCAGCGTGATGCCGGCGACTTCGCAGGCCGGGCGTAGCCGTGCCCCGGACTGCTTGGCCACATCGATATCCCGGGCCAGGCATTGGCGATCTTCGAGGCCGATCATTCGTCCTCGTCCCTGCTGAAGATCGCCGCCACTTTTTTTGACAGGACAAGCAGCGCTGCGGCTTCGGCCAGGGCCTTGTCCTTACGGCGCAGCTCCCGTTCGAGTGTCTTGATCCGGCGCTGATCCTGTTTGGTTTGCTGGGGGCTGGCACGGCACTCTTCCGGCTCCGCCAGCGCCTGGGTAGCCGCCTGACGCCATTGGACCAGCTCCTGCGGATAGACCCCGTGCTCGCGGCACCACGCGTTCTTGCCGGCTTCATCGAGGGCTGCCGTGGTGAGCACCGCCTCGAACCGGGCCGCCGCTGTCCATGCCCGCTCGCGAGCGGGCATGGACAGCGCATCACTACGCCAACGCTCCAGTGTCGCCACCCCCACACCGATCTCACGCGCAACCGCTTCCGCCGCCGCGCTCTCCGGCGGCAGCAACCGCGCCACCGCTCTATCTTTGAATTCCTGTCCGTATCGCGCCAAGTCGTTCTCTCATCATCGCCCCCGAGTTATGGATTCTATCGAGGCGACAACTATTTTGACGCGGAGGGATGCCGCTTGATCAGGACTTCAATCTAAGGCCCATCTTGCTGGCAATAGCAATAGCTACCGCCCAAACTGTTTCGGGTTATTTTCCAATACAAAACCTTGAAAAAATCACCCCCAACAAGTCATCGGGGGTGAATTCCCCGGTGATGCGGCTGAGTGCGTCCTGCGCCAGCCGCAGCGCTTCGGCCATCAGTTCGCTTTGCTCGTAGACGAGCTCGGCTTCGACCAATCTTTGCAGCCCTTCTCGCAGTGCCTCCAGGTGGCGTTCGCGGGCGAGGAATAGGCCTTCCTCGGCGCCGTGCCAGCCTACCTGGGCGAGCAGCTGCTGGCGCAGCAGGTCTACCCCTTCCCCGCTCTTTGCCGATAGACGCACGCTGGCGTGACCGTCCTCCATGCTTAGGCCGGCGGCCTCGCTGGTTAGATCGATCTTGTTGTAGACGAACAGGCGCGGCAGGCGGGTGGGGAGTTGGGCGATCAGCGTCTGCATCTCGGCAGTGAGGCCCTCGCGGTGGTCGATCAGCACCAAGGCGAGGTCGGCCTTTTCGACTGCGGCCCAGGTGCGTTCGATGCCGATCTTTTCGACCACGTCGTCGGTGTCGCGCAGGCCGGCGGTGTCGATGATGTGCAGCGGCACGCCGTCGATGACGATTTCCTCGCGCACGGTGTCGCGGGTGGTACCGGCGATGTCGGTGACGATGGCGATGTCGTCGCCGGCGAGCGCGTTCATCAGGCTGGATTTGCCGACGTTGGGCGGGCCGACCAGCACCACGTGCATGCCCTCGCGCAGCAGCGCGCCCTGGCGGGCGGTGCCGAGCACCTTGGCGACCTGGGCCTGCAGACCAGCGAGCTTGCCGCGGGCGTTGGCGGCTTCGAGGAAGTCGATGTCTTCCTCGGGGAAGTCGAGGGTGGCTTCGACCAGCATGCGCAGGTTGATCAGCTCGTCGACCAGCACGTGGATCTCGTGCGAGAAGGCACCTTTCAGCGACTTTAGCGCGCTCTTGGCGGCGGTCTCGCTGCTGGCGTCGATCAGGTCGGCGACGCTCTCGGCCTGGGCGAGGTCGAGCTTGTCGTTGAGGAAGGCGCGCTTGGTGAATTCGCCGGGCTCGGCCAGGCGGGCGCCGAGCTCGACACAGCGCGCGAGCAGCATCTTCATCACCACCGGGCCGCCGTGGCCTTGCAGCTCGATGACGTCTTCGCCGGTGAAGCTATTCGGGCCAGGGAAGTACAGTAAGAGGCCGTTGTCGATCGCGCTGCCGTCGGCAGCGTAGAAGTCGCTGTAGGTGGCGTAGCGCGGCTTCGGGATCTTGCCGCCGCTGATCGCCTGGGCGAACGGCAGCAGGTTCTGGCCGGACACGCGGATCACGCCGACGCCGCCGCGACCGGGGGCGGTGGCGATGGCGGCGATGGTGACGGGGCTGTAGGCGAACGACATGGCGATTTCCTGCGGTAAAAACGGTCAAGGTTGGCCAAACCAGTCTGCTGGGCCCGACATGGCTCGGTGCTGATGCATAGGCAGCAACCGTAGCAGGCTTCCCTGCCAACCTCTTTGCCGGCAGGGCAACGACGATGGCAATGCGGGCGACACAATCGCCAGCGGAGGCTTGTCGAGACAGCGTGTAAAACCGGTTTGGCTAATCCTCTCCGAGGGGGTCTATCAAATAATCCGAGTGTAGACGGACTGGCTGCGACTCTACTCGATTCGGGCGCGGGGCGAAAAGTAAGAGCCGCCGGGCCCCTTTCAGCGTTATGGCGCTGCCCGCCATCTGACTTGAGCTGCCGACGGCGGCATGTCCAGCCGGGGCCGGTCTTTCAGAATTTTACAACGGCGCTCGCCGCATCCCCCTCGCACTATGGAAAAAGCCCGGCCGCTGGGGCCGGGCTTTCTACTCGAACACAGGTCAGGATCAGCTTTGCAGCTTGGCCTTGTTGGCGTTCGTGATCTTGCGGTTGATGTGCCACTGCTGCGTGATCGACAACAGGTTGTTGACGAAGTAGTACAGCACCAGACCGGCCGGGAAGAAGAAGAACATCGCCGAGAACGCCAGCGGCATGACCTTCATCATCTTCGCCTGCATCGGGTCGGCCGGCGGCGGGTTGAGGAAGGTCTGGGCGAACATGGTGACCGCCATCAGCACCGGCAGCACGAAGAACGGATCCGGACGCGACAGGTCGTGAATCCAACCCACCCACGGCGCCTGGCGCAGTTCCACCGACGCGAGCAGCGCCCAGTACAGGCCGATGAACACCGGGATCTGGATCAGAATCGGCAGGCAGCCGCCGAGCGGATTGATCTTCTCGGTCTTGTACATCTCCATCATCGCCTGCTGCAGCTTCATGCGATCGTCGCCGTACTGCTCCTTCAGGCGTTCCAGACGCGGTGCCAGCGCCTTCATCTTGGCCATCGAGCGGTACGAGGCAGCGGTGAGCGGGTAGAACACGCCCTTGACGATGATGGTCAGCAGGATGATCGCCCAGCCCCAGTTCAGCACCAGGCCGTGCAGCTTGGTCAGCAGCCAGAACAGCGGCGAGGCGAAGATGTGCACCATGCCGTAGTCCTTGACGCGCTCCAGACCGTCGGCGGTGGCGACCAGGGTGTTGTAGTCCTCAGGACCGGCGTACAGCGGCACGGAAACCGATTCGGACGCGCCCGGCGCCAGTGTCGGCAGGTTCACCAGGGTGGCGGCGGAGAACAGGTCGCTACCGTTGGCCTTCAGGTCGAACTGGCAAGCCTGGGCGTTGCTGCACACGGCCTTGCCGTCCAGCGGGTTGAGCAGCCAAGCCGACACGAAGTAGTGCTGGACCATCGCTACCCAGCCGTTGTCGGCGTTCTTGACGTAGTCGCCCTTGCCCTTGGTCAGGTCGTCGAACGACACCTTCTGGAACTTGCCGTCGGTGGTGTACACGGCCGGGCCGGTGAAGGTATGTGCGAAGCGGCCTTCGCCTTCCGGCGCCTTGCTGTCACGCAGCAGGCGGAAGTAGGCGGTCGGTGCTACCGGCGCGGTACCGTTGTTGGTGATGTCGTAGCGTACACCGATTTGGTACGAGCCCTTCTTGAAGGTGTACACCTTGCTGACCTTGACGCCGTTGGCTTCCGGCGCGGTCAGTTTCACCTCGACCGAGTCACCGTTGAGGGTGTAGCTGGTCTTGTCGGCGGAGAACACGGTCTTGTGCGTCGGCAGCGCAGGGTTGCTGGCCGCGATCAGGCCGGTCTGCGCCACGTAGACGCGGCCGCCCTTGTCGGTGAACAGCTCGAACGGCTTGGTGGCATCCTCCGCCGAGTCGTGCTTGAGCAGGTCGAGGCCGCGCAGGTCGCCGCCCACGGTGTCGATCTGCGCCTTGAGCACGTCGGTGTTGACGGTGATGCGCTGGCCCGAGGTGAGCTTGGCGGCTTCGCTCGCCGGGGATACCGATGCGCTGTTCGGCGCAGCCGGTGCGCCGCTGGTCGCGGTCACCGCCGGCTTCGGCGGCGTCTTCGGCGCAAAGAATTCCTGGTACCCGAGCAGAATGCCCATGGACAGGACGATGAAAGCTATTAGTCGCTTGGAATCCATCTTCGTACGATTCTCGTCAGGGAACGGGGTCATAGCCGCTGCCACCCCAGGGGTGGCAGCGCGCCAAGCGCCTCGCCGCCAGATACCCGCCCTTGAACGCGCCGTGCTTGCCCAGCGCCTCGACCGCGTAGGCGGAACAGGTGGGCTGGAAGCGACAGCGCGGCGCCAGCCAGGGACTTATCGCCAGCTGGTAGAAGCGGATCAGGAGGATGAGGAGGCGCGACATCGGGCCAGTTTAGCAAAGAGTGCGTCTAATGCCGTCATGGCCTCGCCGCGTTTATCGCGCGTGTAGGCCAGTTTGGCGCGTACTACATAATCGATGCCGGCAAAGTCGTGCTGGTGAAGGCGGAACCACTCGCGCACGGTGCGCTTGATGTAGTTGCGACGATTCGCCCGCTTGGCGACCTTCTTGCCGACCACGAGGCCCAGCCTGGCGTGGTCGAGGCCGTTCGGTAGGGCGTAAACCTGGAAGTAGCCGTTGCTGCGCGACTGGCGCAAACGAAAAACGGATGAGAACTCATCCGTTTTTAGGAGCCTGTCGGCGCGGCGAAAGCGGTAAGCCAAGCTTACACGGCCAGACGCTTGCGGCCCTTGGCGCGGCGAGCAGCCAGAACGGCGCGGCCACCACGGGTCTTGGAGCGAACGAGGAAGCCGTGGGTGCGCTTGCGACGGGTAACGGACGGCTGGTAAGTGCGTTTCATGTTCTGATTCCTAAAGGGAACGGGAATAAACCCGTGATTACACAAGCAAAGTTCCCCATTGTCAATCGCTGATTTTTCTCGCGCCTGTGGATAACTTTGCCGAAAACCGATAGAATGCTAACACTTATCGCACCGCCTCCGCTGTGATAACTGCTTGCCCCGGCCAAACGCCGCGCCGGCGGGCTGCGGCGGCGTCGCTACCTGCCTTGATGAATAACGCACCGCAGGGGCCAACACGGCCCGGCGAGCGACCAATGCTGTGCCCCTGCCGTTGTGGCGCGGGCGCGACCACGTAATGTAGATCTGGTGTCATGGACTGTAACCAATTCTGGCCGGCGTGCCTGACGCGGCTCGAGGACGAGCTGTCCTCGCAACAATTCAATACCTGGATCAAGCCGCTGGCGGCCGAGGCCAGCGATGAAGGCATCGTGCTGCTCGCGCCGAACCGCTTCATCCTGCAGTTCATCAAGGACCGCTTCCTCGCGCGCATCGAAGAACTGGCTGTCGAGCTGATTGGCGAAATCGGCATCGAGCTGCGCGTCGGCGCCGGCCGCGTGCCGCCGGTGACCGCAGCGCCGAGCGCGTCGGCCAGCCCCAAGCCCGCCGGCGCCGATGCCGCCGCGAGCTCGCCGAGCCCAACCCCTGCCCCCGCGTCGCCGGCTAAGCAGGCCGCGGTGAAGGCGATCGGCGGCGGTCACGAGAGCACCCGTCTGAACCCGGCGTTCACCTTCGACACCCTGGTGACCGGTAAGGGTAACCAGCTGGCGCGCGCCGCCGCGCTGCAGATCGCAGAGAACCCGGGCGATGCAGCGTACAACCCACTGTTCGTGTACGGCGGCGTGGGCTTGGGTAAGACCCACTTGATCCAGGCGATCGGCAACCACGTCTACCAGAAGAACCCGGCGGCGAAGATCCGCTACATCCACGCCGAGCGCTACGTGGCCGACATCATGCGCGCCTACCAGCACAAGGCCTTCGACGAGTTCAAGCGCTACTACCATTCGCTCGACCTGTTGCTGATTGACGACATCCAGTTCTTCGCCGGCAAGAACCGCACGATGGAAGAGTTCTTCTACGCCTTCAACGCGCTGATCGAGGGCGGCAAGCAGGTGATCATGACCTGCGACACCTACCCGAAGCAGATCGAGGGCATGGACGAGCGGCTGATCTCTCGCTTTTCCTGGGGCCTGACGGTGGAAATCCAGCCGCCGGAGCTGGAAATGCGCGTGGCGATCCTGATGAAGAAGGCCGAGGCCGACAACCTGAAGCTCGACCACAACGTGGCGTTCTTCATCGCCCAGAACGTGCGCTCGAACGTGCGCGAACTGGAAGGCGCGCTGAAACGCGCGGTGGCGTACTCGCGCTTCAGCAACCAGCCGATCACGCTGGAACTGGTGAAGGAAGCGCTGAAGGACATCCTCGCCGCTGGCAACCGCCAGGTCACCGTCGACGCCATCCAGAAGACCGTGGCCGACTACTACAAGATCAAGCTGTCGGACATGCACAGCAAGAAGCGCTCGCGCGACATCGCGCGGCCGCGCCAGATCGCGATGGCATTGGCCAAGGAACTGACCCAGCTGTCCCTGCCGAACATCGGCGACGCCTTCGGCGGCCGCGACCACACCACGGTGCTGCACGCCTGCAAGACCATTGCCGAAATGCGCCAGAATGACGGCGATATCGGGCACGATTACGATACGCTGCTGGCCATGCTGCGTAACTGATAACAGACCAACGAATACTCAACGGGAGCCCAGAGCATGCTGATCCTGCAAGCCGAACGCGACGCCCTGCTCAAACCGCTGCAGGCCGTTACCGGCATTGTCGAACGCCGTCACACGCTGCCGATTCTGTCCAACGTCCTGATCGAGAAAAAGGGCGGTCAGGTCAGCCTGCTGGCGACCGACCTGGAAATCCAGATCACCACCGCCAACACCGACGAGCTGGCCGGCGAGGACTTCCGCCTGACCACCTCGGCGAAGAAGCTGCAGGACATCCTGCGCGCGGTCCCGGCCGGCACCATCACGCTGGACCAGCAGGACGGCCGCCTGACGCTGAAGGCCGGCAAGAGCCGCTTCAACCTGCAGACACTGCCGGCGGACGACTTTCCGCTGTTGTCGGTGAACGGCGCGGCCGAGGCCTCGTTCCAGCTGTCGCAACGCGAGCTGAAGAAGCTGCTGGCGCAGGTGCAGTTCGGCATGGCCGTGCAGGACATCCGCTACTACCTGAACGGCCTGCTGCTGCAGACCGAGGGCAACCAGGTGCGTCTGGTGGCCACCGACGGCCACCGCCTGGCGTTCTCGTCGACCACGCTGGCCGACAGCCTGCCGAAGGCCGAGGTGATCCTGCCGCGCAAGACCATCCTGGAGCTGTACAAGCTGCTGCAGGACAGCGACGACTCAATCACCATCGAGCTGTTGTCCAACCAGGTGCGCTTCAGCTTCGGCAGCACCGTGATCATCAGCAAGGTGGTGGACGGCAAGTTCCCCGACTACAACCGCGTGATCCCGCTGGACAACGACAAGCTGTTCCTGATCAGCCGCCTCGAATTCCTGCACGCGCTGCAGCGCGCCGCGATCCTGGCCAACGAGAAGTTCCGCGGCGTGCGCCTGGTGCTGAAGGCCGGCAGCCTGTCGATCCTGTGCACCAACAGCGAACAGGAAGAGGCCGAGGAAGAGCTGGAGATCGGCTACGACGGCGCCAGCCTGGAGATCGGCTTCAACATCAACTATCTGCTCGACGTGCTGACCAACCTGTCGGTGGACACGCTGCAGCTGGCATTCGGCGACAGCAACCGCTCGACGCTGGTGACGATTCCGGACAACCCGGACTTTAAGTACATCGTGATGCCGATGCGCATCTGACGAGTCGCGCCGCCCGGTGTGGGCGCCGCCCTGTCCTGCAGCGGTAGCGCCGTCATCCCGCCGGGTTTGGCCCGCGACTCCAAGGCGCCGCGTTGGGCCAAGCTGGCCTAACAGGCGATGGGGGGTTCCGGCCCCCCGCCCGATTAAGCAACAAAGAGACGTGTTATGAGTGAACAGGAATACGGCGCGGACAGTATCAAGGTCTTGAAGGGTCTGGATGCCGTCCGTAAACGCCCCGGCATGTACATTGGCGACACCCAGGACGGCACCGGCTTGCACCACATGGTGTTCGAGGTGCTGGACAACGCCATCGACGAGGCGCTGGCCGGCCATGCTGACACCATCCGCGTCATCATCCACCCGGACAACTCGATCTCGGTCGAGGACAACGGCCGCGGCATCCCGACAGACATTCACCCGGAAGAAGGCCGCTCGGCCGCCGAGGTGATCATGACCATCCTGCACGCCGGCGGTAAGTTCGACAGCAACAGCTACAAGATCTCCGGCGGCCTGCACGGCGTGGGCGTGTCGGTGGTGAACGCGCTGTCCGACTGGCTGAAGCTGAAGATCTGGCGTGACGGCAAGGTGCACGAAATGGAATTCCGCCGCGGCGACGCGGTGGCCCCGCTGACCGTCACCGGCCACACCACCCACCGCGGCACCGAGGTGCACTTCCGCGCCAGCGAAGAAACCTTTGGTCTCGTCGAATACCACTTCGACATCCTGGCCAAGCGCATCCGCGAGCTGTCGTTCCTGAACCAGGGCGTGTCGATCACCCTGATCGACAAGCGCACCGGCAAGGAAGAGAACTTCGCGTTCTCCGGTGGCGTGGCCGGCTTTGTCGAGTACATGAACCGCAACAAGACCGTGCTGCACCCAAAGGTGTTCTACGCCCTGGGCGAGAAGGACGGCATGAGCGTGGAAGTGGCGATGCAGTGGAACGACTCGTATCAAGAGTCGGTGCAGTGCTTCACCAACAACATCCCGCAGCGCGACGGCGGCGCCCACTTGACCGCACTGCGCCAGGTGATGACCCGCACGCTGAACCAGTACATCGAACAGAACGAAGTGGCCAAGAAGGCCAAGGTCGAGACCAGCGGCGACGACATGCGCGAAGGCCTGACCTGCGTGCTGTCGGTGAAGCTGCCCGACCCGAAGTTCAGCAGCCAGACCAAGGACAAACTGGTTTCCAGCGAGATCGGTCCGGTGGTCAACGAGATCATCAGCGACGCGCTGAAAGACTACCTGCTGGAAAACCCCAACGACGCCAAGATCATCACCGGCAAGATCGTTGAGGCCGCCCGCGCCCGCGAAGCCGCGCGCAAGGCCCGCGAAATCACCCGCCGCAAGGGCATCATGGACGGCCTGGGCCTGCCCGGCAAGCTGGCCGACTGCCAGGAAAAAGACCCGGCCAAGTCCGAAATCTACCTGGTGGAGGGTGACTCCGCCGGCGGCTCCGCCAAGCAGGGCCGCGACCGCAAGTTCCAAGCCATCCTGCCGCTGAAGGGTAAGATCCTCAACGTCGAGCGCGCCCGCTTCGACAAGCTGATCGGCAGCCAGGAAATCGCCACGCTGATCACCGCGCTGGGCTGCGGCATCGGCCAGGACGAGTACAACCCGGACAAGCTACGCTACCACCGCATCATCATCATGACCGATGCCGACGTGGACGGCGCGCACATCCGCACCCTGCTGCTGACCTTCTTCTACCGTCAGATGCCGGAGCTGGTCGAACGCGGCCACATCTACATCGCCCAGCCGCCGCTGTACAAGGCCAAGCACGGCAAGCAGGAACGCTACCTGAAGGACGACTACGAGCTCGACCAGTACCTGCTGCAGCTGGCGCTGGACAAAGCTGAACTGCGCCCCTCGGCCAACGTTGACGCTCTGTCCGGCGACACGCTCGGCGCCATTGCCCGCCAGTACCTGCAGGCGCGCGCCGTGATCGAACGCGAATCGCGCGTGGTCGACCCGCTGGTGCTGCAAGCCATGCTGAAGACGCGCCGCCTGTCTCTGGCCACCCCGCAAGATGGCCGCGCCACCCTGGAAGCGCTGCTACCGCACGTGCCGGCCGACGAAATCGCGCTGGAACTGGTGCGCGACGAGAAAAACGACGCCGAGTACATCAAGATCACCCGCAAGCTGCACGGCAATGTGCTGGTGACCTGGTTCGATCAGGACTTCCTGGAAAGCGGCGACTACAACACCCTGGTGGACACCGCCGAGATGCTGATCGGCCTGCTGGGCGACGGCGCCGAAGTGCGCCGCGGCGAGACGGTGAAGCCGGTGGGCGAGTTCGGTGAAGCGCTGGACTGGCTGCTGGCCGAAACCAAGCGCGGCATGGGCATCCAGCGCTATAAGGGTCTGGGTGAGATGAACCCGGAGCAACTGTGGGAAACCACCATGGACCCGAACGTGCGCCGCCTGCTGAAGGTGAAGATCGAAGACGCCATGGGCGCCGACGACGTGTTCACCACACTGATGGGCGACAACGTCGAACCGCGCCGCGCGTTCATCGAGAGCAATGCGTTGATTGCGCGGAATATTGATGTGTAAATATGTAGGATCCCACGAATATCTAGATATTTCCCACTTTTCTAGATTTTTGGGATTCTGCTTTCTGCATTCAGATTAGCAAATGGCCTCCAGGTTTGGAGGCCATTCTTATTTTACATAGCTAACGAAGAAGAAGACCTGCAGGGTGAGGCTGCGTTCTGGTGAGAGGCTTGTGGCCGTGCGCGCGGGGACGGCGCGAGATGGCGGCAATGACTTCGACCATGTAGTCGACGGTGGTGAGGCCCTCGCGTAGGTCGCGCAGTGCGGAGATGGCGCCGAGGTGACACAGGTTTTGCTCTGCGGGCTTCGTCATGCACGGACGCAGTCTGCGGCGGGTTACGGTTAGTACGGGATCAATAGAAGGCGTGGTGCCCATGGGCAGAATTGAACTGCCGACCTCTCCCTTACCAAGGGAGTGCTCTACCCCTGAGCTACATGGGCCCAAAAGGGCTTTGCTGCGAGGAAACGTGGGATCAGCCTGGGTGGCTGTGCTTCCTGCTGGGTGTTGTTTGGGTGGCTCCCCGACCTGGGCTCGAACCAGGGACCTACGGATTAACAGTCCGGCGCTCTACCGACTGAGCTATCGAGGAACAGCAAACAAGAGCGCGGATTATAGCGATGTTCGCGCAAAGTACCAAGTGCATTTTTGCAGGCCTGCGGCCGCATCGGCGTGGTGGCCGACGGTGGACAGCGATAGGGCGCCTCGCACTGCGCGAGGACAGTGTCGTGCGGCATGGCGGGCACCGGCCGGAATGATCTGCCCCACCAACATAGTCAACGAGCCGTTTTTTCAATACTTATAAGCACTTAGCGCCGATGCATGCTCGGCCGAGCCGGCTGCCATCCTGCCTCTTCCGCAGCCGCAACCACGCCCCATCTGCGGATAGCACGCGCCCTGTTCCCAGCCTCAATCCATCAGGAACCTGTCCGGCATCGCGTCGCGATAGGGGAACAGATGGAAGTACGGACGCGCCTCCCGCAAGACGCGCCGTGTGGATGGACGCGCCAGGAGACGCTCGAAATAGGCCGACAGGTGCTGATGCTTCTGGTCGAACGGGTGCACGATCGACGCGTAGAACAAGCCCGGCGCAGCGGAACAATCCGCGATCGTGAACTGTTCGCCGATGGCCCACGTTTTTCCGGCGGTTTGCGCGTCGATCATCGCGTAGGCGGTATCCAGCGCCGCGTGCGCGTCGGCCACGCCTTTAGGGTCTCTGCCGCCCTCCGGCTTGATGCGGTCGACGACGATCTTCTGCATCGGGACGCTCACGTACAGATCAAAGAACCGGTCCCACAGCCGGGCGTCGAGCTGTTCGTCGGGATCGTCCGGCAACAACCGAACCGGGCCGGGATAGTGCCGCTGCACGTATTCGATGATGATGCTCGTTTCCGGCACCGCCCGGTCACACTCCGCATCGTAGAGAACGGGAATCTTGCCCACCGGCCATTTCGCCCGCAGCTGCGCGGCCGACTCCGGGTCCATCAGGTCGACCGTCACGGGCTGGAACGCGACATCGTTCTCGTAGAACGCAATGAGGACCTTGTGGCAGAAGGATGCGAGGGGATGGAGATAAAGGGTCAGGCTCATGGCAGGCTCCTAATGGCTTCCATTCGAGGTGGTATAGCAGACTGCCGCCAAGGCATCCCAACGTCACAGCCCCGTTTCCGCTTCGGCTAGAATGGTTCGGCCCCTGGAGGAACCATGGCCATTTCGCTCAAGAACGTCCGTTATTTCATTGCCGTTGCCGAAGCCGAGTCGATTACCGGCGCGACCCAGTCGCTGAACGTGTCGCAATCGGTGGTGACCGAAAGCATCAAGATGCTGGAGGCGGACCTCGGCACCGCGCTGTTTACCCGACATGCGCGCGGCATGGTGCTGACCCATGCCGGCCACCAGTTCTTGCGCCATGCGCACCAGATTCTGGCGGCGGTGCGCAACGCCCAGCAGGCGATGACGGCGCGGCCGGACACGATGGTGGGGCGGCTCAATATCGGCGTGACCAGCCTGATGACCGGCTACTTCCTGCCTTATCTGCTTGACCGCTACCGGCGCATGTTTCCGAAGGTGGAAGTGCATGTGGTGGAGGACCAGCGCGATTACATCGAGCACCTGCTGGTCAACGGCGAGCTGGATGTCGCGGTGCTGATCGTGTCGAACCTACAGAACCGCCAGGCGCTGGAGGCCGAGACGCTGGTCGAGTCGCCGTACCGGCTGTGGCTGCCGGTGAACCATCCGCTGCTGGAGCTGGGCAGCATCTCGCTGCAGGAGATCGCCGGCGAGCCGCTGATCACGCTGAAGCTCGACGAGCTGGAAGACGTCACCACCTCCAGCTGGCGGGCGGCGGGGCTCAAGCCCAATATCAGCGTGCGCACCTCGTCGGTCGAGGCGGCGCGCAGCCTGGTGGCGACCAGTGCCGGGCTGTCGATCCTGCCGGACGTGCTGTACCGCCCTTGGTCGCTCGACGGCGACCGGCTGGAGGTGCGCAGCATTCTCGAGCCGATGCCGACGCTGGAAGTGGGCATCGCCTGGCGGCGCGGTTCGCGTATTTCGGAGGCGACCCGCAACTTTCTGCTGGTGGCGCGTGAGCATAGCCGCAGCCACGCACGGTAAGGCGTCCTCTCTCCCTGCCGACAACCCATCTTATATTCCGATAGTTATCGGGTTGCGTTCCAAAAAACCGATATCTACTTTTCCGTAGGCCCCGCTGCTGCCTTCCCGCGCCACCGGGTTGCCCGCCTGTGCCCTGTATTGCCCCAGCGGCGCTATCGACCTGAATCCGCCGGACTTTCCCGTCACGCTGCTGCTTTGCAGCAAGCGCGGCACACACCAGCGCCCCATCGCGTGAAACGCGTCTGTCACACGTCACCAGTGAAATGCCAAAAGCATTTATCGAAATCCGGAAACTGGCCTGCCCAGCGCCAGGCCCTGAGATATCGGTTTTTCCGAAAGCGCATATTGGCAATGCCTGCTTGGTTGTGAAATCGGACGCTTCCTAGAATTTGCTTGCATGTTGCACGCAAGCCGACACCAAGAACCGCAGCAGCTGGTCTATCAAGGAGAGCGTTATGCAGGGAACCGATCTATTCAGGCAGCCGGCCGCGTTGGCCACGCTGGTCGCACTGGCCGCAGGCACCGTTCAGGCCGCACCGCCGACGCAACTGGGCAAGCCCGAGGGACAGCTCAACATCGTCGCCTGGCCCGGCTATATCGAGCGTGGTGCCAGTGACAAGAAATACGACTGGGTGACCCAGTTCGAAAAGAGCTCCGGCTGCCAGGTGAACGTGAAGACCGCCGCCACCTCGGACGAGATGGTGTCGCTGATGAACTCCAGCAACTACGACCTGGTGACGGCATCCGGCGATGCGTCGCTGCGGCTGATCTACGGCAAGAAGGTGCAGGAGATCAACCCGGCGCTGATCCCGAGCTGGAACACGCTCGACAAGCGACTGCAGAACGGCAGCTGGTTCACCGTGGGCGGCAAGCACTACGGGGTGCCCTACCAGTGGGGCGCCAACTTCCTCGCCTACAACACCAAGGCGTTCAAGACCCCGCCGACCAGCTGGTCGGTGGTGTTCGAGCCGACCCAGCTGGGCAACGGCCAGAGCAACAAGGGCAAGATCCAGGCCTACGACGGGGCGATCTATATCGCCGATGCCGCCATGTACCTGATGGCCAAGCAGCCGTCGCTGGGCATCAAGGACCCGTACGAGCTCAACGAGGCGCAATACGCGGCGGTGCTCAAACTACTGCGCCAACAGAAGCAGCTGACCCACCGCTACTGGCACGACGTGACGGTGCAGATGAACGACTTCAAGAACGAGGGCATCGTTGCCACCAGTGCCTGGGGCTACACCATCAACACGCTGCAGGGCGAGAAATTCCCGGTAGAGGGCACCATCCCGAAGGAAGGCTCGACCGGCTGGGCGGACACCACCATGCTGCACGCCGAGGCCAAGCACCCGGTGTGTGCGTACAAGTGGATGGAGTGGTCGCTGAACAAGAACCTGCAGTCGTCGCTGGCCGAATGGTTCGGTTCCAACCCGGTGGTGCCGGCGGCCTGCAACACCAAGGCACCGGGCGGCAGCAACTTCTGCCAGAGCAACGGCTTTGACCGCTTCGACAAGATCTACTTCTGGAAAACCCCGACCGGCAAGTGCAAGACCCAGGGCAGCTGCGTGCCGTACAGCCGCTGGACGGCCGACTACATCGCCATCATGGGCGGCCGCTAAGTCCCTTGCCCTCCCCCGTGCGCTTGCCCGCCTCAGGCAAGCGCAGCCCCCTCTTTGCGAGGAGATGCCAATACCATGGCTACCGCAGTCCAGTTTCAAGATGTCAGTCGCGTGTTCGACAAGGTGCGCGCGGTCGACGGAATCAGCCTGAGTATCGAGGAAGGCGAATTCTTCTCGATGCTCGGCCCGTCCGGTTCGGGCAAGACCACCAGCCTGCGGCTGATTGCCGGCTTCGAGCAACCCTCGAGCGGGTCGATCAAGATCTTCGGCCAGGAGGCCGCCGGTGTGCCGCCGTTCCAGCGCGACGTCAACACGGTGTTCCAGGACTACGCGCTGTTTCCGCACATGTCGGTGCTCGACAATGTGGCCTATGGCCTGATGGTGAAGGGCGTCGACAAGAAGACGCGCCGCGAACGCGCCGAGGCCATGCTCGACATGGTGAAGCTGGCGCAGTACGGTGAGCGCAAGCCGTCCGCGCTGTCGGGTGGGCAGCGTCAACGCGTGGCGCTGGCGCGCGCGCTGATCAACCAGCCGCGCGTGTTGCTGTTGGACGAGCCGCTGGGCGCGCTCGACCTGAAGCTGCGCGAAGCGATGCAGACCGAGCTGAAAGCGCTGCAACGCAAGCTCGGCATCACCTTTATCTATGTCACGCACGATCAGGGCGAGGCGCTGTCGATGTCGGACCGGATCGCCGTGTTCAACAAAGGCAGGATCGAGCAGATCGACAGCCCGCGCGCGCTGTACACCCGCCCGCACACCCCGTTCGTGGCCGACTTCGTCGGCACCTCCAACGTGTTCGACAGCGAGAGCGCCCGGGCCGTCGTCGGTGCCCAGACGCCGTTCTCGATCCGCCCCGAGCGCATCCGCATCGTCGATGCTGCGCCTGCCACCGACGCGGTGGTGGTGCGGGGCGAGCTGATCGACATCCACTACCTCGGCTCAGTCAGCCGCTACGAGGTGGCCGGCCCTCACGGCAAGCTGATTACTGTGGTGCAGGCCAACGGCGACGAAGAGGTGAGCCGCCGCCTGGAACCGGGGGCGCCCGTCACCCTGGCCTGGGAGCGCCATGCCATGCACCTGATGACTGTCTAGGGAGACGGCGATGATGTCTTACGCATTGGACAAGCCCAAGACAGCGCAGCGACAAGGCCCGCTGGCCGCGCTGGCGCGGCTGCTGTACCGCCGGCCGACCCTGTACCTGGTGCTGCTGCTGACCCCACCGCTGTTGTGGTTCGGCGCGGTCTACCTGGGTTCGCTGCTGACCCTGCTGGCGCAGAGCTTCTTCACCTTCGACGACTTCACGATGAACGTGACGCCGGAGTGGACGCTGGCCAACTACCGCGCGCTGTTCGATCTGGCCAACCTCGACGTGGTGCTGCGCACGCTCTCGATGGCGGTGTCGGTGTCGCTGGCGTCGGCGGTAATCGCCTTTCCGATCGCCTATTACATGGTGCGCTATGCGCGCGGCTGGCAGAAGGGCTTCTTCTATATCGCGGTGATGCTGCCGATGTGGGCGAGCTACATCGTCAAGGCCTATTCGTGGACGGTGATCCTGGCCAAGGGCGGCATCCTGTACTGGGTGTTCGGTGCGCTGGGGCTCAAGCCGCTGCTGACAGCGCTGTTGGCGCTGCCGATGGTGGGCGGCAATTCGCTGTCCACCTCCAACCTCGGCCGCTTCCTGGTGTTCACCTATATCTGGCTGCCGTTCATGATCCTGCCGATCCAGGCGGCGCTGGAGCGGGTGCCGGTGAGCCTGACGCAGGCGAGCGCCGACCTGGGAGCGACGCCGGCGCAGACCTTCCGCCACGTGATCCTGCCGCTGGCCTTTCCGGGCGTGGTGGCCGGCTCGATCTTCACCTTCTCGCTGACGCTGGGCGACTACATCATCCCGCAGCTGATCGGCCCGTCCGGCCTGTTCATCGGCACCATGGTGTACACGCTGCAAGGCTCGATCGGCAACATCCCGATGGCCGCCGCATTCACCGCGGTGCCGGTGGTGATCATCGCGGTGTATCTCTCCATCGCCAAACGTCTGGGAGCATTCGATGCGCTCTGATCACGCTCTGCACGACAAGGCGCCGCGCTGGCTGAAGTGGCTGGCGTTCGGCGGCCTGGGTTTCCTGCACTTTCCGATCCTGGTGATCTTCCTCTATGCGTTCAACGTGGAGGAGTCGGCCTACAGCTTTCCGCTGAAGGGCTTCACCCTGCGCTGGATCCACGAGACCTTCGCCCGGCCGGACGTGCTGTCGGCGATCTGGCTGTCGGTGAAGATCGCGAGCCTCGCCACCCTGGTGGCGCTGGCGCTCGGCACGATGGCGGCCGCCGCGCTGTACCGCCGCCATTTCCTCGGCAAGGAGGCGATCACGCTGATGCTGATCCTGCCGATCGCGCTGCCCGGCATCATCACCGGTATCGCGCTGTTGTCGGCATTTCGCCTGGCGGACGTGCCACCGAGCTTCTGGACCATCGCGATCGGCCACGCCACCTTCTGCGTGGTGGTGGTGTACAACAACGTGATCGCGCGCTTTCGCCGCACCAGCTACAGCCTGATCGAGGCGTCGATGGACCTGGGCGCCGATGGCTTCCAGACCTTCCGCTACGTGGTGCTGCCGCAGATCGCCACTGCGCTGCTGGCCGGCGGCATCCTCGCCTTCGCGCTCAGCTTCGACGAGATCATCGTCACCACCTTTACCGCCGGCACCGAAGTGACCCTGCCGATCTGGCTGCTCAACCAGCTGACCCGGCCGCGCGATGTGCCGATCACCAATGTCGTGGCGATGATCGTGATGCTGATCACCATGGTGCCGATCTTCGCCGCCTATTCGCTGACGCGCGGCACCGAAGATGTCGCCGGCAGCGGCAAATAACCCTGACAGACAGAGCCCCCGACCTGACCAAGGTGACCTCATGGAAAAGACCCTGCAGACCCAGTTGTTGATTAATGGCCGTCTCGTCGCCGGTGAGGGCGACCTGGAGGACATCCTCAACCCGGCCACCGGCGACCTGATCGCGCGCATCCCGGAAGCCTCGCTCGAGCAGGTGCAGCAGGCGGTGGCCGCCGCCCACGCCGCCTTTCCGGCCTGGGCGCGCACCACGCCGAAGGCGCGCGCCGAGCTGCTGTTGAAGCTGGCCGACGCGGTCGAGTCGCGCGCCACCGAGTTCGCCCGGCTCGAGTCGCTCAACTGCGGCAAGCCCTACCCGCTGGCACTGAACGACGAGATCCCGGCCATCGCCGACGTGTTCCGTTTCTTTGCCGGTGCGGTGCGCGCGCAAAGCGGCGCGCTGGCGGGCGAATACCTGGAAGGCCACACCAGCATGATCCGGCGCGACCCGCTCGGCGTGGTGGCCAGCATCGCGCCGTGGAACTACCCGCTGATGATGGCGGCCTGGAAGATGGCGCCGGCGCTGGCGGCCGGCAACACGGTGGTGCTCAAGCCGTCGGAACAGACGCCGCTGACCACGCTGAAGCTGGCCGAGATCGCCGCCGAGCTGTTCCCGCCCGGCGTGTTCAACGTGGTGCTCGGCCGCGGTGAGAGTGTCGGCAGCCCACTGATCTCGCAGCCGATGGTGCGCATGATCTCGATCACCGGCGACGTGTCGACCGGCCAGCGCGTGCTGGAAACCGCCGCCCGCTCGCTCAAGCGTACCCATCTGGAGCTGGGCGGCAAGGCGCCGGTGATCGTGTTCGACGACGCGGATCTGGAAGCCGTGGTGGAGGGCATCCGCACCTTCGGCTACTACAACGCCGGCCAGGACTGCACCGCCGCCTGCCGCGTGTACGCGGGCAGCAAGATTTACGAGAAGCTGGTGGCGGATCTGTCTAGCGCGGTGTCCGGCATCAAGGTGGGCAGCCAGCACATGGAAGGCGTGGAGATGGGGCCGCTGATCTCCGAGCGGCAGCGCAACCGGGTGGCGAGCTTCGTCGAGCGCGCCGAGCAGCAGCCGCACATCGAGGTGACCACCGGCGGCAAGTTCGGCAGCGGCGCCGGCTTCTTCTACGAGCCGACCGTGCTGGCCGGTGCGCTCCAGCAGGACGAGATCGTGCAGCGCGAGGTGTTCGGCCCGGTGGTGTCGGTGACGCGCTTCGACGATGCCGACCAGGCCATCGCCTGGGCCAACGATTCCGAGTACGGTCTGGCGAGCTCGGTGTGGACCGGCAACGTCGGCCGCGCGATGCAGGTGGCCGCCGCGCTGCAGTACGGCTGCACCTGGATCAACACCCACTTCATGCTGGTCAACGAGATGCCGCACGGCGGCATGAAGCGCTCCGGCTACGGCAAGGACATGTCGATGTACGCGCTGGAGGATTACAGCTGTGTGCGCCACGTGATGATCAAGCACTAAGAACCACTAAGCCCGGGCAGCCCGCCCGGTTTTCCCTACGCTTCCCCCTCTCGCTTCGCCCCCGCACGGGGGCGTTGGGGGAGGCGTACGCCCGCTTTTTGGCCGTCCCCACCCAACCAGGAGGAAACACCATGCAGCACACCATGCACCGCTGGACTTCGGTACTCGTTCTGAGCCTCGGCCTGATCGCCGCGCCGCTGGCCCATGCCGCCAAACCGCCGCTGACGGTGGTGAAGGACTATATGGCCGGCTGGAACGCGCACGACCCGAACCAGGCGGCGATGAATATGGATGTGAACGTCGAGTACTATGACGTCACCGTCGGCGAGGCGCAGCAGGGTGTGGTGGTGGCGCGCGACAATGTGATCAAGTTCTTTATCGCGAGCTTTCCCGACCTGAAGTGGAGCATGGTGGGCGACCCGATCGTCACGCGCGACGCGGTGGTGTTCCGCTGGCAGTTCACCGGCACCAACACCGGCCCGAACATCGACGCCACCGTCAACGAAGGCAAGCCGACCGGCAAACCGATCGCGCTGTCCGGCCTGAGCATGATCAAGGTCAGGGACGGCAAGATCGTCTATCAGGGCGACTATTACGACGCGCTGTCGCTCAACAAGCAGCTGGGCAATATCAAGTAACGCAACGGGGGCCTGTCGTACGAGGCGTACGGCGGGCCTGCGACAGCGGGTCAGCGGCGCTTAGCGCCGCTCACAAAGAGCAAGTTCTGCGACAAGGTGCACCGACGCAGCATTTGAATAGGCACTCAGCCATCCGGCTTGATACGGCGGCACGCCGCGAGCAGCGAGAGGTCGTAGCCGATCTTGAGCACGCCGCAGACGACCAGCGGCACCCCGGCCCAGCCCAGCGTCAGGAGCGCGCCTGCCAGCGTGGGGCCGAGCGCCGCAGCCAGACTGCGCGGGACCGCCGTGAAGCTGGCCGCCGCCGGCCGCTCCGGCGGCGTGACGACGGCCATCACATACGCGGTGCGCGTCGGCACGTCCATTTGCGACAGCGCGCTGCGCACGAGCAGCAGCGCCAGCGTCAACGGCAACGAGGGGGTGAACGCGGCAGCGATCAGGCAGAGGCTCGCCGGGATATGCGTGAACACCATCGTGTTCAGCAGGCCGATCTTGCGCGACAGCGGCGCCGCGGCGAGCTGGGAGCCTGCACTCAGCAGCCCCGCCCAGAAGAAGAACCCACCCGCGGCGCCGAGCGACAGACCGAAGCGCTGCATCAGCCACAAGGACAGCAACGAGTTGACCACCAGCCCGCCGGCAAAGGCATCCACGCTGAAGAGCAGGGCCAGGCGGATGACGATGCGGCGTGACGGCCCGAGCGGCGCGCTGGCGGCGTGGCTCGATGCGGACGGCGCGGGCAGGCGGCGATACAGCAGCCAAATCGCGCCCCCGGTCAGCGCGTAGACGACGAACATCGCACGCAGGGCAGCGAGCCGCGTCAGACCGGTGTGCACCGCCAGCCAGTCCGGCAGCGCCGCCGCCAGCGCGCCGAGCGCGGCGCAGAGCGCTCCGACCAGACTGTAGCGTGCGAACACCGCGGTGCGCGCGTCGGGGGCCGCCGATTCCGCCAGCCTTGCCTGCTCGAGCGGCAGGAACAGGCTGACGTCGCCGGAGCTGGGGTTGAGCGTGCCGACGAAGGCGACGATCAGCAGCGGCCACAACGAGGTCAGGCCGGCAAAGCCCGCCCCGGTAGCGGCCATCAACGCGGCGGCAACGAGCAGCATGCGACGTGGCGGATAACGGCCGCCGAGCAGGCCGACCGCGATGGTCGCCAGGGCCGAGCCGATCAGCGTCGTGCTGCTGATCAGCCCCACGTCCAGCTGTCCGAAACCGAGCGCCAGCAGGTAGGCGGGCAGCAGCACGGCGATGAAGCCGTCGCAGAAGCCGCGCAGGCCGCGGCTGGCGAGTAGCAGCCAGACCGACGGGGCGGCACCCTCGGGCAGCAGCAGGCGCGACAGGCGGCCGCCGGGAGCAGGCAACGAGGCACCCTTCGGTGTGCGCATCACGCGGTCTCCGCCAGTACGGCACAAGCAGGCGGGCCATCACGTGCCGGCGGCTGAGTCTGATGGGTCATGGGCTTTCCTCGGGCCGGTGCGCCGCGACGGGTTTTGCACCGGCCAAATCCGGCTGCTTCGCACGGTCACCCTATGAAGTAGCATGAACAAGGCATCCCTGCAGGATGTTGCGCAGGGCATGCCGGCCCCATACAGTTCGCTGATCCTCTTCATTGATTCGTTCTCGTAGAACGCTACCCACCCGTGAAAATCATCGTCCTCTTCCCCACCAAGACCGAAGCGCAGTTCTTCGACCATCCCGCCGCCGAGGTGGCGTTCTGCGGCGTAGGCCTGACCGCCACTGCCTGTGCCACCACCCGGCTGATCCTGGAGCGCCGGCCCGACGTGCTGATCCTGGCCGGCATCGCCGGGGTGTATCCCGGTTCGCGCTACAAGATCGGCGACACCGTGCTGGTGGCGAGCGAGCGCGAAGCGGACCTGGGCTTTTTCACGCCGCAAGGCTTCCGTCACCTGGCCGAGCTCGACCTCGACATGGATTTCGAGGTGAACGCGGTGCTGCACTGCCCACACCTGCCGGCCGACCCGCCGCTGCCGCTGGCGCACAGCAACTCGCTGAACGCGGCGATCGC
The DNA here is from genome assembly GCF_030385785.1 of Crenobacter oryzisoli. Taxonomy (GTDB): domain Bacteria; phylum Pseudomonadota; class Gammaproteobacteria; order Burkholderiales; family Chromobacteriaceae; genus Crenobacter_A; species Crenobacter_A oryzisoli. Next base: position 22,566 of record NZ_JAUEDK010000042.1, read on the forward strand.
GCCGTTCGTGGCGACCGAGGGCATCGACGTGGAAAACATGGAAGGCGCGGCGTTCTTCCATGCCTGTCTTGCAGCCGGGCAGCGCTTCTACGAGGTGCGCTCGGTCTCCAACGAGGTGAAGCTGGAGCACGACGACTGGGACTTCGAGACCTCGATCCGCAACCTCACCCGCGGCGTCAACGCGCTGATCGACCATCTGCTGGCGCAGGCCGCGTAGCGTTTGCACGGCGCCGAAAGCTGTTCTGCGCGCATCCCCATGTTTCGCTTGGCCCCGCCGCCCTAGCGTGGGGACTCCTTTCCCACCTTAGTTAAGGAGCGAATGATGCGTGCAGTGCGAATCGAACGATACGGGCCGGCGAGATCGTTGCGCTGGGCTCCGCCGGCGCCTCGAACCGGGCTGCCGGCCTCCCCCCGTATCGACCAAATGTAACCGTCTTCACATTGTTACCCGCTTGCGGCCCCGGCGATCGGTGCCGGCTTCGGCCTGCGTGGGCATTGAACTAGCCGCTGCACCGCCCTTTTCTCATCGTTTTCAGGCTCTAGGCCGGCGGGGTCGGACATCCGGCCCTGCATACACGGTAACACCAGCCCACATGGCGTTACACGCGCTTACTTTTGCCACACAGACGCTCCGGGGCTGGGTTCGTAGTATGCAGTTCAAGGACGCGCCGACAACGACGCCACACCGAGATTCAAAACCCTACGACGAGGTAACCATCATGAAAAAACTGACCCTGATCGCCCTGTCCGCCGTGTTTGGTCTGGCTTCCGCTGCCGGCTTCGCCGCCGAAGCCAAACCGGCTGCCGCCCCGGTGAAAGTTGCCGCTTCGGCTCCGGCCGCCGCCCCGGCCGTGAAACACAAGGCCACCAAGCACACCCACAAGGCTGCCAAAAAGCCGGCCGCTTCCGCCGCCGCCCAGAAGGCCCAGGCCGCCAAGGACGCTTCGGCACCGGCCGTGAAACACAAGGCCATCAAGCACACCCACATGACGGCCAAGAAGCCGGCCGCCGTCGTCCAGAAAGCCCAGGCCGCCAAGGACGCTTCGGCACCGGCCGTGAAGCACAAGGCCATCAAGCACACCCACATGACGGCCAAGAAGCCGGCCGCTTCCGCCACCAAGTAAGCTGAACCGGCACCGCTCATGACAAGCCTCGCTCGCTAGCGGGGCTTTGTGCTGACGGATGGCCGTCGGGGCAGACCGGCGTCGGATCGACGCCGGTCGACGCTAGTGGTGCTGTCCTGCCAGCGTGAACTTCTTGCGCAACCTGCGCACCCCGAAGAAGACGCCCAGCGCCACCGGGGCGATCAGCATGCCTTCCACCACCTCGGGTTCGATGGCCAACCCGCCGCCCTTGAGTGCCTTCAGCCCTACCCCGACCAGGCTCAGCACGTAGTAGGAAATCGCGGCCACCGACAGGCCCTCCACCGCGTGCTGCATGTGCAGCTGGGTCTGCGCCGTGCGGTTCATCCCCTGCAGCAAGGCGTGGGTTTGCCGCTCCTGCGCCAGATTGACCCGGGTACGCAACAGGTCGATCGCGCGGGCGACCAAGGTGGCCAGCTGTTCCTGCCGGGCCTGGACAGTCTGGCAGGTGTCCATCGCCGGTGCCTGCCGGCGCTCCATGAATTCGCCAATGGTCGGGACGCCCTCGATGCGCTCTTCGCGCAGTTCGACGATGCGCGCCGACAGCAAACGGTCGTAGGCGCGCGATGCGCTGAAGCGGTTGCTGTAGGCGCTCAACGCCTGCACCCGCACGGCCAGGTGGGTCAGCGACTGTAGCAGCGCCGGGTCTTCGCTGCCGTCGGCGTTGGCGTCCATGCGCTCCATGATGGCCGACAGTTCGGCCTCGAGCTTGCTCAGTGTGCCGGCCATGGTGCGGGCGATCGGCAGCGCCAAAAGCGCCATCATCCGGTAGGTCTCGATTTCGGACAGGCGCTGCAGCAGACGCCCCACCTGCGCCTCGCGGAAGTCCAGGTCCAGCACCAGGAAGCGCGAGAACCCGTCCGGGTTGATGTGCCAGTCGCACCAGACCTCGCCCCCGGTCAGCACCCGGCTGCCGACCAGTACGGGCCCGGTGAACCACTGCCTGAGCGAGCCGTGGGTGCGGGCCGCCACGTCGCCGCAGAGGACTTCGGCGTGCAGCGCCACCAGCCGCTTGCCCTGCAGCTGTGCGAGCCACGGCTCGGGTACGCGGCTGATCGCCGTGTTGGAAAACGGCTCGCCACGTGCCCCTTCCAGCACGAAGGTGAAGGTGGAGAACTCGATGTGGCGCTCCCATTTCAGGTGGAAGCCATCGTGCTGAAACCGGAAATGGCTGGCCGACGGGGGCGGCGGCGCGATGCCGAACGCGGCGCACAGCTCGGCGATCAGCCGCGGGTGCACCTCGCCATCCGGTTCATCGGAGTAGACGGCCAGGTGGGAGAGCCGGGCGGGCCCCTCCAGACGCAGGAAGGGACGGGCGTGTGCTTCGCCTGCCAAGGGCCCCCGCAGGGCGTGATCCAGCATGGTTCGATTCCTGTCTGTGGTTTTCCTGCAATGCGGCAGCGGCTTGCCCCCGCGATTCGCCGGGGAGTAACCGCCCCAGCCACGTTGTCGTCCGACAATCGACAGTCTACCGTCATCATCCGTTTCGCCAAGGCAGGAAGCAACGCTTCATACGTTTTGGTCGCGGCGGGAAACGTCTCCTGTTTCCAAATTGCCAGTTAGGGACGCCGACCCGCCTTTCGTCGCCATCATGGTAGACAAGGTGGCACAACGTTATGATTGCGCCTATCTCATCGCAGTTGAAATGCGAACGGGCATTTTTATGTATATCGAATCCTCTTATCCCAATGCCCAGGAGATCCTCGCACAGACGCTAGAGCAGGCCGGCGATGGTGTGGTGATTGTGGACGCCAACCACTGCATCACACTGTTCAACAAGGCTGCCGAAACGCTCTGGGGCCGCTGCCGCGACGAGGTGCTGGGCCAACACATCGGCCAGCTGATGCCATTTGCGCCGCTGTCGAAGCTCATTGCCTCCGACGGGACGGGCGGCTCGAACCCCGTTGTCGGCTCGAGCATGGAGGTGACCATCGAGCGTCGGGACGGCGCGACCCTGTGCGGTGCATTGTCCGTCTCCAAGCTGCGGGTGGAGGGTGCGGTTTTCCACGCGATCTTCATCAGGGACGTCACCGAGGAGGCGCGCCGCCGGGAGGAACTGCGCCTGCTGTCGCTGGGGGCCAACGAGACCGCCAACGCGGTGGTGATCACCGGGGCCGACAGCCGGATCATCTACGTCAACGCCGGCTTTACCCGCATGCTGGGTTACGAGCTCGCCGAGGCACGCGGCAAGATTCCCAGTCAGCTGCTGTCAGGCCAGCATACCGACCCCCAGGTCATCGAGTACGCCAAATCGCACGTGGCGTTGCAGCAGGACTTTCACGTCGAAATCCTGGTCTACGACAAGCAGAACAGGCCGCTGTGGATCTCGGCGATGATCAACCCGGTGTTCAACGACGCTGGCCAGCTCCAGAACATGGTTGCCGTCTACGCCAACATCACCCACACCAAGATGCACGAGGTGCTGCAGCACAAGGTGCTGAACGCCATGGTGAGGGAGGCTCCGCTGCTGGAGGTGGCGGAACTGATTTGCCGGGAAGTGGAGCACATCGCGCCCGATGTGGTGGTGTCGATCCTGCGCGTGGATGCGGAGGATCGGCTGCGGCCGCTCGCCGCTCCCAGCCTGCCCGACCCTATCGCGCAAGCAATCGACGGCTTAGCCATCGGCCCCGATGTCGGCGCCTGCGGCTCGGCAGCGTACTGGGGCGAGCAGGTGGTGGCGACCGACATCACCACCGACCCGCGCTGGGCATTGCACAAGCACCTGTTTCTGCCGCTGGGCCTGGTCGCCTGCTGGTCGAACCCGATCAAGGCCAGCGACGGCCGGGTGCTGGGCACCTTGGCCTTCTACTACCGCGCTCATCGCGAACCCGACGCCTTCCTCGAGCGCTTGTCCGTCGTCTGCGAGCACCTGTGCGCCCTCGCGCTGGAACGCGACGAGGCCCGCGTGAACATCCGCAAGCTGGCCTTCTACGACGTGCTGACCGGGCTGCCCAACCGCCGCCGCCTATACGCCAAGGCGACCCAGGCCATTGAGGAGGTGATGCGTTCGGGCGCTCCGCTGGCCGTGCTGTTTGTCGACCTGGACCGGTTCAAGCAGGTCAACGATTCGTTGGGCCATGCGGTAGGGGACGAGCTGCTGTGTGAGACGGCTCTGCGCATCAAGGCGCAACTGCGCGAATGCGATATCGTCGGACGCCTGTCGGGCGACGAGTTCGTGATCGTTGCCCCCGATTGCAACAGCCACCAGGCCGCCGAGATCGCGGAGCGTTTGCTGGCGGGTCTGTCCCGGCCTATCGTCATCGGCGGGGTGAAGCTGCGCTCGTCCGCCAGCATCGGCATCAGCCTGTACCCCGACAGCGGCCACCATATCGAACAACTGCTGCAGCATGCCGATATGGCGATGTACCAGGCCAAGATGGCCGGGCGCCACCGCTGTTGCTTCTTCAGCGCCGAGATGGACCGGCAGGTGCAGGAACGTCAGGCGCTGGAGCTGGCGCTGCGCGAGGCGCTCGAGCAAAAGCAGCTGCAGCTGCATTACCAGCCGCAAGTCCGGCTTGGGGATAGCCGGCTGTACGGCGTCGAGGCGCTGGCACGCTGGCATCACCCCCAGCTGGGCGACGTGTCGCCGGCCCGGTTCGTACCGCTGGCCGAAGAATGCGGGCTGGTCATGGAGCTGGGCCACTGGGCCTTGCACGAGGCCTGCCGGCAATTGGCCGAGTGGCGCCGCCGCGGCCTCGCCATCCCCGCCGTGTCGGTGAACCTGTCGCCGAAGAACTTCCATCACCTCGGGCTTCCCAGGCTGATCGCCGACATCCTGCGGCAACATGGGTTGAGCCCAACCGACCTGACGCTGGAAATGACGGAGAGCGTGCTGATGGACGGCTCCCCGGAAACCCTGTCGACGATTTCGGCCCTCCACGAGCAGGGTGTGCGCCTGTCGATCGACGATTTCGGCACCGGCTACTCCAGCCTTGGCTACCTCCACCGCCTGCCGGTCGACGAACTCAAGCTCGACAAGCGCTTCGTGCACGATCTGGACAACGACGAGGCGGCCAGGGCGCTGACCCATGCGATCATCCGGATCGGCGAGAGCCTGCACCTGACGGTGGTAGCGGAGGGGGTGGAAAGCGAAACCCAGCGGTGCTTCCTGGCGAAGAGTGGTTGTCAGGTGGCGCAGGGCTATCTGTTTGCGCGCCCGATGCCCGTCGAAGCGCTGGAGCGGTGGATGACGACGACGCTGGCCTGCGCATCGACCTGACATGGGGTTTTCAGGGCGTGCCCCAGCGGACGGCGACGGCCATAATCCAAGAGGGAGGCGGCCCGGTCCACCCCGTGGCCATGACTCAAACGGAGGGGTATATGCGCTTCGAAGCTTTCTCTTTCGGCTCCATCCGCATCGATGGGGTCACCTATGAGCACGACGTGGTGATCGACCGTGGGCAGGTCCGCAAGCGCAAGAAGAAATTGTCGAAGCCGTTCCGCGCCGCCTATGGGCATACCCCGCTGTCCATCGAGGAAGACATTCCGTGGGAATGCCGATGGCTGATCATCGGCACCGGCAGCGGGGCGCTGCCGGTGATGGACGAAGTGAGGCGGGAGGCCGAGCGCCGCAGAGTCGCATTGCTGATCGTGCCGACGGCAGAGGCGATCACGAAGTTGCAGGAACAGCCTGACGACACCAACGCGATCCTGCATCTCACCTGCTAACCTGAGGGTCTCTCTTGCTTCCCCCATCGCCTGCCGAGCCTCGAAGCGAGGCTCGCGGCTTGTCCAGTCTTTATTACCGCGACGAGTGCGGCCCTGCAAGCCCCGACGGATGCCCGCCACGCTCGCACAAGCCGTTACATCCCCTTACCTTTGCCACACAGACGCTCCTCATCGGGATTCCTAGTATCCAGTCAAGGACGCGCCGACAACGACGCCAAGCCGATGTGAAACCAAACGATTTGAGGAGTACCGGCATGAAGAAACTGACCCTGATCGCTCTGTCCGCCCTGTTTGGTCTGGCCTCGGCAGCCGGCTTCGCCGCCGACGCCAAACCGGCTGCCGCGCCGGTGAAAGTCGCCGCTCCGGCTCAGTGGGCTCAGGCCTCCTCCACCTCGACGACCAAGCACCATCACAAGAACAAGCACCACAAGCACCACAAACAACACAAGCAAACCAAGAAGGCGGCGAAGTAAGCCGCCAAACATGCCAGGGGCCGCTGAGCGCCCCTCGACGCCGCTACCCGTGTTGGCCGAATCGGCCGGATTCGGCAGCGGCGTTGTCGTATGGACCTGTCTTCGCGGCACCAAATTCCCTGAGCGTGTTGCCATGCCTGTAACATGGACACTTGATTATATGCATATTGCAATGCAACACTTTTAAGGGCATCGGCTCGACCACCCTGCCCATCCCGGTGCTCGGCGGGCCGAATGCCGCAGCACCCAACCTTCGGCAACGATAAGGAAAACGACTATGCGCAAGTTCGTGATGATCGCTCTGGTAGCGCTGGCCTCGGCCAACGTGGTGGCCTACGCTGCCGACAACTCGTGTGCGGCCCAGGCTGCCAGCAAGAAGCTGGCCGGCGCCGCCAAGAACAGCTTTATCAAGAAGTGCGAGAAGGACAGCAAGGCCGCGTCGCCGCAGGCCATGTGCGAAGGCAAGGCCGCCGAGAAGAAGCTGGCCGGCGCCGCCAAGAACAGCTTCGTGAAGAAGTGCATGAAGGACGCCTCCGCGGGTTAAGCGCTACGGCAGCAACGAAGGCGGGCCACTCCTGGGGATGGCCCGCTGTTTTTTTGCCGGCGACAAGTTGCGCCGCTACCGCGCACAGCCACCGATGCACGTCCGCTGCCGGACCGAGTCGGCCGGACCCGTGCGGAGCGGATCGTTTCTACCCTGGCAGGCTCCTCACGCTCTCCAGCAATTCACCACCGCATTCCAAACATGTACCCACCTCAAGGGACGAGCCCTTGCCAGCACCGGCAAATGTAACCATCTGCACAGCGTTACGCGCCGTATGGCCAGATCACTGCCACCTCCGCGGCACATGCGGTCCGGTTTTCATGCCTTGAACTCGGCCTCCCCTCTATCCCCACGCAAATACGGTTACGCTGCCCTACAACGCGTTACACGCACTTACCTTTGCCACACAGACGCTGCGGGACTGGGTTCGTAGTATGCATCTCAAGGACGCGCCGACAACGACGCCACACCGAGATTCAAAACCCTACGACGAGGTAACCATCATGAAAAAACTGACCCTGATCGCCCTGTCCGCCGTGTTTGGTCTGGCTTCCGCTGCCGGCTTCGCCGCCGAAGCCAAACCGGCTGCCGCCCCGGTGAAAGTTGCCGCTTCGGCTCCGGCCGCCGCCCCGGCCGTGAAACACAAGGCCACCAAGCACACCCACAAGGCTGCCAAAAAGCCGGCCGCTTCCGCCGCCGCCCAGAAGGCCCAGGCCGCCAAGGACGCTTCGGCACCGGCCGTGAAGCATAAGGCCATCAAGCACACCCACATGACTGCCAAGAAGCCGGCCGCTTCCGCCGCTGCCCAGAAGGCTCAGGCCGCCAAGCACCATCACCACCACCACAAGCATCACCACCACGCCAAGTAAGCGCGGGAGCCAGTGCACCCACCCCAACGCCGCGACTGCGGGTTGGCCGAAAGGCCGGTCCACAGCGCGGCGTTTTGCTTGTCTGCTCGTCTGTCGCGCGGCGGCTCCGGCCGCGCAACCGCAAGCTAATACAGGGGTAGGAGCGGACGTTCCGAGGGAGGCAGAGGAAGATGGACCAACGCGATTACCAATTGCTGGACGTGGACGGCGGCGTGCCAATCAAGCTGTGGACCCACGGCGTGCCGGTGGAGGAGGCCGCGAAGCATCAGCTGATGAACACGGCGCGGCTGCCGATCATCTTCGACCATATCGCGGTGATGCCGGACGTCCACCTGGGCAAGGGCTCGACGATAGGTAGCGTGATCCCGACGCTGGGCGCGATCATCCCGGCGGCGGTCGGCGTCGACATCGGATGCGGGATGATCGCCGCGTGCACCTCGCTGAATGCGCGCGACCTGCCAGACAACCTCGGCCCGCTACGCCGCGCGATCGAGATCGCGGTGCCGCATGGACGCTCGCCAGGACACCACGACCCCGGTGCCTGGAACACCCCGCCGCGCGAAGTGGACACGGCCTGGCAGCAGCTCGCATCGGGCTTCAAGCGGATCACCGACAAGTACCCGCAGCTCGCCAAGACCCATCACCGCGTGCACCTCGGCACGCTCGGCACCGGCAACCACTTCATCGAGGTCAGCCTCGACGAGGCGGACCGGGTATGGTTCATGCTGCACAGCGGCTCGCGCGGCGTCGGCAACGCGATCGGCTGCCTGTTCATCGAGCTGGCGCAGGACGACATGCGCCAGCATATCGCGAACCTGCCGGACCGCGACTTGGCGTACTTCAAGGAAGGCAGCCGGCATTTCGACGACTATGTCGAGGCGGTCGGCTGGGCGCAGGCGTTCGCGCGCCAGAACCGCGAGCTGATGATGCAGAACGTGATCGCCGCGGCGCGCCAGATGCTCGGCCGGCCGTTCGACGCCAGCATCGAGGCGGTCAACTGCCACCACAATTACGTGCAGCGCGAGCGCCACTTCGGCCGCGAACTGCTGGTCACGCGTAAGGGCGCGGTCTCGGCGCAGAAGGGGCAGCTCGGCATCATCCCCGGCTCGATGGGCACGAAGAGTTATATCGTGCGAGGCTTGGGCAACGAGCAAAGTTTCTGCTCGTGCAGCCACGGCGCCGGCCGGGTGATGAGCCGCAGCGAGGCGAAGCGCCGCTTTACCGTCGACGACCAAGTGCGCGCGACCGCGCAGGTGGAGTGCCGCAAGGACAAGGACGTGATCGACGAGATTCCGATGGCGTACAAGGACATCGATGCGGTGATGGCGGCGCAAGAGAGCCTGGTGGAGGTGGTGCACACACTGCGGCAGGTGGTGTGCGTGAAGGGGTAAGCGCCACTACCGCTCCTCAGCGGGACGGACAAAAGCTTGCCACGGAATCGCAGGGATGCGCTCTGTAAAAGATGCGGGTAAGAACTGACGCTGCCACCACCTTCAACGACGGTGGCCGAAGGCATCCCCGCGAGCCCCACCAGGCCATGGCCCCCCCTCACTGTTGCCACAACAAAAAAGCGCGATCACTCGCGCTTTTTCCAGTTCCGACCAAGCCATCACCAGCCGGGTCGTCACAATCACCCCGCCGGCTGCAACGCCGGCATCACACTGTCGCTGACCTTCCAGCGCCCTTCGCCGCTCAGCTCGAGCTGGCGCGGATGGTGGGCAAGCAGCGTGCTGCGGTGTCCGACACTGACCAAGATGGTGTCGGTCAGCCGCTCGCGCACCAGCCGGTACATCGCGTCTTCCATGCCCTCGTCCATCGCCGAAGTCGCCTCGTCGAGGAAGGCGGCGACCGGATGGGCCAGCAGCAGCCGGCCGAACGCCAGGCGCTGCTGCTCGCCGAGCGACAGGATGCGGCCCCAGTCGGCCGGGTCGTCGAGCTGGTGAATCAGGTGACCCAGCTGCACGTCGATCAGCGACTGCTGGGCGCGCTCGTCGTCCTGCAGGTCGGGCGTGGCCGGGTAGTACAGCGCGTCGCGCAGCGTGCCGAGCGGCAGATAGGGCTTCTGCGACAGGAACAGCACATCGTTGGCCGGGCGGACGATCTGCCCATCGCAATACGGCCACAGCCCGGCGATCGCGCGCAAGAGCGTGGTCTTGCCGGCGCCGGAGCGGCCGCGGATCAGCAGTGGGGCGCGCGCGTCGATGCTCAGCGACACATCCTCGAGCAGCACGGTGTTGGCCGGCGTGCGCAGCGTCAGGCCTTCCAACGCGACGCGGCGGCCTTCGTCGCGCACGTTCGGGGTCGGCAGCTCGTTGGCGCCGACGATGGCGTCAGTGAAGCCGGACAGACGGTTCAGCACCGCGCGGTAGCCGGCGAAGTCGTCGTACGCGCTGCGGAAGAACGACAGATTGTCGTGCAGCGTGCCGAACGCCTGCGAGGTCTGCATCAGGTCGCCGAGCGTGATCTGCTTGGTGAAGAAGCGCTGCGCCTGGATGATCATCGGGAACACCACCGAGATCTGGCTCACGATCAGGTTGAAGCCCTGGAACTTCATCGACCGGAACACGATGCGCCAGACGTTGTCGATCAGCCGGCCGAAGCGGTTGCGCAACAGCGCGCCCTCGACCTTCTCGCCGCGGTAGAACGCGATGCTCTCGGCGTACTCACGCACCCGCACCAGCGTGTAACGGTAGTCTGCGTTGAAGCGTTCGTTGAGGAAGTTCAGGCGGATCAGCGGGCGGCCGATCTTGAACGCGATCACCGTGCCGATCAGCACGTACACGTAGACCAGGAACACCATGCCGCGCGGGATCACCAGGCCGAACAGATGCAACTCGCCGGACAGCCCCCACAGGATCAGCGTGTACGCGAAGGTGGACACCATCGCGTTGACCACGCCCATCGACAGCGACAGCGAGCTCGACACGTAGCTCGCGATGTCCTGCTGGATACGCTGGTCAGGGTTGTCGCCGACGTCGGACAGGTACTGGCTGCGATGGTAGGCCTGCTTGTCGAGCCAGCGGGATAGCAGGTATTCGTTGAGCCAGACCCGCCAGTGGATCGAGAAGCGCTGCTGAATGTAGTAATCGAGCAGGATGCGCGCGATGTGCACGCTGGCGAGCACCGCGAAGATCTGCAGGCTCACCCAGAACGCGGGCTCGTCGAGCTTCTGCAGCGCGGTGTACATGCCGTTGTACCAGATCGAGATCAGCACGTTGATGCGCACCGCCGTCAGCGTCAGCAGCAGGATCAGCGCCAGCACCGCCAGCGGCCGCCAGCTGCGCCGCGGCGAGAAGTACGGGCCGGCCAGCTCCCAGAACTGCTTGCCCCACAGTGTGGAGCGCACCAAGAGATAGCTGGCGGCGACGAACAGCACCACCGTGATGCCATAGGCCTTGGCCAGCCAGACGGCGCTCGTTAACAGTTCCTGATTCCAGTGCATAGTTACTCCGGGGCGTGACGGCCCTGTTGGACACCCCGATGAGCCCGCGGTGCGGCAAGAGGTTGCTGGCGGTGCGCATCGCGCCCTCGCCGGCATGCCATGCACGGCGGCTCGTCGGGGAATCCCTTGTCATTGGGATGCCGGCGCTGTGCCGATGATCCACCATACTACGGCGGCGGCAAAACCGCATGTATTGCTTCGCAGCGGCCGGTCGGGCGTGCCGTCGTCAGCGGCGCTTGAGCCCGCGCATCAGCAACGGGGCCGCGAGCAGCACGAGCGAGGTGGTGGGCGCCATGCCAACCGACAGCAGGCCCAGGTGATGCTGGATCCAGCCTATGCTGCCCAACCAGTAGCCCCCGACCATCAGGCTGCCGCACCACAGGACCGCCCCCAGGCAGTTGAACAGCGCGAAGCGCCGCGTATCCATGCCGGACAGGCCGGCGAGAAACGGCGCGGCGCTGCGGAGGACGGGCAGGAAGCGGCCGATCGACACCGTCGGCCCGCCGAAGCGGTCGAAATAGCGGCGCGTCTTGGCCAGGTGCGCCGGCTTGACCCAGCCGCGCCGCACGATCTGCTGGCCAAGCGGCGAGCGGCCGATCGCATAGTTGGTGGCGTCGCCGGCGATCGCCGCGGCAGTGATGAGCATCACCGGCAGCAGCGGCGACAGCCCGGCCACGCCGAGAAAGGCGCCGGCGGCGAACAGCATCGAATCTCCCGGTAGGAAGGGCAGCATCACCAGCCCGGTCTCCAGGAACACCACCAGCGCGATCAGCCCGCAGCCCAGCTGCCAGTTGTCCACCAGCAGCGCCATCATGCCCTGCTCGCTGCTCAGCCAGCCCAGTAGCCCCGAAAACATTGTCGACTCCGTCCACGGTCGCGGCGGCTGCCGCGACGCAAACCGGCAAGTGTAACGCAGTCGGCCGCACAGAGCCTGTAGCGCCGCCGAACGCTTTGCGTTAGGGTGGCGGCGCTCGTTATCCCCACCGGAGTCCGCCTTGGAACGTATCGCCGTCATCGACTTTGAAACCACCGGCATCAGCCCCGGCACCGGCTGCCGCGCCACCGAGATCGCCGCCGTGCTGGTCGAGAACGGCCGGGTGGTGGACCGCTACCAGAGCCTGATGAATGCCGGGGTGCGGGTGCCCGCGTTCATCGAACAGCTCACCGGCATCAGCACCGCGATGCTGCGCGATGCGCCGCCGGCCGGGCAGGTGATGGCCGAGATGGCCGACTTCGTCGGCGATGCTCCGCTGGTGGCGCACAACGCGTCGTTCGACCAGAAGTTCTGGGATGCGGAGCTGGCGCTGATCGGGCGGGAACGCTTCCAGCCGTTTGCCTGCTCGCTGCTGTTGGCGCGCCGGCTGCTGCCCGATGCACCGAACCACAAGCTCGGCACGCTGACGCGCTGGGCCGGGCTACCCGCCACCGGCCAGGCGCACCGCGCGCTGGCCGACGCCGAGATGGCCGCCAACCTGCTCGGCCATCTGCACGAGCAGCTGACCAGCCACTACGGCCTGCCCCGAGTGTCGCACCAGCTGCTGTGCGAGCTGCAGAAGGTGCCGGCCGCCAAAGTCGGTGCCTTCCTCGCTCGCACCGCCGACCGAGCCTGGCACCCCGTTCTCGGGATGCCGGCAGCGGCGCTTACAGTGCGATCGCGGTCGGGTCGACGCTAGCGCCGTCGCCCGAGACCTCCGCGCGTGCACCGTCCGCCCCTATCGTCACGCGGCACGACAACTGGGTGATCGTCGCGCTGGTCCGCTCGACCAGCACGGCGACCGCCTTCAAGTCCCCGCTGGCCATCAGCGACGCATACTGGCACTGGCTCTGTGCGGCGAGCTGCCAGGCTCGCACCTCCGCGCCAGCGCTCGCGATCCGCATGAAGCGCCTGCGCAGCGTGTCGTCGTCGGCGAACAGGCGCTCGATGCGCGCCCAGCCCGGATGCATGCCATCGACCACGACGCAATCGTCGAACCCCACCGCCGGCACAACCGCGATGCCGAATGCCTGGCAGCGCTGCCTGAAGTCGACCGAAAAGCGCTGCAACTCGATGGCGAGCCGCTGTGGCAACGAGGACTTGTCGACCATGTCGTCGTGGCGGGGAAAGGACTCGGTGTCGAGCAGCGAAGGCTCGCCTGCATCGCTCGTATCGGCGGCAGTCGCTGCCGCCCTCTGGGCAAGATCTGCCGGGGCGCTCTGACGCGCCAGTTCGGCGACGAAGCCGGCCGCGGCCGGCACGGCAGGCCACCAGCCCGAGTACCGATAGGCGGGATCCTGGCTGCCGGTCGCCGTCGGAGTGGGGTCGATCACGATCATCGCGAGCCCTCGCAGGGGATGAAAGCCATTGTGGCAGCAAATTCCATGCCAAAAAAATATTACCGAAAGATTTCGCCTCACGGCAGCCACGGTCCCGCGGCACTGGTAGGATAGTCTTCTGACATATCCCGTCGGCCGCCTACCCTTGCGCCCGGCAGTTCGCCCGTAAGGACGACCGATGCCCGCCCCTCGCTGCCACTGCCCCGGCAACTGCTCGCCCCATTCCGCGGCCTGCCGCGTTCGGTATACGTGCAGGTGCTCGCCACACTGATCAACAATATGGGTGGCTCGTCCAAGCTGTTCCTACCGCTGTACTTCCTCGAACACTACCGGCTCGGCTATGCGCACATTGGTCTGCTGATGGGCGTGTACGGCCTGGGCAGCTTTGTCGGCGCCTACTTTAGCGGCAGCCTATCCGACCGCTTTGCGGCGCACCGGCTCACCTGCCTGTTGCTGGCTGGCAGCGGCGTGATCAGCCTGCTGTTCTCGACGCCACTGCCGCTGGCGCTGTTCCCGGCCCTGCTGCTGTTGGCCGGCCTCGCCGACGGCGGCTTCCGTCCCGGCAATATGCGGCTAACGCTCGAACCGTGTAATCCGACACAGCGCCCCACCGGCCAAGGCCAGCTGCGCATGGCGACGAACCTTGGCGGCGCGCTCGGCGGCATCAGTGGTGGCCTGCTCGCCAGCATCGGCTTTCACTGGCTATTCCTCGCCCAGGGTGCTGCCAGCCTGATCGGTGCCGCATGGATGGCGTACAGCTACCACCACGAGTCCCCTCCACCTCGCCAGGCGCCATCCGCCGCCGTCGACGAAGCCGGCAACTCGCCATGGGCCGACAAGCCCTTCCTACTGTTCATCGCCGGCCAGTTGCTGGCGCTGACGGTATTCGACCAGATCTACGGCACGCTCGGCCTGTTCCTGCGCGAGCACTACCAGTTGGGCCCGCAATGGGTGGGCTACCTGTTCACGCTCAACTGCCTGATGGTGGTCGGCCTGCAGCTGCCGATCGCGCACCGGGTCGGCCACTGGGGACTGACGCGCAGCTCGCACGCCGGCGTAGTCTGCGTCGGCGCAGCGTTCCTGGTGCTGAACCTCGGCCACGGCGCGCCGTGGGCACTGGCATCGATGGCGGTGCTGACAGCGGGCGAGATGCTGATGTCGCCGACTTGGGCGGCGATCCTGATGCTGCGCTCGGAGGGCAGGCAGCGCGGCTAATACATGGGCATCTACAACGCGGCCTGGTCCGGCCGGACGCTGTTCGCGCCGGCGCTAGGTACCTGGGCGTACGGCCAGTTCGGCGGACCACTGTTGTGGTGGCTATGTGCGGGGGTGGCAGGACTAGCGTTGATGTTGCATGGGCCGGTGCTGCCGCGGATGCTGGTGCGGGAGTAGACGCATGGTTCGGTTAAAAGGCGGCCACTTGGCTAATGCCGTTCACTTAAGCAAGTGAACGGCATTTTTCATGGTGCGAATCTTGCTCATATTCCGGCCAGGTTGACTCCCTCACGTTGGTCCAGATGGTAGGCAAGGCTCATAAACACCCTGATTTCTCTGCTCTTTCTCAGCAAATTGACCCCGCATGGATCGCCCACGCGCTTGCAGTGACCGGCAAAGCCAGCGTGCGGCGGCGTAAATTGCCGGCCGAACAGGTCGTCTGGCTGGTCATTGCGTTGGCGATGTACCGGCATCAGCCCATCCCGGAGGTCGTCGCTCATCTCGATCTGGTGCTGCCTGACGAGGTCAATCCAGAGATTGCCAAGAGCGCCTTGACCCAGGCGCGGCAGCGCCTCGGCGAGGAACCGTTGGCCCAACTCTTCGGGCTCAGCGCGCTGGTTTGGGATGAGCGGCATCAGCAGGGAAGAAGCTGGCGCGGATTGGCCCGCTACGCGATTGATGGCAGTACCTTGCGCACCTCGGATACCCCAGAGAATCGTCAGCACTTCGGAGCACAGGCTTATGCCTCCGGCGTAGCCGCCAGCTATCCGCAGTTGCGGCTGCTGACGTTGACTTCGCTGGCGACGCATCTGGTGCGAGAGGCTGTCTTTGGCGAATACGCCAAGAATGAAATGCGCTATGCCCGTGACCTGCTCCAGGCGATCC